>NZ_CP126241.1:0-705396 GCF_030142075.1 Arthrobacter sp. zg-Y20 | reverse complement strand
CGCGCCGGCGAGCGCCTCTACTGCATCGGGCACGCCGTCGCGCACATACGCTGCTGCCTCGGTTTCCGGCACGCGGCCGGGATCCGCCAGCAGGGTATCCGCCAGCGGTTCCAGTCCCGCTTCCCGGGCAATCTGCGCCTTGGTGCGCCGCTTGCTCCGGTAAGGCAGGTAGATGTCCTCCAGCCGGGACTTGGTTTCAGCCCCGACGACGGCGGCCCTCAGCTCCGGGGTCAGCTTGCCCTGGGCATCGATCGCCTCAAGGATGGTGCGCCGCCGTTCCTGCAGTTCGCGCAGGTACCGCAGCCGCTCATCCAGGTCCCGCAGCTGTGCGTCGTCCAGGGTGCCGGTGGCCTCCTTGCGGTACCGGGCGATAAACGGCACCGTGGCACCGCCGTCGAGCAGTTCCACGGCAGCACGGACCTGCCACGGCGCAACGCCGAGTTCCGAGGCGAGCTGGGCAATGACCTGCTCGTCCGATGCGGATAGGTGGGCGACGGGTTCTACGCTGCTTAGACTCACCCGCCCAATTCTTCCCCATGCACCCGCTTGTGGCGAGCGGCCGGCCGGGGCGGTTAGTCCTCTTCGGTGAAGAGCCGGCGCCGGGTGCTCAACAGCTCCACTTCCGGCCGGGCCGCCACCAGTCGCTCCGCGGCATCGAGCACCTCCACCACATGCGACCTGTCCGCCGACACCACACTTACACCCAAACCCGAACGGCGGTGCAGGTCCAGCGACCCGACCTCCGCGGCGGAGACGTCAAACTTCCGCCGCAGCTCAGCGAGGATGGGCCGCACCACCGAGCGTTTGCCCTTGAGGGAATGCACATCCCCCAGGAGCAGGTCCAGTTCCAGCGCGCCGATCCACATGGTATCCATCCTTGCCGCAGCGCACCGGCCTTGTCACGCACGCCTGCAGCCGCCGCCCGGTCGGTGTTATGTTCAAAAGATGGCAACGCAGCACCACACCCGCAGGTCTCCCCGCCCACGCAATCTGGTTTCCGGTCTCCTGTTTGGAATCGGGCTGGCTGCCTTCATGGATGAAGTGGTCTTCCACCAACTGCTGCAGTGGCACCACTTCTATGACCGCTCCACCACCTCGGTGGGCCTGTTCTCGGACGGACTGTTCCACGCCTTTGGCTGGTTTGCCGTGGTGGCCGGGTTGTTCCTGTTCGCCGACCTCCGCCGCTGGCACCAGCTCCTGTGGCCGCGCTGGATTGGCGGTGTCCTGCTCGGCGCCGGAGCCTTCCAGTTGTATGACGGCACCGTGCAGCACAAACTCATGGGCCTGCACCAGATCCGGTACGAGGTGGATCTGCTGGCCTATGACACCGTGTGGAACTCGGTGGCGGTGCTGCTGATCGTTGCCGGCGCATGGCTGACGTACCGTACCCGTGCCGCCGTTCCCCCGGGCACGGCAGAAACCACGGCCGATGCATAACCACGGCGGAGGCTTCGCCGCGGAGACGTTGTTCTTTATCCCCGCGGTTGCTGCCTTGGTGGCCTACTGGGCCGGAGCGCTCTCGCCGCGCTCGGGCAGCTGGCCCTGGTACCGGACCCTGTGCTTCACCTTGGGCGTGGGGGCGGTCCTGGTGACCGTGCTGAACCCGTTGGCCGAACTGGCGCATACGGATTTCGCCATACTCAGCTTCTCCCACCTGCTGGCCGGGATGGTCTCGCCGCTGCTGCTGGTGTTGTCCCGTCCCTTCACGCTCGCGCTGCGCAGCCTTGACGTCTTTCCGGCCCGACGGCTCTCCCGGCTGCTGCGCAGCAGGTTTGTCCGCTTCCTGGCTTTCCCCGTTACCGCGGCCGTGCTGAATACCGGCGGAATGTTCCTGATGTTCCGCACCCCGCTGCTGCAGGCCATGCAGGAGTCCATGCCGGTGCACTGGCTGGTGACGTTCCATCTGCTCGCTGCGGGGTATCTGTTTACCGCCGCCATCATCGGCCGGGATCCCTCACCGCACCGGGCCGGCTACCGGCTGCGGGCCATTGTGCTGGTCCTGTCCATTGCCGCGCACAACATCCTGGCCAAGGGCATTTATGCCGATCCGCCGCCCGGCGTGAGCGCGACCGCAGCGGAACAGGGCGCCCTGGTGATGTACTACGGCGGTGCGGTCCTGGAACTGGTGCTGGTTCTGCTCCTATGCCGCCAGTGGTTCCAGTGGTCCCGCCCACGGGCACGAATCGCATCCATATCCGGTCCTCAGTAAGCTTACTAAGTTGAATACCGGCTTTGGCCGGTTCGGTTCGCTGAAGGGTCATTCATGAACGTCACCAGGGAAACCCTGATCCGGACAGCGTCGGAGGTCTTCGGCTGGGAGACGCCCCGCGAAGGGCAGCTCGAAGCCATGACCGCCGTAGCCCAGGGCAGGGATGTCCTATGCGTTATGCCTACCGGACACGGCAAATCCGCCGTCTACCAGGTTCCGGCGCTTGCCCTGCCGGGTGTCGCCGTCGTTATTTCTCCCTTGGTCGCACTGCAGCGCGACCAAGCAGACGCCATTAACGCTGCCGCGGGCCGCACCCGTGCGTATGTAGTGAACTCCGGTCAGTCCCAAGCCCAGATCAACGACGCGTGGGCCGCGGTTGAGGACCCGGATGAGGAGCAGCGGGCCAAGTTCCTGTTCCTCGCGCCGGAACAGGTGGCCAAGGAGGACGTGGCACAACGCCTGAAGAGCCTGGATGTGTCCTTGCTGGTCATCGACGAGGCACACTGCGTCTCTGCGTGGGGCCATGATTTCCGGCCGGACTATCTCCAGCTCGGCGCCCTGGTCCAGGCCCTCGGGAAACCCGTGGTTGCCCTCACCGCCACCGCCGCTCCGCCGGTGCGCACCGAGATTGCCGGCGTCCTGCAGCTGAAGGACCCGTTCCTGATAGCCCAGGGCTTTGACCGGCCCAACCTGCACCTGGCGGTTCGCATGCACGTGGAGTCCGAGGACAAGCGGCGCGCCGTGGTGGACAGTGTTCCGGACCTGGAACACCCCGGCCTGGTGTACGTGGCAACGCGCAAGGAAGCCGAGCAATACGCCGAGGACCTGGAAAAGGCGGGCCTGCGGGCAGCGGCCTTCCATTCGGGCCGGCCGGCCGGGGAACGGGAAGACGTCCACCGCCGGTTCCTGGCTGACGAACTGGACGTAGTGGTGGCCACCACGGCGTTCGGCATGGGCATCGACAAGCCCAACGTCCGCTACGTGGTGCACGCCGGGATCCCGGATTCGGTGGACAGCTACTACCAGGAAATCGGCCGGGGCGGACGGGACGGCAAACCCGCCACCGCCATCCTGCACTACCGGCCGGAGGACCTGGGCCTGCGTCGCTTCTTTGCCAGCAACCGGCCCAGCGACGACGACCTGCGGCAGTTGTTCGCGGTGCTCCGGGCACAGAACGGCACCATCAGCCAGGCCCGGCTGCGGGAAACACTGAACCTCAGCGCGCGGAAACTCGCTGGCCTGCTGAACCTGCTGTACGAGGCCGGGGCCGTCACAGCCAGCAAAAAGGGCTACAAGGCAGGCACCATGAGCCCGGACGAGGCGGTATCCGCCGCCGCCGAGTACGCCGAACGGCGCGAGAACATCGACCAGTCGCGGGTGGATATGGCCCGGCAGTACGCCGAGACCTCGGGCTGCCGCCGCCAGTTCCTGCTCGGCTACTTCGGGGAGAATATGCCCGATCCCTGCGGGAACTGCGACAACTGCGAAAAGGCCGCTGCCGCGGCGGACGTCGCCCCGGAAGACCTGGCCGAGCTGTCCCCGGACGATGCGGCGGACCTCCCGTTCCCGCTGCAGTCCCCGGTGACGCACACCGAGTGGGGACCCGGCGTCGTGATGAGTTACGAGGATGAGACCGTCACGGTGCTTTTTGAAGCGGAGGGCTACAAGACCCTGTCGGTGGACCTCGTACTGGAAAAGGACCTGCTGCAGCCGCTAAACCAGTAGCCCACGGCAACCTTTGCAGCACTCCAACCATTGTGTGCCGGGTCACAGTCCCCTAAGAATGGACTATGACGGTTACCCTCAGGTCCTTGGAAACTGCAATTCCCCCCACTGTGCTGGTGCAGACTGAAGTCCGTGACTGCTTCGCCACCCAGCCGGGCCTGACCCGGCTGGGTGAACGGCTGGTCCGCACCTGCTTCGATTCCGCGGCCATCGACACCCGCCGCACGGCACTGGCCGAGCTGTCCCTCACCGACACCTCCGAGCATCCGGTGTTTTACGACGCCCGCAGCGGATTGCTGCTGAAGCCCAGCACCAAGGTTCGCAACGACATTTTCGCAGTGCAGGCCACCAAGCTTTTCATCGAGGCCGCAACCAAGGCCTTGGCGGCCGCCCCGGGAGTGACGGCGGCGGACATCACGCACGTCATCACCGTCTCCTGCACGGGGTTCTTCAACCCCGGCCCGGACTACAAAGTGGTCCGGGCGCTCGGGCTGGACCCCTCCGTCCAGCGCTACCACCTGGGCTTTATGGGCTGCTATGCCGCGTTCCCGGCCATGCGCGCCGCGAAGTCCTTCTGCGAGGCCGATCCCGGCGCCGTGGTGCTGGTGGTCAGCGCCGAACTCTGCTCCCTGCATGTGCGCACCTCCAATGACCCCGATGCCATCATGGGGTCCTCGCTCTTTGCCGACGGCGCCGCCGCCGCGGTGATCACTGCCCGCGATGACCTGCCCGAGGGCCCCGGCATCCAACTGGACCATTTCGAGACCATCCTTACCCCGGTGGGTGAGGAAGCCATGGCCTGGAATATCGGCGACGAAGGCTTCGAGATGGTGCTGGGCACCTATGTTCCGCACATCATCGACGACCACATTGTCGGCGCCCTTGACCCGCTGCTCGCCCACGACGATTCGTTGGGAACGCTGCCGTACCGGGAGATCGAGCACTGGGCCATCCATCCCGGTGGCCGCAGCATCCTGGACAAGGTGGAGGCCAAGCTCGAACTGAGCGAGGAACAGCTGTTCCCGGCTCGGGAAACGCTGCGCACAGTGGGCAACATGAGCAGCGCTACGGTGCTGTTTGTCCTCAAACGCATCCTGGATCTGCCCTCTGCAGGTGGCAACGAGCGGATTTGTTCCATGGCCTTCGGCCCGGGCCTGACCGTGGAAACAGGATTGTTCACCCGGGTCGGCGTGCCGGTCCAGCCGGCGGCAGCGGTGGCCGGAGAACGCGCTGAGCAGCCGGCGGTAGGCGTCCCTGCATGACGGGTGTGCTCCCGTCGCTGGCTGAACGCGCCGTGGATGCCGTGGAAGAAATGGACCGGCCCGACGCCGATCCCCGGCAATTGGAACGCACCTACGCCCGCTTCTGGCTGATCAACGCCGTTGTATCGGGATGGCGGCGCAACTACGTCCGGTACCTGCGCCCGCTGTTCCGGGAGAGCGGCGGCGGGAGTTTGCTGGATATCGGTTCCGGCGGCGGGGACGTGCCCCGCTGCCTTGCCCGCTGGGCGCGCCGGGACGGCTTCGCGCTGGACATCACGGCGATCGACCCGGATCCGCGGGCGCACGCCTTCGCCTCGGCCCGCCCCCCGGTGCCGGGGCTCGCCTACCGGCAGGCATTCAGCTCCGACCTGGTTGCGGAGGGCCGGTCCTACGACGTCGTGATCTCCAACCACATGCTCCATCACCTCGGCGCGGGGGAACTGGAGGCCCTGCTGGCCGATTCGGAAAAACTCGCCACCAGGCTGATTCTGCACAGCGACATTGAGCGCAGCCGGTGGGCGTACGTGCTGTTTTCGGTGGGGACCTGGCCGTTTTTCCCCGGCTCATTCATCCGCCGGGACGGGCTGACCTCCATCCGGCGCAGTTTCACGGCGGCGGAACTGGCGGAGGTAACTCCGGCCGGCTGGCAGGGCGTGCAGCACCGGCCGTGGCAGAACCTGCTGGTCCATCCGCCGCTGTCCCGGATCCCGGCGCTGGCCAGGGAGTCCTGATCACGGTGCACCAGCTCTCCCCCGCCCCGGCGCCGCAGGCGACCGCAGAACACGTTCCCCGGGCGGCATCCGACGTCGTTATTGTGGGCGGCGGACCGGTGGGAGCCTATCTGGCTGTCCTGCTGCTGCAGGCGGGCATCACCGTCCAGGTACTCGAACAGCGGACCGGGCGCAGCCGGCATTCGCGTGCCATCGGTGTCCACCCGCCGGCCCTGGCGTCCCTCGCCCGGGCCGGAATCGCCGATGCCATGACCGCCGAAGGCGTACGGATCACCCACGGTGAGGCCCGCAGCGCGGGCCGGACGGTTGCCCGGCTGGATTTCGCCGCCGCTTCGGCACAGTATCCGTTTGTCCTGACGCTGCCGCAGATCCGCACCGAGGAGCTGCTCGAGGAACGCCTGCGCGCCCTGGACCCAACGGCGCTGGTACGCGGCGCGCGGGTGGAGTCCTTTACCGACGACGGACGCTGCGTCCGGGTCTGCGGCCGCTCCGGCGGAAAGCCGTTCAACACGCGGGCATCCCTGCTGGTGGCGGCCGACGGCGCCCGGTCCGCCGTCCGTACCGCGCTTGGCACGCGCTGGTCCTCCCGGCAGCTTGCCGATACCTATTTGATGGGCGACTTTCCGGACCACACCGGTGACGGGCCGCTGGGAGTGCTGTATCTGGAGCCGGAGGGAATCGTGGAATCCTTTCCCCTGCCCGGCGGGCTGCGCCGGTGGGTGGCCCACACCGACTGCCTGCAGCGCGGTGCCACGGCCGAAATGCTGGCCGCCGTGGTTCTGCGCCGCACCGGATACCGGCTGGATGCCGGGGCCAACTCGATGCTCAGTGCCTTCGACGTGCGCATCGGCAGGGCGGGCCGGCTGATCCGCGGCCGGACCGTGCTGGTGGGCGATGCCGCCCACCAGATCAGTCCCATCGGCGGGCAGGGCATGAACCTGGGCTGGCTCGACGCCGCCGCCCTGGCCCCGCTGATCGCCGCGTCCCTGCGCGGCCGGCCGGTGGGAGCGGAACTGCGGGAATTTGAACGGCGCCGGCGGCGCGACGCGGTGATTGCCTCCGCGCAGGCCCGGACCAACATGGTCCTGGGCCGGCCGCTGCCGGCACCTGTGCTGGCAATGCGCAACGCCGGGCTGGAACGGGTGTTCCAGGTCCCGGCGCTGGGCAACGCGGTGGCACGGCGTTTCACCATGCAGTAGGTGCCGCGGGAGTTACTTCCGGGTTGCGGCATCCTCCGCGGGGGCGTCCGTTGCCATGGTGTCCTTGGCCTGGACATCGTCAGCCTGCACGGCGGACATGGCCCCGGTCTGGAGTATTTCCGTACCGCCGGTGAGGCCCGGCTCCACCGGGTTGCCGGTGGTCGGCTTGACGTCCAGGGTACGGCGCAGGGCCTGCTCCTTGATGAACAGCACGGCCACCAGCGCAACCACGGAGACTACAGCGGCAATCCGGAAGATGTCCGCGGTGCCCTCGGCATATGCGATGCGGAAGAAGTCCTGGATCTGCGGCGGCAGCTGGGCAAGGTCCAGCGTGGCGGTGGTGCCCCCGCTGGTCGGGATGCCGGCGTTGGTCAGTTCCTCGCTCACCCGGCGGCTGACCGAGCTGGAGAGTACGGCACCCAGCACGGAAACGCCGATGGCGCCGCCGACGGTGCGGAAGAAGGCGATGGAGGCGCTGGCCGAGCCAACCTCCGTGACCTTGACGGTGTTCTGGACTGCAAGGACAAGGTTCTGCATCAGCAGGCCCATGCCCACACCGAGGACGAAGATAAACAGGCTGACCAGGACCATCTGGGTTTCATGGTCGATGGTGCCGGCCAGCGCCGTGCCGATGATGACCAGGATGGTGCCGATGACCAGGAAGCGCTTCCACTTACCGAAGCGGGTGATCAGCAGGCCGGAACCGACCGATCCGAGCAGGTTGCCCGCGATCATGGGCAGCATCAGCAGTCCGGCTTCGGTGGGGCTGAAGCCGCGGGCCAACTGGAAGTACTGGCCCAGGAAGGTGGTGGAACCGAACATGGCGATACCCACGGCCACGGAGGCCAGGATGGCCAGCGCGGTGGTGCGCTGGCTGATGATCTTGAGCGGGATGATGGGTTCGGAAACCTTGGACTCCACCAGGACCAGCAGTGCCAGCAGGATCACGGAGCCGCCCACCATGGCGGCGGTTTCCCAGGAGGCCCACTCGTAGTAGTCCTCCTTGCCGGCAAACGAAACCCAGATCAGCAGCAGGGAGACGCCGGCGGTGAGCAGGATGGATCCGAGCCAGTCGATCCGGGCCGGACGGCGCACGTGTTCCAGGCGCAGGGTGAACTGGAGCAGGATCAGCGCGATGACGGCGAGCGGGACGCAGAGGAAGAAGGTCCAGCGCCAGCCCAGCGGGCTGTCTACGATGAAGCCGCCCAGCAGCGGGCCGCCGGCGGTGGCGACGGCCATGACCGCACCCATGTACCCGGAGTACCGGCCGCGCTCGCGCGGCGGGATGATTGAGCCGATGATCGCCTGCGCCAGGGCAGTCAGGCCGCCCATGCCCAGGCCCTGGATCACCCGCGCGGTGAGCAGCAGCGGCATGGATTCGGAGAACCCTGCCAGCACGGAGCCGGCCACGAAGACGATGATGCTCAGCTGCACCAGTACTTTTTTGTTGAACAGGTCAGCGAGCTTGCCCCAGATGGGTGTGCTGACCGCGTTGGCCAGCAGTGCGGCGGTGACGACCCAGGCGAAGTCGGTCTGGGTGCCGTGCAGCTCGCCCATGATGGTGGGCAGCGCGTTGGCCACGATGGTGGTGCTCAGCATCGCCGTGAACAGTGCGGCGAGCAGGCCGGTGAGGGCCTGGAGGATCTGGCGGTGGCTCATTTCCCCGGGGACGTGTTTCTTCCGGGCGGTTTTTGTTTCGCTCACTTAGTTGCTTGCTCCTGCGGAGATAGGTGTGTGGAGGTTCCGACGGCGGGGCCGGTGGTGCCCGGCGCGGCCGTACGGAGGGAGGTAAGGAGGGATTCGGAGAGCGCCCCGATGGACTCGGAGGCCAGCTGGGCCTGTTCCTCGGACCACTCCGACAGCGTCTGCTGCAGGACGGCGGCCCGCCGGTTCAGGGACTGGGCGAGGACGGACTCCCCCAGTTCGGAGAGGCGGATCAGGTTGGCCCGGCGATCCTGCGGATGGGGGCGGCGGTGGACGTACCCGAGCTCCTCGAGTTCGGCGACATGCCGGCTCAGTCCAGCGGCGCCGATTCCCAGTTTCGCGGCCAGTTCAGTGGCGCGCAGCTCACCGTCTTCGCCGATCATCCGCATGACGCCCTGCAGTGCGATGCCGGGACCGCCGTCGAGGATGCTGTGGTGGGTGAGGGCCCGCAGCGAACGCTGGAGGGCAAAAACACTGCGAACCAGCTCTTCTGCCGTGTGTTGCTGTACGGGCAAAGCAGGCCGCCTCCGAAACAATATTGATAGTTGACCTAGGCAACTATACGAACATTGTTTACCTAGGTCAACTAACTAAACCGCTTTGTGTCATGTCAGAGGTGGGTGGGAGCAAAGAGGCCTATCCGCGCCTCCACCACCACCACGTTGGGGCCTTCCGCAGCGAAAGATTCTTCCAGGGCCGTACGGATTCCGCCGGGAGCGCAACGGCGGGCCGGGACGCCGAACGATTCGGCCAGCTTGACGAAGTCGGGCCCGGCCAGCTCCGTGGCGGTGGCCTTGCCGAAGGCATCCTCCATGTATTCGCGCAGGATGCCGTAGCCGCCGTCGTCCACGATCAGCCAGGTCACCGGCAGGTGATGCTGCCGGGCGGTAGCCAGTTCCGCGATTGAGTACATGGCCGACCCGTCCCCGGATACTGCCAGGACCCGTTCCCCGAGCCCCACGGCTCCGCCAATTGCCCCCGGAAAGCCGTAGCCCAGCCCGCCGGCACCCTGGGCGGAGTGGAAGGCCCCGGCCTTAGCGTCCCAGCAGCTCCAGGCCCAGTAGGCGGAAATGGTCATATCCCAGTAGGTCTGCATCGTCTCGGGTACGGCCGCCCGGATATCTGCCATGAACTGCCGCTCCATGCCCAGATCCTGGCTGTCCAGCCTCGACTGCACCCGCGCCAGGGTTTCGGCCACCAGGTCCTCCGCCGCCTGGCCGTGCCAGTCCGGCAGGACGGCGGCCTGCGGCAGCGCCTGGTCCAGTGCTTGAAGTGCTTGCCGCGCGTCGGCCCGGATACCCAGTGCCGGCCGGTTGGACTCCAGCACCCGGGGCTCGGCGTCAATCTGGATGATCCGGCCACGCGGAGCCATGGTGAAGTAGTTGGAGGTCACCTCGCCCAGGGAGGAACCGATGACCAGGAGGACGTCGGCGTCCTCCAGCACGTCCGTCGTGTGCCGGTCCTCCACCCAGGACTGCAGCGACAGCGGATGGTTCCAGGGGAAGGCTCCGTTGCCGCCGGGGGTGCAGATCACCGGGGCATGGAGTTTCCCGGCAATGGAGAGCAGCTGGGCTTCGGCGCCGCTGCGGCGCACGCCGCCGCCGGCAATAACTGCCGGACGCCGGGCAACACCGAGCCAGCGGACAGCCTCCTTCACCAGCTCGCTGCGCGGCGGGTTGTCGAACGGCTCGGCCAGCGCATCTTCCACGGCCGGAACCATCACCGGATTCAGCAGCACGTTCTGCGGCACCTCGATCCACACCGGACCCATCGGTGCGGAAATGGCCTCGGTCCACGCATCCTGGATAGCGGACGGGATGCCGGAGGCGTGCTGGATCAGCCGCTGGCTCTTGGTGACGTTGGCCGCCGATGCCTTCTGGTCATCAAGCTGGTGCAGCATGCCGCGACGGCGGGCGCCCAGGCCGTCAATGGGAAGCTGGCTGGCCACCACGATCATCGGCACACCGGTGGCATAGGCTTCCTGGAGCCCGGCCAGGGAGGTCAGCGCGCCCGGCCCGGTGGAGAGGAACAGCACCCCCACCTGCCCGGTGGCCCGGGAAAAGCCGTCGGCGGCGAACGCCGAATTGTTCTCCACCCGGGAGGAGATGAACTCCAGCCGGGAGCGGGACAGCGCGTCAAAGAGGCCCAGGGCGTGCTGGCCGGGGATCCCGAAGACCGTGGTGGCACCGAGTGCTTCAAGGGTTTCCACCACCAGGTCCCCGCCGTTGCGCACGGGTGCGGAGGACGCAGCGGAAGGGTTGGCGGCAGCGTCGGCGCTCATGCGGACAGTCCCATCAGGGTGATCAGGTCATAGGCCACGTGCGAGGCGGCCACCGCCGTAATGTCGGCGTGGTCGTAGGCGGGAGCTACTTCGACGACGTCGGCGCCCACCAGGTTCAGGCCGCGCAGTCCGCGCAGGATCTCCAGCAGTTCCCGGCTGGTGATGCCGCCGGCTTCCGGAGTGCCGGTGCCCGGCGCGTGGGCCGGGTCCAAGACGTCAATGTCCACGGACACGTACAGCGGACGGGAGCCGATGCGGCTGCGCAACCTGTCCACCACCTCATCCACCCCCTGCCGGAAAACATCCGAAGAGGTCACAATGCCGAACCCGAACCGGCGGTCCTCCTCAAGGTCCTTTTTGCCGTAGAGCGGCCCGCGGGTGCCCACATGGGATATTGCCTCGGTGTCCAGGATGCCTTCCTCCACCGCCCGGCGGAACGGCGTTCCGTGGGTGTATTCGGCGCCGAAGTAGGTGTCCCAGGTGTCCAGATGGGCATCAAAGTGCAGCAGCGCCACCGGCTGCCCCGCACGTTCGGATGCTGCACGCAGCAGCGGCAGGGCAATGGTGTGGTCACCGCCCAGGGTCAGCAGCCTGCTTCCGGACGCCGTCAGGTCCAGCGCGTGCTGCTGGATGGTTTCGATGGCCTCGTTGATGTCAAAGGGATTCACGGCCATGTCGCCGGCGTCGGCCACCTGCAGGTTCGCGAACGGCGAGGCATCCAGCGCCGGGTGATAGGGGCGCAGCAGGCGGCTGGCCTCCCGGACGTGGTTGGCGCCGAAACGCGCCCCCGGCCGGTAGGACACCCCGCTGTCGAAGGGAACCCCCACCACGGCCACCTCGGCACGGTCCACCTGGTCCAGGCGCGGCAGGCGGGCGAAGGTCGCCGCTCCGGCATACCGGGGGATCCGCGCCGCGTCCACCGGCCCGGTGTTGCCGTTGGCGCTGACGCGGGGAAGCTCATCCATGGGTGTCTCCGGGATCCCCGGGGCGTCCTTGCCCCGGTGCGGTGGTGGTGTGCGGCGGTTGTGTGCGGCGGTTACCCGCGGTTATCTGCAGGTAATCAAATGTTTACCGAAAGGCTAAAGTGGAACTGCGCTCGCGGTCAAGACTAGGCTGAAGGCATGGCGGCCCACGATAACAGCGCAGACCCGAACTACGACGTCGACGTCCTGATTGTGGGCGCGGGCCCCACGGGGCTGGCGCTCGCCGCCCAACTCAGCGCCTTCGGCGCGAGCTTCCGCATCATTGACCGGCGGCAGAGCCCGGGCACCGAATCCCGTGCCATCGCCATCCAGCCCCGCACGCTGGAGGTACTGCGGCCCTTCGGCGTCAGCGCTGAACTGGCGGCAGCCGGCCGTCCCGCCCGGCAGCTGCACTTGCACCTGCCCGAGGAAACGCTGGAAGTGGACCTGTTCGACACCGGCATGGACGATACTGCTTTCCAGCAGCTGCTGTTCCTGTCCCAGACGGAAACCGAACGCATCCTGACGCAGTACCTGCTCTCCCGCCGCGTACGGATTGAACGCGGAGCGGAACTGCAGGACCTGGAGCGGCTGGACCCCGAGGATCCCTTTGCCGGCATGGAAGCCAAGATCCAGCGGATGGACCGCGGAATCGAACGCATCCGTGCGCGCTACGTTGTCGGCGCAGACGGGGCCGACAGCACCGTCCGAGCCAAGGCCGGCATGGATTGGCGCGGCGGGGCCTACCCCGACACCTTCATCCTGGCCGATGTCGAAATTGACGGCGCCGAACCCGAAACGGTGCACTCCTACCCCACCGAAGACGGTTTCCTGTTCCTGTTCCCGCTCGGCGGACCGGCCACCTGGCGGATGATCGGCATCAAGCCGCCGCATCGTCCGACAACGCTTGAAACCCTCCAGGGCATGGCGGACACCTTCACGCACGGACAGCTGACCGTCCGCGATCCGAAGTGGATCAGCACTTTCCGGCTGTCGCACCAGATGGCGGAATACTTCCAGCGGGGCTCCGTGTTCCTGGCCGGCGACGCCGCACACGTCCACTCCCCCGTGGCCGCGCAGGGCATGAACACCGGCATCCAGGACGCCCTGAACCTGGGCTGGAAGCTCGCACTGGGTGCCCGCGGACTGGCCAGCGAAGAGCTGATCGACAGTTACCACGCCGAGCGGCGGCCCGTAGGCCAGGAAGTCGTTTCCACCACGGACCGCGTTTTCAAGCTGGCCACCAGCCGCAACGGCCTGAAGAAGCTCCCCCGCACCAAGCTGCTGCCCGCCGTCGCCCCTAAGGCCATGGCCTGGGACGGGCTGCGCTCCCGCCTCTTCCGCTCCATGTCCCAGCTGAATGTCAACTACCGCGGCAGCAGCGTGGTGGACTCCGGAGCCTCACGGTTCCCGGCAGCACTGTCCCGCGGACCCCGCCCCGGTGACCGGCTGCCCGACGCCGACGTCATCTACCAGGACCGGGAGCGCCGGCTGCAGGACCTCCTGGCCACGCCCGGCTTCTCCGTGCTCCTCTGCGGGCCCGGCTGGCCGCAGGACGCACCGGCGCGGCTCGCCGCTGCCCTGCCGCAGCTCGCGGGCCTGCTGAACGTCCGGCAGCTCACCGCCGGCAGCAGCCTGATTGCGGACGACGCCGGCATCATCAAGGATGTCAGCGGGCTGGCGTTCCACCGCCTGGGCCTCAGCCCGCGCCGGGCCGAACTGCTCGTGGTCCGCCCCGACGGCTATGTGGGCTACCGTTCCGCAGGCCGGGACCTAAGCAGCGCCGTCGAATACCTCGAGGACCTGACCGGGACCGCCGACAGCACCGCTGTCAGCGCCTAGGAACCGCCGGGGCTGACCAGGGTCCAGAGCACAACGGTTTCTTCCCGGGACGGGTTGCGCCAGGAATGCGGCTCGCGCCCGGGGAACGTCACGGTGTCGCCCGTGCCCAGTTCCATGGACTCGTGCCCCAGGATGAGTTCGAAGGTGCCCTGGACCACGTGCAGCACCTCGACGTCGCAGTCCACCGAGTAGAGGTCCGCCTCCCCGGAACCGCCCGGTTCAATGACGGAGCGCACTATCTGCACCCGGCGCTCGGTGCGCGCGGTGAGCAGCCGTTCCTCAATGCCCTCCCCGCCCAAGTGAATCTTCGGGGCCTCGTCCCAGCGGGTCACGTGGGTCTCCGGCGCGGAAAACAGCTCGCCGATGGAGATGGACAGCACCTGGCACAGGGTGAGCAATGACGCGACGGACGGCGAGGTGAGGTCCCGCTCCACCCGGCTGAGGAATCCCTTGGTCAGGCCGGTGGCCTCAGCCACCTGCCCGATGGTCATCCTCCGCGCCTGGCGGGCGGAACGGATCCGCACGCCGATGGCCACCGGTGCGTTGCTCGGTTCTACAGGCAGGGCCTTCATGGTCGGCGCGGATCCTTTCCGGGTCAGTGCTTTTCGGCCGATTCCATTTCGGGCTGGTCCTCCGGGTTTGGGATCTCACCGGCTTCTTCGATGTCCTCGCCGGTGTCCTCCCCCGTCCACACCTTGATAACGGCCCAGCCGACGGCGGCGATGGGGACAGCCAGGATGGCACCGATGATGCCGGCGAGGATGGTGCCGGCGGTCAGCGCCAGCAGGATGACCAGGGCATGGATGCTCAGCGACTTGCCCATCACCACGGGCTGGAGGAAGTTGCCTTCCAGCTGGTTCACCAGGATGATCACGATCACCACAATCAGGGCGACCACGGGACCGTTGGCCACCAGGGCAATCAGCGCGGCAAAGACACCGGCCGCCGTGGCACCGACCAGCGGAATGAACGACCCGACAAAAACAATGACGGTCAAGGGCAGGGCCAGCGGCACACCCAGGAAGAACAGGGCCGCACCGATGCACACGGCGTCAACCATCGCCACGATGGCGGTTCCGCGGATGTAGCCGCCCAGCACTTCCATGACCCGGAAGCCGGACAAACGGGCTTTGTCCCGCCGGTCGTCCGGGAACAGCCGCAGGAAGAAGGCCCAAATGCGGTCCCCGTCCTTGAGGAAGTAGAACAGCACCACGGCCATCAGCAGGAAACCGGTGGCGAAGGACGTGGCTGCGGAGAGGCCTGCAAGCGCGCCGTTGCTGACGGTGCTGCTGGTGGCGAAGTCAATGGCACTGTCACGCGCGCTGCGCAGCATGTTGTCATCTATGGGCAGCGGCCCGTTCTCCACAAAGTCATAGAGCTTTTCGAAGCCCTGCACGGCCTGATCCACCAGTGAGGACCATTCGCTGCGGATGGCGAAGACAATCCCGGTGATCAGTCCGCCGAAGACGGCCAGCAGGAGCAGGAAGGAAAGGCCTGTGGCCAAGGCGCTGGGCCAGCCCTTCCGCCGCAGCCAGTTGACGAACGGGGCAATAGCCGCACCCAGGATCAGGGCCAGCAGCACCGGGATCACCACCAGGGTGATCTGCATCAGCCCGTACACGGCGACGGATACCAGCAGCAGGATCAACAGGATCTGGGCAGAGCGCTGGCCGGCATGGCCAAGTGCGCCGCTCCAGTACCGGGCAGGCCTGGTGTGGTCGGGGTGCCGTTCCGTCTGGTCCGGTTGTGATGCGCTCATGTCCGCTCTTTTCCGCTCAGGCATTGTTCTGGGCGTTGGTGGGGGCAGTACCTTCGTCTGGGGTGGCGGGGTGGCCGCCGTTTTGCAGGTTGTCGCGGACGTGGCGCCGCAGGACCTTGCCGATCAGGGATTTGGGTAGCTCCTGGATCTCCACGATGCGGCGCGGGACCTTGTAGGCGGCCAGCTCGTTGCGGACGTAGGTCCGCAACCCTTCGGCGTTGAAGCCGCTTCCGGGCTTGACCACAACTGCAGCAACCACATCCTCGCCGCCGCCTGAGCGGGCCAGTCCAACCACGGCGGCGTCCTCAACCGAGTCGTGGCGCTTCAGCGCCTCCTCCACCTCGGAGGGTGAGACGTTGAAGCCGCCGGTGATGATCAGTTCCTTGATGCGGTCGCGGATGGTGACAAACCCGTCCTCATCCACAGAGACAATATCGCCGGTCCGGAACCAGCCGCCGTTGAGCAGGACCGCTTCCGTTTCCTTGGGCTTGTTCCAGTAACCGTCAAACACCTGCGGTCCGCGGATCAGCAGTTCGCCGGGCGTGCCCTGGGCAACGTCCATGGCCGGGTTTTCGGGGTCCACAACACGGATATCCGTCAGCGGGAACGGCACACCCACCGTGCCCGGCTTCCGGGAAGGACTAAACGGGTTGCCCAGGGCAACCGGGGAAGTTTCGGTCAGCCCGTAGCCCTCAATGAGGTGTCCGCCGGTGGCCGCTTCCCAGGTTTCGACCGTTTCCAGGGGCAGGTTCATGGCCCCGGAAATAGCGAATCTGATGCCGCGCAGCGAGACGCCCTGTTCTGCTGCCGCGGCTGCCAGCCGGTCGTAGATGGGCGGCACCGCCGGCAGGAACGTGGCGGGGGACTTCTTCATCGCCTGCAGGGTGAGGTCCTCGTCGAACTTCGGGAAGAGGACCAGCCGTGACCCGGTCTTCATGGCGCAGGTCAAGCTCAGGGTGAGCCCGTAGGCGTGGAACATGGGCAGCACGGCGTAGAAGGTTTCCTCGCCGAGCCGGAGGCCCGACGCCCACGCGACACCCTGGGCAGCGTTGGCCATCAGGTTCGAGTGCAGGAGCATGGCGCCCTTGGGGTCTGCCGTGGTGCCGCTGGTGTACTGGATGGCGGCAAGGTCACCGGCCGCGGGACGCGGATACCGCCGGCGCAGCGGCCGGTTGTTCAGCAGGGTCTTCCAGGTGAGCACCTTTCGGGACCCGCTGCGGGGCTTCGTGTCCACGGTCAGCGCCGCGCGGGCCTTACGCGCCTTGGGGACCGGCAGCTTCAGCGCGATCCGGTTGGACAGGGGCATTGCGGAGATCAGGTCCACGGAAATGATGGTCCGCACGGGGATGTCTGCGGGCAGATTCTGGATCTGTTCCACCGTCTTGTCCCACACAATGGCCACCGTGGCCCCGTGGTCCTCAAACTGGTGCCGCAGTTCCCTGTCGGTGTACAGCGGATTGTGCTCCACCACCACTGCACCCAACCGCAGCACGGCGTAGAACGCGACCACGTGCTGTGGTGAGTTGGGCAGTACCAGTGCCACGCGGTCACCCTTGCGCACCCCCAGCTTCAACAGACCTGTGGCAACCCGGCGGATCTGCTCTCCGAGTTCCTCATAGCTGGTGGTGGCGCCGAAGAACTCAAGGGCGGTCTTGGACCGGTACTTGCGGATGGAGGTCTCAACCATGTCGACAAGGGATTCCTCCGGAAGGGTAAAGCCATCCAGGACTCCCTCGCTGTAATGGCGGGTCCACGGGCGGTCCGGATCCGTAAGAGGGTAGTTTTTGCTCACGCATTCGACTTTAGCGCCTGCCCGCCCCTTGACTTAAGTTATTGAGCCTCCAGCTCAACCGGGCCCGCGGCGGACCGCTCCGGGTCGGTCCCGCCTTGCGCCGGCTGATTGCATTACACTGGGACGTTGAAGGGGAGTAGCTCCGGCCCGGGCCTTTGGTTCCGTACGGCCGAGGCCTGTCGACATACTGGACGCCGCGGCGTCCCGGCAGTCCACCCGACGGCACGCAGCCCGGGCGAGCGAGACCTTCGGTCAGAGACCTTTTTAACTGGCCGGATCCCCCTGTTCCGGTCCCTGTCAGGAGCACCGTGAATTCCCAGTCACCGCCGGAGCCGCACAACGGGCCCAGCGTCCCTTCCAATGCCGACCTCAAGCGCTGGCGGCAGTACCTCGCCGACGAACAGGCCGAAGCCGCCACCTACCGTTACCTCGCCGAACGCCGCGACGGGGAGGAACGCGACATCCTCCTCGCCTTGGCCGAGGCGGAGGGCCGCCATGAGGAACACTGGCGCCAGCTTTTGGGCGACGACGCCGGCCGCCCGATGCGCGCATCCTTCCGTAACCGCGCCCTCGGCCTGCTGGCCCGGCGTTTTGGCTCGGTGTTTGTACTGGCGCTGGCCCAGCGTGCCGAGGGCCGATCGCCCTATGCCCAGGACCCTAACGCCACCAGCGCCATGGCCGCTGATGAGCAGATCCATGAAGAAGTGGTCCGGGGCTTGGCCACCCGCGGACGGACCCGGCTTTCCGGCAATTTCCGTGCCGCAGTGTTCGGTGCGAATGACGGCTTGGTCAGCAACCTCGCCCTGATTATGGGCATTGGCGCCGCCGGGGTTTCCAGCACATTCATCCTGTTCAGCGGGCTGGCGGGCCTACTCGCCGGCGCCCTGTCCATGGGTGCCGGCGAGTACGTCTCGGTCCGGTCCCAGCGGGAACTGCTGGACGCTTCCCGACCCACCCAGATCACCCTTTCCGCCGCGAAATCGCTGGATATTGACGCCAACGAACTGGTGCTGGTGTACCGCGCCCGCGGAATGACCAGGGAGGCCGCCGAGCACCGTGCGGCTGAACGAATGGGGCTCTACACCTGCGACTGTGACCCCAGCTTCTCCCTCAACCCCGAGGCCGACACCGAGGACCGCCGCGACGAGCACGAATCCGTCGGCACCGGGCTGGGTGCTGCGGCCTCCAGCTTCTGCTTCTTTGCCTCCGGTGCCGTGATCCCGATCCTGCCGTACATCTTCGGCCTCACCGGACTCACCGCCGTCGTTCTCTCCTGCATCTTGGTGGGACTGGCGCTGCTGATGACCGGCGCCGTCGTCGGTCTGCTGTCCGGTGCCTCGCCGCTCAAGCGGGCGCTGCGCCAGCTGGCGATCGGCCTCGGTGCTGCGGCCGCCACATATCTGCTGGGGATGCTTTTCGGCACCACGGCACTCTAGGGGAAGTACATGGGGAGTTCTCCCCATGTACGAATTCCTTTCGGCAGGTTATGTTCTTCCCGAAACGGGGGAACTGTTGAATATGGGCTCTCCCAACTGTGTCCGCATTTCCAGGGGCAGCAGGAAACCGGTTCAAGGGGGAGAGCATGAGCGAGTACGACATAGATGCCGCAATAGTAGGCAGGATCGTCACCGACACCGAGACGATTCTGACGGCGAGCCAGGGTGTCCACAGCCGTATCCAGGGTTTCATAGACGACGTCGAAGTTGCATTAGGCAGCAGCCCGGTCCTTTCCGCCTTTTCCAATTTCGCCGGAGAAACCCTGCTAAAGGATATTGAGACCGTTTTGACGCGCTCTGACAATGCTGTCTTCGCCACCCGGCGGGCGATTCGCGCCTATGTCATTGGTGACGAGGAAATGCTGGCTAACGCACAGCTGGCGGCTGGCAGTGTTGTCCCGCTGGATCCCCCGGGTTCAACAGCAGGCGTGACATGGGAACCCCCGTCACCCGCGCCGGCGCCTGAGGCGACCGTCCCCGTTCCCGTGCCGGTTGTTCAGGCTCCAGAGGCGACCGTCCCCGTTCCCGTGGCCCAGGCGCCCGAGCCTCCGTCTCCTGCTCCCGTGCCTGGTCCGGCTCCTATTCCCATCCCCGTCGCGGAAACACTGCCCGCCCACCTGCCAGCCGCGCACATCCCCGTCGCGGTAACACTGCCCGCCCACCTGCCAGCCGCGCACATCCCCGTCGCGGTAACACTGCCCGCCCACCTGCCAGCCGCGCACATCCCCGTCGCGGAAACACTGCCCGCCCACCTGCCCGCCGCGCACATCCCCGTCGCGGAAACACTGCCCGCCCACCTGCCCGCCGCGCTTCCGGAGGTCGTCGGCACTGCTCCGGGAGTGGTGACACCCGGGCACCCGGGCCCCATCCTGCACATTCCCGATCCTTCATTTCCGGGGATGGACCCCGGGCACGGGCACGTTACCCTTCCCCTGCCGCTGCCCCTGCCAGAGTCAATCCCGGGCGGTGTGGACCAGGGAACAACACCAGCCGTTCCGGGCCACCCCGGCCCTGCAACCCCCGGCCCCGGGACTACATGGCCGGGCATCGATCCGGGCTTCATTATCGACCCCGCTGACCACCCGTCCGCTGGAATCCCCATCCCCGAAACCGGAGGCGGAGAGCCCAGCGCGGCACCGGAGCCGGTTCAGTTATTCCAAGCAAGCTCCCAAGCGGACGCGGCCCCAACAGCTCCCGTCCAGACATCCCGCGGAAGGTGGGGCCTAACATGAGTTTGATTGCAGTTGACCTGAGCGGTACGGAGAATCTTCCGGATCCTGAAGCACTCAGCACGGCGGCTGCCGGCATAGCGGAGCAAACGGACCAGATGGCGCAAACGCTGAACGATGCGCAGGACAAGTGGCGCACGATCACGGACTACTACCGCGCGCCGGAACAGCAGGTTGTCTTCAGCGCGATGGACAAGCCAAGTGACCACGGCGAGGCAATCGGGCGGGTTGCGGCGTCCGCGCGTAACGCACTTGAGGAATTTGCCGACGCGGTACGGACCATCAAGGCTAAGCGCGCAATCTTGGATGCTGAGGTGGGAGCCGCCAAGGTTGCGGATAGAGCAAGGGAGAATTTGACTCCAGGCTTTGTGCCCGACTTCATTGCCGACTTCGTGGATGAAAAATCTGACGCACTGGTGAGCGCCCTTCTGCAGCGCCAGGCAGATGCGCTGGCAGCGGACCTGCAGGCCGCGGAAGAAACGTGCCGGACGGCGCTGCGGGCACTGCGCCGGCGCACCAGCGACGTCCTCCCGGCCGCCGCAGCGAATGAAAACGAATACGCTGCGTCCGACGCCACCCGTGCGCTGAATAAGGTCCTGAATGGCGACGACGGACCGGACGCCATGCGCCAACTCCTGGCCGCGTTGGCGTTGCTGACTCCTTCCCAAGCTGCGCAGTTCAAGCAGAGCAACCCGGAATTGTTTTCCGGACCGCACCCGGGGCTGGATCCGCGAAGCAATAAGGAGGCCTGGAGCCGGTTGACGGCGGAACAGCGGCAGTCCTTGGCCAAACAATTTCCGCTCATGGTAGGCAACCTCGAGGGAATCCCCTATTCCGACCGGACCGCCGCCAATGCCGTGGCCCTGCAGGCAGAACTGGACCAGACCCCTGATGGCCAGCGCAGGGATGCCCTCCTGGCTATCCAATTGGGAAGTGAATCGACCCATGGTGCAGCGCCCCGAGGCATCATTTCCCTGGATCTGGGCGCTCCGCCCCTTGCTGCGGTAGCCATCGGCAACCTGGACACTGCGGACAACGTCACGTGGAACGTCCCGGGCATGGGAACCGAATGGAAACCGGGTGAAAACTGGACCGATGCGTCCCAGAACATCTATGACGCACAGAGCATGTTGGGTGAGCGCAACCACGCGGTGGTCGCGTGGATCGGTTACGAGACCCCTCCGCAACTCTCGGTGGAACATCTGGAGGTCCTCGATACCGCTCACGCCAGAGCCGGCGGGGAGAAGTTCGCCGCTGCGTTGAACGGGTTCCACGCCGCTGGCGGCGGCCGCGATCCCTACGTGGCCGTGGCCGCACATTCCTATGGAACAACCACATCAGCCTACGGCTTGACCCAAACGGATTTTGACGTGGATTCCGTGACCTTCTTCGGTTCAGCAGGGCTGGACCAGGCGGTTGTTGACAACGCAGCGGACCTGCATATCAAACCGGCGTCAGACGGTACTCCGGCATTGTTTGCCACCAACGCACCGCAGGACGTGGTGGCACCCGGCGGGGCATACGGAGGCTACCGCATCAATCCTCTGGAGGAAGGTTTCGGGGCACACGAGTTTAGTTCATTGGGCGATCCGGCACGGGATCTCGTAGCGACGCGTGGACACTCCGTGATCGGTGGTGGCGCCACAAACCTGAATCCAATCGGCACGCAGAAGGGGCACGGATACCTCAATGATGGTACCCACAGCCTCGATTCGGTGGCGCGCGCTACAACAGGGCGGGGCGATAGTGTCCTGGAACGGGACCAACAGATCATCCCACCGCTCCATGACCCCGAAGAGATGGCCGAGTACCTATGACCTTCCCCCGACTAACCCCGGTTGCCACCACTGTCGCTGTGGCTCTCTCCCTTGTTCTGTCCGGCTGCACCAGCTCCATCGAATCCGAGGACCCTATGTATCAATCAGACAAATCCGGCAACGACGGCGCCATGGACACTTCCAAGCCGACTTCGGAGCTCCTCCAACGGATGCTCGACCTCAACGACGAGACCACAAAGGTCCACGGCGGCGATTGGACATTCTCCGGTCCGGACCGGGCGCCCTGGGAGAAGGGCACAGCCGGGTATTTCGGGCGTGCTTGTCCAGGATCGGACCCGGTGTCCTACCACTACGTCGGCATGATCATGGGACCGGCCGTTGAGGATCCGGAGGCAGCAATATCCAAGTACGTGTCCCACTTCGAAGACCAGGGATTCGAAGAGGTGAACCGCTACAGCGAGGACGTCCCGTCCGACATCGGGTCCGGCTCCTACATCGTCGTCACGCTCGAGGATGCCGAGGGGAACTCTTTGGTTTACCAAGCCGGCAACCACCTCAGCAGCCTGTCCTATGAGGGGCCATGCTCGGAGGATCCCAACATGCTGGTCCGCACCACCTGACAGCAGCTGCCATGGTCCCGACTCCTGCGCGAATTTGACTTGGGACGTTGCATACCGCAAATCTGGAAGGGACACACTCGCGAATTATGTAAAGGAACGCAGAGTCGGGACCGCGTTGCTTTGGGGATACCGGCGGGAAGCAGGCGCACTGATTGCGCCCTCCGCCGGGAGTGGTTGCCATTCTGCTTACCCGTGCCCGCCATCAGGGCCCGGGCCCTTTGCGCTGACATAAGGAAAGGCCTATGGCTACCACTGAAGGTCCCATACGCGACGCTGGAAGGAACGACGGCGATCCCGCTGAACCCGCCCGGCTCTCCATTACCGTTGAGGAATCCACTACCTCCTCCATCCCCGTGGTGGAGCAGGAGCATGAACTCGTCCAGCTGATGATTGAGGGGCAGCGCCAGCAGGAGAAGGCGTTGAGCCGCGAGATCCCGGCCAAGCTGGACAAGGTGCTTTTTGCCGTCACAGCAGTGCTGGCCCTGGCCTTCATCGCTTGGGGCTTCTTCGGCACCGACAACCTGGCCTCGGTATCCCAGACCGCCTTGGACTGGGTGATCACCAACGCCGGCTGGTTCTTTGTCCTGCTGGCTTCCTTCCTTGTGGTGTACGTGATCTGGCTTGCCGTGGGACGCTTCGGGCGGATCCCGCTGGGCAAGGACGGCGAAGAACCCCAGTTCAAGACCGTGTCCTGGATTTCGATGATGTTCTCCGCCGGCATGGGCATCGGCCTGATGTTCTACGGCGTCGCTGAACCGCTGTTCTACTACATCTCCCCTCCCCCGGGTACCGATGATCCGCAGACCGCAGAAGCACTGCAGACGGCGATGGGAACCTCCCTGTTCCACTGGGGCCTGCACCCGTGGGCCATGTACGCCGTCGTCGGCATCGCCATGGCCTACGGAACCTACCGGCTGGGCCGGAGGCAGCTGATCTCCTCCGCGTTCACCTCGCTCTTCGGTGCCAAGCGGGTGGACGGCCCGCTGGGCAAGGTCCTGAACATCTTCGCCATCTTCGCCACCCTCTTCGGCACCGCTGCGTCCCTGGGCCTCGGCGCCCTGCAGATCGGCAGCGGCATGGAGTCGTCCGGCTTCTTCGGCACAGTGGGTACGCCCATCCTCGTAGCCATTGTTGCCATCCTGACCGGCTGCTTTGTCGCCTCTGCCGTGTCCGGGATTTCCCGCGGCATCCAGTGGCTGTCCAACATCAACATGGTCCTGGCAGTGGTGCTGGCGGCAGTCATTTTCGTGGTCGGTCCGACACTGTTCATCCTCAATGTCATCCCGGCCGCCATCGGCGACTACGCAACCAACCTCGCCCAGATGGCTTCCCGCACTGAAGTTGCCGGCGATGAATCCATGCGCGCCTGGCTCTCCAGCTGGACCATCTTCTACTGGGCCTGGTGGCTGTCCTGGACGCCCTTCGTGGGCATGTTCATCGCCCGGATCAGCCGCGGACGTACCATCCGGCAGTTCGTGACCGGCGTGCTGCTGGTGCCGTTTGTGGTCAGCGTGGTCTGGTTCTCGATCTTCGGCGGCGCCGCCATCGGCACCCAGCAGAAGGCCGCAGCCAACGGGGAGCCGGGGCTGGTGACCATGGTGGACGGTGAACCTACCATTTCCTTCGATGGGTCGCTCTTCGACCTCTTCGCCGCCCTGCCCATGCCTAACCTCGTGGCCGGCGCCGTGGGCGTACTGGCCATGATCCTGGTGGCCATCTTCTTCGTCACCGGGGCGGACTCCGCCTCGATTGTGATGGCCTCCTTGAGCTCCAACGGCGCGGAGCATCCCTCCCGCGGCGTCGTGGTTTTCTGGGGCGTCCTCACCGGCGCCGTGGCGGCGGTGATGCTGCTGGCCGGCGGTGATGAACCCTCGGAAGCCCTGGACGGTCTGCAGCGGATCACCATTGTCGCAGCTCTGCCGTTCGCCGTGGTGATGCTGCTGATGACCATCGCCCTGGCGAAGGACCTGGCCCGGGATCCGCTCTCCCTGCGGCGCAGGCTCGCCGTGTCCGTGGTAGGCCGCGCCATCCAGGCCGGCGTGGAAGAGCACGGCTCCTCCTTCGACCTGCACACCCGCGAGCACGACGACGGCCCGGAAACAGGTGCGCCGGTAAACACTGACGAGCCGCAGCGAAAGTAGCTCCTCTGCAATCAGGGGCGGCGGCGCGGGGTTTCCCGTGCCGCCGCCCCTGTGTTGTTATCCAGCGGCGGCGGCCAGTCAGCGGCGCACAAGATTCGTCCGCCAAACTGCCCCCTATCGGGTCCAATACGCACTCGAAGGCTTGTGCCCGTTTCCCCTTCTTCATAGTCTGCGAAAGTTACCACGCGGTAACTATCAGCCCTTCCCCAAGACAATGAGGTCATCATGAGGAAACACCTGGCTATTCTGGGGGTGTCCGCCGCACTGTTGGGTACATCCCTGGCGGCTGCGCCGGCCATCGCAGCACCGGCGGCGCCCGCCATCCGCACCGACGTCGTCATCACCAGTTTTGACGGCACCCCCATCCATACCAACTTCTTCCCGGCCACGGGTCTTGCTGCCGGACAGCAGGCGCCTACCGTGATGGTGGGACCCGGGTTCGGCCTCCCCGGCGGACGCATCCCAACCACAACCACCAATACCCTGATCGGTTCCATCGGCATCGCTCCCCTGCGCGATGCCGGCTACAACGTAGTGACCTGGGACCCCCGCGGTTTCGGCTTCAGCGGCGGCGAAGCCTATGTAAACAATCCCGCTTACGAAGGCCGGGACGCATCGGCCATCGTGGACTTCATCGCCGCCCAGCCCGAAGCCCGCCTGGACGCCCCCGGCGATCCGGTACTCGGCATGGCCGGCGCCTCCTACGGCGGCGGCATCCAGTTTGTCCTCGCCGCCCAGGACCAGCGGGTGGATGCCATCACCCCGACCATCGCCTGGAACGATCTGACCACCAGCCTCTACAAGGCCGGCTCCTTCAAAACCGGCTGGGGTGCGCTGCTCTGCGGAGAGGGCACCGCGCTGGGGCAGCTGGGCTCCCTGGTGGGGAACGACGGCGCCCTCTCGGCTCCGGTGCGGAAGGCCTGCCAGGAGGGCCTGACCTACCCGAACCAGCTCAGTCCGGAATCCATCGCCTACTTTGCGTCCCTGACACCGGACGAAATGTTCACCTCGATCACCGCACCCACGCTGATCATCCAGGGCACCGCAGACACCCTGTTCACCCTCAATGAGGCCACCCGCAACTATGAACTCATCAGCAGCACCGGCACCCCCACCAAAATGCTGCAGTTCTGCGGCGGGCATGGCCTGTGCAACTCCACTGCGGGACCGGACCGGATCACTCCGGCGGTCTTGAACTGGTTTGCCAGGTATCTCCGGAATGAACCGGTGAACACCGGGGCAGCCTTTGAGTTCATCGACCAGAACGGCATCACCCGCGCCGCGCCGGGCTACCCGCAGGCCACCGGATCCCTGACAGGTACCGGGCGCGGCTCGATCCTGCTCTCCCCCGCAGCCATCAGCGGCGCCGTGATCGCCGCCGCTGTGGCGCCCGTGGCAGTGAACGTGCCGATCGTTTCCCCGGCGGTTCCGACGTCGGTCTTCGGGGCTCCGCAGCTGACCCTCACCTACCGCGGCTACGCACCGCGGGGCAACACCCACGTTTATGCCCAGATCATCGACAAATCCCGGGCATCACTTGTACTGGGCAACCAGGTGACACCCGTTCCGCTGATCCTGGACGGCACGGAACATACCCTGACGGTGCCGCTGGAAGAGGTCTCCTACACGGTGAATGCCGCCAGCCGGCTGGTGCTGCAAATTACCCCGGCCACGTCCGTGTATGCGCTGCCCAAGGCGACGGCACTGACCAGCTTCACCGCTTCGGTGGCTTTGCCGACCGTTGCCGCCTACCCGGCTGTGCCCTAGGGTCCACCGGGAACAGAAACGGAAGGGACCCCGCACCGTGGTGCAGGGTCCCTTCCGTTTCCGGCGTTGGGCTACTTGGTGCCGGCAGCGCGAAGCTGGGCTTCCACCTGCTCCAGGCTCTGTCCGCGGGTTTCCGGAACAAAGCGGCGGACAAACACCAGGGCCAGCAGCCCCAGCACCACGAAGATAAAGAAGGTCTTCGAGATCCCAATGGCGTCCATCAGGATGGGGAACGAGAAGCCGACCGCGAAGTTGGTCATCCACTGCACAAAGACGGACAGGCCGATACCGAGGCCACGGACCTTCAGCGGGAAGATTTCCGAGAGCATCAGCCAGGTCACCGGGGATACCGCGCCCTGCTGGAAGCCCAGGAACAGAACCGTCAGGGCCAGGATGATGTATCCGCGGGCATCACCTTCGGCAACGAAGAGCGACACCACGCCGATCAGCAGCAGCGAGGAACCGGTGCCGATGAGGCCGGTCATCAGCATGTGCCGGCGGCGGACCCGGCCCAGCAGCCAGATACCGAAGATGGCAGCCGCAACGGAGACCACGCCGTTGGCGATATTGGCGGTCAGGGCGGCTTCGGTGCCGAACCCCGCGTCCTCCAGGATCTGGGTGCCGTAGTACATGATGGCGTTGACGCCGGTGATCTGCTGGACAATGGACAGTCCCATGCCGATCAGGAGCACCCGCAGCAACCAGGGCTCGGCGAAATCGCGCAGCGTCCCGGTCTCCGCGGAGTCCTTTTCG
Organism: Arthrobacter sp. zg-Y20; assembly: GCF_030142075.1. Classification (NCBI taxonomy): domain Bacteria; kingdom Bacillati; phylum Actinomycetota; class Actinomycetes; order Micrococcales; family Micrococcaceae; genus Arthrobacter; species Arthrobacter sp. zg-Y20. Next base: position 678,146 of record NZ_CP126241.1, on the reverse strand, counting down.
GCCAGGGTGCGTACTTCTTCGTGTTCCGCCTGCGCGTCTTCCTCGCTGCGGATCCGGCGAAGGGCCGCGAGGGTCTCGGCGAAGCGGCCCTTGGACGCCAGCCAGCGCGGGCTTTCCGGAACAAAGCTGATGCCGATCCACAGGGCGATGGCAGGCAGGGTGGCCACCACGAGCATCCACCGCCACACGCCCTGGTCCTCGCCCCAGAGGTTGCCGATCACGGCATTGGCTATGAAGGCCACCAGCTGTCCGGTGACAATCATCAGCTGGTCGCGGGTAACCATCTGGCCGCGGCGCTCCGCCGGCGCCAGTTCGGCCAGGAACACGGGTACAAGCGCGGAGGCGCCGCCGACCGCCAGGCCAAGAACCACGCGGGAGCCCACCATTACGGCAATGGTGGGCGCCAAGGAGGTGCCCAGCGTGCCCAGCAGGAAGACGGCGGCCAGACCCATCAGGACCCTGCGCCGGCCGAACCGGTCCGTCAGCTTGCCGGAAATGGCTCCGCCGAAGGCTGCACCGAACAGCAGGCTGGACGTAACCAGGCCCTCGGTGACCGGGGTCAGGCCGAGATCGTCCTGCATGTACGGCAGTGCACCGTTGATAACGCCGGTGTCGTAGCCGAAGAGGAATCCGCCAAGGGTAACAATCCAGGACGCACGCCGGAGCGCCCGCCGGTGCGGTGTTGCTTTCGCGGGCTTGGTGGAGCCGTTTGATACTGAGGTGGACATGTCTAACTTTCTTACCGGATCAGTACGCACAAAAACCCCCGTCCTGCGGAAAAATCCGCAGGACGGGGGCATGCGCGGTGGAACTAGAGGGCTGCGAAAACTTCGCGCAGCAGGGTGGCGGTCTCGGACGGCGTCTTGCCGACCTTCACGCCGGCAGCCTCGAGGGCCTCTTTCTTGGCCTGGGCGGTTCCAGCGGAACCGGAGACAATGGCGCCTGCGTGGCCCATGGTCTTGCCTTCGGGAGCCGTGAAACCTGCCACGTAGCCGACAACCGGCTTCGTGACGTTGGCCTTGATGAACTCTGCGGCACGTTCCTCGGCGTCGCCGCCGATTTCACCGATCATCACGATGGCCTTGGTCTCGGGATCCGCTTCAAACGCAGCCAGGGCGTCGATGTGAGTGGTGCCGATGACCGGGTCGCCGCCGATGCCAATGGCTGTGGAGAAGCCAAGGTCGCGCAGTTCGTACATCATCTGGTACGTCAGGGTGCCGGACTTGGAGACCAAGCCGATCGGGCCCTTGCCGGTGATGTTGTTCGGGGTGATGCCAACCAGAGCTTCGCCGGGCGTGATGATGCCGGGGCAGTTCGGGCCGATGATGCGCGTGACCTGGTTGCCGTCAGCATCCACCTTGGACTGGGCGTGGGCCCAGAACTCGGCGGAGTCCTGCACGGGAACACCTTCGGTGATGACGACGACGAGGCCGATGCCGGCGTCGATCGCTTCCATGACGGCGTCCTTGGTGAAGGCCGGCGGAACGAAGACGATGGAGACGTCTGCGTTGGTCTTGTCCATGGCCTCAGTCACGGTGCCGAAAACGGGCAGTTCCACGTCGCCGTGGGTAACCGTGGTGCCGGCCTTGCGGGCGTTAACGCCGCCGACAACCTGGGTTCCGGCCTTGAGCATCAGGGCGGTGTGCTTGGTGCCTTCGCCGCCGGTGATGCCCTGAACGATGACCTTGGAGTCCTTGTTCAAAAAGATAGACATAAGGGGATTCTCTTTCTAAAGGTTCGACAGGCTCTTGGTCAGCGAGCGGCGTAAGCGAGCTCGGCAGCCTTGTCGGCGCCTTCGTCCATGGTGGTGGCCAGGGTGACCAGCGGGTGGTTGGCCTCGGCAAGGATGCGGCGGCCTTCTTCGACGTTGTTGCCGTCCAGACGGACAACCAGCGGCTTGTTGGCTTCGTCGCCGAGGATTTCCAGGGCCTTGACGATGCCGTTGGCCACGGCGTCACAGGCGGTGATGCCGCCGAAGACGTTCACGAACACGGACCGAACCTGCTCGTCATTCAGGATGACGTCCAGGCCGGCGGCCATGACGGATGCCGAGGCTCCGCCGCCGATGTCCAGGAAGTTGGCCGGCTTCACGTTGCCGTGCTTCTCGCCGGCGTAGGCGACGACGTCGAGCGTGGACATGACAAGACCGGCGCCGTTGCCGATGATGCCCACCTGGCCGTCAAGCTTGACGTAGTTCAGGTCATTGGCCTTGGCCTTGGCCTCGAGGGGATCCGCGGCGTCCTTGTCTTCCAGAGCGGCGTGGCCGGCCTGGCGGAAGTCGGCGTTCTCGTCCAGGGAGACCTTGCCGTCGAGGGCGAGGATCTGTCCGTCGCCGGTCTTCACCAGCGGATTGACCTCAACGAGGGTGGCGTCTTCCTTGGTGAAAACGTCCCACAGCTTCAGGATGGCGTTGACCACGCCTTCGCGCAGCTCGGGGGCGAACCCGGCGGCGTCGACGATCTCTTCGGCCTTGGCGGTGTCGATGCCGACGGCGGGATCAACAGCCACGCGGGCCAGGGCGTCGGGACGCTCCACGGCCAGCTGCTCGATCTCCATGCCGCCTTCGACCGAGCACATGGCCAGGTAGTTGCGGTTTGCGCGGTCCAGCAGGACCGAGAAGTAGAATTCCTCGGCAATGTCGGCACCCTGGGCGATCATCACCGTGTGAACGGTGTGGCCCTTGATGTCCATGCCCAGGATGTTGGATGCGTGCTCGAAAGCTTCATCGGCGGTCTTCGCGACCTTTACGCCGCCGGCCTTGCCGCGGCCACCAACCTTGACCTGTGCCTTGACGACGACAACGCCGCCGATCTTCTCAGCAGCAGCTTTGGCTTCTTCAGGAGTGTGCGCCACGATTCCGGCGAGCACGGGTACACCGTGCGCCTCAAACATATCGCGCGCCTGATATTCAAACAGGTCCACGGGCTAGTGTCCTTCTACGTCGAAGTAGGTTTACATTCGATCTGACGATCGCAGAGCAGATGCATCCAGCCGGTCTGCTCCATTGGGAACTTTAGTACCTCGGCGCTTGGCGCCGATCACAGACTACCTCTTTAGTGATGAAGGACACACTTCTATCGCTTGTAGAAATCGGCCGGTCTGCGTTATGAAGAACGGCGCGTTTCAGGACTCCTTCGTCAGCGGCGCATAGCGCAGCAGCAGGCGCTTTTCCCCGATGTCGAACTTCACCTTTGCCACTGTTTTGTCCCCCGCACCTTCCACGGCCAGCACGGTGCCGTGCCCGAAGGACGTGTGGTTGACCTTGTCCCCGGCTGCCACGGAGATGACTTCCTTTTGCGGCTGCACGCGGCCCATGGCCTTGGCCACCGGCGCATTGGCGGTGCTGCCGCCGGTTCCCAGCGGTGTACCGGCGCCCCAGGAGGACCCGGAGTAGCGGCTGGACGTGATGCTTCCCCCGCCGCCGCCCCAGGCCGGCCGCTCCATTCCTTCGCGCTTCCAATCGATCAGGTCCGCCGGGACCTCGCTCACGAACTGGCTGGCCGGGTTGTACTGGCTCTGTCCCCACATGCTGCGAACCTCGGACCTGGTCAGATACAGCCGCTGCCGCGCCCGGGTCAGCCCCACGTAGGCCAGCCGCCGCTCCTCTGCCAGTTCGGCCGGGTCTGTGGCCGAGCGCTGGTGCGGGAACAGTCCCTGCTCCATACCGGTCAGGAACACCACCGGGAATTCCAGGCCCTTGGCGGTGTGCAGGGTCATCAGGGTCACCACGCCCTGCCGGCGGGATTCCTCCACGGCTGCCGCAACTTCCTCCGCGGAGCCTTCCGGCGCGTCGGGGATGGAATCGGCGTCCGCCACCAAAGAGACCTGCTCCAGGAACTCGCCCAGGGACCCTTCGGGGTTGTCCCGCTCGTACTCGCGCACCACGGCCACGAGTTCGGCAAGGTTCTCGACCCGCGACTCGTCCTGCGGGTCGTTGCTGGAGCGCAGCTGGGCCAGGTAGCCGGTCTGTTCCAGTACTGCTTCCAGGGCTGCGGCGGCACCCGAGCCGGAGGCTACCTCCGAGAGGTCATCGATCAGTTTCACGAAGCCGTTGATCGAGTTCAGCGACCGGGTGGCCAGGCCCGGCGCCTCGGCGGCACGGCGCAGTGCGGCCATAAAGGAAATCCGTTCCCGTTCGGCCAGGGCCGCCACGGAGTATTCCGCGCGGTCGCCGATGCCGCGCTTGGGTTCGTTGAGGATCCGGCGCAGGTTCACGACGTCGTCGGAGTTCACCAGGACGCGCAGGTAGGCCAGCGCATCCTTGATTTCCTTGCGTTCGTAGAACCGGGTGCCACCCACCACTTTGTAGGGCAGCCCCACGCGGACCAGCACGTCTTCGAGGGAACGGGACTGCGCGTTGGTCCGGTAGAACACCGCGACGTCGCCGGGGCGCAGGTTTTCCTCGTCCTGCAGCCGGTCAATCTCCTCGGCAATGAACCGGGCTTCCTCGTGTTCGTTCTCGCCCACGTAGCCGATGATCTTCTCGCCGTCGCCCTCAGCGGTCCAGAGCCGTTTCTCCGGCCGGTTGGGGTTGCGGGAAATCACCGCGTTGGCCGCATTGAGGATGGTTTGGGTGGAGCGGTAGTTCTGCTCCAGCAGGATGGTCCGTGCTGCGGGGTAATCCTTCTCGAAATCGTTGATGTTCCGCACGTCGGCGCCGCGGAATGCGTAGATGGACTGGTCGGAGTCGCCCACCACGGTCAGTTCCGCCGGCGGAACGTCAAGGGCGTCGTCGTCGCTGCCCACCAGTTCGCGGACCAGCGCGTACTGGGCGTGGTTGGTGTCCTGGTACTCGTCCACCAGGATGTGCCGGAACCGCCGGCGGTAGTATTCGGCCACGCCAGGGAAGGCCCGGAACATAAACACCGTCTGGGCAATCAGGTCATCAAAGTCCATGGCGTTGGCCTGGCGCATCCGCTGCGCGTAGCCCTTGTAGACCTCGGCCACAGCGGATTCGAACGGGTCGGAGTAATTCGCCGATTCGGCGTAGGACTCTTCGTCCACCAGTTCGTTCTTCAGCGCAGAGATCTTGTTCATGATGGACTTGGGAGTGAACCGCTTGGGGTCCAGATCCAGGCCCTTGGCCACCAAGGTGATCAGGCGCAGCGAGTCCGCCGAGTCGTAGATGGAGAAGTTGGAGTTCATCCCCACCGTTTTGGCCTCGCGGCGCAGGATCCGCACGCAGGAGGAGTGGAAGGTGGAGATCCACATGGTCTTGGCGACGCCGCCCACCAGGTTCTCGATCCGCTCGCGCATTTCCGCGGCGGCCTTGTTGGTGAACGTAATGGCCAGGATCTGGCCGGGGTTCGAGCGGCCGGTGGCCAGGAGATAGGCGATGCGGTGGCTGAGGACCCGGGTTTTGCCCGATCCGGCGCCGGCCACAATCAGCAGGGGCGACCCGGCGTGTTTCACCGCTTCTTCCTGCTGCGGGTTCAGGCCCTGCAGCAGGTCCGCGGCACGGCTTTCGTCCGCATAGGAGGATCCCCGCCGGGTGTGTTCGGCCTGCGGTGCCTGCGCGGCAGGCTCCGGAGCGTTTTTGCGGGGTGCGGGAAAGAGTGGATCAAAGAGGTAGTCCATGATGGCTTTAAGTCTAGGCGCTGCGGCTGACAATCCGGTGAGCACCGCCTGCGGTCCGGTCCACGCCCGGACCACGGGCAGCCGGTCAGGCGGAGGTCAGGGCTTCGTGGATCTCCCGCACGGCGCCGGCGGAACCGGCAATGTGCCAGCGGAACCCGTTTACTTCGACGACGGCGGTGCTGCCGCCGGCAGCCAGCACAATGGCTTTTCCGGGCAGCCAGTCCCATTCCGGGCAGCTGTGCTGGAACCAGGCCCCGGGCTGGCCGGAAGCCACCCGGCCCAGGTCGCAGGAGCCCGAGCCCATCATCCTCAGGGTTGCTGCGCGCGACGCCGCTGCCGTCCACGGGCCCACCACTTCCGGGCGCTGCAGCCAAGTGGGGTGCAAGTAGGTGCCGGCGCATAGCCGGTTCAGCGGTTCGTCGGCCGGCGCACCGATCGGCTCGCCGTTGAGGGTGGCCGGGCGGCCCTTGCCGCCAACCCACAGCAGGTCTTCCTGCGGCTGGTAGATGGCGCCGAGCAGCACGTCGGGGTCACCCGGCAGTTCGTGCGGGCCCGGCTCGGACCGCAGTGCAATGGCCGAGCACCAGTAGGTGGACCCGGTGAAGAAGTTGTAGGTCCCGTCCACGGGGTCGATGACCCAGGACCGGCCGGAGGTGCCGTTGTGGCTGGCACCCTCCTCCCCCACGATGCCGTCGTCCGGACGCAGTTCCCGCAGCCGGCGCACCACCAGCGCCTCCGCCTCGCGGTCCGCGGCGGTGACGACGTCGGACACCGAGGTTTTCTGGCTGGCGGTCAGCCCCTCGGCACGCATCTGCAGGGCAAGCTGCCCGGCTTCGCGCACCAGGTCGGCGGCCAGTTGGAAGTCCTCGGGCAGGGCATTCTCACTCATGCCTCCCAGCGTAGCCGCCCGTCTCCGCCCCGGACAGGCGCAAACGGGCGGGCCTCCCCGGCACAGGAGGGCACAGACGGGGCATTTGGACGGGGTGCAGGTGTGCGGTGCGCGGGTGTGCGGGTGTGCGGGTGTGGCATGTGTACAGCTAATGCGGCTTGGAGGGCTGGCAGGCCGCATCAGCTGTACTTAAGGCACCAGGCAGGCCGCATCAGCTGTACGGAAGGCGACGGTGAAGGACCCCCAAACCCCGCAGCGCCCGGTCCCCGCGGCGCTGCAGGCCGGGCCTCCCCGGCAGTGCGGCCATACTGTACGTATGGGAAAATCAGCAGCACAGCGCGCCGCAAAACACGGAGCTCAGGCCGGCCTGCCGCGGCCCGGCACCCCCGGAGCCCCTGCCGGTCCGGGAACCCCGGGACCGCAGGGCAAGTCCAGCCCCGGCCTGGTGGTCATTGCGGGCGTGGTGACCACGCTCTTCCTCTTCTGGTACCTGCATCTGCTGGTCCTGGGCCAGCTGACCCAGCTCGCCGACGGCTTGGCCATGCCGGATTCGATGGTCTTCGGATACGGCGAAGACCATCTGGCCGCGCTGCGTGCGGCCATGGACGCCGATGCCCTGGGCCAACTCAGCTATGTGCACAAGACCGCCGGGGTGCTTTTCCCGCTGATCTTCGGCCTGACCTGGCTGCTGATAATCGGGCTGAACACCCAGCGCCGGACGCTGCGCTGGGTGCTCTTCAGTGCGCCGATCCTCTTTGTGGTCGCGGACCTGTGGGAGAACATCGCCATTGACAATGCCCTTGGCGCAGCCGAACTATCGGGAGGCGACGCCGCCCTGGCGTGCACGCTGACCGTCACCCGCTGGATCCTGCTGGCCCTCAGCCTTGCGGCGTCCGTGGTTGCCGTCTTCACGCGACGGGTGGGACGGCCACCAGAACCGCTCGCCAAGGATGAAGGTTAGGGCCGGTACCACCACGGTCCGCACCAGCAGGGTGTCGAACAGGACACCGACGGCCACGATGATGCCCACCTGCGTCAGGGTCACCAGCGGAAGCACTCCCAGCACGGCGAACACAGCGGCCAGCAGGATGCCGGCGCTGGTGATGACGCCGCCGGTGGAGCGCAGTGCCGCCAGCATGCCCTGCTTTGTTCCCATGGTGACCGCGTTTTCACGGGCCCGGGTGGTCAGGAAGATGTTGTAGTCCACACCCAGCGCCACCAGGAACAGGAAGGAATACAGCAGGGTCTGCACGTCCATGGCCGGGAAGTCCAGCACATTCTCGAAGACCAGCCAGCTCAGCCCGGTGGCGGCCAGGAAGGTCAGCAGCACCGAGGCCACCAGCAGCACCGGTGCTACTAGGGAGCGCAGCAGGATGGTGAGGACCAGGAAGACCAAGGCAATCACGGTGGTTCCCACCAGGACGGTGTCGTGCTGGTTGGCGGCGAGCTGGTCCACGCGTTCGGCGGCTTCACCGCCCACCAGAGCGCCGTAGTCCTCCCCGGCCAGGTCCGCGCGCAGGTCCGTGATGAAGGTGTTCGCCTCGTCGGTGCCTGCCTCGTAGCCGGTGATCAGTTCAATCCGGGTCTTGCCGTCATGCTCGGTGCCCGCCGTGGCCGCGGTAACGCCCTCGACATCCTGCAGCTGTGAAACGGCGTCGTCGGCCGCGGCAGTGTCCACCAGGACGGTGACCGGCGAGGAGGAACCTGCCGGGAAGCCTTCAGCGAGCGTCTCGGCGGCTGTGACGGCCTGCGGCTTTTCGCGGAACTGTTCGTTCTCGCTGAGGCCAATCTGCATGCTGAACAGGGCACTGCCCAGGGCCAGCAGGACGACGACGGCGATGCCGGCAATGGTCTTGGGGCGGCGTGCGGTGGCCTCACCCAGCCGGCCCCAGAACTTGCCTTCCTTGGCCGGGTCCCCCACCTTGGGCACAAACGGCCAGAACAGTTTGCGGCCCAGCAGCACCAGCGCCACCGGCAGGAGGAACAGGGCGCTGAAGATTGCCAGCACAATGCCGATGGCGGCGGAGAAACCCAGGCCCCGGTAGCTGGCGGTGTCAGTGAACAGCAGGGTCAGCAGCGCCAGGATCACGGTGCCGCCGGAGGCAATAATGGCCCCGCGGGTGCGGGTCAGGGCCTTGGCCATGGCTTCGTACACCGAGCTGTGGGCGCGCAGTTCCTCCCGGTAGCGGGCAATCAGCAGCAGCGCGTAGTTCGTGGCGGCACCGAAGACCAGCACGCTGGTGATGCCGACCGCGGACGGGTCCACGGTAATACCGGTGGCCGGGGCCAGCAGGTCCACCACCTTGGCGGCGAGCTGTTCAATGGCACCCACAATGGCCAGCGGCACAATCCACAGCCACGGAGAACGGTAGGTGATCAGCAGCAGCACGGCAACGACGCCGGCGGTGACGGTCAGCAGCACGAAGTTTGCCCCGGAGAACACTCCGGCCAGGTCCGCACTGAATGCGGCTCCGCCGGTCAGCTCCGCTTTGACCCCCTCAGGGGCTGCATCGGAAACGGCGCTGCGCAGGGCCTCCACTTCCGCGGAGACGGCGTCGCCGTCGTCGGCCGCGGCCTGCAGTGTCAGCGGCACGATCGCCACCAGCTTGTTTTCCGAAACCACAGGCTGAACCTGCGGCGGCGGGCCGGAGGCCCCGGCTTCGGTGGCCGCGGCATTGATCCCGGCAATGGCTGCAGTATCGGCATCGGTCAGCGGACCGCCGTCTTCCCGGGAGATGACCACGATGGCGGAGGATTCCTGTGCGTCTGGGAATTCCTCAAGCAGCTCCGCAACCTGGGTGGACTGGTACTTGTCGTCCAGGCCGCCCACCCCCGTGGTGTCGTTTTCCTCGACTGGCAGGGCAAAAAGGCCAATGATGACGGCCACCCCGATCAGCAGAGTGACCCACGCCGTCTTGGCGTTCTTCACTATCCCTGCGTACATGTGCTTCTCCCGTGACGTAAGTATCTCCATTCGAAAGTATCTCAGATATCGAGATACTTCAATTCCAAGTTAGTATGGATCTTGTGGAAGATCAGGAACTGAGGCGCGACATCGTCGACGCAATCCGCGGTATGAGCGTGGACGGACAGCGTGTGGCGGATGCCTTTGCGCACACCCACGGACTCAACGCCACGGACATGCGGGCCCTGGTGCTCATCATGGAGGCGGAAATCCGCCACGAGGCACTGACCGCCGGGCAGCTGAGCGCCCGGCTGGGCACGTCCTCGGGTGCCACCACCGCGGTGATCGACCGGCTTGAACGCATCGGCCACATCCACCGCAACCGCACCCACTCGGACCGGCGGAAAGTCACCCTGCACTTTGAACCGCTGGCCATGGAGCTGGCCGGAGCATACTTCGGCCCGCTGGGTGCCATGAATGACGAAGTGATGTCCCGCTACACGGACCAGGAGCTGCGCACCATACTCGGCTTTATGCAGTCCATCCGCGAGAGCTATTCGCGGTACCTGGCCCGGCTGGCGCCCGACGGCAGCCAGGCAGCCGGGCCCGACGGCGCCGCACCGGAAACGCTGCAAACGGGCCGCGGGAGAAACGGGTAAGCTGATATCGCCCGCCGGGAAGCCCGGCGGTCCGCCTCCGTAGCTCAGTAGGATAGAGCGGCCCTCTCCTAAAGGGCAGGTCGTCGGTTCGATTCCGGCCGGGGGCACTTTCTGTTTTAAGGCCCCCTGCCTGCCTTCACCCGAACCGGCTAGCGCTGCAGCCCGGGGAAGGCCCAGATTCCCGAGGAACGCATCAGGTCCCGCATAATGACCATTTCTTCGTCCGGGCCCATAACGGACGCCTCTTCGGCGGTGGGGTAGTCGAGGTAGACGGCGTTGCCGATGTCGCGCGGCTTGCTGCCGGACAGATGGGCCAGCAGTTTCTCGGTCTCCCCGAAGACCACCAGGGCACGCCGCATGTGGCTGGCGCTGCTGATGAGCGTCATGCTTTCCACGCCGGCGTCCTGCGCCCGTTCAAGCGAGAAGAGTGCGTTCTCCACCGTGTCCGTTGCCAGGCCCTCCTTGATGATCCGGTCCTCCGCCACGCCGTTCTCCGTCAGCCAGCGGGCCATCGCATCCGACTCCGTGATGCCGCCCTTGGGAACGCCGCCGGTCACGATCAGCAGGGAATCGGGATACTTGTCCGCTGCCGCCTTCGCTACTTTGAGCCGTTCAATCAGTGTTTCTTCCATTTCACCCGTGTCCGAAAGTGCATAGCCGAGGACAACGAAGGCGTGGTGCTGAGCGGGCACTCCGTCCGGGACCTTTGTGTTAAAGGGAACGGCGGCGACGTCGTCGACCGTCTGGATCCGCGCCTCAAAGTCCGCGGCACGTTCAGGGTCCAGCCGCCGCAGTTCTTCCATCCCGGCTGTGTAGGCCGCGGTGTCACCGGTCACCTTTGAGTACACGGTGTGCGTAAGCCGGGCATTGAAGTTTTTCGGATCCAGGGCGAGGATGCCGGCGTAGGTGTCCATGGCCTCCGGAAGCTTCTTCTGCAGCACCTGTGCCGAGGCCAGTGAATACCTCAGGTCCACGTCCCACGGGTCCATTTCCACCGCCTGCGCAAATGCCTGCGCCACCACGTCGTAATCCCCGTGCAGGGTGATGCCTTGGAAGATTTCCTCTTCGGCCTGCAACAGGTCGCCGCCGTACCAGTAGTAGTGCATCGCGATGGCCTCCAGGGCGTCGATGCGCTCGCCTGTGGGGGCGTTGTTGCGGACCGCGCTGAACAGTGACTCGAGCGACTCCCCCTCCCCGCCGGCGTCGGCCCCCGGAGAGGACATACCCGGGGAGGCCGTGGCCGAAGCAGTGGCGCCGGCCGGACCGGAACAGGCCGAAAGCGCAACGACTGAGGCGAGCAGGACGCCCGCAGCGAGTTTCATCATGTCCGCTCCTATGGATTGCTTACTTCACGGCACCCGCGGTAAGTCCGCCGATGAGGCGCTTTTCGATGACGGCAAAGAGAATAATCACCGGCACAATGGCGACGATTGACACGCCGAAAACGTACTGCCAGCTGGTGGCGTATTGGCCGATGAACTTAGTCAGCGCCACGGACAGGGGCTGGTTCTCCGCCGTGGACATAATCACGAGGCTCGCCGCGAACTCGTTCCAGGACGCCACAAAAGTGAAAATCACCGCTGTCACAATCCCCGGCCAGACCAGCGGCAGGTTGATCCGCATCAGCACTTTGAGCCGTCCGGCGCCGTCAATCTGTGCCGCTTCGTCAATCTCCTGCGGAATGGCGGCAAAGAAGCTGTGCATGATCCATAGCGCGAAGGAGAGGTTGAAGGCCGCGTTAATCAGGATCATGGCCACCCATGTGTCGTTCAGGTCCAGCCACAGCATCTGCCGGAACAGTCCGGCCGTGAGGACCGCCGGCTGGAGCATCTGGGTCACAATCACCAGGAACAGGAAGACCAGCCGGCCCGGGAACCGGAACCTTGCGGTGTAATACGCGGCCGGGGTGGCCACCAGCAGCACCAGCAGCGTGGCTAGGACCGCAATGATGATGGTGGACAGCAGGTTGTAGGTCAGCGGGGTTTCCGGGGTGGACCACATGGACTGGTAGTTGCCGAACTGCAGCCCGTCCCCGGGCAGGTACTCGGGGGGAACCGAAAGGATTTCCGACCTGGTTTTCAGCGACCCCACCAGCATGATGAGGTACGGGGTGAGGAAAACCAGGGCAATCAGCGCACCGATGACCGTGCGCGCCCACATCCGCCGGGCACTGACATTGTCGGCGCCGTAGCGCCGCTTCCGGGGTTCCGCAGCGGGCACGGAACCTGCCGGGGGCGCAGGGGCAGTGACGGCCATGTCAGGCCTCCTTCATGGGTCGAACGATCTTCACGTAGGCGGCCACTATCACCAGCACGACGGCGAAATTAACGACGCTGAGCGCACTGGCCACATCCAGGCGCCGGTCGAACTGCAGGACCTTGAAGATGTACGTCATCAGGGTGTCGGCGCTGTAGCCCGGAATGGACCCGGTCATGATCCTCAGGATGGGCAGGTTGTTGAACACGTTGATGATGTTGATCAGCACCGCCACCGCCAGGGCGCCGCGCAACTGGGGAAGCACCACGCTGAAGTAGGTGCGCGCCGGTCCGGCACCGTCCATCTTGGCCGCTTCCAGCGCGTCCCCCGGCACGGCCTGCAGGCCGGCCAGCAGCGTGTAGGTAGTAAAGGGGATGGATACAAACACACCCACCACAATGGCGGCGGCGAGCGCCGTGGCCGTGTTCTTGGTGAACCCGTAGGAGGCATCCATCAGCCCCACGTCCACCAGGAACTTGTTAATGATGCCGTAGTCGCGGTCCAGGCCGTAGTAGAACACGGTGGTAGTCATGACCACGCTGGCCGCCCACGGGACCACCACTGCCATCCGCACAAAGGTGCGTCCTGGAAACGGCTTGTTCAGGAAGTTCGCCAGGGCCAGTGAAATGGCCACGGTCAAGGTGACCACCACCACCACCCAGACCACTGTGTTAAGCAGGATCCGCGGCAGGTTGGGGTCCTCGAAGACGGTGAGGAAGTTCGCCGCTCCCACACCCTCCACATTGGTTCCGGCCTGGCTGATACGCCGGGTGGAGCTGTAGATCATGTAGCCGGCGGGGAAAATAACAATGCCGAAGATCAGCAGCAGGACCGGACCGATCCAGGGCAGCGCGGCCCACACGCTTTCATTGCTGCCCCGCCGCTTGCCGGTACGCAGGCGTACCTGCCGAAGTGTGCTCATGGAGTTCAACCTGTTCTGGGACTGGTGGGGCCGCCGCCTGCGCCGGGCAGCGGCCCCGGGCGGATCAGGCTGCGTCAGCCTTGGACTGGATCTGCTCCAGGACTGCCTTGGGCTCCTGGTCTTCAAGCTGGCCCATCAGCGACTTGAAGGCGCCGTCCGTGGTGTTCCAGGCCGGGTTGGTAGTGGGGTAGAACTTGGCGCTGGGGAGCATGTCCAGGAAGGTCGACAGGTCCTCATCCGAGGCCATCGCCTCGGAGCCGCTCTTGGTAGTCGGCAGGAACCCTTCGGTCTGGACCCAGTCCACGTAGTTGTCCTCGGCGTAGAAGAAGTCCATGAATGCGGTGATGGCTTCCTGCTTATCCTCGTCGTTCTTGAAGGCCATCAGCCGGTCCGCTACGCCCAAGGTGGAGGGCTCGCCGGTGCGGGTGGGAACACTGGCTATGCCGTAGTTCAGGTCCGGGTTGTCCTCGGCAATCTGGCCTACTGTCTGGGGCAGGGCGTAGACCATGCCGATCTTGCCCTGTGCGAACACGTTGATCATGGGGGTACGCTGCGTGGCTCCCGGATCCGGCTGGGTCACGCCTCCGGCAATCATTTTCTTCATGAATTCGGCGGCCTCGAGGTTCTCCGGGGTGTCCACGGCTATGGCGGATTCGTCGCCGAAATCTCCGCCGTTGCCAGCAAACCAAATCAGGCTTTCACCCTGTGCTTCCTCGGAGCCCAGCGGCATGCCGTAGCCGGGGGTCCCGGTAGCCGAGATTTTCTGCGCAGCTGCATACAGTTCATCCCAGGTGGTCGGAGGCTCGGCCACACCCGCAGCCTGGAACAGGTCCTTGTTGTAGAAAAGGGCGCGCACCGAGGCAATGAGCGGGAATCCGTACTGCGTGCCGTCCAGCGTCTCATTGGCCGCAAACGAGTCCTGGAAGTCGCTGATGGTTTCGTCGGACGCCACGTCCTCTGCCGGGTAGAGCAGTCCCTCATCGGCAAAAGCCGAAAACGCTCCGCCGTTGTAGATGTCCGGAGCTTCGCCGGACTGGATCTTGGTCTGCAGCACCGATTCGAGGTTTTCCCACGACTCAACCTGCAGGTTGACCGTGATCCCTTCATTGGCGGCTTCAAAATCCTCGATGACGCCCTCCCACAGCGCCTTGGTGCCGTCCGAGTAGCTCGGCACCAGCAGGTCGATGGAACTTGCGTCGCCGTCACCGTCGGAACCGCTGCCCCCGAAACCGCAGGAGGAAACGGCCAGTGCTCCGGAGGCTGCCAGCGCCACCAGGCCAATTCGAAGTGTGCTCTTCATTGGGTCCTCTTTCAATTGGTTCCCGCCCGGTGCCGAGGGTGCCGAGGGCGGGGAACCGGATAGTAGCGGCCGCATTCCGCGGCGGGGAGGAACGTGCTGGGGAAGGTAATGCTGAAGTAGGTGTGATGGAAGTTGATAAGTATGCAGGACTATCAATCAGGCTCCGTCAGCCTGTTGCAGGAAATAATTGCCCTCTCTGGGCGCGCAGTCAACCCCTTCTGCGGGATATTTACTGCTCGAGTTACCCCTGTCCCGCGGTTGCAGGGTCAACTTGGGCCTCCAGCAGGGTCGAAGTGCATGATTTTTATTGATCTATAGACACGCATACCAATCAAAGTCCATCATTGAGGGACTTTCCGTAGTTGCCGGGCCAGTCACACACCTAGGAGCACCATGTCCCATCTCCCGCCGAGCCGGCATTCCTTCGGGGAATCCGTCCTGGCCTTCGATGTGGGCGGGACAGATATCAAGGCCGCCCTCCAGGACAACGACGGCGTGTTCCACTCCCTGCAGCGGGTCCCCACGCCCCGGGACGCAGCGAGCCCCGGCGAGGCGATAATCCGCGAAGTATCCGGGCTGGCCCGTCGGTACGTGCGCGAGTTCCCGCAGGCATCGGTGCGGGCCCTTGGCTTTGTGGTGCCCGGCCTCGTGGATGAGCAGGCCGGGATCGGCATTGTTGCGGCGAACCTCGGGTGGCGGAACTTCCCGTTTGCCCGGCGGCTGCGCGAGGAGAACGGCATGCTGCCGGTAGCGTTCGGGCACGACGTCGGCCTAGCCGGTGAGGCGGAAATGCACCTCGGTGCCGGACGCGGGCTGCGGGATGCAGTGGTCCTGATCATCGGCACGGGGATTGCCGGAGCGGTGTTCTGTGACGGACGCAGGGTACGTGCAGGCGGTTTTGCCGGGGAAATAGGCCACTCACCTGTCCCGTCGGGTACGCAGTGCGCGTGCGGGGCCTACGGGTGCCTGGAAACGGTGGGCTCGGCCGGTGCCATCGTCCGGCGCTACAACGAACGAACGGGCAATCGGACAACCGGTGCGGAAGCGGTGCTCAGGGCAGCCCGGGCCGGGGAGCCGGCAGCCCGGGAGGTGTGGGACCAGGCGGTGGCAGCCCTGGCCGAGGGAATCTGCCAGCTGGCCGCGGTGCTGGGGACCGAGGCAGTGATCCTGGGCGGCGGACTGTCCCAGGCCGGAGACGAATTAACCGGGCCCCTGGTCCGGGCCGTGGACTCACGGTTGTCTTTCCACCGCCGCCCGGACATCCGGGTGTCCACCCTCGGACAGGATGCCGGGCTTATGGGCGCGGCGCTGCATGCACGGGGGATGCTGGGGGAACCGGCGTGAACGGGTGGGGCCGCGCAGGCGGTGTCCTGACCGTGACCGCCAATCCCGCCCTGGACGAGACCTATGCTGTTTCGGCCTTCACCCCGGGCGGCAGCCACCGGGTTTCCCCTCCCCTGGTCCGGGCCGGCGGCAAAGGCCTCAATGTTGCACGGGTGGCGCACCAGCTCGGCGCGCCGGTGCTGGCCGTTGCCACCTGCGGCGGGCTGACCGGCGAGCGCTGCCGTGAGGACCTCCTCGGCAGCGGAATCCCGCACCGGCTGGTGCCGGTCACCGCGGCAACGCGGCGGACCATGGCGTTCGTGGACAGCACCTCGGGCCTCACCAGCATCTTCAACGAAACCGGGCTGCCCCTCACCTCCGCCCAGTGGCAGGAACTTGAGCGCCAGGTGGACGCCGCCATGTCCGGGGCAAGCGTGGTGGTGGGCTCAGGCAGCCTCCCGCCGGGGGCCCCTGCCGGGTTCTACCCGGATCTGGTCCACGCCGCGGCCGGCCGGGACATCCCCTGCATCATCGACGCCTCGGGCGCGGACCTGGTGCGGGCGGCCGAGGCTGGTGCCTTCGCACTCAAACCCAACCAGCACGAGCTGAGGGAAGCCACCGGCGAAGAAGACCTGCGCCGGGCGGCGCGTTCCCTGCTCGACGCCGGCGCGCGGACGGTTTTCCTCAGCTGCGGGGAGGCTGGACTGCTCGCATTTTCCGCAACGGATCCGGACCACTACTTGCACGCCCGGCTGGGACGGACCCTGACCGGCAACCCCACCGGCGCAGGCGATGCGGCGGTGGCCGCCGTCGCGGTGACTCTGGCCGCCGGCAGCCGGGACACCGCCCGCATGCTCCGCCTGGCGGCCGCCTGTTCCTCCGCCGCCGTGCTGATGCCGGCGGCCGGTGAAATCCCGTCCAGCTACCGCTCCCTGCAGGAGCAGATCACCATCACCTCGCATCATGACCGCACCGCATCCGCTGTACTGGAGGAAAACTGATGGGTCTTACACCAACCCGGACACTCGTGGCGGACGCTTTTGCCGCAGGGACCGGCATCGGCAGCTTCAATGTCCTGCACCTGGAGACGGCGGAAGCCATTGTCGAGGGCGCCGAAGCGGCAGGGCTGCCGGTGATACTGCAGATTTCGGAGAACTGCGCCTCCTACCACGGCGCCCTTGAACCGCTGGCGGCAGCATGCCTGTCCGTGGCCTCGGCCGCAGCCGTGCCCGTTGCCCTGCATCTGGACCACGCGCAGGATGAGGACCTGGTGCACCAGGCGGTCCGGCTCGGCTTCGGCTCGGTGATGTACGACGGCGCGCACCTGCCGTACAGCGAGAACGTGGCGGCCACGGCACGGGTGGTTAAGCATGCTGAGCCGCTGGGCGTGTTTGTGGAGGCCGAGCTGGGGAAGATAGGAGGCAAGGACGGTGCACACGCTCCCGGGGTACGGACGGATCCCTTCGAAGCAGCGGACTTTGTGATGTCCACCGGCGTCGACGCGCTGGCCGTTGCCGTAGGTTCCTCGCATGCCATGGCGCAGCGCACTGCCGCACTGGACCTGGACCTCATCGCGGAACTGCACTCGGCCCTGCCCATCCCCCTGGTCCTGCATGGTTCCTCCGGGGTTGCGGATGCCATGCTGGCTGCCGCCATCGCCGCCGGGATGACTAAGATTAACGTTTCCACGCACCTGAACGGCTTCTTCACCCGCGCCGTGCGCCAGTCGCTTGGAACCGACCCGGACCTGGTCGACTCCAGGAAGTACTTCTCCGCAGGCCGCCGGGCGCTCGCCCCCGAAGCAAGCCGTTTGCTGTCCCTCTTCGCGCTGAGCGCGAACGCGGAAAAGGCTGTCACCCATGGAAAAGACTGAGCGGCTCAACTCCATCCTCGACCTCCTGGCTGCGCGCGGCCACGTGCAGGTTGAGGACGTCATGGCCGAGCTGAAGGTATCCCCCGCCACCGCCCGGCGGGACCTGGATACCCTTGCCGCCCAGCGGCTCCTCACCCGGACCCGCGGCGGTGCCACCATGGAGGCAGTGGCCTATGACCTGCCGACCCGGTACACCCGCGATGACCACACTGCGCAAAAGCAGGCCATCGCGCAGGCCGCCAGTGCGCTGGTGCCCAAGGGCGCGGTGATCGGACTTTGCGGCGGAACCACCAGCACGGCCATTGCCCAGGCCCTGGGCATGCGCCGGGACCTGATGGAACCGTCCAGCAAACCCACGCTCACGGTTGTCACCAATGCCATTAACATCGCCGTGCAACTGGTGGTCCGGCCGAATATCCGCGTTATGGTGACCGGCGGCGTCGTGAACCCGAGATCCTATGAGCTGGTGGGGCCCTACACCGATGTGATCCTTCAGCGCGTAGCCCTGGACCTGGCCTTTGTGGGGGTCAACGGGCTCGACGCCGAGGTAGGCCCCACAGTCAGCGATGAAGGGGAGGCTGCAGTGAATTCACTGATGTCGCAGCGGGCCTCCGAAACCTACATCGTGGCCGACTCCTCCAAAATCGGCACCCGGAGCTTCGCGACGCTGAGCGGCTACGTCTTCAGCAACCTGATCACCGACAGCGGTATCACCGAGGGCGAGAAAGCGGAGTTCGAAAGCCGCGGAACCCGGGTTATTGTGGCGCCGGCGAAAACGGTCACCGGGTCCGCCCAGCGGGCAGGGAGCTGACAATGCATGTGGTGATCCTTGACAGTCCTGCCGAGGTGGGGGATTTCGCGGCGCAGGAAATCCTGCGCGGTGTGGCGGCCGGGCAGCTCCGCACCCTGGGCGTCGCCACCGGATCCTCTCCGCTGGCGATCTACGAAGTCCTGGAGCGGCACCGCAGCCCGCAACTGTCCGCGCTGCAGGCCTTTGCCCTGGACGAATACGTGGGCCTGGACCCGCAGCACCCGGAGAGTTACGCCTCAGTGATCCGCCGCGAGGTCACCGAACGGCTGGGCCTGGACCCTGCCAACGTGCACGTGCCGAACGGTACGGCCGCGGATCTGGCTGCCGCCTGCGCGGATTTCGAGGCCGCCATCCGTGCAGCCGGCGGTATTGACCTGCAGATCCTGGGCATTGGCCGGAACGGGCACATCGGCTTCAACGAGCCCACGTCGTCGCTGGCGTCCCGCACCCGGGTCAAAACCCTCATGTCCGCCACCCGGCGGGACAACGCCCGTTTCTTCGCCGACGCATCGCAGGTGCCCGCCCTGTGCCTCACCCAGGGACTGGGTACCATCGGTGAAGCGCGGAAGGTGCTGCTGGTGGCGCAGGGGAAGGCGAAGGCTCGGGCCGTTGCGGACGCGGTGGAGGGCCCGCTGTCCAGCATGTGCCCCGCCTCCGTGCTGCAGATGCACCCGCACGCCACGTTTGTCCTGGACCCCGACGCCGCCGCGGAACTGAAGCTGCAGGACTACTACCGGGAGGTCCGCAGCGGGATGGACACCCTGCGGTAGGCCCGGCCTAGGACCTGGCGGCGGTATCGCTTTCCGCTGCCGGATCTGCTGCGAACTGTGTGTTGTAGAGCTCCGCGTAACGTCCTCCCTGTGCCAGCAGCTGCGAGTGCGTGCCCTGCTCCGCAATCCGTCCGTCCTCAATCACCAGGATGCGGTCCGCGTTGCGGATGGTGGAGAGCCGGTGCGCAATAACGACGGCGGTCCGGCCCTGCAGGGCCTCCCCCAGGGCGGCCTGGACCGCGGCCTCGGACGTCGAGTCCAGGGCCGCCGTCGCCTCATCCAGGATGACGATGCGCGGTTGTGCCAGCAGCAGCCGTGCAATGGTCATGCGCTGGCGTTCACCGCCGGAAAGCCGGTACCCGCGCTCCCCCACCATGGTCTCCAGCCCGTCCGGCAGGGAGCGCACCATGTCCTCGAGCCGGGCCCGGCGCAGCGCGTCCCAGACCTCTTCGTCGCTGGCCCCGGGGTTCGCCAGGAGCAGGTTGGCCCGGATGGTTTCGTGGAACAGGTGCCCGTCCTGCGTGACCATGCCCAGGGCCTGCCGGATGCCGGCAAAGCTCAGGTCACGGACGTCGGTGCCGGAGAAGCGCACGGCACCCGAGTCGACGTCGTAAAGCCGGGAGAGCAACTGCGCAATGGTGGATTTGCCGGCGCCGGAAGTGCCTACCAGGGCTACCGTCTGGCCAGGGTCCACCCGGAAAGATATCCCGTGCAGGACTTCCTCGCCGCCGCGTGTATCCAAAACGGCCACGTCCTCCAGCGAGGCCAGGGAAACCTTGTCCGCGGTGGGGTACGCGAAGCGCACGTCGTCGAACTCCACGCTCAGCGGACCGGCGGGCACCGGGGCGGGGCTGTCCTTTTCCCGGATGAGGGGGCGCAGGTCGAGGATCTCGAAGACCCGCTCGAAACTCACCACCGCGCTCATAACCTCCACGCGGGCATTGGCCAGGGAGGTCAGCGGCGCGTACAGGCGGGTCAACAGCAGGGCCAGGGTGACGACGTCGCCCGTGTTCAGGCTTCCCTGCAGGGCTAGATAGCCGCCCAGCCCGTAAACCAGGGCCAGCGCCAGGGCGGAAACCAGGGTCAGGGCGGTCACGAAGACCGACTGCATCATGGCGGTCTTGACGCCAATATCGCGGACCCGGGACGCGCGCAGGGCGAATTCCCGGGATTCGGCGTCGGGCCGGCCGAACAGCTTGATCAGGGTGGCACCGGGGGCGGAGAACCGCTCGGTCATCTGGGTGCCCATCGAGGCATTGTGGTTGGCGGCTTCGCGCCGCAGGGCGGCCAGCCGTCCTCCCATCCGCCGGGCCGGCAGCAGGAACACCGGCAGCAGCAGCATGGCCAGCACAGTCACCTGCCAGGACGTCCCGAGCATCACGATCAGGGTCAGCACCAGGGCGACGACGTTGCTCACCACTCCGGAGAGGGTGCCGCTGAAGGCCTGCTGGGCGCCAATGACGTCATTGTTCAACCGGCTGACCAGGGCGCCGGTGCGGGTACGCGTGAAGAACGCCACCGGCATTTTCTGCACGTGGTCGAACACCGCGGTCCGCAGGTCCAGGATGACGCTTTCACCAATGCGCGAGGAGAACCACCGGGTGGCGAGGGAGACGGCGGCGTCGGCAACGGCGACGACGGCGATCAGCAGGGCCAGCCGAACCACCACGCCGGGAGCGGTCCCGGCCACGATGGAGTTGACCACCTCGCCGGCCAGTACAGGCGTGGCCACGGCAAGGAATGCCCCGACCACCGACAGCAGGACAAAGCCCAGCAGCCGGAAACGGTAGGGAGCGGCGAAACGGATGATCCGCTTCAGGGTTTCCCGGGAGATCTTCCGGTCATTTCCGCTGCCGCGCGAGATTTTGTGAAGCGAGCTCCAGGCTGCGCCTTCCATACTCATGTGTTTTCCTCCGTTGTATGCACGTTCCAGCTTAAGCCCCTGTCCCGCTCCGGCCCGGCCGATCGCCAGGGGCTGAAACCGCCGGCGACTTTCCTTTCCACAGCGTGAAACATGTCACGGAATTGGCGCCGTGCGCTGATACACTTCGAAACGCTGCCCCCGTGCTGAACCGGGCACCTACGAAAGGCCGCTATGTCTCCGGCACTGAACCCCCCTGCTGCCCCCACGGAGGGCGTACCCACCTTGGACGCTTCCGTGCCGGAGGCGGCCCCCGGGGCTGTCCCCACGGACGGCGCCGCACGCCGCTGTACCGCGCTGGTGGCCGTGCAGCGGCCAGACGTGTTCTCGGTGACCGCCGGAATCCTCGCCGCCGCGGGGCTGGAACCTGTTGCCGTCCGGGACTTGGACGGGGCCGTTGCTTCCGCACGGGCTGCCGAACCGGTACTCGCCGTTGTCGATTCCAGTGTCCGCCGGATCGCTGGAATGGACCTGCTTAAGCGCCTGCGCCATGAAGTACCGGCCTTGACCAAGCTGCCGGTGATCCTGGTGGCGGACGAAGCCGGCCTCGACATAGACCTTATGGTCGAACTGGGAATTGCGGACTTTGTCGCCAGTCCGGTAGACCCCGATGACCTGACCCGCCGGGTGGACCTTATGCTGGCGACCGCCGAGGCGCGCCGGGGCCGCCGGATGACTGCAGCCCGGCTGCGCGAGGACACCCGCCGCATTTCCGCGTCCATCCGTGCCACCAATGATCCGCAGCAGATGTCGGAAGTAGTGGTCCACGGACTCGGCGAGACCTTCCAAGCGGACCATGTCTTCCTGATGACGTTCCCGGACGAGCGCGTTCCCGAGCTGGCACTGTCCTGGAGCCGTGAGGGAGCCACCGGTTCCATTCCAGCACTGGCGGGATCCACCGCCGTCGAGCTTGCGGAAAAGCTGTGGGTACGGGGCCGCGGACTCGCCGTCGAAGACCATCGCCAGCCGGCCGGCGACGAGCCGGTCCCGCTGAGCCCGGCGTCATTGGCCGCCGGGCTCGGGACGTCCATGATTGTGCCGCTGGGCCACGGGGATAAGGCCTTCGGTTTGGTGTGGCTTGCCGGTGAACGCGGCCCCCGGGACTGGACCAGCACTGAAACCTCCCTGATCCAGCATGCCAGCGGAAACCTCGCCCACGGGCTGGTGCAGGGAAACCTGATCACCGCGCAGCGGATGGTGCTCAAACGCCTGCGGGAACTGGACCAGGCGAAAACGGATTTCGTGGCCACCGTCAACCATGAGCTGCGGACCCCGCTGACCTCCATCACCGGATACCTCGACCTCATCCTGGACGGCTCCGGCGGCGACATCCCCGCCGACGTCGCGGAAATGCTGAAGATCGTAGGCCGCAACGCGGTGCGGCTCAACCAGTTGATTACCGACCTGCTCACCATCTCCCGCCAGGATGCCGACGAGGGCACCCTGGATGTTGAAGAGGTGGACCTTCATGAGCTGCTCCAGGCGGTTGCGGCGTCCCTGGCCCCTGCGGCCGGCGCGAACAACCTGGATCTGCGCTTGGAGCTCGGCCCGGATCCGCTCTGTGTGGACGGTGACAGCGCTGCCTTGGAGCAGGTTTTCACCAACCTCTGCTCCAATGCCGTGAAGTTCACCCCCGCTGGCGGATCCGTCCTGGTCCGGGCAGAGCTGGTGCGTGCCGAGGGCGCCGGGCCGAGCGTCCGAGTGCAGATCACGGATACCGGAATCGGCATCCCCGAAGCCGAGCTGCCCAATCTCTTCCGCCGGTTCTTCCGCGCTTCCAACGCCACCTCGGCCGCCATTCCCGGAACCGGGCTTGGCCTGGCCATTGTGCAGGACATTGTGCTGCAGCACGGCGGGGAACTGGGCGTCGAATCGAAGGTGGGTTCGGGCACCACCGCAACGGTCCTGCTGCCCGCAGGCCGTTAGGCGTACTCCGCACCGGCACCCGGACCCGGGGCCGGTTAGGCGGACACGGGACCGTCGGCGCTAGGCGCTTACCGCGGTGACCGGGGCCAGGATCCGTTCGGGTGCCGAATAGCAGTTGAGCGAGATGCCGCGGCTGAATCCAATCAGCGTGAGCCCCGCGTCCTGGGCCAATTCCACGGACAACGCCGACGGTGCGCTTACGGCGGCGAGCACCGGGATGCCGGCCAACTGCGCCTTCTGGACCAGTTCGAACGAGGCCCGGCCGGAGACCTGCAGCACCATGCCGCGCAATGGCAGCAGCCCGGCGCGAAGGGCCCAGCCCACCACCTTGTCCACCGCATTGTGCCGGCCCACGTCCTCACGCAGGCACAGCAGCTCCCCTTCGGCGCTGAAGAGCCCGGCCGCGTGCACGCCGCCGGTCCGGTCGAAGACCTTCTGCCCTTCGCGCAACCGGTCCGGCAGGGACGCGAGCATCTCCAGGGGCAACCGGACGCCGTCGCCCTCCAAATCAAAGTGGGAGGACTTGCGCACGGCCTCGATGGAGGCCGTGCCGCAGATGCCGCAGGAACTGGAGGTATAGACGTGCCGTTCCATTCCGGTATCCGGCAGCGGGGTCCCGGGCCTCAGCTGTACATCCACCACGTTGAAGGTCTGTTTGCCGTCCTCATCCACACCCGCGCAGTAGCGCAGGCTGATGAGCTGGCCGGGCTCCCAGATCACACCCTCCGAGACCAGGAAACCGGCTACCAGGTCAAAGTCGTCGCCGGGGGTGCGCATGGTGACGGTGAAACTCTTTCCTCCCACCCGGATCTCCAGCGGCTCCTCCCCCGCCAAGACGTCGTCGCGCCGGCTGACGTTTCCGTCCAGCCGGAATTTCGTGACCCGTCCCCGTGTGGTGACCCGTCCCATGATGCCTCCCTGATTCCTGTTTCCTGCTTCTATGTTGCCCCTCCGCGGCGGGATCCGCAGTCAGCGGGTGCCCGCGTACGGCACGTTATCCTGCGGGCGCCCGGTTGACCTGCCAGGGCAGGGGAAGGGCCATCACTGCTTGGTCCCTGATGCAGCCTTCGGGCGGCACCACCATCACGGCGTCCGCTTCGGCCAGGCCGCGCAGCATGCCGGAGCGGAAGTAGGGGGACGGCATGGCCCGGTCCTCCTGGATACTGCACGGCACCAGCCTGGTGCGGCCGGGCAGCGGTTCCAGGTCCACACCGGCCAGCACGTGGCGTTCCCGGGAAATCGGAGCGCCGCGCAGTCCGTCCAAGAGGGGCTGGAGGATGGTAAAAACGGCCATCATGGCTGCCAGCGGGTTACCCGGCAGGGCCACCAGGAGCCTGCCGTCCCGGAGCCGGGCGAGCATGGTGGGGTGGCCCGGACGCATCGCAATCCCGTCGATCAGGAGCTCGGCTTCCACTTCTTCCAAGGCACGGCGCAAGTGGTCGGCCTCGGAACGTCCGGTACCGCCGGTGGTGATGAGGACGTCGCCGGAGGACATCGCAATAGACATTTCGTCCGTGGCTTCGCTGCTGAGCGCTGCTACCACTTCCTCCAGCCGGTCCGGGAGCCGGCGCACCACATCCACCTTGCCGCCGAGCATTGACACCAGCTGCGGCAGCTGCGGTCCGAAGGTATCCCGGACCTGGCCCGGTTCCGGGAGCCCCGCATCAATCACTTCATCACCGGTCAGCAGCAGGGACACCCGCGGTGAACGCAGCACCGGCAGCGTGTCGTGGCCGCAGACGGCGGCCAGGGCAATATGGGCAGGGTTGAGCAGCTTGCCTGCGGGGATGGTGGTCTCTCCGGCAGATGCCTCTTCCCCGGCGGGCCGGATGTGCTCCCCGGCGGCCGGTTCGGATTCGCGGGCCCGGTCGTTGCGGGTCAGGCGCGGCGGCGTGGTGTTCGAAACAGAGCCGCTCTCGGACCGCAGGACGGCGTCGGCGCCTTCGGGAATCAATCCGCCCGTGAGGATTTTCACGGCTTCCCCGGGCTGCAGCGCCCGCCGCCCGGACTCCTTGTGGATCTGCCAGCGTTCCACTTCCGGTTCCTCCTGGGTGATGACCGTCCAGGGCGGAGGCCCGGCTATGGCCCAGCCGTCCATTGCGGCGGAAGCATAATGCGGGACGGGCTGCAGCGCGGAGGTCTCCAGGGCAAGGATCCGCCCCAGCGCTTCGTCCAGTGGAACGGTTTCGTAGGGCAGCGGGCGGGCGGCGGCATAGGCCGCGTGCCGGGCCTGGGCCCAAGACGCATTGGGTTGTGCGGGCAGGATAACGGGAGCGCTTTTTTCACTCATTGCGCATCCCCTTCGTCTGCTGCGTCCCGGCATTCGGCGGCTGCCACCGCCATGGCCGAACGCATGGACGCGGCGTCGGCCGCCTGTCCGCTGCCGGCAGCCAGTCCCGCTGCGTACCCGGCAATAAAAGTGGTCAACGGCGCTGCCGGCCGCACCACGTTGTGGGCTGCGGCCGCAGCGAGGTCAAGCACGGCGGAGATATCCACGGGTGTCCCCTCGAGCTCCAGTGCCTTGAGCAGTCTCCCGCTCCACGCCTCAAGTTGTTCCTGCTGGCTTGGCATTAGTGCTCCTTCGCTTCGCTGGACGATGCTGTTAACGCGGTTCCTTCGGTGCTTACGCCCAAGATCCGCGCGTCCGCCCAAGTGTCGACATCGGCGGTACTCATGGGGGGAACATCAACACCCCTCCATTGCACCCTAGCAAGCAGAGCCTTCATGGACATGTTCGTCAGGCCGCCGGGTGCATGGCCGAGGACGGCCTGACGAAGGTCTGCGGTCCGGTACAGGCCCGCCAGCGGCTGGCTCCTGCCGTCAGCGTCAAGGGCCAGAAGGGTGGAGTCGCCGTCGGAATCATCGCTGCCGGCCGCATCCAGCAGGACTCCGGCCGCAGAGGCAATTCGCGGCATATCGCAGGCCAGGACCAGCGTCCAGTCACCCGAGGCGGGCAGGGCTTCCAGCCCCGCTGCAACAGCGGCTGCCGGGCCGCCGAACACCGGTTCCTCCCGCACCAGCACGGTTTCGCGGGACGCGTCCTCAAGCAGCGGCAGCAGTGAGCCCGGTCCCACTACGGCCACACGCCGGGCCCCGGCAACCGCGTCCAAGGTGGTTTCCAGCAGGGTGCGCCCACCGGTATGCAGCAGTGCCTTGGGGCTGCCGCCGAGGCGGGAGGAACGGCCGCCGGCGAGGATTACGGCGTCGTACACCGGAACAACGGGCATCAGGCGGCAGTGTCGTTCTGCAGGAAGGGGTCCCATTGCGGTGACGGACGCTCCAGTTCGCGGATCTGCCAGCGCGCTCCACGGGGCGCCTTCGGGGAAATACGCAGCTGCCAGCCAAGCTGTGCCAACGTCCTGTCGCCCTTCGTATTGTTGCAGCGCAGGCAGCATGCAACCAGGTTCTCCCAGCTGTCATCGCCGCCGCGTGAACGGGGAACAACATGGTCCACCGTGGCTGCCGCCTTTCCGCAGTACGCGCATTCGTGGTTATCCCGGCGCAGCACGCCCCGACGGGTGGCAACGGTGCCCTCCCGGTACGGGACCCGGACGTACCGGTGGAGCAGGATAACCGAGGGTCTGGGGAGGATTTCAGAGGGCCCGACTACCGGCTCGCCGCTCTCCGCCACCACACTCGCTTTCCCGCTCAGGACCAGCACCAGCGCGCGGCGGAAGGTGATCACGGCCAGTGGTTCATATCCAGCATTCAGAACGAGAGTGCGCATGCACATACCTCTTCGTCGGCCGTCCATGAGCCAGTGAATACTAGACACCGGCACACTTACGGCACATCGGATTGTCTATGCAAGAGTATGACGGGAATGCAGTCTTGGCCATTTCCGGGGCCGAAACCTTGCCCTGGGCGCTGGCGCCTTCTTCCGCCGTCCGGGTCCGTCCCCGGGGACGGACCCGGACGGTTAACGGCAAAAGCTCCCCCCGAAGGAGGAGCTTTTGGCCGGAGAGAAAAGCCGTTATCCGCCTACGCGGATGTAGACGCCGCCCGAGCCGAGTTCTGCCGGTGCCACAACGGTGCTGTTGCCGTTGAAGCCGCCGTGCACGGCTTGGCCACCGCCTACGTATACGGCAATGTGGGCCAGGCCCATGCCGCCGTCGGCGTAGTAGATCAAGTCACCGGGCATGGCCTCGGCTGCGCTGACCGTCCGTCCAAGGGACAGGTAGCCTGCAGGCCATCCGTGGAAGTTGATCCCCGCAGCCGCCAGGGCATTGGTCACCAGCATGGTGCAGTCCTGGTTGACGCCCAGCTGGGCGTAGGCTGCTGCAGCAATGGTGGCGGCCAGCCCTGAGGGGCTGCCCTGCGGTGCCGGTGCGGCGGCGGTGTTGACCCCTGCCGCCGGAGCTGTGTTGGATGCCGGACGGGCAACCTGCGCAGCACCTGCGGCCGGCATTTCCTGAACCTGGAGAGCGGTCTGCGCCTCTTCCACCACAGGGGCTGCCGGCGCCGGCGCGGGAGTGGTGCCCGCAATGCCTTCGAACTCAAAGTGAAGCACAGCTTCTGCAGACACTTTGTCGAGCTTTGCTGCCGTGAGATCCAGGGTGCTCGTCTGGACATCCCGCAGGGGCTCCGTGCCGGAAGCATTGGCGGCCACACCGGTGGTGAGGACCAAGCCTGAGGCAGCTGCGATAACGGCAGCCTGGCGGCCAACCGTTCCTGCGTTTGCACTGACCGCACCTGCAAGGGCGTTCAGCGTGCTGGTGCGTTCAACCGGCGCCCGGTGGCGGGCGCGCTCAATTGTCGAGGTCATGATTGTTCTCGGAGACCAGGGCTTAGGAGACGCGGACGAAGCTGTAGCCGTGCAGGTCGGAGAGGCTGTGCAGACCGGTGTTCATACCGTTCAGACCGCCGCTGATGACCTGTCCGTTGCCAACGTAGATGGCGACGTGGGTAGCACTGATGACCAGGTCACCGGGAGCGGGGCTGCCAACAACGGTGCCGTACTGGAAGAACTGGCCGGGAGCCAGGTCGCCGACGGACTTGCCGACGGAGCGCAGGGCCTTCTCGACCATGGCGGTGCAATCCTGTGCCACGCCGATCTGGCTGTAAGCCGAGGCCACGAGGCCGGCGGCCACATTGCCCGGAGCTACGGCGTCAGCGGCCGGTGCTGCGGGAGTGGAGGATGCGGTCTGTACTGCGCCGTTTGCAACAGGTGCGGCAACACGGGAAGCAGCGGCACGCTGGGTTGCTGCTGCCTGCTGGGCCTGAGCCTCAGCAGCTGCTGCGACTGCGGCTTCTTCAGCTGCTACCTGTGCACGGTAGTCTGCGCCGGAGGTGGAGCTGGGTGCTTCCATGACCGCGAGCTTTACGTCCGCGTCCGCATTAGCCTTGACTGTCCCGGCTACAACGTTCAGCGGGGTGGATTCGAGTGCCTGGCGGTCCATGCTGACGGACGCTGCCTGTGCAGGGAGTCCTGCAGCCAGCACGAGGCCGGATGCTGCCACAACGACGGCGGCCTGACGGCCTACCATGCCTGCGTTGCTGCTGACTGCCTTGGAAAGTGCAGTGATCGGGTTGGTCTGAACGGTGGCTGCGCGACGGCGGCCATGAGCGTGTGATGACACAGGTTTGCCTCTCCCAATTGCCTACGAGGTGAGCTGTCGGATTCGGATGGGAGTCACCCGGTTGCCAGGCCTAAGGCCATTTGCAACTTAACCCCAAGGGCTTCTTGCGAAACCCGAAATTGGTTCCCCCGCCTCTGCCATGCGATTCTGCGAACGGACTTCAAACAGTGGCAGAGCTAGGCGATCTGTTCGAAGGTGCCCGATCTTTGGCCAATCGGGCACGAGGACGAGCGTACAGCAACATTTGCGCTATGTCACGTTCCGGTCACGAAATGATATTCGTGCGGTTACAACCAGTTCAGTGGGTCCACTACTTCGCCGTTTACCATGACCTCGAAATGCAGGTGGCAACCCGTGGAAGAGCCCGTTGTTCCGCTTGCTCCCACCAGGTTTCCGCGCTTGATTTCGCTGCCTACCGACACGGAAATGGCGGAGAGGTGGTTATAGGTGGTTTCGACCCCGTTGCCGTGGTCAATGACAACGCGGTTGCCGCCGCCGTAGGGGTGCCAGCCGGCAAAGACCACTTTTCCGGAAGCCGCTGCGTTTACTGCGGTGCCGCAGGTGGCGGCGAAATCCTGGCCGTTATGCATTTCCCCGGCTGCGCCCGTAATGGGGCTGACGCGGTGGCCGAATCCCGATGTCTCCACCAGCGCAGAATCCAGCGGGGTGGACAGCGTGCCCTTGGCGGCCGCGGGGACCGCGTGGGACCCTGCTGCCACGCCGACGGAAGCCAGCTTGGCGTCCGGGTCATAGCTGCTGCTCAACCCGGCGCGGGCAAATCCGATGTTCGCGTTGGCATCCGCGGAGACCGGCGTGTCGGCTGAAACCGGCTGCGGCTGGACGGGATCGTCAGCGGCCGCGGAGGTGGGCAGCGCTGCGGTGAGGATCAGGCCTGATGTGGCGGCGGTGATGGCCACCTTCTGGGCGGCTCCACCCATGGACAGGGTTTTTGTTTCAACCCGCCTGCGCCCGGAGGGCGGGGAGCTGCGCCGGCGGGCGGGCGCAACAGGGGCAGCCGCACGGCGGCGCCCCGAAGCAGCATGCTTCGACAAGTGTTTCCCTCTCTTGGAACGCCTGCGAAGTTAGCTGTCGGATTCGAGTAGAGAAACTCGGCCCTCGGCTCACCGCCGGCACTGCGTGCTTCTATGCACGTTTTGCCGCCGGCCTCCGGAAGGCTTCACCCCAAGGCAGTTCTACTGCCGGAAATTGGGTCCTCCGCCCCTGCCTGACGAGTTTGGTGCTCCGGTCCGTTGGCAGGGCTCGGCGGACAGACCGGATAACGATGGTGTTTCAACGTCGGAATTCACTATAGGGTAAATGTCCCAAAAGTAACCATTCCGTTACCCGGCGTGTGCCACAAAAACGTGTGCGGCCACTTCTGCCGGCAATTCAAGCGCTCCTTCGATGCCGGGGACACGCACGGAAATGTAGCCGCCTACGACTTCGGCGGTGATTTCCGCACCGGGGCGGAGCCCGGCTTCATCCAGCTGGGACAGCAGCTCCGGCTCCACCTGGATGGGTTCGGCCAGCCGCAGGAGGGTCAGCTTGGATCCTGCCTCTACGGCAGCCACGGCAGAGACCAGGTCATGCACGCCCTGGTGGAAGACCGGTGCCGGCTCTCCGCCGATGCCCTCGAGGCCTGGAATCGGATTGCCGTAAGGGGATTCCGTGGGATGTCCCAGCAGCTCATACAGCCGGCGCTCCACGCGCTCACTCATCACGTGTTCCCACCGGCAGGCCTCGTCGTGGACGTAGGCCCAGTCCAGGCCGATAACGTCCGAGAGCAGCCGCTCCGCGAGCCGGTGTTTGCGCATCACCTCGGTAGCGCGCCGGCGGCCCAGTTCCGTCAGTTCGAGCCGGCGGGTTCCCGCCACCACCACGAGGCCGTCACGCTCCATCCGGCCAACGGTCTGGGACACGGTGGGGCCTGAGTGCCTCAGCCGCTCGGCAATACGTGCCCGCAGCGCCACAATGTTCTCTTCTTCCAGCTCCAGGATGGTCCTGAGATACATCTCAGTTGTGTCAATGAGATCCGTCATGACGGGCCGCTCCTAGTAGAAGGCAAGAGGACAGCGGCAAAACGCGCTGCCCGGGTCTACGCCAACACGTTAGCCTACCGGCCGGACCGCCCGAAAATTGCGGGCTTTCCGCCACACATCCCTGTGGCGGCGGTCATAAACCGTCCGAAAGAATGCGGTGCGGCAGAATGGAAATGCAGACGCGCTTTCCTTTCGACACGCTTGGAGCGACACAATGGGCGACACCGCCGCACTGAAGATTCCCGCTGAACTCCTCCCGCAGGACGGCCGCTTTGGTGCCGGGCCGTCCAAAGTACGTCCGGAACAGATGGCGGCGCTGGAACGTGCCGGCACCGGGCTTCTGGGCACCTCCCACCGCCAGGCACCCGTACGGAACCTCGTGGGCAGCATCCGCGAGGGACTGGCCGAGCTGTTCTCCGCTCCGGAGGGCTACGAGGTAGTTCTGGGCGTGGGCGGCTCCACTGCTTTCTGGGACGTCGCCGCTTTCGGATTGGTTCAGGAGAAGGCCCAGCACCTGTCCTTCGGTGAGTTCGGCTCCAAGTTTGCGGCGGCTACCAATAAAGCGCCGTTCCTCTCGGCATCGAGCATCATCACGGCTGAACCGGGCACCCGTCCGGAACCGGCGGCTGAAGCGGGGGTGGATGTCTATGCTTGGCCGCAGAACGAAACTTCCACCGGCGTTGCCGCTCCGGTGCGCCGGGTGGAAGGTTCCGACGACGGCGCCCTGGTGCTGATCGACGCGACCTCGGCTGCCGGCGGCCTGGACGTGGACCTGGCGCAGTCCGATGTGTACTACTTCGCCCCGCAGAAGAACTTCGCGTCAGACGGCGGCTTGTGGCTGGGCATGTTCTCCCCCGCTGCGCTGGAACGCGCCGCGCGGATCAATGCCGGCGACCGCTGGATCCCGGATTTCCTCAACCTGCAGACCGCCGTGGACAACTCGCGGCTGAACCAGACCTACAACACGCCGTCGTTGTCCACGCTGGTGACCCTCAACGCCCAGATTGACTGGCTGAACGGCAACGGCGGGCTGGCGTTCGCCGCCGGTCGCACCGCGGAATCTGCCGGACGGATCTATTCGTGGGCCGAACAGTCCGCCGTTGCCACCCCGTTCGTGGCCCGCCCGGAGGACCGTTCCAACGTTATTGCCACCATCGATTTCGCAGCGGACATCGACGCCGCCGCCATTGCCAAGACGCTGCGGGCCAACGGCGTCGTGGACGTGGAGCCTTACCGCAAGCTCGGCCGCAACCAGCTGCGCATTGCCACCTTTGTCGCCATTGAGCCCGACGACGTCAGCGCCCTCCTGGCGTGCATCGACTACGTGATCGCGAACTCCTGAGCCTGATTACTGCCAACATGGCCATGCACTGCCCGCAGGGCCCGGACGCTACGCGCTGTCCGGGTCCTGCGCTTTTTCCGGCGTATCTGTGGTCATGCTGAGCCGCCGGGGCAGGTTCCGGTCATAGTGGAACCGCATCCCGTAGGTCCGCCAGGCCCATACGAAACCGATGGCGGCTGCCAGCAGCCCCGAGGCTGCGGCCACACCGAGGCTCCAACGGGGGCCGAACGAGTCCGAAACCCAGCCCACCACCGGCGCGCCCAGCGGTGTTCCGCCCATAAAGATGGCGAAATACAGCGCCATCACCCGCCCGCGCATGACCTGGGCGGTGGTGGTTTGAACATACGCATTGGCGCTCGTCATCAGGGTCAGTGCGGACAGGCCCACCGGGATCAGGGATAGACCGAACAAAATCAGGGTGGGCGCGGCTGCGGACAGGATGCAGGACAAGCCAAAGGCCCCTGCGGCTCCGAAGACAAAGCGCAGGCGCGGCCTGTCCCGCCGCGCGGAAAGCAAGGCGCCCGCGACGGAACCGATCGCCATCACCGAATTGAGGAGGCCGAACGTGCCCGCGTCCCGGCCGAACTCGGTACGTGCCATGGCCGCTATGTAAATGGCGAAATTCATGCCAAAGGTGCCCACGATGAAGATTGCCAGCATCACCATGATGAGGTCGGGCCGGTGCCTCACATAGGCCAGTCCTGCCCGGATGCGGCCCTTCCCCGGGGGCGCCTTGGGGAGCACGCGCAGTTCGCCGGCACGCATATTCAGCAGTGCGAGCACCATGGCGCCGAACGTCACGGCGTTCAGTACAAACACCAGCCCCGGCCCGACGGCGACGGTCAGGAGTCCGGCGACGGCGGGGCCGATCATCCGCGCCCCGTTAAAGGAGGCACTGTTCAGGGCCACGGCGTTGGGCAGATCCCGCTCGGAAACCACCTCGGAGACGAACGCCTGGCGCGCCGGTCCGTCCACCGCCGACACCACGCCCAGGGCCAGCGCAAATGCGTACACGTGCCACAGCTGCGCCTGGCCGGAAATCACGAGCAGGCCCAGGGCCAGACCCAGGGCACCCATGCTGATCTGCGTCATCAGCAGGACTTTGCGCCGGTTGTAGGAGTCGGCTATCAGCCCGGACCACGGGGCCAGGAGGAGCTGTGGCCCCAGCTGCAGCGCCATCACGATTCCCATGGCTGCGGCATCCTGGTTGGTGAGGATGTCGTAGACCAGCCAGTCCTGCGCAGTCCGCTGCATCCAGGTGCCGATATTGGAAACCAGTGCGCCGAAGAACCAGATCCGGTAGTTGAAGAGGCGGAGGGAGCGGAACATCAGCTCAGCGCCCCCTCAGGGATTGTTGAACCAGTTGCCGCAACCGCCACGGATTATTCGTCCTCCTGCGCGTCCGTCTCCTGATGATCCTGCGCGCCGGACTGCGCTGCATCGTCTTCGGGAGCGTCGTCTTCGGGAGCGCCGTCCCGCGCTTGGCCATCCTTGTCCCGGGATTCGGCGTGGGCGTGCTGTTCGTCGTCAACATGTTCCCGGGCGGCCTGTTCGAGGGCCAACTGTTCCTGCTCGGCAGCAATGTCTTCCGGACGCAGCCGCTCCGACCAGGGCACCCACTCCGGAGCCAGCAGCGCATCCTCCGACGGAAGCAGTCCTACTTCACTGACCGTCACCTTCTTGCTGCGCGGCATCCGGGCAACAGTGGCGTACCACTGCCAGCCGCGGTAACCGGGACGCAGCGAGGTGAACCGGTGGGTCACCAGCCGTTCGCCGTCGGCCGCGGCCCCCGCGTACTCCCCAACTTCAGCCGGGGACGCAACTTCGAGCAGGCCTGCACGTGCTTCCGCCACCGCGGCAGCCAGCACGGCGTCGGGCTTCCCCGACCGCCGGGGCGCACGTTTACGGGCCGCCGGTTCGGAGGGCGTTTCGGGAGAGGGAGTTACGGGTGTCATTGTCACTTCAGCGCACGAACCTTATATATCCAAGTCATCGGCAACGGCACGCAGCACAGCGGCCACCTTGGTGGCATGCTTCTTTTCCGGGTAGCGGCCGCGGCGCAGTCCGTTGGAAATGCCATCGAGCAGTTTGATCAGGTCTTCCGTTATAACGGCCATGTCTTCGGCGTCCTTGCGCGTGGCCTTGGCAACCGACGGCGGTGCCTCCAAGATGCGGGCGGAGAGGGCCTGCGGTCCGCGCCGGCCGTCGGCTACACCGAACTCCATGCGCGTACCGGGCTTAACCTCGCTGACGCCGGCCGGCAGGGCCGAGGCATGGAGGAAGACTTCCTGTCCATCGTCCGTGGCCAGAAAACCAAAACCCTTGCCGGTGTCGAACCACTTGACCTTGCCGATAGGCACTTCGGTTACCTCGTTCTTAGTTCCGATTGCGGCAGGACATCTGCCTTGTTGCATGACCGTTCAGTTCCGCCACCGTTTCGGCGTTGCCCAGCAAGCAGCGGGGGGGTACCCGTACCTCTGAGATACTACGGGGAAGTCTGTTCCCTTTAGAATATCCCGACAAGTGAATAGGGGCTCCAAGGCTGCCCCTTTGTCCCGCGGATTTCCGCTGTTAGCGTTAATCACCATGAACAAAACCCCGCCGGACTCCGTCCGGTCCGCCTCGGCCTCTGTTTCCGGCTCCCAGCCTGGGCCCCGCCGCACCCGCGCGTGGATTTCGGGGGCCCTGGCCGCGGCGGCCGGTCTTCTGGCCCTGTTCGGGCTGGGAACCCTGGCTGCCGTTTTGATCCTTGCCCTGCAGGGCCAGTCGGTTGCCCCGTGGCTGGTTGCTGCCGTCTACTTTGCGTTACCTCTCGCTTTCCTGCTGATGGCAGGTTTGGTCATCAGCGGAGT
Organism: Arthrobacter sp. zg-Y20; assembly: GCF_030142075.1. Lineage (NCBI taxonomy): Bacteria > Bacillati > Actinomycetota > Actinomycetes > Micrococcales > Micrococcaceae > Arthrobacter > Arthrobacter sp. zg-Y20. The sequence continues at coordinate 643,202 of NZ_CP126241.1, read as the reverse complement.
TCGGCGCAGACGCCGAGGCTGATCGGTCCGTTTCCCTTCCCACTCAGGTAACGTGGTGCTGATGTCCGCGATTCGAGCTTTGGCCGATGATCTAGCCGCACGCAGCGACGACCAGCTGCGTGAATTGTTCGCGGCCCGGCCCGATCTGGTCCTTCCTCCGGTCCCCGATTTCCAGGCCCTGGCGGCCCGCGCCTCCACTCGGGTCAGCGTGCAGCGCATCCTTGAAAAGCTGACTGCCCCCGAGCTGCAGGTGCTTGAAGCCGTTGACCTGACCACCAACGAAGATTCCCAGCTCAGCACCACCGCCTCATGGCTGAAGGCCGCAATTGCCGGGTCCACCATCAAGTCCCTGGACGCCATCCTGGCCCACCTCCATTCGCTGGCCCTGCTGCGGCGGGCCAAACCGCATCCGGGAGCGCCGAAAGCTGACGCTTCGCGCCGCTTCTACCTGCCGGTGTCCGTTCTGGGTGAGGCGCTGGGCGCCTATCCCGCGGGTCTCGGCCGGCCCTACTCCACCCTCGCCGCACAGCACCCGGAGTTCGGGCAGCGCCTGGTGGGCATCGTGGAAGGGTTGCGCAGCACCGGGCTGCCCTTGGAGAAAGCGGACACCCCCGCCACGGCTGCCCATTCCCTGCACCACTTGGTTTCGGATCCTGCCGGCTGGGCGGCGCTGATGAACGGGGCGCCTCCGGGCACCACGGAGCTGCTGCGGCGGTTCAAGTACTCCCCGGTGGGCACCATCCCGAAGAAAGCCACCATGGGACGGGCCGTCTTGGACAACCCCTCCCCCACACCGGTGGAGTGGCTGGTTTCCCGCGGCCTGCTGGTTCCCCTGGACGCGTTGCACGTGGAACTGCCCCGTCCCGTGGGCCAGGCGTCGCGCGGGCACGTCATTGTGTCCGATTTCCAGCTCGAAGCCCCCCGCCCCTCTCCCCGCAGTGTCACCCGAAACCTGAGGGATAACGCCGCGTTCGGTGCAGTGGCCGAGACCCTGCGCCTAGTCACGGAACTGCTGGCGCTGGCGGCCGAGAATCCGGTCGGCACCCTGCGTTCGGGCGGAGTGGGTGTACGCGAAGTGCGCCGCCTGTCCGAGTCGCTGCGGCTCGACGGCGCCACCACCTCCTGGCTGCTGGAGCTGGCCGCCATTGCCGGGCTGATCACCCTGGACGCAGCCACTTCCCGGTGGGGCGCCTCCGAAGGGAACTGGCTGAACGAGAACCGCGAAGAGCAGTGGCGCCGGCTGGTTGAAGCGTGGCTGGATGCGGACCGTGCACCTTCCCTCGTGGGTGCTCCCCTGCCGGCAGGCGGCGCGGTCAACGCACTGGCCGCCGAAGTATCCCGGCCCGACGCCCCCGTGGTCCGCCGTCGGGCCATGGAAATGCTTGCCCTCCTTTCCGAGCGCGACAGCGAAAACGGAACGGTGGGGGCGTTTGATCCGGAAGACCTCATCAGTGCCCTGACCTGGCACCAGCCGCGGCTGCAGCGGCGGTTCGCACGCCTGGTTCCGGGCATCCTCAAGGAAGCTGCGCAGTTGGGCCTGCTCGGCTCCGGTGCACTGACGCTGCTCGGCTCGTCCGTGGCCGCCGGGGACTATGCCGCTGCCACGCAGGTGCTGCGCGATGCGTTGCCCGCACCCCTGAATTCGTTCCTGCTGCAGGCTGACCTGACGGCAGTGGCACCGGGTTACCTGGAGCCGGACGTCGCGCGGGAACTGGCGCTGATCTCCACCGCCGAGGGTCAGGGCCCGGCGGCCATCTACCGTTTCTCCGCGGATTCCATCCGACGCGCGCTGGACGAAGGGCACGACGCCGACGGCATTCTTGCCTTCCTGCGCCAGCATTCAGCCACGGAGGTTCCGCAGCCGCTGCGCTATCTGGTGGAGGACACCGCCGCCCGGTACGGCAGGCTGCGGGTGGGAGCCGCCGGGTCATACCTCCGCAGCGACGACGAAGCCGGCCTTAATGCCCTGCTGGCCGATCCGCGGACAGCGTCGCTGGGACTGGTCCGGCTTGCACCCACGGTGGTTGCGGCCAATGTGCCGGCCAAGGAACTGACCTCGTCCCTGCGGGATCTGGGGTATCCCCCGGCACTGGAGGGCCCGGCCCGCAAACCGGTCGGCTCCCACCGGATGGTCCCGGTGGCCGCCCCGTCCTCCTCCAAGACGCGCCTGAACCCGTGGGAACTGACCGATGCGGATCTGGAACGGCAATTGGCAGCCCTGCGCGGCGAAGGACCGCCGCTGCAGGCGAACGGGGAAAGCCAATCCCTCGTCAGCCTGGAGACCCTGCGCAAGGCCATCCGGACCAAGAGTTCGGTGCGGATGGGCGTTGTGGACAGCCAGGGGAATCAGCGGCAGGAGATATTCGTTCCCCTATCGGTGACCGAGGGAAGGGTGCGGGTCTACGATCCGCGCCACGACGTGGAACGTACAGTGTCAGTACATCGGATTATGGATGTGGAAATAGTGGAGGGTAGCCCGGCGCATGGTTGACGGACCGTTGATTGTCCAGAGCGATAAAACGATTCTCCTTGAGGTCGACCATGAGCAGGCAACTGAGGCACGGCATGCAATTGCCGCGTTTGCCGAACTGGAGCGGGCACCCGAGCACATCCACAGCTACCGGCTGACCCCGCTGGGTCTGTGGAATGCGCGTGCCGCGGGGCTCGACGCCGAGCAGGTCCTGAACACGCTCCTCACCTATTCACGCTTCCCGGTGCCGCATTCACTGCTGATCGACATTGAAGAAACCATGTCCCGGTACGGCAGGCTGCGGCTGGAAAAGGACCCCCAGCACGGCTTGGTGCTGCGCACCACCGACTACCCGGTGCTGGAAGAAGTAATGCACGCCAAGAAGATCCAGCCGCTGCTCGGTCCGCGGATCGACGGCGAGACGGTGGTGGTGCAGTCCGCCATGCGGGGGCAGCTGAAGCAACTGCTGCTCAAGCTCGGCTGGCCTGCCGAAGACCTGGCCGGCTACGTGGACGGCACCCCGCATCCCATCATGCTGAATGAAGACGGCTGGGCCCTGCGCCCGTACCAGAAACTGGCCACCGAGAACTTCTGGGCCGGCGGGTCCGGTGTGGTGGTCCTCCCCTGCGGCGCCGGCAAGACCCTGGTGGGAGCCGCCGCCATGGCAACCAGCTCCACCACCACGCTGATCCTGGTCACCAACACCGTTTCCGCCCGTCAGTGGAAAGACGAACTGCTCAAGCGGACCTCGTTGACCGAGGACGAGATCGGTGAATACTCCGGTGCCGTGAAGGAAGTCCGCCCGGTCACGATCGCCACCTACCAGGTCCTGACGCTCAAGCGCGGGGGCCTGTACCCGCACCTGGAACTCCTGGACGCGAACGACTGGGGCCTGATAATCTATGACGAGGTGCACCTGCTGCCGGCCCCGATCTTTAGGATGACGGCGGATCTGCAGGCCCGCCGCCGGCTCGGCCTGACCGCCACGCTGGTGCGCGAAGACGGACGCGAGGGTGAGGTCTTCTCCCTGATCGGGCCCAAGCGGTACGACGCTCCTTGGAAGGACATTGAGGCGCAGGGCTACATTGCCCCGGCCGAATGCGTCGAGGTCCGGGTGGACCTGCCCCGGGATGAGCGGGTGGCTTACGCCATGGCCGAAGACGGGGACAAGTACCGGCTGTGCTCGACGTCGGAGACCAAGACCGGCGTCGTCGAGCAGTTGGTGAAGCGCCATACCGGTGAGCAGACCCTGGTGATCGGGCAGTACCTGGACCAGCTGGACGAACTGGCTGAACGCCTGGACGCCCCCGTCATCAAGGGCGATACCCCGGTGAAGGAGCGCCAGAGGCTGTTTGGCGAATTCCGCGAGGGCAAGCTGAACACCCTGGTGGTCTCCAAGGTGGCCAACTTCTCCATCGACCTGCCCGAGGCCTCCGTGGCCATCCAGGTGTCCGGTTCCTTCGGCTCCCGGCAGGAGGAAGCGCAGCGGCTGGGCCGGCTGCTGCGCCCCAAGGCGGACGGCAAGGCAGCCCATTTCTACACAGTGGTGGCCCGCGACACCTTGGACCAGGACTTTGCGGCCAAGCGGCAGCGCTTCCTGGCCGAGCAGGGTTATGCGTATTCCATCCTCGACGCCTCCGATATCGAAAAGCCTGTCTAAGTTCTCCGACGTTCCGGCAGCTTCCCCGGCTTTGCACCAGATGTTTACTGAGCACTTCCAGAATTCATCCGGCGCACCTACAGACAACGTCCAGCTAAATGTAAGAAACTGGGCAGGTGAACAAATCGTCTGCACCCGAAGCACGCCTCCTTGTTGTCGATGATGAGCCGAACATCCGCGAACTGCTGTCCACCTCGCTGCGGTTCGCCGGTTTCGACGTCGTCGCTGCCGCCAACGGCCGTGAAGCACTGGCCGCCGTGGACTCGCACAACCCGGACCTCGCCGTCCTGGACGTGATGCTTCCGGACATGGACGGGTTCACGCTCACCCGCAGGCTCCGCGCCGCCGGCCAGCATTTCCCCGTGGTCTTCCTGACCGCCCGCGACGACACCGAGGACAAGGTCACCGGCCTGACCGTGGGCGGCGACGACTACGTCACCAAGCCGTTCAGCCTGGACGAGGTGGTGGCCCGCATCCGCGCAGTGCTGCGCCGCACCCAGCCCCTGGAGGATGATGACGCCGTCATCCGCGTGGATGACCTGGAGCTCGACGACGACGCCCACGAGGTCCGCCGCGGCGGCGTCACCATCGATCTCTCCCCCACCGAGTTCAAGCTGCTGCGCTACCTGATGCTTAATCCCAACCGGGTGCTGTCCAAGGCCCAGATCCTGGACCATGTCTGGGAATACGACTTCAACGGCGATGCTTCGATTGTGGAGTCCTACATTTCCTACCTGCGCCGCAAGATCGACCGCAGCCCCGACGCCCCTGCCCTGATCCAGACCAAGCGCGGCGTGGGCTACCTGCTCCGCTCCTCGGAGAAGCGCTAGGGCCTTGGTACGGCGCTGGAAATCCGCTTCGCTGCGGTCGCAGCTGGTCGCCATCATGGCGGTGCTGATGGTGGTGACTGTAACCATCACCGGGTTGGCGACCATCTATGTGCTGCGCCAGATCCTGGTGGGCCGCCTGGATGCCGACATTAACGAGAACGCTCCTGCCGTATCCCGTTACCTGCTGGTTAATGACCCCAGCACCGATGCGTCCCTGTTCCGCTACTACGGCCTCTACCTGAACGAAGACGGCAGCCACGGTCCCGCAACCCACTCCGAGTCCGCGGCGGACATCCCAATGATCCCGGACTACACCTCCGACCAGGTCGCCGAAATGGGCACGCGTGGCTTTGACGTACGCGGCACCTCCCCCATGTCCAAGGGGTGGCGGGTACGGATCTACGACTTCCAGAACCTGCCCGGCTCCGTGGCCGTTGCCATTCCGCTGGATTCGGTGGCCGCTACGGTGGACGAGGCCGCCTCGTTGGTCTTCTCCGTGGGGCTGCTGGGCACCCTGGGCGCCACCGGTATTGCCTATTGGGCCGTGACCCGGCAGTTCCGGCCCCTGAGCCAGGTGGAGAAGACGGCAGCCGCCATTGCCGCCGGTGACCTGTCCCGGCGCGTGGAGGTCGGCAATCCCGCCACGGAAATCGGCCGCCTTTCCCGCTCGTTGAACGCAATGCTGGCGCACATTGAGACTGCCTTCGCCGCCCGGACCCAGTCCGAACGGAAGATGCGCCGCTTTGTCCAGGACGCCTCCCACGAGCTGCGGACACCCCTGGTGACTATTCGCGGATTCTCGGAACTGTACCGGCACGGCGCCCTGCAGAAACCCGATGAAGTTGCCGCGGCCATGGGACGGATTGAATCCGAGGCCAAACGCATGGGCCAACTGGTGGAAGACCTGCTCACCCTGGCCCGGGTGGATGAGCAGCGGCCGCTGGAATACGAACCGGTGGACCTGATGATCCTGGGGAACGACGCCGCCATGGATGCCCGCGCCAGCGCACCGGACCGGGTCATCAAGGTGGTGGGGCTGGACGGGAACGGTCCGCAGAGTGCGCCCACCATGGGGGACGAGGCACGGCTGCGCCAGGTGGTGGCCAACCTGATGACCAATGCGCTGCGCTATACCCCGGACGGCTCGCCCATTGAGGTGGCGGTGGGGGTTGCCCCGGTCATCCACGACCGGATGGACGCCGTCCTGGAGGTGCGAGACCATGGCCCCGGCATCTCGGAGGACGACGCCGCGCGCGTCTTTGAGCGCTTCTACCGCGCCGATTCCTCCCGCTACCGGGAAACCGGCGGCACCGGGCTTGGGCTGGCCATCGTGGCTGCCCTGGTGGCCCAGCACGACGGGACGGTGCGGCTCGCGGAAACAGAGGGCGGCGGCGCCACCCTCTCCATCCGGCTGCCGTACCGGGCACCCGAGCAGTTCCCGGAGAGCCCTGATGAGGTCGAAGACGCTGACGGGGCCGAAGAGGGCAAGGGAAACTGACGGGCGCCCCTGCGCTCCTCCACACCCCTTCCGGCCGTGTAACACCTGTTCCTGCCGTCCACAGGGGTTCCTCCCGGCATGCTCCGGTGCCCGGGGCTGCTTAGCCTTGCCGGTATCCGAACCGCACCCTTACCAGGAGGAAGACATGCCCTTATTCGCCGTGGACAGCGAGGCGCTGGCCGCCAAGAGTGCAGAAGTACAGGGAACCATCGAGCGCCTGAGGGCGGACGTCAACGGCATGCAGGCCGGGCTGGCGTCATTGGGCGAGATCTGGCGGGGCGCTGCCTCGGCCAACTTCCAGTCGCTGGTTACTGATTGGCGGGCTACGCAGGCCCGTGTGGAGGAGTCCCTGGACAGCATTAACCAGGCGTTGGCCTTCGCGTCGGCGCAGTATGCCGAAACGGAGGCAGCGAACACCTCACTGTTCCGCCACTAGACCCGGGTTAAACAAAGCAGGCACGACACCCCAACGGGGTGCCGTGCCTGCTTTACGCGTGGCGCAGAGGCTGAGCCGAGTCAGCCGGGGGCTTAGAAGCCGCCCATGCCGCCCATGCCGGCCATCTCGTCAGCGCCGCCCATGGCGGGAGCCGACTTCTCCGGCTTGTCCGCAACCACAGCTTCGGTGGTCAGGAACAGGCCGGCGATGGAGGCAGCGTTCTGCAGGGCGGAACGCGTCACCTTTACCGGGTCGTTGATGCCGGCAGCCAGCAGGTCTTCGTACTCACCGGTGGCTGCGTTCAGGCCGAAGCCTTCGGGCAGGCCGCGGACCTTGTCCACCACAACACCGGGCTCCATGCCGGCGTTGAAGGCAATCTGCTTCAGCGGGGCGTCGATGGCAACGCGGACGATGTTCGCGCCCGTTGCTTCGTCGCCCTCGAGGGAGAGGTTGGCGAAGGCCTTGAGGCCGGCCTGGATGAGGGCCACGCCGCCACCGGCGACGATGCCTTCTTCAACGGCCGCCTTTGCGTTGCGGACGGCGTCCTCAATGCGGTGCTTGCGTTCCTTCAGTTCCACCTCGGTTGCGGCACCGGCCTTGATGACAGCGACACCGCCGGCCAGCTTGGCAAGGCGTTCCTGCAGCTTCTCGCGGTCGTAATCGGAATCGGAGTTCTCGATTTCGGCGCGGATCTGGTTGACGCGGCCGGCGATCTCTTCAGCGTCGCCTGCACCTTCGACGATGGTGGTTTCGTCCTTGGTGACTACAACCTTGCGGGCCTTGCCCAGCAGGTCGAGCGTGGCGTTTTCGAGCTTCAGTCCAACTTCTTCGGCGATGACCTGGCCGCCGGTGAGGATGGCGATGTCAGCCAGCTGGGCCTTGCGGCGGTCGCCGAAGCCCGGAGCCTTGACGGCTACGGACTTGAAGGTGCCGCGGATCTTGTTGACCACCAGGGTTGCCAGGGCTTCGCCCTCGACGTCTTCGGCAATGATCAGCAGCGGCTTGCCGGACTGCATGACCTTTTCGAGGACGGCAACGAGGTCCTTGACGTTGGAGATCTTGGAGTTGACGATCAGGATGTACGGATCCTCGAGGACCGTTTCCTGGCGCTCAGCGTCAGTGACGAAGTAACCGGAGATGTAACCCTTGTCGAAGCGCATGCCTTCGGTGAGTTCCAGCTCCAGGCCGAAGGTGTTGGACTCCTCGACCGTGATGACGCCTTCCTTGCCGACCTTGTCCAGTGCTTCGGCGATCAGGTCGCCGATCTGCTGGTCACCGGCGGAGATGGAAGCCGTAGCCGCGATCTGCTCCTTGGTTTCGATCTCCTTGGCGGAAGAAATCAGCTCGGCGGTGACGGCTGCAACAGCCTTCTCAATGCCGCGCTTCAGGCTCAGCGGGTCGGCACCGGCGGCAACGTTGCGCAGGCCTTCGCGCACCAGCGCCTGGGCCAGGACAGTTGCCGTGGTGGTGCCGTCACCGGCAACATCGTCAGTCTTCTTGGCAACTTCCTTGACCAGCTCAGCGCCGATCTTCTCGTAGGGATCGTCCAGTTCGATCTCCTTGGCGATGGACACGCCGTCATTGGTGATCGTGGGAGCGCCCCACTTCTTTTCGAGGACTACGTTGCGGCCACGCGGGCCGAGGGTGACCTTGACGGCGTCGGCGAGGATGTTCAACCCGCGCTCGAGGCCGCGGCGTGCCTCTTCTTCAAATGCAATGATCTTGGCCATAACGGCTATCGTCCTTCCGGAACAGTCATGCTTGGAGCAAAAATTTCCATTCCCGGCTGAGGTGCCCGCGACGGACGGCCCGGCTAGCGCGATCTCTTTACGCGGTTCCCCGAACCTCACCCCAGTGGTTGCTGGTTCACTCAACGCCGGGGGACTTTTAGCAGTCATCCGGCAAGAGTGCTAAGTCAATAATTAGCACTCCCACACACTGAGTGCAAGCGATCACGCGTACCTGCTGCCCGCTTCACAGACCATGGCGCCTGCACCGGAGACCACAACTAAAAGCAGCGGCGGAACCAGCGCCGCTAGCGCTGGTTCCGCCGCTGCGGATCCCGTCCCCAAGCCGGGCGGCTGTAGTGCATAACGGGCCTAGACTGCCCGGACTTCCTCGGCCTGCGGACCTTTCTGCCCCTGGCCGATTTCGAACTCCACCCGCTGGCCCTCTTCCAGGGTCCGGTAACCGGAGGCCTGTATCGCCGACCAGTGGACGAACACGTCCGTTTCTGCCTCGTCGAGGGTGATGAAGCCGTACCCCTTCTCCCCGTTAAACCACTTGACGATCCCCTGCGCCATGATGTTTCTCCAACCTAGATTCCAATGCAGCCCTCCGGCGTCGCACTTGGGCTCCGGAGCCGCCGGCCACTGCGCAGGCTTTCGATTCCAGTGGAGACCGAGGCCAGCGCCGCAGACCGGCTGGCAACACTCTAACCACAGTGACGTACATCACAAGTGGGTTGTTGATAACGTTATGGTCTTTTTACACCCTTGGGGGTTGGCGCTCTTCCTACCGGAAGCCGGGGGCCAGGACCACGGTGACGTTCGTGAATCCGGGCGATTCCACCACTGTGGGAATACCCAGGTCGGCGCCCAGCTGCTGGGCGTTCACGGCTTGGGCCGGGTTGCCGTAGTAGACGGCTGTAACCTGCTGGGGTGCTCCGGTCCAGTTCCCAACCGTGCCCACGGCCCATCCGGCACCGGACACACGCCCGGAGACATTGGCGCCAAGCCCGCTCACGCCGCTGGCGTTCAGCACCACAACCGGCTGCGTACGGTCTACCGCAGGCTCAGGCGCAGGCTCGGGCACGGGTTCAGCAGTGTCGCTTGCCGCCGGCGTGGGCTCAGCACTATCTTCGGGCTCAGCCTCTGCGGGCTCACTCGATGCGCTCGGTGCCGGCGTAGCGGTGGACTGCGCTTCAGCGGACGGCCCGGGGTTGCCCGCGCCAATGCCCAGGCGCGGCAGCACGAAGTAGGCGGCGAGGCCGATCATGAGGGCAAGCACACCCACGGTGATCAACAACCCCAGTCCGCTCGAGCGGGTGGGGATAAGGCGTTCACGGTGCACGCCCTGCCGCGCCGAGGTCTCGGGGACCTTGTCGAACTCGTCCCGGGGATATTGGCTCATGGTGGAAATTTCATCCTTGCTCTGAAGGTGCCGTGTTCAACACGCCGGCGTTGGTGGCTAACGCCGGACTAGACGCCCGTGCCCAGTCGGCGGGCGGTACGGGCCTGCTGGCGGCTCGTTCGTAGTCTACGCAATCGCTTGACCAGCATCGGATCGTGGGCGAGGGCTTCTTCGGTGTCGATCAGTGCGTTGAGGACCTGGTAATACCGTGTTGCCGACATACCGAACAAATCACGGATTGCCTGTTCCTTGGCTCCGGCGTACTTCCACCAGGCCCGCTCCAAGGCGAGCATCTGCTGTTCCTGGGCCCCCAGCGGGCTGTCCGGATCCACGGTGCCGTCCAGCGAAAACCGTTCGGCTTCTGTCGATTCCGCCACATACGCTCCCAAAAAAGATCCCGTTTATACCTACCTGCCATGCTAATTGGCAATAACACAGTTGTCATTTAGGCGGCCTGGGGAGCTTCGCCGGGAGGCGCCGGTTGTCCTTCCGGAGAAAAATACCGAAAACTGGAGCAGTGACAACAAATGAACCACCGCTCTTTGCCTACAGCGCTGTTCCGGAACCGGCGGATGACATCCCGTTCCCTTTCGCCGCCCCCACCCCCCTGTCAGCGGTGATGGCGGCGGACTGGGCCGAGGCATTGGCTCCCGCTGTTACCGGCTTCCATGAGATCGCCGCGGATTTGGACGCCGAACGGCGTGCCGGCCACAGCATCCTGCCAGCCCCGGGGAACATCCTGCGGGCCTTCCAGCGCCCGCTGTCCGAAGCAAAGGTGCTGATTGTCGGACAGGACCCGTACCCCACGCCTGGACACGCCGTCGGACTGTCCTTCTCGGTGGACTCCCGGGTGCGCCCGCTGCCGCGCAGCCTGAACAATATCTTTACCGAGCTCCATGCCGACCTCGGCGTGACGCCCGGCCCGTCGGGAGACCTCACGCCGTGGGCGGAGCAGGGGGTGCTCCTGTTGAACCGGGTACTCACCGTCCGTGCCGGCGCAGCAGGGTCACACCGCCGCCGCGGCTGGGAGGAAATCACGGAGCTGGCGGTCCGGGCATTGGCCGCCAGGCGCCGCCCGGACGGAACCCGTCCCCCGCTGGTTGCCGTGTTGTGGGGCCGGGACGCTCGAAGCGTTGTCCCGTTCCTCGGGGGCTCGCCCACGGTGGAATCGGCCCATCCCAGCCCGCTCTCCGCTTCCCGCGGGTTCTTCGGTTCCCGGCCGTTCAGCCGCGTTAATGAGCTGTTGGCGGAGCAGGGCGCCGAACCGGTGGACTGGCGGCTGGGCGCGGTACGGTAGTTTGAGCGATTCCCTAGGAGATAAGTCCATGCCAGAAACTCCCCCGCGCCAGCAGCCCGGCGATTCCGCACCGCGGAAACCGCGGCCGCTGGTGACGCTGGAAGTCCTCCGCCGGGAGCAGATCAGCGAGCACATGGTCCGGATTGTTGCCGGCGGTTCCGGTTTCGACCGGTTCACGCCCAGCACCTGCGCCGATGCCTACTGCAAAATCTGGTTCGGGCCGGACGGAGCGCCGATCGACGGCACGGAGGACCTGGAGAGCATCCGTGCCCGGAGCGAGCGCGACCAGTGGCCGGTTTCGCGCACCTACACCATCCGGAGCGTAGACCGGCTCGCCCGCGAAATCAGCATCGATTTTGTGGTCCACGGCGATGAAGGCCTGGCCGGACCGTGGGCTGCACGGGCGCAGGCCGGCCAGCACCTGACCTTCTCCGGTCCGGGCGGAGCCTTCAACCCCAGCCCGGACGCAGACTGGTACCTCCTGGCAGGCGATGAGTCCGCGCTGCCCGCTATCGCCACCGTGCTCCGGGCGCTGCCGGCCGACGCCGTTGGCCAGGCCTTCGTGGAAGTGGCCGGTCCGGGTGACCGGCAGCAGATCAGCAAGCCGGCGGGCGTGGAAGTGACGTGGCTGTACCGCGGCAGCACTCCGGCCGGCCGAAGCGGGCTGCTCGCGGAAGCCCTCGCTGCAGCCCAGTGGCAGGACGGAACCGTGCAGGTCTTTGCACACGGCGAACGTGAGGCGATGAAAGCCCTGCGGGACATCCTGTTCAGCCACCGCGGGCTGGAGCGTAGCCAGGTCTCCCTCTCAGGCTATTGGGCCGCCGGGCGCACCGAGGATATTTTCCAGGCTGAGAAGCGCACCCCGGTGGGAAAGATCCTTTAGTCCTGCGCCTGCTGGTCACTGCCCCAAACTTCCCACGCTTTGGGACTGCTGTTGCCCGTGGGGTCACATTGGCCCCTCTGGTACCGAAGCGTGGGAATTCCCGTTCCCAGCCCGAACCGGTCGCCCACTTCCGCCCCGCTGGTGCCAAGTCCACCCCGGTGGTGCCAAGTCCACCAGCCGGTGGGCCTTCTTCCGGCTGGTGGATCCTCCACCCCCCTGCCCCCGCAGTCGGCCGATCCTGGTGTCCGATGTGCCGCCCGCACCCGAGCACAAAAAAGCCCGGCCCCTGCGGGCCGGGCTCTTTGCGGTCAGCGCCGCCGGTTGCGGCGGTCGTTGCCGTTGAGGTTCCGGGTGAAAGGCCGTCCCAGGTTGTCACCCAGGACCACGCCGCCGGAGATGGCCAGGATGACGGTAAGGGCGTCGAACAGTCCCACCGCACCTACATACATGTCCTCGGCATCGATGCTCAGCCCGTACATGGAGCGGAAGATCGCCAGCCCCGGGAACAGGAACAGGACCGCCGGCACCGCTACGATCAGCTGCGGCGCCTCCATCCGCAGGGCCACAATCCGCGCCACCATACCAATGAAGATGGCGGACACGGCCGGCGTCAGGCGCGGACCCACCCCGCCGGCGTCGGCCACCTGGTAGACCAGGAAACCGGCCACGCCAATCAGCACCGTGGGCAGGACCAGCCTGCGCGGCGACTGTTCCACAATGCAGATGGTGGCCAGGGCGATGGCCAGCAGCAGCACCGTCACCGGGAAGGAGTATTGGGATGAGGCCACGTCCGTGACGTTCAGCCGGCCCATCCCGAAAAGCGCTCCCGCCACGAGGGCGACGGCGATGCCGGCCACCAGGGCGCCGAAGGTCAGGAACGCGGACAGGAACCGGCCCGAGGCGGTAACCGGGAACCCGTTAATAGCATCCTGTACGGCCGAGACCAGCCGGCCGGTGGGCAGCATCAGCAGGATGCCGCCCGCCACCACGATGCCGGGCGAAATGGGAACCTGCATGGACCAGAACAGCATCGCCATGGCCGTAACCACGAATCCGCTGGCTGCCGTCGTAAAGAAGTCCGGCACACGCCAGCGGCCCAGCACACGCTGGAGGAGGCTGACCATCACCGTGCCGGCGAAACCCACCAAGGAGGCCAGCGGTCCCCCACCGATGAATCCGACAATGGCTGCGGAGAAGATCCCCGCGGAGAACGTGACGGCCCAGCGCGGGAACGGCTTGGGCTGGTGCGTGATCTCGCTGAGCCGGTTGGCGGCTTCCGCGCGGGTCAGGCCGCCGTCGATGATTTCGGTGACCAGCTGGTGGACCAGCCCCAGCCCGGCATAGTTGTTGGTCCAGGAGCGAACCACGCGCATCACGGTGATGGGTGTCTGGTCCTTGGGCGAATAGTTGAGCAGCACCGACTGGTTGGTGATGTCCACTTCAATGCTTTCCAGCCCGAAGGCAGCGGTGACCGCGATGATGGCGGTTTCCACTTCCAGCGCGCCAGCCCCGTAGCGGAACATGGTTTCGGCCATGCTGAGGGCCAGGTCCAGGGTTTTGCGCGCATTGGCGTCCGGGCCTCCGGTACGCACCAACGGATTGGCGTAGGGGCTGCCGGCCAGCCGCTCCACAATGGACATGGCCTGAGTGGGCGGGTTTTCGCCTTGGACGAGACGACGCAGCATCCGCTTGGCTGCTGCGGAGGACCGGTCTGTGCGGACGGCGGTGGAGCTCAGCGGCGACGTACCTGCCGGAACGTTTTTGCGTGTCCGTGCGGGCCGTTTTTCCCGCGGCACAGCCGGCTTGCGGCTACGTTCGGGCTGCGGCGGCCGAAGGGCCTTGGACCCCACCGGGCGTACCACGGACGTGGTGGGCGGCGGCGGCTTGGGCCGGGTGCTGCGCAGTGCCGCGGTGGGAACGTCTGCTGCCGGACGGGCCGAGCCCGGGGCCTTCGACGGCGGAGTGGGCGCCTTAACGCCGCCCCGCTGGGACCCGACGGGCCTTGCTTTCCCGGTCTGGGCCTTCCCGTCCTGCGCCTTTCCCGCGGAGGCCTTCCCTGTGGAGGCCTTCCCCGCCGGTCGCTGGCGCCCGGCGGGGATGCTGATCACCGGGATCAGCCCTGCGGACGGGTCCGGATTCGGTGCCGACTCCGGATTCGGTCCGGACTTGGGGCGGTCCGGACCGGACGTGTTCTCCAAGGGGCTCACCCTTTCGCCTCTGGTTCCGGGTCCTGCCCGGTTTATCTGGTGGTACGGCTTAGTAGAACGGCTGCTGGTGGCGGCGCCAGTAAATCTGCCGCGCCACCTTTTCGCCTATGGTGTTCCAGATCCGGTACCGGACGGGATCCACCACGTAGTCATAGCAGCCAACGAAGTCGGTGACCGTTTTCGAGAAACTGGTCTTGAACAGACCCAGCCCGTGATGCGGGTGGCTCTTGTCCTTGAGCTGGTTGCTCGGCGGGGTGCCGCAGAAGTCGTAGGACGTGATGCCGCATTCGTCCTTGAGCTCGTTGATGGCGGTCCACTGGACCAGGTGCGAATCTCCGTATTGGGACCGCTTGGGTTTGGAGCCGCCGTCCTTGTAAGTGCCCTTGTTCCCGTAGGCGATGACAAAGGCGCCTACGGTGGGTTCCCCGTCTTCAAAGGCGAAGTAGAAGCGGCCCTGCCCGGCGGCCACAAAGTTGGACCAGAACCGGTGGTAGTACTCGTAGGAACGCATCTTGGCCGAGGACCGGTCCTCGATGTGGGCCATCAACTGGTACATGGTCCGCATGTTTTCCTCCGTGGGTTCCACCCGGCGCACATCGGCGCCTTCACGGATGGCCCGCCGCACGGCGTTGCGGCCGCGGGAGGAGAGGTTCTTCAGCAGCTGCTCGGAATCCGGTGTGGTGTCCAGCAGGGCGGTGGAGTCGTTGGGCTGCAGGTTGAACGTTTTAATGAAGCCGGCACCGGTGAACAGTGCCTGCACCTCTTCGCTGTCCTCAATGTCGGGCTCGACTTTGATGGCGAAGACCTTGCGCCCGGTCTGCTTGATGAAGCGGGTCAAGGCGTTCACCACCAGCGGCACGTCTTCGGGCGCGGCGACGTCGGGGCCCTTGATCAGGTACCAGAGGCTGCCCAGAAGGGGAACCTTCTTCTCGATGGCGAGGGCGTAGGTGGTGTAGTCCGGTCCCGTAAAGGCCAGGTACACGGGGTTCCAGCCGTGGTGGGACTTCACCTCCGCGAAGGATGCGGACTGCAGGACGTTGCCGCCGCCGGGGTTCGCCAGCACGTGCTTATCCCAGTTGTCGATCTCCTCGGCAGTGGCCAGGCGTGCACTAAAATCTCGCAAAATACCTCAACTAATGGTTTGTTCACTGCTTCGTTTTCAGCGCATCCGGCAGGTGCGCCGGCCTGCTCGTGAAAAGCGGGCCTCGAACCGGCTCCCAGTCTATCTGTTGCAGCACCGCCCCCACGAAACTTCCTCACCGCCCTCAGCCCGGCGCCGGCAGGAACCAGCGGACCCACGGTTCTTCTTCCGTCAGGTCCCAGGCCCGCTGGATCAGCTGCCGGTCCTCCCCCGTAGTCCGGGTCTGTTCCTGCCTCAGGTACTCCCGCCAGCTGGGTACGTCGTATATCTCCCGGAACTGGTCCCGGTCGGTGATGGAATGCACCAGTTCCCAGTGCGTGGCGCCGGTCCGCATCCGGCTGAGCCGAACCTCATGCATGGCTTGGACAAAGGCGTCGGCCCGGTCCGCCGGCACTTCGTAAGCAATCAGCACGGTCACCGGCCCGGCATCCGGCGGGGGTTCAACGGGAGCGGGGATGTTGAGGTCCGGGTTCGGTGCCGCTGCCACACTGCGGTCCAACTTGCCGGTGCCCGGCAGCAGCGGCAGCACCAGCACACTGGCGCCAACCAGGGCCAGGACGACGGCGGCAAAAGCGAGGGTGGGGGCGTAACCGGCGCCGGTGGCTCCGGATCCCCAGAACACGGCTCCCACGGCCTGGGACCCCGCGGAGATCATCAGGTAGATGGACAGTCCGCGGGCACGCACCCATTCGGGCAAGGTCAGCTGCATAGCGGCGTTGAGGGTGGAGAAGGTGAAAATCCAGGCCATGCCGCTGGCTACCAGCAGGATTGCCACGGCCCAGGCGGGCCAGTACCCGGCGGCGAACGCGCCTGCGGCGAACACCACCGAGCTGATGCCCAGCAGGGCATTTTCACCCACCACCTTGCGTGCCCGCGGCAGGAGCAGGACGCCCAGGATCGCGCCGGCGCCCAGCGCACCGAGCAGCAGCCCGTAGCCGGTGGATCCCAGCCCCAGGTGTCCGTTGACGGCCACCGGAAGCAGGGCATACAGCGCGCTGGCCGGAAACACGAAGAGCCCTAGGCGCAGAAGGATCCGCCGGATCCGCGGCGCCGCCCGGATGTAGCGCATGCCGGCGGCGAGCGCTTCGCCCATATGCTCTCGGTCCGCGGCTCCCTGATCCGGGGCACGCCATAGGTAGATGGCTGCGGCTGTGCCAATGAAGGAGACGGCGTTGAGGCCGAACACAAAGGCCGGACCCACGAGGGAGACCAGCAGTCCGGCAATGGCCGGGCCCACGGCCCGGGCAGTGTTTATTGCCACGCTGCCCAGGGCAGACGCCGTCTGGATCTCCTTGCGGGGAACCAGTTCAGGGGTGATGGCTTGCCAAGCGGGGGTGCTCAGTGCAATGCCGCACCCGATCAGGAACGTATAGAGGAGCAGGGAATCAGGGTTTAGCAGGCCCAGGGCGGCCACTACGGTGAGCGTGGCTGCGGCACCGGCGGCAAAAACGTTAGCGCCCAGGATCAGCCGGCGGCGGTTGAAGGCATCCGCCAGGACCCCGGCAACCAGCCCCAGCAGCAGGGAGGGTGCCAGGTTTGCCGTCTGGACCAGGGACACCAGGGCAGGATTCCGGCTGTTCTCCACCAGGAACCATTGCGCGCCAACGGTCTGCATCCAGGTGCCGATATTGGAGCCGAGCTGGGCCAGCCACAGGATAAGGAACATCCTTCGCCGCAGCGGCGACCAGGGTGAGTCCATACCGGTTCCTTCCGTGCGGTGCATCCGGTCATCTGGTCAGGGGCTGGAGGGAAATCCCTTCCATGCATGGGCAAACCGCTCCCGCGCCGCCTCGGCATTGGCTTGTTCCAAGGCGTGCAGCCTGCCGTAGGTGAACCCGTTTTCCCCGGCCGCTGAAGCCGCAGCCCCCATGCGCCGCAGGTAGGCACGGGTCACCACGCTGTCCTGGTACTCGCCGAGGATTTTCTGCATGTGTTCAGCGGCTTCCACCGTGGCTCCGGCTTCCTTCGGCGCCACCGGTTCCCATACTTCGGCGGCGTAGCGCAGCCGCTTAGCGTCCTTGCGGGCCTCGTGCATGGCCTCGGCGTATTCGTCGCCGTCCAGGTCCCGGGCCTCACGGACCCTGCGGTGCAGCCGTTTCCGGTCCCGGCGGATCATCCGTGCGGCCGCCGGGCCTGCAGGGTCCGCCGCCGTCGTTGTCCATACCGGTTCCGCCAACAGGGTTTCCAGCCGGTCCAGCGCGGAGAAGTACCGTCCGGACCCCAGGGCCTCACGGATGCGTCCGTAGGCCTGGCGGTAGTCATGGAGCAGTTCCTCGTCGATCCGTGCCGCGACCGGCCCCATGACCAGGTCGACGGGTTCGGCTTCCACCAGGTCCCGAAGCCGGTGCCGCATCACCTGCGCGTCCCGGGCTTCGCCCAGGACCCGGGCCAGCCACCGCAGCTCCCCGCGCAGTGAACGCGCCGGTTCCCGCTCGACGGCGGTGCGGTAGCTGGCCAGCGCGGAGCGGAGCCGGCGGGTGGCCACGCGCATTTTGTGCACCCCGTCCGGTTCTCCCCGGCGGACCCGCGGCTCGTGCCGCAGAAGCTCGGCGAACTGCTCACGCAGATAGCGCTGCAGCAGATCCCCGACCGGGCTGTCGGCGTCCAGCGCTTCCTCCGGTCCGACGGCGGGTTCCTTCCCTTCCGCCGGCTCCGCTTCCGCCGGATCCGCCCCGGCCTGCCGCAACAGCGCCTCGAGCTGGTCGGCCAGCACGGTGTCCGGCGCCGCAGCAATCCAGTTCCGGCGGATCCGGGGCACTGCTCCCGGTGCCGCACCCGCGTCGTGGACCTCAACCGTTTCATCGGCAACCCAGCCTGCCGCGCCGCCGCCGCTGTCCAGCAGCGGATACGTCGTCACCCGCGCTTCGGCGGTTTCCACCGGTTCGAGCGGTCTGCCCCGCAACACCGCCTGGAATCCGTCCACCAGTTCCGGTGGCACATCAGCAGGATCCCCTGCCGCTGCGGTGCGTGCGTCCGCCTCCGATTCGCCGGGCAGGGCCGTGCGGACCCAGTGCGTCCCGTCCTCGTCGCTGATCCGGGACACCGCCAGCCCGTGCCGCCGCAGAGCGCTGTCCTCCGTGTCATACCGGGTCTCGGAGCGGTGCCCGGTGCGTGGTTGCCCTACCGCGGCCACTGCGGGGAGCTCGTGCAGCGGTGGAAGCATCAGCGCTTCGGCGGCGGAGAATCTCAGGGGGCTTTCGGTACCAGTTCCGGCAACCATGTGCGCCAGTATAGGTCGGCCGCGGCTGCTCCGGGGAGTCCCCCCGCACTACCGGCAGTGCGGGGCCGCAGGTAGCATCGCGGCATACGAAACTCGAATGGGAGCGGATATCCAACCGGCTCGGAGGCCTTCGATGAACTCAATGCGGTACGTCAAACTCGGAAATTCCGGAGCCACGGTATCGGCCATCGGCCTGGGCTGCATGGCTTACGGCGACCCCGACCGCGGCACCCACCGGTGGACGCTGCGGGAGGAAAGCGCCAGGCCGCTGATCCGGCGCGCGGTGGAACTGGGGATCAACTTCTTCGATACTGCCAATGTGTATTCGGCCGGGCACAGCGAGGAAGTCCTGGGCGCCGCCGTCGCCGAATACTGCCGTCGCGACGAGGTGGTGCTGGCCACCAAGGTGCACGGCGAGATGGGGCCCGGACCCAACGGATGGGGGTTGTCCCGCAAGCACATCCTCTGGCAGGTCGACGCCAGCCTCCGGCGGCTGGGCACCGACTACATCGACCTCTATCAGGTGCACCGCTGGGACGGGAGCACGCCGTTGGAAGAAACCCTGGCCACCCTGGATGAACTCGTGACCGCCGGCAAGGTGCGGTACCTGGGGGCATCCACCATGTATGCCTGGCAGTTCACCAAGGCACTGTTCCTGCAGAAACAGCACGGCTGGGCGCAGTTCATCACCATGCAGGACCACTACAACCTCTTCTACCGCGAGGAAGAGCGGGAAATGCACCCGCTGTGCCGGGACCAGGGGATGGGGGTGCTCCCGTACTCCCCCCTGGCCCGCGGCCGCCTCGCCCGCCCTTGGGGAGCACGGACCGCGCGGCTGGACTTCGACGAACCCGGCAACCAGTTCTACGCCGGAAACGAAGAGGTTGACCGCCGGGTTGCCGACGCCGTGGGTGAAGTGGCCGCCGGCCGCGGGGTAAGCCGCGCCCGGGTGGCGCTGGCCTGGGTGCTGGGCAACCCGGCGGTCACGGCGCCGCTGGTCGGCGCCACGGACGCGGCACAGCTCGACGACGACGCAGCGGCCCTGGGCCTGCAGCTCACCGACGAGGAGTTCCGCCGGCTGGAAGAGGACTATGTACCCCGCCCGGTGGCGGTTCTCTAGCCCTTGACGGACCCAGCGATCAGGAACCCGTCGGTGGAGGTAATGAAGGACAGCAGACCCACGATGGCCGGGATAGGCGTGGCCAGGCGCAGGATGATCGTGAAGAACACCTGGATGTGGCTGGCCCCGACACACGTCAGTGTAAGCGTGTGCACTCAATCCGTCCACCGACTTGCGCTGTGCCGTTGAAGTGGATCAGCTTGCTTACTGTTGCATGCCTCAAAAACCCCGGTATTGCGGTTCAAAAGAGGGCAAACGCGCGCTGCAGCGAAACGCAATGGAAGCGTTTGCATTTTCTGCCGGAACACACCCTAGGATGTGGGCATGCTCAGTTCTGTACTTCATGATTCTTCGGCCCTGGCCCTTGTACATCCCGCCCCTGCGGACCGTGAATGGTGGCGCTCTTCGGTGATCTACCAGATCTACCCCCGCTCGTTCCGGGACCTGAACGGTGATGGGATCGGAGACCTGCAGGGCATCACCGCAGAACTCGGAACACTGGCAGAACTGGACATCGACGCCGTCTGGCTGTCCCCCTTCTACCGGTCGCCCCAAAAAGACGCCGGCTACGACGTCGCCGACTACCGGTCCGTGGATCCCATGTTCGGCACCCTGGAGGATTTTGACGCCCTCGTCGCCGAAGCCGGCCGGCACGGCATCCGCGTCATCGTGGACCTGGTCCCCAACCACTGCTCCGACCAGCACACCCTCTTCCAAGCCGCCCTGGCCGCCGGCCCCGGCTCCCCCGACCGGGACATGTTTGTTTTCCGCGACGGCACCGGAGAGCACGGAAACAACCCGCCCAACAACTGGCAGTCCCACTTCGGCGGCCCCGCCTGGACCCGCGTCACCGAACCCGACGGCACCCCCGGTCAGTGGTACCTGCACCTCTTTGACTCCTCCCAGCCGGATTTCAACTGGGACTCTCCGGCAGTGCACGCGGAATTCGAGCAGACCCTGCGCTTCTGGCTGGATCGCGGCGTCGGCGGCTTCCGCGTGGACGTGGCCCACGCCCTGATCAAGAAATCAGGGCTGCCCGACTGGGGCGGCCGCGCCGACGGGTCCTCCTCCGAGGGCTACCCCGGAGCCGAGGCCCCCATGTTTGGACAGCCCGGCATCCATGACATTTACCGGTCCTGGCGGAAAATCCTTGACTCCTACGACGGAGACCGGGTGCTGTGCGCCGAAGCGACCATCGACCCGCTCGACCGGCTGACCGACTGGGTTCGGCCGGACGAAATGCACCAGACCTTCAATTTCGCCTACCTGCACCACCCCTGGCATGCCCCGGCAGTGCGCCACGTCATTGAATCCTCGCTGCGCGCCTTCGACAAGGTAGGCGCCCCTACCACCTGGGTGCTCTCCAACCACGACGTTGTCCGGCATGCCAGCCGGTTCGGCATCACCACCCATCAGGAACGGCCGGGCGACGGAATTGGATCATCGGATCCGCAGCCGGACTACGGCCTGGGCATCTCCAGGGCCCGCGCGGCAACCCTGCTGATGCTGGGCCTGCCCGGCGGCGTGTATCTGTATCAGGGCGAAGAACTGGGTTTGCCGGACCACACCACACTGCCGGATGAATACCGCCAGGACCCCACCTTCCACCGCACGGAAGGCGCACGCCTGGGCCGGGACGGCTGCCGGGTGCCGCTGCCCTGGACGCCGGACGCCCCGGCACTGGGATTCAGCGACGCCGGCCAGGCCTGGCTGCCCCAGCCTGAGGGGTGGAATGCCCTGGCCCGCGGCGTCCAGCAGGCCGATCCCGATTCCACGCTCAACCTCTACCGGACCGCACTGGAACTGCGCCGCAGCCTGGACCTGGGCAACGGTTCGCTGGCCTGGTACCCCGGGTACGATCCGGAGTCCGTCCTGGCCTTCGTCAACGGCGGCACCGCGGCCCTGATGAACATGGGCAGCGACCCTGTGCCGCTGCCCGACGGAGAGCTGGTGGCGTGCAGCATCAACGGCGCCGTCATGGACGGTTACCTGCTGCCCAACCACAGCGCCTGGGTTCGGCTAAGCTAGCCAACCGCACCCGCAATCGCTCCGGAGGAACACCCGTGCCAGGAATCAAAGACGTCGCAGCCCACGCCGGCGTCTCCGCAGCCACGGTGTCCCGCGCGCTCAGCGGCAACGGCGCGGTCTCCGCAAGCACCCGCCGGAGGGTGCTTGCGGCAGCTGAGGAGCTGGGATTCGTCATCTCCTACAACGCTTCCTCCCTTGCCTCGGGCCGGACGCGGAATGTGGGAGTGGTGATGCCCGGCGTGGGGCGCTGGTACTTTGCCAAGGTGCTGGAGGGCGCGGCGTCGGCCCTGATTGAGGCGGGCTACGACCTGACGCTGTACAACACCGGGGACGGCCCGGGGCACCGGGAAAGCGTGCTCAAGGAGATGCTGCGGCGAAAACGGCTGGACGCGGTAATCACCGTTGCCCTGCGGCTCACCGATGAAGAGCTGGCCCAGCTGCGGGCGGTGGACAAGCCCATTGTGGCCATTGGCGGTCCGCTCCCGGGCACCGCGGCCATCCGTGTGGACGAGGTAGGCATTTCGGCCCTGGCCACCGGGCACCTGATTTCCCTTGGACACACGAGGATTGCCCATATCGGCGGCGGTGAGGAACTGGAGCGGGACTTCCAGCTTGGCGGAACCCGGCGCACCGGGTACGAAGGAGCCATGCGCGATGCCGGCCTCACGCCCGAGCCGGGCTGGGTGGCCAGCGCTGAATTCTCTGTGGCCGGTGGTTTCCGGGCCGCCAAAGCCCTGCTGGCCCGGCCAGACGTCCGCCCAACGGCAATTTTCTGCGCCGCTGACGAGATTGCCGTCGGCGCCATCCTGGCCGCCCGGGACCTGGGGCTTCGGGTGCCGGAAGACCTCTCCGTGATTGGGATTGACGGCCACGACATGGGCGAAGTCTTCGGTCTGACCACCATCTCGCAGAGCCCCGAGGGGCAGGGGGCTGCTGCTGTGGCCGCCGTCCTGGCGCTGATGCGCAACGAGCCGGTGGACGATTTCGGGTTTTTCCCCACCGAGTTCGTGGTCCGTTCCAGCACAGCTGTTCCCGGCAGGTTGCGCGCCTGAACGATCCGGCGGACGCGTGTCACATTGGTTATTGCGCCACGCCCGTTATTGCAGAGATCCCGCGGGGACGGCCATGCTTAGGTTGAGATTGGTCCACTGCCTCCTTTTCCCGCGCCCTGTTACAGAAAGACGTCTGGATACGCATGCTGTCTTTGGTCTTATGGCTCATCCAGCTGGTGTTGGCACTGCTTTTTGCCGGGGTCGGATTCATGAAGCTGTCCCAGCGGCATGCCCGGCTTGTGGACAATCTTCGCTGGCCGGAGGACTTTCCCGCCGGCACCGTGAAGCTCATTGGGCTCCTCGAGGTTCTGGGCGCCGCCGGGTTGGTGCTGCCGGAGGCAACCGGGTGGCTGCCTGTGCTGACCCCCGTTGCTGCGTCCTGCCTGGCGCTGATGATGGCATTGGCCATAGTGGTCCATGTCCGCCGCGGAGAGCGTAACCGCATTGCCTTGGCGGCCATCCTGATGGCCCTCTCGCTGGTGGTTGCACTGGGCAGGTTCGGTGCCTTCTCCGCCCTGGGCATGTAGGAGCCTCGAGTGGCTGCCGCTTTCAAACAACCCGAAAATCCGCCCCTTGCCCGCGTGGTGGCGGACCTCTACGCGCTCCTGCCCTCCGAGTTCACCGCCGCCCGCAACGCCCGCGCCGCCGATGCCGGACGGAACGGAGACAAGGACCTGGCCAAACGCATCAAGGCCCTGCCTAAACCGTCCACCGCAGCCTGGCTCGTGAACCTGCTGGCGGACCGGAAGCAGGATGACCTCGCGGCGGTGCTTGACCTCGGTGCTGCCCTGCGGGAAGCGCAGGAGGACCTGGACCAGAAGCAGCTGCGCCGGCTGAGCACCGAACGCCAGCGGCTGCTGCGTGCCATCGTCCGATCGGCCCGGGACCTGGCCGCGGACCTGGGCCATCCCGTCAGCGAGGCCCTCGCCGGCGAGGCGGAGCAGACCCTTTGGGCCGCAATGACTGATTCAGCGGCCGCCGACGCCGTTGCCAGCGGACAGCTGGTCCGCTCCCTTGCTGCCAGCGGCTGGGAAGAAGTGGACCTCGACGGCGCAGTAGCGGATCCGGACTCGGTGCGGCCCGCCCGGAGCGGGTCCGGGGACCGTACCGCAGCCACCAGCGGGACAGCTCCAAGCCCGGCGAAGGGCGCCGGGAAAGATTCTGCCGCCGACAGCCGCCGCCGGGCCGCGGCCGAACGGTTGGTCCGGAAGCTGCAGTCCGAACTGCAGGACGCCGAAGGCGACGAACGGACAGCGCAGGAGGCGTTCGACACCGCCCAGCAGGAAGTAGATGAAGCAGCCGGCCGCCGCGACCGGCTGACGGATGAAATCGATGACCTGCGCGAACGGATCCGGGAGCTCGAACGGGAGGTCTCGGCAGCAGACCGGCAGGCCGGGCGGCTGGAACGCGAACGGGACACTGCCCGGCGGGCGGCCCGCTCTGCCCGCCGCTCCGTGGAAAAAGCCCGCCAGAAGCTCGCCGATGCCCGGGACGCAGCCGACGCCGGGAAATAGGTACGGAGAATGAAAGCGCCCTACGGGACCGGCCGGAGCATGCCGAACCGGCTGCGGATCCGGGCCAGGTCGGTGGGATGGCCCGTCCCGGGGAACACGCCGTCATAATCCGGCAGGCCGATCACATCCAGCCGGCACCCGGCGTCGTACAGCACGTCCACCACATTGCCGAAGCGCTGCCAGCCGTAGGGGCTGGAACCGCCGGTTTCCGGCACGCCGCAAATCACCCAGTGCCGCCGGGTGGAGGCGAGCTGCAGATAATCCGAGGTGGCGGACTGGGCGTGGCAGAGGTCCTCGAAGTCGAACCAAAGCTGCGTCCCGTCATCGCGCAGAGCCTGCAGCGTCCGGGTACCCGGGGTAAGCTGCGCCGCTTCCCCCGGCCCCGGCAGTGACAGCCCGGCGCGGGCCAGCAGGGCCGGAGCGCACCGGCGCAGGTGATGCCCCGCGGCGAACCCGTTGGTGTTCCGGGCGGTTGTTCCGGCGGTAGGCACGGTCCGGTAATCCACACCTGCATCCAGCGCCACTACCTGAATATTCCCGGTGATCAGTGCGATTCCCGGTTCGAAGAGGTGATGGAACATCGGATCGGGCAGCAGCTCGGCAGGGGCGTAGTTGGACGTGGCCACCAGGACTATCCCCCGATCCAGCACCATGCGCAGCATCCGGGTGATGAAGGCGGCATCGGCCGGATCATTGACGTGGAACTCGTCGAAGCACAGCAGACGCACGGTGCCCAGCATCTGGTCCAGTGCAGCGGCGAACGCTGACTCGCGCCGGTAGCCCGGGTTGCCGTAGCCGGCGAAAACGCGGGCGTGCAGTTCGCGGAAGAAATCGTGGAAGTGCAGGCGGCGTTTGGCCTGGATGTCCACCGACTCGAACAGGGTGTCCAGCAGCCACGTCTTGCCCCGGCCCGGCGGCCCCCACAGATAGACGGAGGCGTTCCCGGCGGCCGGTTCGGGCGAACGCGCTGCAGCGGCGGCGCTCACGAGGGCGGGCAGGGCGGCCAGCTGTCCCCGGTCCAGGTCCATGCCCTGCATGCCGGCGGCCCGGCGGAATTCCTCAGCGGCATTGTCAGCCTGGACGGTACACATGCTTCCGTTCTACCCAACCGGCAGTCCGGCACAAAATGCGTACCGGCTGTCCGGCCGGCTGCGCGCGGCATAACCGGGCCGCCTAACAAGGCTGCAAACCGGCACAAACCGGCACAAATAGGTGCAGGAAATTCGGCCTAATTATTCCAACCGGGCGGTGGTACGGTCGGAGTCCGGCACGGAACGAATAACCATTGCTGCAAGCGGACTAGCCCCGCTATGGAGGAATCATGACCGACCATGTTGCCAATGTCCAAGACTGCTCCGTCACCAACTGCGACTTCAACCATGAGGGCTGTACGGCTTATGCCATCACCGTGGGCGGATCGCGGGAGCATGCCAGCTGCTCCACTTTCATTGATACCTCGGCCACCGGCGGCCTGCCCAAGGTCCTGGCCCAGGTGGGCGCCTGCCAGCGCAACGAGTGCAGGTTCAACGACCACTTGATGTGCGACGCCCACGACGTACGGGTAGGGCCGGGCGCCGAACTGGCGGACTGCCTGACCTACCAGCCCCGGTAACCGATGCCCTCAGTTCTTCTCGCCTCCAACGTTGAGCTGCCCGAGCCCTGGCCCGGCGGTTTCGCCCCGGCCGTGGCCGCTCTGGCCGGCGGCGGAAAGGTGCAGCGGCGGTTTGGCGTGGCCGCCCGGAACCGGGTTCCGGTTCCCGCGGGGACCGAGGTCTGGCTGCTGCAGCGCGGCAGCGACCTGCGCGGCCCGCGCGGGTTGGTTGGCCACGGCACCGTGCCCGGCCCCCTTGCTTCCGGGGGCACCACCCTTGAGGTGGATTTCGATCTCTTGCTCCCCTTGGGCGAGCAGTTGCCCATCGCCCTCCTCCTTCAGCGGATGCCCGGGCTGCCTTGGGCTGGACGGGCCGGCCTGAGCGCACTTCCCGACGCCGCGGTTCCGGCCCTGCGGCGCATCTGGTCCGAATTCATCGGCCCCCAGCCGGACCCGGTGGTTCCCGGCCCGGGGTCCGTTGGCGGCCAGTGGCTGCGGCAGCAGCACGTGAACCGGTTTGAGCAGGACGCCGAGGCGCGGCGGGTGTGCCTGGCTTTCCACGGTGATG
Organism: Arthrobacter sp. zg-Y20; assembly: GCF_030142075.1. Classification (NCBI taxonomy): domain Bacteria; kingdom Bacillati; phylum Actinomycetota; class Actinomycetes; order Micrococcales; family Micrococcaceae; genus Arthrobacter; species Arthrobacter sp. zg-Y20. The sequence goes on along the minus strand of NZ_CP126241.1, from coordinate 616,555 downwards.
CCTGCGCTGCCTGCGGACTGGACCCCGCCAGCCGGTACGGCGCAGCAGGTGCCGGCGTGATTCAGGTGCACCTCCTGGTTCCGGGTCCGGATCTCGCCGAGGACTACCGCCTGGATCCGGTGAGCGATCTGGTGCCGCTGTGCCCCACCTGCCACGCCGTGGCCCACACCCGGGTGCCGGACCCGTTGACCCCGGCCGAAGTGCGCGGACTGCTGGCTGCTTCAGGAGAAGACGCAGGGACCGGCCCGGGAACCGCCGTCGTCGGCCGCGTTGTCAGTGCACGCCAGCTGCAGGCGCAGGAAGACGCTGACCGGCTGCGCGGATTTCGCTAGACTCGAAAATCCATGAGCATTCCAGCGAGCACCTCCAAATCCGTCCGCGTGGACGCCTGGCTGTGGGCCGTGCGTGCCTACAAAACGCGGTCCGCGGCCAATGCCGCCTGCCGTGCCGGGCACGTCCGGCTGAACGGCAACCCGGCCAAGGCCGCGCAGCCGGTACAGCCCGGCGACACCATCCGTGTGCGCCAGCCCGGTTTCGAACGGATCCTGGAAGTACGCCAGCTGATCAGCAAACGCGTGGGCGCCGAGGCGGCGTCGCACTGCTTCACCGACCACACGCCGGCCCGTCCAGCAGCCCCCGCGCTCGGCATTCCGGTGCGGGACCGGGGCGCCGGCCGGCCCACCAAAAAGGACCGCCGCGAACTGAACCGGCTGCGCGGCGGCAGCTAACCTGCTGCGGCGGTGTCACAGCTCACAGCGGGGGCAGCCGCACACGAGCATTTGCGTGCCTAAGATGGTGCCCAACTGTTCTCCGGGACGCTGCCGGCACCGCTGCGGACCACATCCAGCAGAAGGAACCCAGGTATGCCGCAAGCACCAACTCCTCCCCCGTCCCGGCTTGCGAACCTGCGCGATTTGGGTGGCATCGCGGTAGCGGGCGGACAGGTCCGGCCCGGCTTGGTCCTGCGCGCCGACGACGTCGCCACCACCACGCCGGAGCAGGTCGCCGAGCTGGTGGAGGCAGGCCTGCGCACCGTCATCGATCTCCGCTCCCCCGAGGAAGCACAGCGGACCGGGCGCGGTCCGTCCGCCAATCACGGTGTGGAGTATCTGGCCCTGCCCCTGACTGATGCCATGGGTGCTCCGACCGAGCGGGCCGGAGACCTCCTGGCCTCCGTCCGCACCCCTGAGCATGTGGGCCGCTGGTACGCGAAGATCTTCACCGCCCAGAAGGAAAGCCTGGTGCGCGGACTCGAAGCCGTGGCCGATTCCCCGGGCGCCGTGCTTTTCCATTGTGCTGCCGGCAAAGACCGCACCGGCCTGTTCGCCGCGGCGCTGCTTTCAGCGCTGGGAGCGGATCCGGAGGCCATTACCCAGGACTACGCCAAGACGCAGGAACGGTTGCCCGAGGTATACCGGCGGATGGGGTTGAAAGACCTCAGCGGCGGCCTGGATATTCCGATGGACCACCCGGTGCTTGCCGCGCATCCCGCAGCTATGCGGGCCATGCTGGACACGCTGGCCGGACGGGCCGGTGCTGCAGCCGGGGCTGGCGGGGCCGGTGGCGCCGGCGGGGCCGGGGCGATGGCGGTGCTGCGTGCCGGCGGACTGACCTCGGAGTTGGTGGGCAAACTTCGCAGCCGGCTGGTGCAGCCGGTGCCGGCCCAGGTGTAGGGGGCCTTCCGGTGTCCGCCCGCCCGCAGCGCATTGCCTCTGCCCCCGGGAGGGTCAGCACGGGCCCCAAACGGCCTGCTGCCCTGTTGCTGCTGGCCACGCTCGCAGCGGTGCTGTGGGCAAACGGAGTATGGGTGAGCCCATCACTAGCCGGCTCCTACGAGAAGTTCTGGGCGGCTACCGTAGAGGTGCGCGCCGGCGGAATGGACCTCGAACTGACCCTGCGCGAACTGGTCAACGATGTTTTGATGGCCGTTTTCTTTTTCGTCGTCGGGTTGGAGGTGCGCCGGGAATTTGCCCTGGGAGAACTGACCAACCGGTCCCGGGCCGTGGTCCCGGTGGTGGCCGCGGCCGCGGGTTTGGCGGTACCGGCAGTGATTTTCCTGCTCTTAACCATGGGGACGGACAACGCCGGAGCTTGGGGTGTGGTCATTTCCACGGACACTGCCTTCCTGCTGGGCGCCCTGGCCATAGTGGGCCCCAAAGTTCCCGGCCGGCTGCGGATCTTCCTGCTGACCCTGGCGGTGGTGGACGACGTCGCCGCCCTGAGCGTCATCGCTGTGGTCTACACCGATCACTTGAATCCCCTGGCCCTGATCCTGGCCTTCGCCGGATTGGGCGCCGTCTTCTGCACCCGGTACCTGCCCCGGGGCCGCGGTCCCGCCTATGCCGTCCTGGCGGTACTTACCTGGCTGGCCTTCTACGCTTCGGGCGTGCACCCGACCCTCGCCGGCGTCGGCATCGCCCTGCTGGTTCCGGTGTTTGCACCCGGCCGGCACCAGGTGGAACACGCATTGGACCTCGCCCGCGTTTTCCGCCAGTCGCCCAACTCCGGCTATGCCCGTGCTGCCGCGTCCAGCCTGCGGGAATCGATTTCCATTAATGAACGTCTGCACAGCGCATATACCCCCTATGTGGACTATGCGATTCTTCCGCTTTTCGCCCTTGCCAACGCGGGGGTCCGGCTGGATGGGCAGTCCCTGCTGCGGGCAGCGCAGTCGCCGCTGGCGTGGGGCATTGTGTGCGGCCTGGTACTGGGGAAGTTTATTGGCATTTTCGGGGCCTCGGCGGTACTGAAGCGGCTGCGGATTGGGGAATTCGGTCCCGGGCTGACTCTGGGCCGGATTGCCGGCGGGGCAGCGCTTTCCGGCATCGGCTTCACCATTGCCCTGTTCATCATCGGGCTGGCCATCCCCGATCCCGGCGTGCAGAACGAGGCACGCGTCGCTGTTCTGGCCGCGTCCGTCCTCGCTTTCGCCGCAGGGGCGGCGGTCTTCGGAGTCCTGGAGCGGCGGCGCCCCGCGGTTCCGCCGGGACAGGTCTTGGCGCGTCCGGTGAATCCGTCCCGGGACCATGTGGTGGGCCCGCCGGACGCCCCGCTTACGCTGGTGGAGTACGGAGACTATGAATGCCCGTTCTGCAGCAAGGCCACCGGCACCATCATGGAAGTACGGGAGCACTTCGGACCCCAGCTGCGCTACGTGTGGCGGCATTTCCCGCTCTCCCGCGTCCATCCGAATGCCGTGGCAGCTGCGGAAGCGGCCGAGGCAGCCGCTCTGCAGGGACAATTCCGTTCCTACAGCTCCTACCTCTTTGAGCACCAGGATGACCTGCTGCCCGAAGACCTGCTGCGCGCTGCGGAAGAGGTGGGACTCGACATGGAACGCTTCGAGGCGGACCAGCGCTCCGCCGAGGTCAGCAACCGGGTTTTGGATGATGCCCTCGACGCCGAGTCCATGGACCTGAACGGCACACCCACGTTTTTTGTCGGCACCCGCCGGCATCACGGGCCCTATGACGCCGCCACCCTCATTGCGGCATTGGAAGCGTCCCGGCCTTCCCCGTCCTGACCCGGCGCAGCCGGCTAGCCCCGGCGCAGCCGGCAAGCCCCGGTGCAGTCGGTCAGACCCGGTGCAGTCGGTCAGCCGGGTAGGCTCTGTAGCCATGGAAAAGAAGATTTTGGTCACCGGAGCGGGTCGGGGCATCGGCGCCGCAATCGCAGCGGCCCTCGCGGAGGCCGGCTGCACAGTTGCGCTGCATACGGGTCACGACGGCGAGGCGGCCCGCCGGGTGGCTGCCGCCCTTCCCGGGACCGGGCACGCCGTCGTCGTCGGCGATCTGTCCTCGCCGGAGGAATGCGAACGCGTTTTCGCTGAAGCAGTGGGGACCCTGGGCGGGTTGGATGTGCTGGTCAACAATGCCGGGGTGTTCCGGGCGCAGCCGGTGACGTCCGGGTCCTATACCGACTGGCAGCAGGCCTGGCGGCAAACCCTGGACGTGAACCTGGTAGCACCGGCGAACCTGTGCAGGCTGATGGCCGACCACCTGATGTCCCGTCCGCAGGGGCCCGACGGCGGCCGGCTGGTCAATGTGGGCTCGCGCGGGGCGTTCCGCGGGGAACCCGAGAATCCCGCCTATGCGGCCAGCAAGGCCGGACTGCACGCGCTCACCCAGTCCCTGGCCCTGTCCCTGGCTCCGCACGGCGTCTTCGCCGCCGCCGTCGCTCCGGGTTTTGTGGATACCCGGATGGGCCGGCCCGCTTTGGAGGGAGAGAGCGGTGTGGCGATCCGGGCGCAGAGTCCGTTCAACCGCGTGGCCGAGCCGGAGGAAGTCGCGGCCACCGTGGCGTGGCTGGCGACCGAGGCGCCGGTGTGGACCAGTGGCACCATCATCGATGTGAACGGTGCGTCCTACCTGCGGTGACCGGTGGGGGTCTCTGGGGCGTATTGAGCGGCGCCTTCCGGGGTGCCTTCCGGGGTGCCTTCCGGACCTAGGTAGTCGCGTTCGAAAGTCGGGTATTTGGACTTTTCCCAGGAGTCATTGTGGCCCTGTTTTGGGCGCGGAAATGTCAGTGCCTAGTGAAATTCTTGAGGCATGGATCAGCTCGGGAACACCGAACGGATAACCGAAGAGCCAGAGGCTGCACGCCGGACCGCCGAGGGGCGGGCTGGTACCAAGGATGCGTCGGACACGGATCGCACATTAGCGGTGTTTCGGGCGGACCCGGGTGCCGGCACTGCCGCCGACCAGACCAGTGCTGCCTCGGGATTTCCGGATGGTTTCAGTGGAACCCTGGCTCTGCAGAACCTCGAATCCTTCGACGACCAGGCCACCGGTGAAGTCCTGGTCCGGGTCGCACACCTGATCGCGTGGGCGGAGGCGCAGCGAACCCGGATGCTGAACCGGATGGAAACCATTTTCCGGGAGGATTACGCCGGCGCGACCGGCCGGGTGGAACCCGGGATGGCGTTCACCCTTGCCGCAGCGGAGTGTGCCGCCCTCCTGCAGATACCGCACGGCACCGCGCAGCGGCTGATGTTCGAAGCCGGCCTCCTATCTGGCGCCCATACCGCCACGCTGGACGCACTGCAGGACGGGCGCCTCAGCTACGGGCATGCCCAGGTGGTGCTGGACCAGTGCGAAAGTGTTCCTGCCGCCGAGCTGCCGGAGTTTGAAGCTGCCCTGTTGAAGGCCGCAGGTCAGACCCGGTCCCAGCTTTCCGCCAAGGCCCGCCGGCTGCGGGAGACGAAGTACCCGCAAACCATTCCCGTTCGGCACCAGAGTGCGTTCGAGAAGCGCCGGGTCACTGTGGACCGCGAAGAAGACGGGATGTCCTGCCTGTCCGCGCATCTTCGTGCCGCGGAAGCACAACAGATCTACACCGCGCTGAGCAGTGCGGCCCGTGGTGAACAGTCTGATGGGGATTCCCCGACCACGGACCAGCTGCGCTCGGACATTCTGGCCCAGTTGCTTATGGGCGGTCTTGGTTCTGCCCGGTTCAATGACGGGAGTGCACGCCGCGGATCGGGCACAGGACCCGACGCTGCCGGTGGTGGTCGTGCTGCTGGCCGCGCAGCAGGCAGCGGGCCGGAGAAAGCCATCGCTGACGAGGACGCGGATAAATCGGGTGTATTGCCACGGGCGGAAATCATGGTCCTGATCAACGCCGAAACCCTGTTCGGCGCCAACGAAGACCCAGCCGAACTGCACGGCTACGGGCCCATCAGTGCCGAAGCAGCCCGCCGGCTCGCCCGCAACGCGACCCGCTGGACCGGCCTCGTCCAGGACCCGGACACCGGGGAAATTCTGGGCGTAGGCAGGCGGCGGAAAGTCCCGGCCGGGCTGGCCCGCTGGCTGCGTGCCCGGGATGGGACCTGCCGGTTCCCCGGCTGCCGGGTCAGCACTGCACTCTCGGAAATTGACCACACTACGGATTGGGCGGCCGGAGGTCCCACCGACCACGGAAACCTGGCCCATCTGTGCCGGCGGCACCACCGGTTCAAAACCCTGGGATTCTGGAAGGCCCGGCAACCGGAACCGGGCGTGGTGGAGTGGACCTCACCGAGCGGACGGGTCTACCGAACCGAACCGTTTCTGGAACTGGCGCCACCACGCCCTGTACCGGACCGCTTAGGGGAAACAGTTCCGCCGTTCTGAGCAGAGCACCGTCAGCGAGCGCCGCAGTGGGATGTAATTTGCGAGCCGGCCCGGCTCCCCCCAGCAAAGCTCGCCGCCAAAACCCCAGCCAAAATCCCCAGCCAAAACTCCCTAGGCCTGCGGCGGCTGTCCGTTGCTGGCGGTCGTGCCGCCGTCCACGGGAAGGATCGCCCCAGTGATGAAGCGAGCGGCATCGGAGGCCAGGAACAGGATCGCGTCGGCCACTTCATCGGGCTGCCCGATGCGGCCCAGGGCAATCCGTTCCGCGAACTTGGCCTTCTGCTCCTCGTCGTCCTTCTTGTCCTCCACCAGATCGGTCCAGATCAGCCCGGGAGCCACGGCATTCACGCGTACCCCGTCCTTGCCGTGGTCCAGTGCCACTGCGCGGGTGAAGTTGGTGACCCCGCCCTTCGCAGCGTTGTAGGCGCTCATGTTCCAGTCCGCGGCCATACCGGAAACGGATGACGTGTTCACAATGCAGCCGCGGCTTTCGATCAGGTGAGGCATGGCCGCCTTGGTGCCGTAGAACACTCCGGAAAGGTCGGTGTCCAGCACCCGGTGCCATTCCTCGACGTCGGTCTCCTCCACCGGCCCTTGGGAGAGCGTACCGGCGTTATTCACGAGGATGTCCAGGTGCCCGTGCGCGGCGACGGTGTCTTCAACCAGCTTGCGGACATCGTCCCAGTTGCCCGAATCGGCGACGACGGCGGTGGCCCGGCCGCCCGGCAGATCGGCCAGGGTTTCATTGATTTTTTCGGCGACTGTGTCGGTCATGACCACGGTAGCTCCTTCGGCGGCGAACCCGCGGGCCGTAGCCTCGCCAATGCCCGATCCGGCGCCGGTGACAATTACGACCTTGCCCTCAAAACGGTTGTCCATGTGCAAGCCTTCCTCTCAATAAGCAGGTGCCAGCGGTAGTGCCAGTCCTTACGAACCTATCACCGGGCTTTTTGGGCCGTCTCCAGTTCGTCGTCCACATAGACCGGTGCAGCGGCCCGGATGCCCGCGCCCACCATCACCACGGCTGAGCCCAGCAGGATCGCCAACGGCAGGGTCCAACTGCCCGAAACATCGTGCAGCGCGCCAATGGCGAACGGCCCCAAAGCGGCCAGGAGGTACCCCACGGGCTGGATGAAGCCCGAAAGCCGGGCGGTGGTGCGAGGCTCCCGCGAACGGGCAGTGATCAGGGCCAGGGCGGTCGGGAAGGCAAACCCGGCCAGCCCCAGGCACAGCGCCCACAGCCAGGGCAGGGTGGCCGGTGCCAGCAGCAGTCCCGTGTACCCGGCCAGCATTAGAACGCCCAGGCCCGCAATGTAGAACCGCAGCCGGGAGGAGCGGGCCACGAGCGCCGGCATGATCAGCCCGCCGGGAATGCCGAGTGCTGCGATGATGGCCGCCATCAACCCCGCCTGCCCCTGCTCGAGGCCCGCATCGCGGTAAATCTGCGCCGCCCAGCCGAATTGCACGTAGGCGTGCATGGACTGCACCCCGAAGAAAATGCTCAGCGCGACGGCGGTGCGGGAGGAACGCATCTTCATTTCCCTGCGTTGCCGCTGTTCTCCCGCCACCACGTCGCGGCCGGTTTTAACCGCGACAAGGGTCCACGGGACAAAGGCCACCAGGGCCGCTGCACCCCAGATACCCAGGCTCAGCCGCCAGCCGTTGGGATCCCCTCCGGCCAGCACCCCGCCGAGCAGCAGCGGCAGGGTTGCTCCCAAAGCCAGGGTGGTTCCGTAGATCGAGTTCATCAGGGCCAGCCGCGCCCCTCCGTGGCGCTTGATGAACGCCGGAACCAGGATGTTGCCCACCGCCATGCCGGCGAAAGCCAGCACCGTCAGCAGCAGGAACAGGGCAGCGGAATTCACCAGGGACCGGAGCAGCAGCCCGGCAGCGATGGCGGCCAGAGCAAGGAGGATGGACCCGTTGATGCCTGCTTTGCGGGAAATCGCGACTGCGAGCGCCCCGACTACGGCGAAGGTCAACCCGGGCAGCGCAGTAAGCACTCCCGCTGCGGTGGCACCGATCCCCAGCCCGGCCTGCAGTTCTGCCAGCACCGGCCCCACGGACGAAGCACCGGGCCGCAGGTTCACCGCCACCAGGATGACGGCCAGCGCTGTCAGCAAGAGGGGAAGGGAAGGCCGGGTTCCGTGTCCTGCAGGGGTCTTCCGCGTCTGGCTCATTCGAAACTTTCTACCACGCCCTAGGGGCGCGGTGCGGGTTCGTCCGCGGCGATTACAACAAAAGCCGTGGCGGTGTCGGGAGCGATTTCGGTCATTCCGGCGTCGACAATCAGCGGACCGGTTCCGTCGCTTCCGGCCAGTGCAGCGAACCGTTCCCCTGCAGTGAAGCGGACGCCGGCGGGCTCGCCGGCCTCATGCCAGGCCAGTTGCTCGGCGAACGGCAGCTGCAGGAACCAGGACAGCAGGGCGTGGGCGGCCTGGGCTGAAGCCTTCCCCGTGGACATCTCAAGGTCCGCGTTGAGGACGATCACCGGCGCGGACCGCGGCCAGGGCACCGGTTCGTCGTCGGGCAGCTGTGTGCCCGAGACCTGCAGCTTGGCCAGGTCCTTGGGCATCTGTTCGTAAGTGACCGGTTCAAAGGCAATGGCCTGCGCCCGGCCCACGGTGACAGCGCCCGACGGCGCGGCAGCGGCCAAGCGGGCAAAGGTGGTGGGATTGGCACGGCGCACGGTTTTCGTGAACCGGCCGTAGAGCCAATTCTCCCAGGCCTCGCTGTCCCCGGTGGCGGCGTACGCGCGAACGCTGGCGACAGCGGCTGCCGCCACGGCGTCACGGTGCGCTGCGGGGTCGGTTTTGTCCACAAGCAGGACAATGGGCTGGACTTTGTCGAACGGCTGCATAACTCCAGTTTTCCATGACCGCCGGCGGGGAGGCGGACAACCGGGTTGCAGCGCTGCATTCCGGGGAAACGGACGGATCTGGGGATACTGGTTCCATGAGCATTGACGACACAGCCCGCACTGAGTGGCTCCGCTTCCGCGAACGGCGCAATGCGACCCTGGCAGAGGAGCACGGATGGCTCAGCCTGTCCGGTTTTTACTGGCTGCCGGAGCACCCCGCCAAGTTCGACGGCCTGCCCGGGCTCTGGTCCGGGTCCGACGACGGCGCGGTGCTGGCAGCCGCTGCCGCTGACGGCCTGCGGGTGCTGGCCTCTGGTGAACCGGCACAGGGCCGGCTGACGGCGTCGTTGGCGGACGAGGAATCACTGAACTGGGTCGGATTCGGGGCCGGAAGCGGCGGGCAGGTTGTGGTTGAACTTGCCCGCAGGGCCGGACGGTATGCGCTGCGTCCCCGTGACGCTGCCTCGCCCGTGCGGACGTCTTTTAGCGGCGTGCCCGTCTACGAATACGCGCCGGAGTGGGTTCTTTCCGGCCGGTTCGAACCCTACCGCCAGCCTGTGGAAGTGCCCATCCGGACGGCCCATCCGGAAGTTCCGGGGGTACAGCGTTCCGTGGGCGAGGTTCTCTTGTTCCTGCCAGGGGATGCAGCCGAACACCGGTTGCAGGTCAGCGCCGCCGGTCCGGGCACCCTCAACCTGACCTTCCACGACAAGACCAACGGCAGATCAACGGCCGGGTGGCGCAGCCTGACGTTCCCCGCACCTGCACCCGGGGCTGAAGCCGGAACCGGAACCGGGGCAGGCACAGCGGCGGGAGGCACCGTAGTCCTGGACTTCAACTTCGCCGTGAACTATCCCAGCGCCTTCACTGAATTCGGCACCTGCCCCATGCCCGTCGACGGCAACCGGATTGGTGCAGCCGTGGAAGCCGGCGAGAAGCGCCCGGACGCCGTCTAACCTGCCTGTGGTGGTTGCAGGGCCCAAAGTGGGCACCACCCCTGCCCCTGTCTCCGCTGCGGCGGTAGCGTTGGCCGCATGAGCGATCGTCAGCCCCAGCGGCACAGCTCCGAGAAGGCCCCCGCCGGCTCTGCTCCGGCGGCGAAACGCGGCGCCGAAAAGGCCACTGCTGCTGACCGCGACGCGGAGAAACAGTGGCAGGTCATGGAACGGGACGGCGGGCTGTTCACCATCTCGCAGATAGCCCAGCGGCTGGGGTTCGGCGGCGGACAGAACGCCATGGCGCGCCAGCTCACCGGCAAGGGCCGGATACTGGCCGTCCAGCGCGGCGGGCATTTCCTGTATCCGGGGTTCCAGTTCGAGCCTGCCGGCGGGCGGGTCATCCCTGCAGTCAAGGATGTCATCCGGATGGGACGCTACGCCGGCTGGCCGGACGAGCAGATTGCCCTGTGGTTTTATACCCCCAACCGGCAGCTGTCCGGCAAACGCCCTGTCGACGTGCGGGAGAACGAGGAACAGCTGCTGAGGGTGGCGGAAGAGAACATCTCAAAGTAGAACCCCGGTGTCAGGCCCGGCGGAAACGCAGTGTGACCAGTTCAAAGGGCCGCAGCCGCAGCACCGGTCCGGCAGCTCCGGAGACCGCCCCGGATACCTCCCCGCCCAGCACATCCGATTCGACCGTACGTTCCAGCAGGTCGGTGGCCTCGACCGCCATGTATGGGAAGTCAGTGCGCAGCTGGGCCTCCGCCCGGCTGCCGTGCGCTTCGTAGAGCCGCACCACCACGTCCCCGCTGCGGTCCTCGGCCAGCTTCACCGTTTCCACCACCACCGCAGGACTGCTGACCCTGATCAGCGGTGCCAGGTGGGTCCGGGCCGTTCCGGTCACGGTGCGCAGCGGCAGGTTCAGCCTGTAGCCCTCCGCCACGGCATCAGGAATCCCGGAGGCGGGCCGAAGCGAATACCGGAACCGGTGCAACCCCTGGTCGGTGTCCGGATCCGGAAACAGCGGTGCTCGGAGCAGGGACACCCGCACCATGGTGCAGGGCCGCCCGTCCACCACCTCGCGGAAAGTGTCATGTCCATAGGTTGAATCGTTGGCCACGGCGACGCCGAAGCCCGGCTCGCCCACATGGATCCACCGGTGCGCCACGGTTTCAAACCGGGCCGCATCCCAGGAGGTGTTGGCATGGGTGGGCCGGAAGATATGGCCGAACTGGATTTCCGACGCCGCCCGGTCGGCGTGCACGTCCAGCGGGAAGGCCAGCTTGAGCAGTTTTTGCCGCTCGTGCCAGTCCACCTCCAGGTCCAGGTCCACCGCTGAACCGTCCGGGCTCAGCGACACCCGTTCGGTGATCCGGGTGTGCCCGAAGGAGCGTTCAATCCGCAGCACCCGTCCGCCTGCTTCCGGCACCATGGCCTCGGGCTGCATCAAATCCGTACTGCTGAAGCGGTAGTGCGCGTCCAAGTCCCACGCATCCCATTGGTTGGGAGTGTCGCGGAAGAGCTGGAACAGGTTCCCGGGCCGGCCGGCCGGGAACGCCTCCCGGCCGGAGCCGGACTCGATCAGGGAACTGAACAATCCGTCGGCAGTGACCTGCAGCCGCAGCCGGCCGCTGCTGATGCGCCAGCCGCCGCCGGACGGTTCCCACGTCCCCATCCCCGGACCCGGCACCGGTCCCGCGCCCGACGCCGGCGTCCCCTCCAGCGGATACGGCCCCGCATTCAACACCGCCGATTCAGCGCCCTCCCCCAGCAGCGCCTGCGCCGCGTTGCCGATCAGCACTTCCAGTTCCGCGGCCACCCGGACATAGTTCCGCTCCGCCTCCTGATGGACCCATGCGATGGAGGTGCCGGGCAGGATGTCGTGGAACTGCTGCAGCAGCACCGTCTGCCAGGCCAGTTCCAGCTCCCGGTAGGGATAGGCGGCACCGGCACGGAGCGTGGCGGCAGCGGACCACAGTTCGGCCTCGTGCAGCAGGGCCTCGCTGCGGCGGTTTCCTTTTTTGGTGTTGGCCTGGCTGGTGTAGGTGCCGCGGTGGAACTCCAGGTACAGCTCACCGGACCACACCGGCGGGTCCGCCAGTTCTGCCGCGGCCGCCGCGAAGAACTGTTCGGGAGTAGCGAGCCGGACAGTCGGGGATCCTTCCAGGGACTGCGTCCGGTGCGCGGCGGCGAGCATTTCCCTGGTGGGTCCGCCGCCGCCGTCACCCCAGCCGAAGGGCACCAGCGAACTGTTGGCGAACCCCTTCTCCGCGAACTGCCGCTGCGCCCGTGCCAGGTCCTGCCCGGACAGCTCAGAGTTGTACGTGTCCACTGGCGGGAAGTGGGTAAACAGCTGCGTGCCGTCGATGCCTTCCCAGCGGAAGGTCGAGTGCGGCATGGTGTTGGTTTCGTTCCAGGAGATCTTCTGGGTCAAGAACCAGCGTGCTCCCGCAGCCCGCGCGATCTGGGGCAGCGCGGCTGAGTAGCCGAAGGAATCCGGCAACCACACCACTTCCGGCTCCACCCCCAGCTGCTCCCGGAAGAACCGTTTTCCGGCCACGAACTGGCGGGCCAGGGATTCCCCGGAGGGCATGTTGGTGTCCGATTCCACCCACATCCCGCCGGTCGGAACAAACCTGCCTTCACGCACCCGTTCCGCCACCCGGGCGAACAGCTCCGGGTAGTGCTCCTGCAGCCAGGCGTACTGCTGGGCGGAGGACGCCGTGAAAACGAACTCCGGTTCGGTGTCCATCAACTCCAGCACGTTGGCGAACGTCCGGGCCACCTTCCGGACGGTTTCGCGCACCGGCCACAGCCAGGCCGAGTCAATGTGGGCGTGCCCGACGGCGTATACCCGGTGCGCACCGGCATAGGCGGGTGAGAACAACACGGGCGCCAACTGCTGCCGCCCGGCCGCAGCAGTACCTGGTACATCCGCAGGGTCCACGGCAGTCACTGCCCGTTCCAGGGCCCGCAGGATCTCATACCGACGCGGCAGGTCCATGGGCAGTTCGTGCATCAGCCCGTTGAGCGTCCAGAAGTCCCGGACCAAGTTCCACACGCCGGCATCGAACAGGGCAACATCGGCGGACCGGAACACATACAGCGGCGCCTCCCCCGCGGTGTTCCGGTCTCCCAGCGGCGTAGGGGCGAAGGTGAACCCTGCGGCGACATTCGGGTTCGACGCCGCCTCCACGTAAAACTCAAAGGCCTCGCCGGGTGCCTGGGGCAGGGGAACAAACATGTTCCTCGGCTCCACCGCCTTCACAATGCCGCCGTCCGGCGTGTAGACCAGCGCCTCGGCCCCGAATCCGGGACCACCCCCGGGGAACCCCAGGTCGATCAACAGCTCTGCCCGGTTTCCGTTGCCCGGTTCCCAGCCTTCCGGCACGGTACCGGACACCCGGAACCAGGTGGTCCCCCACGGTGCGCCCCACGGCGAACCGGTGCTGAAGGGCCGGTAGTCCCGGCCCACCGCCAGGGAGAACGGCACCGGTTCCCCCGGCGCCTCCCAGACCGCGAGCGCCGCCGCCTGCCGCTCCCGCCATACCCGGCCCGGCAGACGTTCACGCAGGAAGCGGTTGATTCGGGCCTCGACCAGCTCACGGTTCTCGTGCATGCAGTGCCCCTTGGCTACTCCCGGCAGTGGGTCCGCCCGAGGCTAGTACATCCGGTGCCGTTTGAGCTATGCCCGGGAGGCTGCGGGGCCCCTTACAGGGCGATGGCCGCTTCCATCTCGCGCACGAAGTCTTCGGTCTCGGCGGCGTTGCGGAATCCGTAGGAGACCTCACGCACCGCTTCCTGCCGGGTGGACGGGACCGCGTAATACTTGGTCGCCGCGAAATTGCCGGGTTCTTCCACCGGCTCCACCAGGGGTTTGTGGTTCAGCTGCGCGAACTGGCGCAGGGTCGGATCAATCCGCCACTGCCCGGTTTCCACCCAGAAATGGTCCCCCATCCCCGAGCTGCCGCTGGCTACCCGGATGCCTTCCATGCCGCTGCGCGCCAGAAGCCAGGCCAGCGTAAACGACGTCGGAGCACCCAGCCCGGAACCGTAGGGAATATGGTCTTCGGCCACAGCGGCTGCCCGTTCGGCGAGGCTGATGGCGTCCTGGAGGCTGAGAGTTTGCATACCTCCATGATCCCAGCCGGAACGGGGGTCCGTTGCCGGGGCGCCGGCCGAGACTCAGGCAGCCCGGCAACCCCGGCAGCGGGTGTAGCCACCCGTGTGCTGTCAGGACGCGGCCCGGCCGGGTTCCGGGCGCCGCATCCGGTCCGTGGCACGGCGCACCGACGGATCACGTTCGGCGTTCTGCAGCAGGCGGTCGAAGTCCGCCAAGCCCACGTCCCCGCACCGGTAGGACAGCCGGGCCTCAGGCCGGCTGCCTGCAGGAGTTGGCTTCCGCCGGCCGGTGAGGGCGATGCGCAGCTGCCCGCCGCCGTCGTCGTTAATCTGCAGCTGCCGTGTTGCCGCCAGCTCCCGCACGCCCCGGGTATCGACGGCGGGTGCGTTGTAGAAGTATTCGCGGACTACACGGGTCAGGGACTCGGCGTCGGTGCGGTCCTGGCGGGGCCAGCGGACCAGCTTGTCGGTGGCTGCCTGCACCGGGTGGAGGATGAAGCCGAACCCGATAAGCACCGTCACCAGGTCCCCGCCGCCCAGGAAGAGGAACAGCATGGCGGCCATGCTCAGTCCGGCGACCGTGCGCAGCGAATGGCTCCGCCGCGGGCTGAGCGGTATGGGGACCAAAACCGGACTGGTCTGTGCGGGCATCATGACCAGCCGCCCTTCAGCCCCGCCAGCGCCTCGGCTTCGTGGGCGAGCCGCGCAGCTTCGTGCAGCTCCCGGTCATATCTGCTTCGGCTGTGGATCAGGGGATCCTGTTCGGCCCCTGCTTCCAGCAGACGCAGCCGGTTCCGGTGGTTCTCCGCAGTCTGGGCCAGCTTCAGCTGGGCTTTGGAACTTGTTAGCTTGTGCATCAATTCCTCCACACGGGATTCCTTGGTACGGACAACGTCAAAGTGGTGACGAGCCGTGGCTTCGATGCGCACCGCGAGGTCATACATGCGGTGCGCGGTTTGGGCGAGGCTGACAGCCTGGCCGCCGGCCAGATGCTCCTCGGCTATGACGGCTTCCAGGCTTTTCATGCGGGTTTCATAGGACCGCGTAACGGCACCGTAGTGCCGCACCACCTCCCATGCCGCCCGGGCCTGGTTCCGAAGCACCTCCTGACTCGCCGCCGTGGCGGCAATCGCCGCGTCAAGCCGGTCGCAGGTTTGGGTGTAATTGTCTGCGGGTTGCCCGGTCCCGAACTGCACATGCACTATTCGACGGACCCGCCTCAAGTTTTCGCCCACAGCTGCCTCTCTCATCGCCGGATCGGGAAGAGTTGCCGATACAGGGCGCTGCACAACAGCACTTTTCCCATAATTCTTCCGCTGATTACTTCCGCCGCCAAGGCCCTCACCCCTCCGGAAGCTGCCGGGCCAGCCGGTCCAGGTCCGCGGACGTGTCCTGCACCATCTTCTCGGCGGTCGCTATCAGGCCCTCCAAGTTGTCTTGGCTGGCATCGTCGGACGCATTGCTGGCCGCTGGCAGCAGGTCTGTCTGGATCCGGACATACCTGTCGCCCAGGATCAGCTGCAGGCAATCCCGGGCCAATTGTCCGGGCCCGCTCAACACCATGGCCAGGTCTTTTTCCAGGACCTGCAGTTCGGGGGTCTGCTGGGTCTGTTCCGCGCCCAGCCGCAGCCCCGCGTTACGGGTCCCGGTGCTGGTCCCGGTGCCCAGGGAGACCAGCAGGACGCCGTCCACAGCCTGCGGCAATACCGAACCCAGCGAATATCCCAGCAGTGCGGGATCATCAGCAGCCAGCCCGCCGTCTGCCAGTTGCCGGGCCGTCCCCTCCGGATCGGTGTAGGGCACCGCCGGGAAGTACCGGGGCAGCGACGCCGTTGCCTGGGCCGCCAGCGCCATGGATGCGTCGCCCAGGACAGAGGGTTCCAGCCCGCCGCCGGCAAAGTACAGGGCTTCGGTGCGGGCGAGGTCGCAGGTGGTCACTGCTACCGGCCGGACCGCCCGGGACAGGGGCTCATCACCAAGTGCCTCCCCCAGATAATGCTGCAGGGGTTCAGCAGCGTAGCGCGGGGCACCGGCATACTGGTCCGCGGTTTGAGGGGCACCGGCCTGCGGATCTCCGGCGTGCGGATCTCCGGGATCCTGGGGGAAAATTTCCTCGGCGCTGTCCAGATTCAACTGCCGCACCTCGTCGGCGCTGTACGGCGTTCCTCCGTTCCGCGGCGAGACCAGCGCGAGGGCAGCCATGCCGCCGGCCGAGGTGCCCACCACCAGGTCAAAGAGGTCAGCCGTCCGCCGTCCGGTCTGTTCCTCCAGCGCCATCAGCCAGGTGATTGGAATGATGCCGCGGATGCCACCACCGTCAATCGAAAGAATACGAAGCATAAACGGCTCCTGACGGCGGCAGCGGTGGTCCGGTCCCATTAACCCTGCCCGCCCCGGCATAGCCGGTCAATGGAGCGGGCCGTTTCCGGCACCTGCTCTCCGGCACTGCGGGACGGGTGTGGCAGACTGCGGGCATGCAAATCCATCCTGCCCCGCTGCTGGCCGGGTCCTTCCGCGTGCGCCGGGCCTGTCGGGCCGACGTCGGGCCGATCGCGGCGCTATTGGAGGCAGACGCGCTCGGGTCGCCGGAAGCACCGCACCCCGATCTGGACACCTACCGGCGCACCTTCGAAGCCATCGATGCGGACCCCGCCCATTTCCTCGCCGTCGTTGAGGACGGCGCCGGAACCATTGCGGCCACTGCCCAGCTGACTCTGCTCCCGTGCCTGGCGGCCGGAGCCGTAACCCGGCTGCAGGTGGAGGCGGTGCATGTTCGCGCCGATCTCCGGTCACGCGGTCTGGGAGCCGCGCTGATGGACTGGGCCCTTGTCCAAGGGCGGCAAAACGGTGCCGGACTGGCCCAGCTCACTTCCAATCTCAGGCGCGAAGACGCGCACCGGTTTTACCGAAGCCTTGGCTTCGAGCCCACACACATCGGGTTCAAGCACCACCTCACCGCGAACCCCAAGGAAACCGGCACCGAGCAGGAGGACCACAATGTCCCGCACAATCGGAACGGTGAGCCCGAACGGCGGGACACTGACAGTCCGGCCCGCCAACCAGGGCTCCCCGGCTGATCTGCAGGCCGTCTTCGCCGGGCGCGGGGACCCGCACCGCTGCCAGTGCCAGTGGTTCAAGGCCAGCCGGGAGCAGTGGCGGGCCATGCCGCAGGAAGAGCGGGCTTACCGGCTGCGGCAACAGGCCAACTGCGGCAGCCCTGACGCCGGATCAACCAGCGGGCTGCTGGCGTATCTGGACGCCGAACCTGTTGGCTGGTGCGCGGTGGAACCGCGCACCGCCTATCCCCGGCTGGAACGGCTGCGGGTTCCGTGGAGCGGGCGGACAGAAGACAAGACCGACGACGGCGTCTGGGCCGTCACCTGCTTCGTCACCCGGACGGGCTACCGGCGTCAGGGGGTGAGCTATGCACTGGCACGGGGTGCCGTCGGATTCGCCCGGGAGCGGGGAGCCAGGGCCCTGGAGGGCTACCCCATGCTGACCGAGCCGGGAAAGGAGGTGGCCTGGGGCGAACTGTTCGTAGGCAGCCGCAGTGTTTTCGATGCCGCTGGGTTCACGGAGGTCAGCCATCCCACCCTGCGGCGGGTAGTGATGCGGATCGATTTTGAGGCCGCGGCGCCTTCGTTCCCGGACACCGCCGGAGTTTCCCCCTAGGGCGCGGGCCACTTTCCGGTGGCGAAGAGTTCCTGCAGCCGGGCCTCTGCGGGAGCCGGATCCAGGCCCCGGGAAGCCAGCCAGTCGTCGTCGCCGTAAGACGCCGCATAGCGGTCCCCCGAATCGCACATCAGCGACACGATGCTGCCGGCCTTGCCCTGTGCTTCCATCTCGGCGGCGAGCTGCCATACGCCCCAGAGGTTGGTGCCCGTGGACGGCCCCGCATGCAGCCCGGCCACACTCCGCAGGTGCCTTGCAGCGGCCACGGAGGCGGCGTCGGGCACCTGGATCATGTGGTCGATCACGGCCGGAATGAAGCTCGGTTCAGGGCGCGGCCGGCCGATCCCCTCGATCCGGGACGGTCCGCCCACGGCGGGCACATCGGGGGTCTGCCAGGCGGGGAAGAAGGCCGAACGTTCCGGGTCCACCACCGCCAGCCGGGTGGGATAACGGTGGTAGCGGATGTACCGGCCCAGGGTCGCGCTGGTCCCGCCGGTGCCAGCGCCCACCACAATCCATTCGGGCACCGGATGCTCCTCCAGCGACAGCTGGGAAAAGATCGATTCGGCAATGTTGTTGTTGCCGCGCCAATCCGTGGCCCGCTCGGCGTAGGTGAACTGGTCCATATAGTGGCCGCCGGTGCTGCGGGCAAGGTCCTCGGCTGCGGCGTAGACCTCGGAAGGATCGTCCACAAAGTGGCAGCTGCCGCCGTACTGCTGGATCAGCGCGATCTTCTCCGCACTGGTGGTCCTGGTCATCACGGCGATGAACGGCACGCCCAGCAGCTGCGCAAAGTAGGCTTCGGATACGGCCGTGGACCCGCTGGAAGCCTCCACCACGGTGGTGCCTTCCCGGATCCAGCCGTTCACCAGTCCAAAGAGGAACAGGGACCGGGCCAGCCGGTGCTTGAGGCTGCCGGTCCGGTGCGTCGACTCGTCCTTGAGGTACACCTTGACCGCCCAGCCCGTGGGCACCGGAATTTGGAACAGGTGTGTGTCGGCGGAACGTGCCGCCTCGGCTTCGATCCGGCGGATGGCGTCTTCGGCCCAGCTGCGGTCCCGACTGGTATGGCTATTCACCTTCCCCACCCTACGTGGCGGCAGCCACCTCATCCGGCAGCTCGGCAGGCGTCGGGCCGCCCCGGCGTGGAACCCCCATCCGCAACAGGAATACGCCCTGCAGCAGGGCAATGGCCACGGCCGCCCAGAGCGTCGGCACGGCACCGGCCACGGCCAGCAGCATCGCACCCAGAAGCCCGCCAACCACAAAACTGCCCTGGGTGATGGTCCGGCGGGTGGCCGAGAACCGGGAGAGCATCGCGTCAGGGGTCAGCTGAGTGAACAGCGCCGTGCCGTTGACGCTCATGAACCCCAGCGCAAGTCCGAACAGCGTGAAGGAGACCCCTATGCTGGGCACCGCAAGCTGCGGCCACAGAGCGGTGAGCGGAATCAGGGCAAAGTTCAGCGGCATCATCAGGCCGGCAAGCAGCATGGCACGCAACGGCCCGATCGCCCGTCCTAGTCTCGGAGCGGCCACCGCGCCAAGGATCCCGCCGACGGCGCTGACGGACCAGACGGCACCGAAAACAGCCGGATCCAATGCCAGCTCCTCCAAGATGAACCAGGTTTCCGCGGCCTGGTACAGCCCCGCAGCAAAGTTGTTCGTAGCCGCGGTCAGGACCATGGCCAGCAGCAGCCGATGGCCGGTCATGAACCGCCAGCCGTCCGCGACGGCGGCTCGGACGGACGGGCGCTCAGTTTTCGCCGTGCCCGGTTCGTCGTCGGGCAGCCGGGCCAGGCCGACGGCGGCCACCAGCTGGGCCAGGGCGCTCAGCCCCAGCGCGGCGGGTGCCGGCAGCAGCTTCACCAGCTGCCCGGTGGCTGCCGGACCGACCAAGGAGATCACCTGGTCGGTTGCCATCAGGGATGAGGCGGCCTCAGGAATCCGTGGCCTTCCCACCAGTATGGGCAGCAGCGATGTCTGGGCGGCCATGAAAAACGAGTCCGCAATACTCACTACCACCAGCACCGCCAGCAGCTGCCATGCAGCCAACCAGCCCAGGCAGAACAAGGCCACGGCGCAGCCGTACGCAGCCGCCCGGATCCAGGTCATCGTGAACATGGTCCGGCGCCGGCCCCAGCGGTCCACCGCTACTCCGGCCACCAGCCCGAACAGCAGCGGCCCCGCGCTGCTCAGCGGCGCGACCAGGCCTACCTCGGCCTCGGTGGCGTCCAGGACGGTGATCATTGCTACCGAGACGGCGAACATGGCCACTGCATGCCCGGCATGCTCCACCGCGTTGGCCAGCCACAGCCCCCGGAAGGCACGCTTGGACCAGATGGAACCCGATGTGCTGCCCAATGCCGCTCCCCCGCTAGCCCGTCTGTTCACCCGGAGAGCGGACTGACCGGCACCAACGGGTCCAGTCACCCTAAGAGACCAGCGGCCGGGAAGTGCGCAAGACCACGGTGCGCCGCCCCGCAGGCATTTTCATAAGTACCCTGATAATCGTTATGGTCAAAGGGAACCATTCCGTACAGCAGGTCAGCACCAGGAGGACCGATGAATCAGGACAACGTCTCCGAAACCGCCGAATCGCACGCCGGCGCCAACCCGTTGCCCGGCATCATCGAGCAGGACCAGGCACGTTCGGCCGAGCAGGCAGCACCGGACCGGCCCTCATCCGGTGTGGTCCTCGTGGCGGGTGCCGGCGGCGTCATCGGACGGCATGCCGCGGACGAGTATGCCCGCCGCGGCTGGAAGGTCCGCGGTGCCAGCCGCCGCCCGGTCCCGGCCGCCGCATGGGAGCACCTCTCCGTGGACCTCCTCGACGCCGGCACGGCCCGCGACGGTCTTGCCGCGGCGTCGGACACCACACACCTGGTGTTCGGCGCCTACATTGAGCGCCCGACGTCGGCCGAACTATCCGAGGTCAACACAGCCCTGCTGCGCAACACCTTGGACGCGCTGCGCTCGGCCGGTGCTCCGCTGCGCCACGTGACGCTGTACCAGGGCGGCAAGGCCTATGGCGCGCATCTGGGCTATTTCAACGCCCCGGCGAAGGAACGCGACCCGCGGCTGATCCAGCCCAACTTCTATTACGACCAGGAAGACCTGCTCCGCCAGGCAGCCCGGGAGCGCGGATTCGAACTCACCGTGCTGCGCCCGGAAGGCGTGATCGGTTACGCCACCGGCAACCCCATGAACCTGCTGATGGCCATTGCCGTGTATGCCGCCGTCAGCCGGGAACTGGGCCAGCCGCTGCGCTTCCCCGGCACGGTGGCCGCCTACGATGCGCTCTACCAGGTCACCGATGCCGAGCTGCTGGCCCGGGCCGCGGTCTGGTCCGGGTCGGAGCCGGCGGCCGCCGGGGAAATCTTCAACATCACCAACGGTGACCAGTTCCGGTGGCGGCAGCTCTGGCCGGCATTCGCTAAGCATTTCGGCATGGACTACGCCGAACCGCAGCCCGTTCCTCTGGTGGACGCCATGCCGCAGTACGCCGAGCTGTGGGAGCAGATGACCGAGCGGTACGGCCTGCAGCAGACACCGTATGCGGATTTGGTGCGCTGGGAGTTCGCCGACTTCATTTTCCGCTCGGAGTTCGACAACGTTTCTTCCACCATCAAGGCACGGCAGGCCGGTTTCGGCGACTGCCTGGATTCGGAGGACCGCTTCCTGGAGCTCTTCGACGCCCTGGCAGCACAGAAAATCATTCCTGGCCCCGCCGCCTGACCTGTTCGGAAACCACCGGCACCACCCAAGAGGAGTTCCCCGTGAAGATTGTTGGCGTCCGCACCTTCGGCGGCCCCGAGGTCCTGGAGATCCTCGAGGCGCCCGAGCCGCATGCCGGCCCGGGCGAAATCCGCATCCGTGTCCGCGCGGCCGCGGTAAGCCCTACGGACACGGTGCTGCGCTCCGGCGCCCAGGATATGGGCAGGATGGAACCGCCCTACATTCCCGGCATGGACGCTGCCGGTGTTGTGGACGAGGTGGGCGACGGCGCCCGGTGGCGGATCGGTGACGAGGTCATGGCCCTGGCCCTGCCCCGGGAAGGACGCCGCGGCGCCTACGCCCAGTACCTGGTGGCCCCGGCAGACTCCGTTGCCCGCATTCCGGGCGGCATCGGCCTGGAGGCTGCCTCCACCCTGCCAATGAACGGCCTGACCGCCGTCCAGACCCTGGAAAAGCTGGCCCTGCCCGAGGGGAAGGTCCTGGCCGTCACGGGTGCGGCCGGAACACTGGGGAACTACCTGGTCCAGCTTGCCAAGGAGGCCGGGCTCACCGTGGTGGCCGACGCAGCGGACAAGGACGCCGATCTCGTCTCCGCCCTGGGTGCCGACTATGTGGTGGAGCGCGGCGACGACGTCGCGGAGCGGATCCTCGAACTCTTCCCCGAGGGTGTCGACGCCGTCGCTGACGCTGCCGTCATGAACGGGTTGGCTGCCCGGGCGGTGCGCGACGACGGCGGGTTCGCCACCTACCGCGGATGGGACGGTGATCCCGGCCGCGGCGTGAGGGTGCATCCGATCCGGGTGGTTCAGGAATACCATTCCGGCGCGAAACTGGACCGGCTGCGCGCCCTGGCCGAGGCTGACCTGCTGAGCCCGCGGATTGCCGACGTCATGCCGGCCGAGCGGGCCGCCGAAGCCCACCGACGGCTGGAAGCCGGCGGGCTGCGCGGCCGGATTGTGCTCACCTTCTAACGGTTTTTACGGCAGGGGGTATCCCCGGCACGCGCGGCACTGCTAGGGTCCGGGGCATGAAGATTCTGACTTTCGAGTAGCGCGCTGCTGCGCCCTCTCGAACTTTCGCAGACAACCATTTCCAGCTTGTTGAGGCGCGGCCTCCGAGTCCTTCCGTCTGCACTTCCCGCTTGCGGCAACGCTCTTTGGCCTGCCCGCGGAAGGCCCGTGCCGGCGTCGACGGCGCCAGTGACAGGAGTACCACCATGCGTGCACCAAAAAAGAAGGCAACCACCAGCCCGCTGCATGTTTCACCGGAATTATCCGGGCAGGCAGCGGACCTGCACATCAACCTGGCCCCTTCGGCCGAGGCACAGCTCGGAGGAGACGGACGCGACCGTCCTGCTCCCCCGGCTGAAGCCGGCCTGCCCGGCTGGCAGAGCCTGGGCAAGGACACCAAGCCCACCCGGGCCCACACCACCCGGCAAGGCCCCCGCGAGCGCAAGGTCCGCTGGTAGGCGTAGCCGCTCCACGGTTGGACCCACGGCCGGCCGGCACCTTCGGGTGCCGGCCGGTTCCGTTGCGGCCGCGGGCAAGGATAGGCACCGGTCTGCAGCGAGGCAAATCCGTGCCGACAGCCGGCCGGCGGCCGCGGAGCACCGCGGAGTTTAGGGCTCCGGACGCCGATATCGTTAAATGCAGTGCCCGCCCCAACTGGGGGTCCGGCGCTGTCCGGCACCCTCACCCAGGGGCCCTCCGGGCAGCGGCACGCCACTCCACTCCACTGACCGCCCGCAGCGCTGCGGGCCGGCCGGCGTGCCAGAGCGGGGCACTGCAACGCCGGGATTTCGGCCCCGGCGGGAGAACCCCAACGAAGCGGAGATGCAATGCCCCACAAAATCATCCTGGACTGCGATCCCGGCCATGATGATGCGGTCGCCATGCTGCTGGCCCACGGCAGCCCGGAGATCGACCTTCTGGCGGTGACAACCGTCGTCGGAAACCAGACCTTGGAGAAGGTGACACGCAACGCGCTGGCGATTGCCCGTGTCGCAAATATCACAGGCGTCCCCTTCGCGGCAGGCTGTGACCGGCCCCTGGTCCGCACCATCGAAAACGCCCCCGACATCCACGGCGATTCCGGCATGGACGGACCCGCGCTGCCCGAGCCCACCCTCGAACTGGACCGCCGGCACGCCGTCGACCTGATCATCGATACCGTGATGGCGCACGAGCCGAACACTGTCACCCTGGTCCCCACCGCAGGCCTGACCAACATTGCCCTGGCCGTGCGCAAGGAACCCCGCCTGGCCGAACGCGTGAAGGAAGTTGTCCTGATGGGCGGCGGCTACCACGTGGGCAACTGGTCCGCCGTGGCTGAATTCAACATCAAGATCGACCCCGAAGCCGCCCACATAGTTTTCAACGAGAAGTGGCCGCTGACCATGGTCGGGCTGGACCTGACCCACCAGGCCCTGGCCACGGACGAGGTGGCTGCCCGTATCGCTGCCGTCGGCACCAAGCCCGCCAAGTTCGTCGGCGAACTGCTGGACTTCTTCGGCCACGCCTACAAGGACGCGCAGGGCTTCGATTTCCCGCCGGTGCACGATCCGTGCGCTGTCGCCTACGTCATCGACCCCTCGGTGATGACCACCCGGCGCGTGCCGCTCGATGTGGAGCTGACCGGCACCCTGACCCTGGGCATGACGGTGGCAGACTTCCGCGCGCCGGCCCCCGAAGACTGCAACACCTCAGTGGCCGTGGACCTGGACCACCAGAAGTTCTGGGACCTGGTCGTGGACGCCCTCGAGCGGATCGGCGAGGTCGACCTGTGAGTGAAATCGCCCGCCGCCGGGTCAACGTCGGCGCCCTCATGGCCGCACTGCTGGCCGCCTGCGTGGCGTTCCAGCTCAACGCTTCAATGCTCTCGCCGGCCCTGGTCACTATCGAAGAGGAACTGGACACCACCTCCGCCGCCGTCGGCCTGACCCAGACGGCGTTCTTCACCGCCGCCGCCCTCTTCTCCCTGTTCCTGCCCCGGCTCGGCGACATCATCGGGCGCAAGAAAGTCCTGTCCGGGATGCTGGTGGTCCTGACCCTCGGTTCCGTGGTGGCTGCCCTGGCCCCGAACATTGAAGTCCTCTTCCTGGCCCGCCTGATCCAGGGCGTCTCCGGGCCCGTGGTGCCGCTGACGCTGATCATGCTTCGCGTGGAAATCCGCGACGCGAAGCTGTACGGCACCCTGATGGGCGTCATCACCGCCGTCAACGGCGGCATTGCCGGCATCGACGCCGTGGCGGGCGGCTATCTGGCGCAAAACCACGGCTTCTCCTCGGTGTTCTGGGCCATGGCCGCCGTGGGCGCCGTCGCCACCGCCCTTCTGCTTTTCCTGGCACCGGAATCCCGGGCCGAGAAGAAGGAAAAGATGGACTGGGTCGGTGTGGTGCCCCTGGTCATCTCCGTGGGTACCCTGCTCACCGCATTCAACGAAGCGGGCAAGCTGGCCGCAGCCAACTGGCCGCTGGTGATCGGGCTGATGGCCGTTGCCGTCGTGGCCTTCGCAGTGTTCTGGAAGGTGGAAAACCGCACGGAACAGCCGCTGGTGGCCACCTACCTGCTGAAACGGCGGTCCACCTGGGCGCTGCTGCTGACCACGCTGCTCACCATGACCGGCGTGTTTGCCATCATGAACGGCATCCTGCCTGCCCTGGCGCAGGACGGCGCAATCGGGTTCGGCATGGGCGCCGAGGAGTCCGCCTGGTGGACCCTCACCCCGTACGCCATTGCCGGCCTGGTTCTCGGCCCCATTGCCGGCCGCCTGGCAGCCAGCTGGGGTTACGGCAAGGTCCTGCGGATCGGCATGATCGGCTCCGTGATCGCACTGGCGCTGGTGCTGCTGGTGGTCGGCAGCGATTCCAAGGCAGGCCTGCTCGGCGTCTCGGTACTGATCGGCATCACCTACGCGGGCATCGGCAACATCATGCTCAACGGCCTGGGCATTGTGCTCTCCCCAAAGGAAAACCCGGGCTTCCTGCCCGGCCTCAACGCCGGCGCCTTCAATCTGGGCGCAGGCCTGAGCTTCGCCGTGATCTACGCGGTGAAGACCGCCGCCACACCGGCCGACGGCGGGGCCGGCGGCTACTACGGCGGTATTGTTGCCGGTCTGGTCATCCTCGTCCTGGCCCTGGCTGCGTCCTTCCTTATCCCCAAGCCGGCCGCTGCCGAAGTGGCTGCCGCCGCGCCGGCCGCCCGCTGAACCCCGCCCGCCCTCGTCAAGGAGAATTCCCCGCATGCCTGCCGGAAAAGTTGTAGTTGTAGGGTCGCTGAACGCTGACCTGACCGTGCGTACTGACCGTTTTCCCTCCCCCGGGGAAACCCTCAACGGTTCGGAGCTGGTGATTGTGCCCGGCGGCAAGAGCGCCAACCAGGCCGCCGCCGCAGCGATCCTGGGCGCCGATGTCCGGCTGTTCGGCGCCGTCGGTGCCGACGGGCACGGGGACCTGCTGCTGAAGGCCGCCGCCGGTGCCGGTGTGGACGCTTCCCGCGTCCTGCGCCGCACCGGCACTGCGACGGGCACAGCCATGATCGTGGTGGACGCCGCCGGAGAGAACACCATCATCGTTTCCCCGGGTGCCAACGGCACGGTCACCGGCGCCGAGCTTCCGGCGGACCTGTTCGACGGTGCCGCAGTGCTGACCCTCAGCCTGGAGGTTCCGCTCGAAGCGGTTGCCGCTGCTGCCCGGGCCGGGCAGCAGGCCGGAGCGCAGGTGCTCCTGAACCTCTCCCCGTACCAGGAAGTTCCCGCGGAGCTGCTGGCCCTGACGGACGTACTGCTGCTCAACACCCATGAAGCGGCCCTCGTGACGGGCCTTGCCGATCCGGCCGCGGACTGGGAAGAGGTCATCACCGCGCTGGGTGCGCTCGGCGTGCGGCGGACGATCATCACCCTGGGTGCGGACGGCGCCGTCGTGCTGGACGGGACGGCAGCCGGAAGCGAGCGGATACTCGCTGTGGCCCCCACCCGGGTCACTGCGGTGGACACGACCGGCTGCGGTGATGCCTTCACCGCAGCCACCGCCGCCCGGCTGGCAGCGGGCGATTCACTGGCGGAGGCGGCTACCTTCGCTGCCCGCGCCGGAGCGCTGGCAGCCACCCGGGAGGGAGCACAGTCCTCCTACTCCGCACTGCTGGAGCTGGCCGGCTGAGGCTGCTGCTGCCAACGGCCGGGTGCCGGGACGGGATGGCAATCCCCTTCCGGCGCCCGGCCGTTTTTGTGTGCGGTATTCTTCGTGGTTGA
Organism: Arthrobacter sp. zg-Y20; assembly: GCF_030142075.1. Lineage (NCBI taxonomy): Bacteria > Bacillati > Actinomycetota > Actinomycetes > Micrococcales > Micrococcaceae > Arthrobacter > Arthrobacter sp. zg-Y20. The sequence continues at coordinate 589,871 of NZ_CP126241.1, read as the reverse complement.
ACCCGCCTTCTTGGGACAGGGTTCAGCTCTGCCGGGGGGAATGAGCACCAGGTACCCCCTGCGTAAATTCCTTACGAAAGAGGTTGCCGATGCCGTTGTTCCCCAAACGCCTGCTGCTGCCCGCAGCGGCCGTGGCCCTGGGCCTGTCCCTCGCCTCCTGCTCGGCCGGGAATCCGGGCGGTGACTCGGCCGGGGGTTCGGGCGGTCCGTCAGCCGAATCATCGGCGGACGCCGGCGATACGGCACAAACGCCCTCACGGAACACCTCGACGCAGGCAGCCGACATTGACGTCAACAACATTGGCGACACCGTCACCGTGCCCATGAGCAAGGGCAACGTAGCGAGCGTCACGGTCGTCGCCGTCGAGGAAGCCGAATCCGTGGCAGCCCGGAGCAGCACCACCATGCCGGAAAAGGGCTTCCAAAGGGTTCAGGTCATCTGGAAAACGGAAGAAGGCGTTACTGACGCCCGTTCCACCAATTTCACCTTCATGGACTCGGAAGGCCGCTTCAATGCGGCCGAAGCTCTATACATTGACGAAGGCACCCTGTGGGCCGACGGCGTTGCCGCCGGGGAAGAGGTAACCGGTTACCTCACCTTCGACGTCGAGGACGGACCGCACACCCTGATCCTGTCCGACAGCGAGCGCGAGGACGTCGCGCATTTCAAGATGCCCTAGCAGGACCTCCCGGCCGGTGCCGGGTAGACATAATGCGGCGGTCCCGCCGCACGACCATCTCATATGGGGGGAAAGATGCAAGGACAGCAGGAAAACAACAACGGCTTCAATGCCTATCCGCCGGCGCCGGAGCCGGCTTCGCCGCCGGTGCCGCCTGGACCGATGGGTGCTCCTCAGGGCATGCCGGGAGCCTCGGGCGCCTATGGTGCTCCCGGAGCCTATGGTGCCCCCGGTGCTCCGGGGACCCCGGTTATGCCGCAGCGGCCGAAGCAGGTGGACTCGTCCTTCTGGTTGCAGATCGTTGCCCTGGTGCTGACCGTGGTGGCCATTCCCGTCAACATTGCGGTGTTCTATGCAACGGTCAACGATGCCGGCGCCCGGGCAGATGACCCCGCCGTGGCGGTAGGCCTTGTCCTGCTGATCGCGATGGGCGTTATCTGCCTTGCCGTTAACGTACTCACTGCCGTTTTTGTCCGGAAGGGCCGCAACTGGGCCCGGATTGTGCTGACCATCTATGCCGCGCTCCATGTGGTGAGCCTCGTGACTCTGACAAACCTCCTGGCCTGGTGGGGAATCCTGGCGCTGGTTTTGGCCGCGGTGCAGCTCTACCTGACACCGGTTCCGGGGTACTTCAAGATGATGAAACAGTACCGGCTGCAGCAGAAGGCCGGTCTGGCTCCTTAGTCCGCGGCCAGCTCCGGGAATCCCAACGACGACGGCGCCCCCCTTTCGGGAGGCGCCGTCGTTCTGTGCTGGCTGACTGTTGTGTGTCCGCACTGCACCCGCTGCCGGGAAGGGAACGTAGCCGGCTGGGTCAGTTCCCGAAGGAGCCCAGGAGGAAATGCCGGTTCGCTTCTGCGCGTTCCATCAGCTCCTCCCCCGTGAAGTACTTCCGGTCAAACTCCTCCCATTCGCCGACAAACATGGTCCACTCGCCGTCGACGCACACCGGCCAGCAGCGGCGGACCCAGTTGAGCTTTTCACGGACATTGTTGCGGTTGTCCGGTTCGGTGCTGGTGTACTGCAGGACAGTGCAGTTGTGGATCAGCTGCTCCTTGTCGGCATCCCGTTTCAGGAACTCTTCATCGCTCCAGCGTTCCAGGACCAAGCGCGTGGCCCACATGAATTCTCCGTGGGTCACCAGCAGGACATTGTCCCGGGCGTTTTCCCGGTGCAGGGTGCTGAGGATGTTCCGGACACGGTTCTCGGCGACGTTGGCAATGGATTCCCCCGCCGGAGGGGCCCAGTACAGCGGGTCGCTGTCGCGGTACGCAGCATTCTGCGAATACTTCTGCGCGAAATCCTGCTTCGACATGGACCCTATCTCGCCCCAGGAACGCTCACGGATCACCCGGTTCTCCTCCCAGCGCACATCCAGCCCCAGATGGGCGGCGGTCTCGCGGGTCCGGGTGTAGACCGAGACCATGGCGCGGTCGAACTGGACATTCTGTTCCGCGATCCATGCTCCGGCGACCTTTGCCTGCTGCACGCCGAGGTCCGTGAGCCGCCAGGAGCGGTCCGGGACGGTCATCGTCTCTTCGGTATACAGGCTCGGGTCCCCGGCCTTGGCTGCCCGCTGCATCACATTCGCTTCACTCTGTCCGTGGCGAACGAGGAAGAGGTTCCGGGGCATGACCATGGAGGGCTCCTGATAGGTGGGACGACTATTTTGCGCTAGTACATCCTAAAGGCCGGGGCGGTTGCCTAACCGCAACCGGGCAGGAGTTGAATGGGAACCGCCGTGGCAATAAGATTCAGTGTCCGGCAAAGGGTCGGGTGTCAAGGGTGGCCCGCGGAAGCGGGCATCTGGAACGCGAGGTGTGGGCATGTCTGGCCGGATTCTCTATGTGACACGACGGGTTGGCCTCGTCGCGGCACATATCCTGGTTTATGCCCTGATCTGGCTTGGACTGGCGGCGCTCATCGCCGCCGTGGGCATCCGCTTCTTCTGGGGTGAAATCTCCGTCGGGCAGATGCTCATGAACCTCGTTTCCGTGGAGACCGACGGCGGCGGCGGGGCCATTGTATGGATCGGCATCCTGGGCATCGGTGTTGTCCCCCTCCTGATCACCGTCGCCATCGCCCTGTGGCGCTCCTCGAGGCGCCGCCGTCGCCTCCGCAACGGCAACCCGGACTCCCGTGGCACGCAGCCGTTCATGCGGCCCCTCTCCACGCTCCTGGTGGCCGCGGTGGTCCTTGCCGGTACCACCGCCTTCGCTACCACCGTGGGTTTGGGCGACTACATCAAGGCGGCGAACTCCAAGTACGACGTCGGTGACTACTACGTGGAGCCCACGGTCACCAGCGCGGATCAGAAGCGCAACCTTGTGGTCATCTACCTCGAATCCGGCGAAGCGACCCTGGAGGACGACCAGCTTTTTGAAAAGGACGCGTTCGCGCCCCTGAAAGAAGCCACGAAGGCCGAAGAGGGCTGGCAGACCGTGGCCGATTTCCAGCAGTACGAAGGCGGCGGATGGACCATGGCCGGCCTCGCGTCCACCCAGTGCGGCATCCCCCTGAAGGGCAACGGGGCAGGCGGAGGAAGTGCCACCGACAACGGGATCGATGAGGGGGCCGAAACGTACCTGGGCGGTGCCACCTGCGTGGGCGACGTCCTGGACGAGCAGGGCTACACCAACGTCTTCCTGGGCGGCGCCAATCCTTCTTTCGCGGCCAAGGACACCTTCCTGTACAGCCACGGTTATTCCGCGGTCAAGGGCCTCTCCGATTGGCGGGCTGCCGGCGAACCGGAGGAAAACTTCCGCAAGGACTGGGGCTTGAGCGACCAACGCCTGATGGCCCATGCCAGGGACACCCTGGACGACCTCCACGCCGAAGCTGAGAAGACGGGCCGGCCGTTCAACCTCACCATGCTGACGCTGGACACGCACGAACCGGTGCACATCTACGACTACTGCGACGTGGACACGGACAGCGAGGTCACGTCGGTCTTCTCCTGCTCCATGACCCAGGTGGCCTCATTCATCGGGTACATGAAGGAGCAGGGCTACCTCGACGACACCGCAGTGGTGATCATGGGCGACCACCTCAAGCACATGAGTGCCGGGGACGCTTTCCACGAGCAGCTGGACGACCACGAGAACCGGACCATCTTCAACCGGATCTGGGTTCCGGGCGAGACGCCGGCGAACAGTACGCTGCGCGCCGGCTCTGACCAGCTGAACATGTACCCCACCATCCTGGAGGCAGCAGGCCTCACCCTCGAGCGCGGAGAGGCCGGACTGGGCGTATCGGCCTTCGCCACGGAGGTTCCCGGGAGCTCGGCGCAGGCCATGGGCCAGGAGGCCTACACGGAGCTGCTGGAGTCACTTTCCCCGCGGTTCTATGCCAAGGCCTGGGCCGGGGCTGGCACCCAGCAGTAGCTCCGGCCGAGCCCGAAACCGTTCCGGGTGGGGATAGTCGTGCCCGGGGTTGAGGAAGACGTCGTCTTCCGAATTGCCGCCCGCTAGAGGGACGCAGACGCGCTGCGTCGTCAAAGAAAAACCCCTCCTGACCGAGCGTATTGCCGATCAGGAGGGGTTTGGTGGAGCCCCCTGCCGGATTCGAACCGGCGACCCCCTGTTTACAAGACAGGTGCTCTGGCCAACTGAGCTAAGGGGGCGTGCTGGCGGTCGAACAGACCCGCCATTCACGCAGCCGTTGCCAGCCGGATATACCAACCGGAGAAACGGCGCTAGACAAGATTAGCCCAGAGCGCCCGTCCCCGTGAAACCGGATGTGTTTCACGGGGAACGGACGCTCGGGTGGCTCCTGTTACTTGTTGGCGTCGATTGCCGCTTGGACCGTTTCCACGAAGGTATTCAGGTCGGCTTCGCTGCCGTTGACAAAGGCGGTGGGAGTGCCGGAAATGCCGTCGATCCGCGCCATCTGGTCCGCGTACTTCACGAAGGGACGGTAGGTGCCGTCGTCGATGCAGGATTCCACCGCGTCAGCGTCCGCGCCGGCGGCAGCGGCCATGTCCACCAGTCCGGCGTTATCCACCTCGCCATTGGCGTGCTGGGCAAAGATGGCCTTCATGAAGTCCCAGTAGGACTCGGGGCTCTCGGAGGCAACACAGGCTGCGGCATTGGCACCGCGTGAGGAGTAGTTGGTGGGCGAGCCGCCGTCCAGGAACGCGACCGTGCGGTACTCGTACGTGATCTCGCCGGCGTCGAGCCACTTGGCGATCTGATCGTCGTAAGTTGCAGCGAAATCAGCGCAGTGCACGCAGTTGATGTCGACGTACTCCACCAGCGGGATAGGCTGGCCCGGCTCGCCCGCGGTGATGCCCGGCGGGACCGGTGCATTTTCATCCGCCTGGTCCGGAGCTTCGCCGAGGGAATCCACGTCCACGTCGAACGGCTCGGTGGGTTCCAGCGCACTGGTCGAGGTCAGGGTGAAGCCGCCGTACTCGTTGGCATTGGCCGGCGATTCCCCGCTGGAGGGAACCTTGCTGTTGACGTTGTTGACCACAATTGCCGCCACCAGGGCAACCACTGCAAGGATGGCTACCACCACGCCCCAGCGGATCAGGAGCCGGTTGCGGTGTTCCTTCTTCTGCTGCGCCTCGCGCATGGCGCGGGCCTGTTCGCGCGCAGCAGCAGTCCGCTCCGACTTGGTCGGCTTAAGATTCCGGTCAGTCATAGTTCCTCATGTCTCTCAACGCCGGCCGCGTTTCCGGGGCCTCTGGGCACATCTCCAAGTGTAGGCGGAACATACAACCCGCCCGTTGGCCAACGCCCGGGGACGGTACAAAGTTTCCGCGCTTCGATAGAGTGGCAATATACGACTAACCAACTAAGGGGTGCCATTCGTGAACGCTGAGGCCGATCCGAGCAGCAAGGGCGACGTGCCGGACGGGTATGGCGACTTCGATTTCATCGTGGTTTCCAACCGGCTCCCTGTGGACCGGGTAAGCACCGACGACGGCGAGGCGTGGCGCCGCTCCCCCGGCGGGCTGGTTACCGCGCTGGCGCCGGTGATGGCCAAGGCGGACGGGGCCTGGGTGGGCTGGCCGGGCGCACCCGATGAAACCGTGGAACCGTTTGACCACGACAACATGCACCTGAAGCCGGTTCCGCTGAGCACCGACGAGGTGGAGCTCTACTATGAGGGCTTCTCCAACGCCACCCTCTGGCCCCTCTACCACGACGTCATTGCCACACCGGAGTTCCACCGCACCTGGTGGGATGCCTACCGCACCGTGAACCGCCGGTTCGCCGACGCCGCCGCCTCCGTGGCAGCGGAGGGCGCCACCGTGTGGGTTCAGGATTACCAGCTGCAGCTTGTTCCGCAGCTGCTGCGCAAGGCACGGCCGGACCTGAAGATCGGCTTCTTCAACCACATTCCCTTCCCGCCGCTGGAAATCTTCGCCCAGCTGCCCTGGCGCCGGAACATTATTGAAGGCCTGCTCGGCGCTGACTTGATCGGCTTCCAGCGGCCCTCGGATGCCAGCAACTTCCTGCGCTGCGTCCGCCGCTTCGCGGGCTACACCATCCGCCAGCAGCAGGTGCACGTCACCACGGAGGACGGGCTGTCCTACGTTTCCCGCGCTGAAGCGTTCCCCATCTCCATTGACGCTGCGCAGATCGCGGAACTGGCCCAGCGCGAAGACATTATTGAACGCTCCAAGCAGATCCGCCGTGAACTGGGCAACCCGGACACCGTGATGCTGGGCGTGGACCGGCTGGACTACACCAAGGGCATCAGCCACCGGCTCAAGGCCTACGGGGAACTCCTGGAAGACGGCGAAATCACCGTCGAGAACGCTTCGATGATCCAGGTCGCCAGCCCCTCCCGCGAGCGCGTGGAACAGTACCGCCTGCTGCGCGAGGAGGTGGAGGGCACCGTGGGCCGGATCAGCGGCACCTACGACACCATCTCCAATACCGCGCTGCGCTACCTTCACCACAGCTATCCGGTGGAGGAAATGGTGGCGCTCTACCTGGCCGCCGACGTAATGCTGGTTACTGCCCTTCGGGACGGCATGAATCTGGTGGCCAAGGAGTACGTGGCCGCCCGCACGGGCAACACCGGTGCGCTGGTCCTCTCGGAGTTCACCGGTGCCGCCGATCAGCTGCGGCAAGCTGTGCTGGTCAATCCGCACGATATTGACGGCCTGAAGGCCTCCATTCTCACGGCCATGAACATGCCGGCCCGCGAGGCCAGCCGCCGGATGCGGCTGATGCGCCGGCAGGTACTGCAGAACGACGTCGAACGCTGGTCCCGGAACTTCCTGGACGCGCTCGAACAGGACCAGGACCGGGAGGACTAATGATCGATCCTGCCTTGCAGGAAGCACTGGAATCGCTGGCACAGACCCAAAAGCTGCTGGTGGCGGTGGACTTCGACGGCACGCTTTCGCCGCTGGTGGAACGGGCAGAAGACGCCCGGCCGCTGGAAGGTTCCGCGGCTGCTGTACGGGCGCTGGCAGCCCTGCCCCGGACGGATACCGCGCTGATTTCCGGACGTGCCCTGGACAGCCTGCGCAGCGTGGCCTCCCCCGACCCGGAGACCCTGCTGATCGGCAGCCACGGCGCTGAGACCTGGACGGGGCCCAACGCCGAACCGCTGCAGTTGACCCCCGAGCAGGCGCAGCTGCTGGACCGCGCCCGCGCGGCCGTGGAATCCGTGGCCGCCCTGCACCCGGGTTCCCGGCTGGAAGACAAGCCGGCCGGGGTCGTCCTGCATACCCGCGGCATGGAAGCCGTGGTCGCTGCGGAGGCCACCGACGCGGTCCGGCGCGAATTGCAGCTGCTGGACGGAGTGCAGGTCACGGACGGCAAGTCGGTGCTGGAGGCTTCCGTGGTCCACACCAACAAAGGCGAAGGCATCACGGCGCTGCGGGAACTGACCGGTGCGACGGCGGTGCTCTTTGCCGGCGACGACGTCACGGACGAGCGCGGGTTCGAAGCGCTGGCGCCGGGCGACGTCGGCGTGAAGGTGGGCGAGGGCGACACCTCCGCCGCACACCGCGCAGCGTCCCCTGAAGCCTTCACCGAGGTGCTGGAGGAACTGGTGCGGCTGCGCCGCGCCGTCGTCGGCCGATAGCGTCCGCAGCTCCGGCACCCAGCAGTACGGAACCTATGCAATACTGACCCTGTGAACCAGCTCACAGCATCGTTGCCGATGCCTGCCGCCGGTTCATGACCTCAACTACATAGCTCTCCATTCACAACGGATCGTCGGGCACGTACCTGCCCGTGAAGGGAAATACCATGGCAACGGTAACGTTTGACCAGGCCACACGCCTGTACCCGGGGACGGAACGCCCCGCGGTTGACAACCTCAGCTTAGAAATCGCCGACGGCGAGTTCCTGGTTCTCGTAGGCCCCTCGGGCTGCGGAAAATCCACCTCGCTGCGCATGCTCGCAGGGCTCGAAGACGTGAATTCCGGCCGGATCCTCATCGGTGACCGCGACGTCACCGATGTTCCGCCCAAGGACCGCGACATCGCCATGGTTTTCCAGAACTACGCGCTGTACCCGCACATGACCGTTGCGGACAACATGGGCTTCGCCCTGAAGATCGCTGGCATCGGCAAGGAAGAGCGGATGGAACGCGTCCGCGAGGCAGCGAAGCTGCTGGACCTCGAGGACTATCTGGACCGCAAGCCGAAGGCACTCTCCGGCGGCCAGCGCCAGCGGGTGGCCATGGGTCGAGCCATTGTGCGTAATCCGCAGGTCTTCCTGATGGATGAGCCGCTGTCCAACCTGGATGCCAAGCTGCGCGTCCAGACCCGCACCCAGATCGCTTCCCTGACCCGCCGCCTCGGGGTCACCACCGTCTACGTCACCCACGACCAGGTTGAGGCCATGACCATGGGCGACCGGGTAGCGGTGCTCAAGGACGGAATCCTGCAGCAGGTCGATACCCCGCGGAACCTGTACGACCACCCCAAGAACGTGTTCGTGGCCGGCTTCATCGGTTCCCCTGCCATGAACCTCCTAGAACTGCCTGTGGTGGACCGCGGCGTCGCGTTCGGCGGCGCGGTGTACCCGGTGGAAAGTGCCGTCCTCGGCCAGGCTGCCGGCAACACGGTGACCCTGGGTGTGCGGCCCGAAGACCTGGAAATCGTCACCGAGGGCGAAGGCCTGCGGGTTGACGTGGACGTGGTCGAGGAACTCGGCGCCGACGCCTACGTGTACGGACACACCACGCTGGACGGCAACGAGCACGTTATTGTGGTCCGCGTTGACGGACGCCGTCCTCCGATGAAGGGCGACACCCTCCACGTACGTCCGCAGAAGGGCCATGTGCACCTCTTCGACACCTCCAGCGGAGAACGGCTGGCGGAACAGGCATAAGCGTCCTCAGAAAAATATGCGGTGGCTCCCTTGCTCAACTAAACTTTTGGGTGGGGAGCCACCGCTTTTTCGTTACCGCTTGCTCTAGACGTAAGGGCTTTCGCCTATGACAGATTCCGCTTCCGCCAACTGGCAGAACGAACCCACTGACTGGGACCAGGCCGGCAAGCTGCCCCGCACCACACGCGCCTCAACTGACCGGATCAATACCCTTGGTTCGCTGAACATCACGGCAGCCTCCATGGACCCCGCCCTGCTGGATTTGCCATGGCACATCCCGCTGGAGGAATGGCCCAAGGAAAACCTCGCCGCCCTCCCCCGCGGCATCTCCCGCCACGTGGTGCGCTTTGCCCGGCTGGGTGACTCCCTCATCGCCATCAAGGAAACCAGCGAGCACGTGGCGCGGCAGGAGTACCACATGCTGCGCAAGCTCCGCCGGCTCAATGTCCCGGCCGTGGCCCCGGTGGCAGTCATCACCGGGCGCTTGGACCCCAACGGGGAAGAACTGCAGCCCGTCCTCGTGACCCGGCACCTGCGTTTTTCCCTGCCCTACCGTGCTGTCTTCTCCCAGACCCTCCGGGAAGTCACCCTGACCCGGCTGATCGATGCTCAGGCGCTGCTGCTGGTACGCCTGCACCTGGCGGGTTTCTACTGGGGCGACGTTTCCCTGTCCAACACCCTGTTCCGGCGCGACGCCGGAGCGTTTGCCGCCTACCTGGTGGATGCAGAAACCGGGGAGCTATACCCCGAGCTCTCCAAAGGGCAGCGCGAATACGACCTTGAAATTGCCCGGGTCAACATTGCCGGGGAGCTCATGGACCTGGCCGAAGGCGGCCTGATCGAAGAGTCGGTGGACCCGCTGGCCACCAGCGAACGGATCATGGACTCCTACCGCGGACTCTGGGCAGAGCTGACCGAGCAGGAATCCTTCGGGCTGGCGGACCGCTGGCGGGTGGACGCCCGAATCCGGCGGCTGAACGATCTGGGCTTCGACGTCGACGAGCTCTCCATCAGCACGACGCCGGACGGCTCCCAGGTCCAACTGCAGCCCAAGGTGGTCGACGCCGGCCATCACCAGCGCCGGCTGCTGCAGCTAACGGGAATTGATGCCCAGGAAAACCAGGCCCGCCGGCTGCTCAATGACATGGATTCCTACCGTGCGACCAACCACCCGGAGCTGGATGAGGAACTGAGCGCCCATCTGTGGGTCACCCAAGTCTTCGAACCGATTGTCAAAGCTGTTCCACGGGACCTGGGCAGCAAGCTGGAAGCGGCCGAAGTAGTCCATGAGGTGCTCGAACACCGCTGGTACATGTCAGAGAAAGCCAACCGGAATGTGCCCATGGCCGAGGCCGTGCAGTCCTATATGGACACCATCCTGCGTCACCGGCGCGATGAAGCGGCCATCCTGCTCAGCACCGACACCCGGACCATGGAGATCCTTGACGCGGGTGGAGCCCCTTCCTAGGCCGGGGCTCAGTGGCGACGGCGGGGCTCAGTAACCGTAGCTGGGCGCGGAGAACGCAACAATGATGATGACAATGATGTAAATGATGAAAAGCGCGGTTAACAGGCTGCCAATCACGATGCCAGCCACGGCCATTCCGTTGCTCATACCCGCCTTTCGCGACTGCTTCAAGCCGATGATGCTCAAGATAAGCCCAACGAGCGGTGCGAAAAACGAGGTGATGAGCCCGGCCAGGCCCAGGGACTGACCCGGGTTGATTGGCGGCTGGCCGTATGAGGGGTAGGCGCCCTGCTGGCCGTATGAGGGGTAGGCGCCCTGCTGGCCATAGCCGGGGTACGGCTGCTGGCCGTACCCGGACTGATCCTGCTCACCGTAGCCAGGATACGGCTGCTGCACGTAACCAGACTGGTCCTGCTCGCCGTAGCCGGGATAACCGGGCTGCTGACCGTACGGCTGCTGACCGTAACCGTACTGATCTGCGTTGGCCGGTTTGCCGCCGTCCGGCGCGTTCCCCTGCTGCCACTCCGGCTTGTTCTCTGACACGACGCTTTCCCCTTGGAATAGGTGTACGTAGCACAGGGCGAATAGTTCCTGCGCAGGACGTCAGTGTGACGTAGCCCAATCCTAGCCAACACCCGCAAGCTGCCCTAAGCAGGGTGAGCCTAATCTCCTGTGACCTTCTACGCACAGCCCGGACTAGAGCTGGCAGGAGTCGTTAAATGGAAATGTACCCCCTGCCCTTTCTCCGGACCCTAGAAGGAGCCGCCAGATGGAGAACCAATTGGCTGAAACCTTCAGCCGTCCCGACCTGCGCCTGGTCCCCGTCCACGAGGCGACAGCCTCACGCGAATGGTGGCGCTCTTCAGTGATCTACCAGATCTACCCCCGCTCGTTCCGGGACCTGCGCGGGGACGGTGTGGGAGACCTGCAGGGCATCACCGCAGAACTCGGAACACTGGCAGAACTGGACATCGACGCCGTCTGGCTATCCCCGTTCTACCGCTCCCCGCAGAAGGACGCCGGCTACGATGTTGCCGATTACTGCTCCGTGGATCCCATGTTCGGCACGCTGGAGGACTTTGACGCCCTCGTCGCCGAAGCCGGCCGGCACGGCATCCGCGTCATCGTGGATCTGGTCCCCAACCACTGCTCCGACCAACATCCGCTCTTCCAAGCCGCCCTGGCCTCCGGCCCTGGTTCCCCCGAACGGGACATGTTTGTTTTCCGCGACGGCACCGGAGAGCACGGCGAAAACCCGCCCAACAACTGGCAGTCCCACTTCGGCGGCCCCGCCTGGACCCGCGTCACCGAAGCGGACGGGATGCCCGGTCAGTGGTATCTGCACCTCTTTGATACCTCCCAGCCGGATTTCAACTGGGACTCGCCGGCCGTGCATGCCGAGTTTGAACGCATCCTGCGCTTCTGGCTGGATCGCGGCGTCGGCGGCTTCCGCGTGGACGTCGCCCATGCCCTGATCAAGAAATCCGGGCTGCCGGATTGGGGCGGCCGCGCCGACGGGTCCTCCTCCGAGGGCTACCCAGGGGCCGAGGCCCCCATGTTCGGCCAGCCCGGCATCCATGACATTTACCGGTCCTGGCGGAAAATCCTGGACTCTTACGACGGAGACCGGGTGCTGTGCGCCGAAGCGACCATCGACCCGATAGACCGGCTGACCGACTGGGTGCGGGCCGCCGAAATGCACCAGACCTTCAATTTCGCCTACCTGCACCACCGGTGGGACGCACCGGACCTCCGGCACGTCATCGAGTCCTCGCTGCGCGCCTTCGACAAAGTGGGAGCCCCTACCACCTGGGTGCTCTCCAACCACGACGTCGTTCGGCACACCAGCCGCTTCGGCCTGACCGGAGCCGGACCGCGGACCGGCGACGGGCTTGGACCCCTCGACGAACAGCCCAACATGGAACTCGGCCTGGCCCGGGCGCGGGCCGCTACGCTGCTGATGCTCGGACTGCCAGGCGGTGTATACCTGTATCAGGGCGAAGAACTGGGCCTGCCGGACCACACCCTGCTTCCCAACGAGTTCCGCCAGGATCCCACCTTCCACCGCACCGCCGGCGAACGGGTGGGTCGGGACGGAAACCGGGTGCCGCTGCCATGGAAGGCCAACCGGCCCAGCTACGGATTCAGCGATGCAGGAAAGACGTGGCTGCCGCAGCCGCCCATCTGGGGCAGGCATTCCCGGGACATCCAGCAGCACAACCCCGAATCCACGCTGCACATGTACCGCAGAGCTCTGTCTTTGCGCCGGGAGCTGCGTCTGGGCGACGGCTCGCTGGCGTGGTGGCCGGAGCACGACGCCGAGGGGCTGGTTGCCTTTGTTAACGGCGGCATCCTAGTGGCCATGAACATGGGTGAATTCCCCGTGCAGCTGCCCCACCTTCCGTTGCTGCTGGGCAGCGCCGGCGACGCCCTGGAAGGCGACCGGCTGCGCCCGAACCGCACCGTATGGATGCGTCTGGATCCGTAGGCGGTTCCCTGCGGCGCTCCCTGCACCTCTGCCCGCCGCTGGAGCGAAGCCCCCGCCTGCAACTAAACCCCCGGAACGGCTTTGCCCGGGTTGAGAATTCCGGCCGGGTCGAAAAGCGTTTTGACCCGGCGCTGGAGCTCGAGCAGCTCCGCTGCCTGTTCTTCCGGCAGCCAGCGCAGCTTGAACTGGCCTATCCCGTGTTCACCGGTGATAGTGCCGCCCAGCGCCAGCGCAACGCGGATGGACTCGTCCAACGCCGCGTCCAGGCGCTGTCGGCCGTCCGTATCGCCGTCCTGCACCCAGAAGGTCGGGTGCAGGTTTCCGTCTCCGGCATGCGCCACCACCTTCAGGTTCACCCGGTGGTCCGCTGCCATGCGCTCAAGCTCTGCCACGTACCGGACCAGGAATGAACGCGGGACGGCGACGTCCTCACCGACACGCACGCGCCCGGTTACGGGGTCCCCTCGGCTGTGCCGGCGCAATTCGACCAGGTGCTCCGCCTCTTCCGAGCCTTCCATCGTGACGCTTCCGCCCAGTTCGGTGAGCACGGAACGCACCACCTGCGCCTCGGCGTCAGCGCCGAACCCATCCGTTTGAACCAGCAGAAGGGCATCACCCCGGTGCCGCAGGCTGCTGCCGTGCACCTCGTCCAGGGCCAGCAGCGTGGCGCCGTCCAGCAGTTCAAGGATGGCGGGCTGCACCCGTTGGGCGCCAATGGCGAGAACGCCTGCCGCCGCCGTCGGAAAGTCCGGGAAAAACGCAGCGATGGTGCAGGATTGGACCGGCATATACCGCAGCCGCACGGTGATGCCCACGATAACCCCCAAGGTGCCCTCCGAACCGGTGAACAGCCCCGTGAGGTCATAGCCGGCCACGCCCTTAAAGGTCCGGTGTCCGGTGCTGATCAGCGTTCCGTCCGCAAGGACAACGTCCAGGCGGAGTACGGCATCGCGGGTTACTCCGTACTTCGCGCAGCGCAGTCCCCCGGCGTTGGTTGCCACGTTGCCGCCGATGGTGGAAATCCGGTAGCTCGCCGGGTCCGGGCCGTACATCAACCCGTAACCTGCGGCCGCGGTGTTCAGGTCCGCATTGATAACACCGGGTTCGACGACGGCGGTCTCGTCCTCGGCATTTAGTTCCAGGATCCGGTTCATCCGCTCCAGGCTCAGGACGATGCACCCGGGCGTAGCGTGCGCCCCGCCGGACACTCCGGTGCCGGCTCCGCGGGTCACCACAGGCGTGCCGCTTTCCGTGGCCCAGCGCATCACCGCCTGGACATCCCGAACGCTTGTTGCCCACACAACGGCCAACGGCTCGATGTATTCAAGGACCGGGCCCTGATCCGTGGCATACATCGCCCGGATCTCCGGCGATGTATCTATGTGCAGCCCGGGGCCGGCGAGGGGCAGGTTCTGCAAGGCATCCAGGGACATGCCAGCAGACTACCGCGCGCCCATGAACCTCGCGTAGCGGTCCAGTATCTCTTCCCACTCGCCGTTGATCCGCTCGTATTCTTCGGCAGGTTCCGGAAGCCGCTCCAGTCCGCCGTGGCGGACGGTCACCTTGGTGCTTCCATCGGCATCCGGCGTGAACTCGACCCGTACGTCGGTAGGGATTCGGGGGCTATGGCCGGCCACCCAGTCCATTTCCAAGCTGTTGTCCGGCTCCTTGGTTCGCACCGTGGCCCACACCGCTGTTTCGCCGTCGGGTCCGGTTTCGGTCAGCACACCGCCCTCAAACTCGGGGTGGGTTCCCTCGCCAAACTCGGTCAGGTCTTCCGGCCACCACAGGTGCAGGTAGTCGGTGAAACCGTTAAAGGCCTCGTGCTGGTCCCGAGGCACCCGGCAGGAGGCAACTACCTCTGCAACGGCGGCCCGGGAAGCACCGTCGGCGGGGACGGAAACGGGTTCCTCCGCATGTGAAAACAAGGAAAAGCTCATGCCTTCCACCCTATCGCCACGGCCGCGGGGCTTCGAAAAGTCAGGGCACCGGAAGGCCGCCCAGGCATCGATTCCCGGGTTAAACAGGTGAGGCCCGTACCAACACTGGTACGGGCCTCACCCCACAATTTGTCCGGCGGTGACCTACTCTCCCACACCCTCCCGGATGCAGTACCATCGGCGCTGTGGGTCTTAGCTTCCGGGTTCGGAATGGGACCGGGCGTTTCCCCCACGCTATGACCGCCGTAACCCTTCCACCCGCACCACACACCCAAAAACAGTGTGCGTGGGGAAAACAATGGTCACGAACATCAAAAAATCAGACGTAAGTAATATTCAGTTATTGTTCCCAGGGGAACAACCCTTGACGGGTTGTTGTCCGGGAACCACATAGTGGACGCAAGCAGCATGATCACAACACCCTCTACATTGGGAAACCGTTTGAAGTCGTGTTTCCCCAGGTGTTGATGTGGTGTAAGTTATCGGCCTATTAGTACCGGTCAGCTTCACGGGTCTTTAGTCCCCGCTTCCACATCCGGCCTATCAACCCAGTGGTCTGGCTGGGGGCCTCTCACACACAAGGTGTATGGAAATCTCATCTCGAAGCGGGCTTCCCGCTTAGATGCTTTCAGCGGTTATCCCATCCGAACGTAGCTAATCAGCGGTGCACTTGGCAGTACAACTGACACACCAGAGGTTCGTCCGTCCCGGTCCTCTCGTACTAAGGACAGCCCTTCTCAAATTTCCTGCGCGCGCAGCGGATAGGGACCGAACTGTCTCACGACGTTCTAAACCCAGCTCGCGTACCGCTTTAATGGGCGAACAGCCCAACCCTTGGGACCTACTCCAGCCCCAGGATGCGACGAGCCGACATCGAGGTGCCAAACCATGCCGTCGATATGGACTCTTGGGCAAGATCAGCCTGTTATCCCCGAGGTACCTTTTATCCGTTGAGCGACGGCCATTCCACAATGTACCGCCGGATCACTAGTCCCGACTTTCGTCCCTGCTCGAGATGTCTCTCTCACAGTCAAGCTCCCTTGTGCACTTACACTCGACACCTGATTGCCAACCAGGCTGAGGGAACCTTTGGGCGCCTCCGTTACTCTTTAGGAGGCAACCGCCCCAGTTAAACTACCCATCAGGCACTGTCCCTGACCCGGATTACGGGCCGAAGTTAGATATCCAGTATGACCAGAGTGGTATTTCAACGATGACTCCACCCGAACTGGCGTCCGGGTCTCACAGTCTCCCACCTATCCTACACAAGCCACACCGAACACCAATACCAAACTATAGTAAAGGTCTCGGGGTCTTTCCGTCCTGCTGCGCGTAACGAGCATCTTTACTCGTACTGCAATTTCGCCGAGTTTATGGTTGAGACAGCGGGGAAGTCGTTACTCCATTCGTGCAGGTCGGAACTTACCCGACAAGGAATTTCGCTACCTTAGGATGGTTATAGTTACCACCGCCGTTTACTGGGGCTTAAATTCCCAGCTTCGCCCGTAAGGGCTAACCGGTCCTCTTAACCTTCCAGCACCGGGCAGGAGTCAGTCCGTATACATCGTCTTGCGACTTCGCACGGACCTGTGTTTTTAGTAAACAGTCGCTTCCCCCTGGTCTCTGCGGCCCCGATCCCCTCCGGACAGCAAGTGTCCATCAAGGTTGGGGCCCCCCTTCTCCCGAAGTTACGGGGGCATTTTGCCGAGTTCCTTAACCATAATTCTCTCGATCGCCTTAGTATTCTCTACCTGATCACCTGTGTCGGTTTGGGGTACGGGCGGCTAAAACCTCGCGCCGATGCTTTTCTAGGCAGCATAGGATCACCGGATCCCCCCGTGAGGGAGTCCCGTCAGATCTCAGGCACGTCATCAAAGACACCGTGACGGATTTACCTATCACGGACCCTACATCCTTAGACCAGGTCAACCATCGCCTGGCCCGGCTACCTTCCTGCGTCACACCTGTTAATACGCTTACCTCCCAGGATCAGGTCCCGTGCTCGGCCAAAACCCTCACACCACAAGGATGCTCGGGCAGGCTCCGGACGGTTAGTGTCCCCTGCTTGGTATGGGCGGTTTTTCGCCGGTACGGGAATATCAACCCGTTGTCCATCGACTACGCCTGTCGGCCTCGCCTTAGGTCCCGACTTACCCAGGGCAGATTAGCTTGACCCTGGAACCCTTGATCATTCGGCGGACGGGTTTCTCACCCGTCTTTCGCTACTCATGCCTGCATTCTCACTCGTGTAGGCTCCACAACTGGTTTACACCGCTGCTTCACTGCCCACACGACGCTCCCCTACCCATCCAGACGACTGAACCACGAAGGCTTATCTAATATCTGAATGCCACAACTTCGGCGGTGTACTTGAGCCCCGCTACATTGTCGGCGCGGAATCACTTGACCAGTGAGCTATTACGCACTCTTTCAAGGGTGGCTGCTTCTAAGCCAACCTCCTGGTTGTCTGGGCAACTCCACATCCTTTCCCACTTAGCACACGCTTAGGGGCCTTAGTTGGTGGTCTGGGCTGTTTCCCTCTCGACTATGAAGCTTATCCCCCACAGTCTCACTGCTGCGCTCTGACTTACCGGCATTCGGAGTTTGGCTGACGTCAGTAACCTTGTAGGGCCCATTAGCCATCCAGTAGCTCTACCTCCGGTAAGAAACACGCAACGCTGCACCTAAATGCATTTCGGGGAGAACCAGCTATCACGGAGTTTGATTGGCCTTTCACCCCTACCCACAGCTCATCCCCTCCATTTTCAACTGAAGTGGGTTCGGTCCTCCACGACGTCTTACCGTCGCTTCAACCTGGCCATGGGTAGATCACTCCGCTTCGGGTCTAGATCACGCCACTGCATCGCCCTATTCAGACTCGCTTTCGCTACGGCTTCCCCACACGGGTTAACCTCGCGACGTAACACTAACTCGCAGGCTCATTCTTCAAAAGGCACGCTGTCACAGCAATCAGAGCTGCTCCAACGGTTTGTAGGCACACGGTTTCAGGTACTATTTCACTCCCCTCCCGGGGTACTTTTCACCTTTCCCTCACGGTACTTGTCCGCTATCGGTCATCAGGGAGTATTTAGGCTTACCAGGTGGTCCTGGCAGATTCGCACGGGATTTCTCGGGCCCCGTGCTACTTGGGATCCTCTCCAAGCGGCAGCATACATTCCGGTTACGGGGCTAACACCCTCTACGGCCTGGCTTTCAAACCAGTTCACCTATGCACCTGCACTCACTTCACCAATCCGGCAGAATCGGTACGGAAAGTCCCGCAACCCCAGTGATGCAACGCCCGCCGGCTATCACACACCACTGGTTTAGCCTCTTCCGCGTTCGCTCGCCACTACTAACGGAATCACTGTTGTTTTCTCTTCCTGTGGGTACTGAGATGTTTCACTTCCCCACGTTCCCTCCACGCACCCTATGTGTTCAGATGCGGGTCACCCGGTCACTCGCGCGCCGGGCGGGGTTTCCCCATTCGGACATCCTGGGATCAAAGTTCGGTTATCAACTCCCCCAGGCTTATCGCAGATTCCTACGTCCTTCTTCGGCTCCTGATGCCAAGGCATCCACCGTGTGCCCTTAAAAACTTGACCACAAAGATCAATAATTAATATCGCTATCGAGAAAACCATGGAGGCCGGTAAAAACCGGTCACCAGGTTTATCTGAAATTGCACTTAATAATTTTTAAGATGCTCGCGTCCACTATGTAGTTCTCAAACAACAACCCCGTCACACCCATCCCCACCACCAACCAGCCCCCCAAAGGGAACCGGCACCCGTGATGTACCCGGCATGCGCAGGAACAAACAGAAACAAACCACAACCATGAACACCCCCACCCCCTCAAAGAGGGAAGAAGCCCCACAGCCCTGTTGTCTCAGGACCCAACAGTGTGCCAAACGGTCAACCGGTAACCTGCCCGCACCGCTTTCCAGAACCCCAAAGGGAACGTACTCACTGATGCCAGGCAATCATGCCGGCGCCTATCCATTGATATTCCACCCTTGAGCACCCACCGGAAAACATATGCTTCCGACATGGGCATCTCCTGCAAAGCACACATCCAACACTGTGGAAGGACATCCGCTTCGAGGTGCTCCTTAGAAAGGAGGTGATCCAGCCGCACCTTCCGGTACGGCTACCTTGTTACGACTTAGTCCCAATCGCCGGTCCCACCTTCGACGGCTCCCTCCCACAAGGGGTTAGGCCACCGGCTTCGGGTGTTACCAACTTTCGTGACTTGACGGGCGGTGTGTACAAGGCCCGGGAACGTATTCACCGCAGCGTTGCTGATCTGCGATTACTAGCGACTCCAACTTCATGAGGTCGAGTTGCAGACCTCAATCCGAACTGAGACCGGCTTTTTGGGATTAGCTCCACCTCACAGTATCGCAACCCTTTGTACCGGCCATTGTAGCATGCGTGAAGCCCAAGACATAAGGGGCATGATGATTTGACGTCGTCCCCACCTTCCTCCGAGTTGACCCCGGCAGTCTCCTATGAGTCCCCGCCATAACGCGCTGGCAACATAGAACGAGGGTTGCGCTCGTTGCGGGACTTAACCCAACATCTCACGACACGAGCTGACGACAACCATGCACCACCTGTAAACCGGCCACAAGTGGGGGACCTGTTTCCAGGTCTTACCGGTTCATGTCAAGCCTTGGTAAGGTTCTTCGCGTTGCATCGAATTAATCCGCATGCTCCGCCGCTTGTGCGGGCCCCCGTCAATTCCTTTGAGTTTTAGCCTTGCGGCCGTACTCCCCAGGCGGGGCACTTAATGCGTTAGCTACGGCGCGGAAAACGTGGAATGTCCCCCACACCTAGTGCCCAACGTTTACGGCATGGACTACCAGGGTATCTAATCCTGTTCGCTCCCCATGCTTTCGCTCCTCAGCGTCAGTTAATGCCCAGAGACCTGCCTTCGCCATCGGTGTTCCTCCTGATATCTGCGCATTTCACCGCTACACCAGGAATTCCAGTCTCCCCTACATCACTCTAGTCTGCCCGTACCCACTGCAGACCCGGGGTTGAGCCCCGGGCTTTCACAGCAGACGCGACAAACCGCCTACGAGCTCTTTACGCCCAATAATTCCGGATAACGCTTGCGCCCTACGTATTACCGCGGCTGCTGGCACGTAGTTAGCCGGCGCTTCTTCTGCAGGTACCGTCACTTTCGCTTCTTCCCTGCTGAAAGAGGTTTACAACCCGAAGGCATTCGTCCCTCACGCGGCGTCGCTGCATCAGGCTTTCGCCCATTGTGCAATATTCCCCACTGCTGCCTCCCGTAGGAGTCTGGGCCGTGTCTCAGTCCCAGTGTGGCCGGTCACCCTCTCAGGCCGGCTACCCGTCGTCGCCTTGGTGGGCCATTACCCCAACCAACAAGCTGATAGGCCGCGAGTCCATCCAAAACCGCATAAAGCTTTCCACGAACCGCCATGCGGTGGTCCGTCGTATCCGGTATTAGACCCGGTTTCCCAGGCTTATCCCGAAGTCAAGGGCAGGTTACTCACGTGTTACTCACCCGTTCGCCACTAATCATTCTGTGCAAGCACAGAAGTCATCGTTCGACTTGCATGTGTTAAGCACGCCGCCAGCGTTCATCCTGAGCCAGGATCAAACTCTCCGTAAATGTTCATACAGACACAATGCCGGGGCCAAGGAAAATTGGCCGCCAGGCACTGCACTAAATTCGAAACCAGCTAAAAAAACCATTCCAGCCCACGGGGTGGGCGGAACAGTCGATTCAACCAATTAAAATAAATTGGTATCAATAAACTTGGCACACTATTGAGTTCTCAAACAACAGACGCAATCCGAAAATACTCGGGAAAACAATGTTTTCCTTTTCTTCTTCGCTGCAAGGTTTTCCATCTTATTCCATTCCGGCGTTTTCCGCAATTCCCGGTTTTCCTTATCGGAAGCCCGGGAAAGCGTGTCAACCGCCGTTCCGGCCCAGCAAAAAGCCGGAGTCTTTCCTGCCGGCCCCGTGAAGGGCGCACCAGAGAAACTCTGTTTTTTGGTGGGTTTGGCCGCCATGCTTCGGGCGCTTATTTCAGCGTCCCGGCCGCGGCGACTTAGAAGACTTTACACAGGTTCTCCCGCCGGTGCAACTCGTCGGGAGGTGACGCCCGGCGCCCCGTCTCCGAGGTATCCATCCGTCATACGGCAATGCCCTCCGGACGCGGGACTGCCCGCAGCTCCGGCATGGAGCTGCGGGCAATCCTGGTTCAAACGGCGGGTTCCGCTACTGGGTTCGGCGCCGAACCGAAACGAAAACGAGGAAGGTGCCAAGAGCCAGAATGCAGATACCGGCAGTCCACACCCAGTTAGCGCCGTTCACGCCGGTTTTCGCCAGTGCGTCCCTGCCCAGCACGGAGTACGTGTTCGTGACCTCCGCGTTGACGGATGCGCCGCCTAGGACCGTGACCGTTTCCGGGAGAACCGAATCCACCGTCACCGAGGAATTCGCGCCAGAGGCGGGTTCAGTGACTGTGCACGAGCTGCCGGCCGGCACACGGTCAAACGCGGTGATCTGGTCTCCTGCCTGGGTTCCCGCCGGAATGAGGATCTCCTCAGTGAATGAATCCCCGCAAGTGACAACAATCCGCACGTCGCTTTGGAGACCTGCTCCCGGGCCGGTGATGGTTTTGGTCAGCACGAGTGAACCGTAGACGTTGGACACGTCATTGGTGACCAGCGCCTGGACGTCACCGCCCGGCTGGATCTCAACCACTTCCGGAAGACCGGTGGCCAACGCCACCAGTTCGGTAGCACCGGTTTGGGGCACCGTGACCGTGCATGCAGTGCCCGCGGGAATGTCGGTGATCCAGTGCCCGCGGGAATGTCGGTGATCGTTCCCGCGTAGTCACCTGCAGCGCTGCCCGCCGGAATGGTGAGGGCTTCTTCGATACCCACGGCATCGCAGGTCACTATCACCGTGATATCACCCTGCAGGCCGGCGGCGGCGCCCCTCACCGACTTCACAACGGTCAAGGACCCCGGATTGAGGTCCACAGTGTTGGCTACGTCGAGCACGTTCGGTCCGTTGGCGGTAATAGTGACCGTACCCGGCAGAACCGGTGTGACAGTCACCTGTGTGTTGGATCCCGTCACCGGCTCACTCACCTCACAGACCGTACCGACCGGCAGGTTGGGAATGGTCTGGGATACCGTTGCTGCGGTACCGGCCGGGATTTCAATGACGAAAACACCCGCAGCCCCGCAGGTAACGTTCAGGGTAATGGCACCCTGCAGTCCGGCACCTTCTCCGGCGAAAATCTTATTGACCACCAAGTCGCCCGGAATGAAGAACTCGGCCGTCGCCTGTGCGTTTGATTCAACCTGCGAATCCGCCGCCAGAATGAGTTTCTGCGCCGTTGTGACCTGTGGATTAGTGCCGGCATAGAGATAAACGTTTGCCGTTTGTACGGGAACCACTGCCGTGGCAGTGAGCTGCGCCGGATCGGTTGTCTGCGCAGTGTTCCGTACCCACAACTGCGTTCCTGCCGGCACAGTTGTCCCTACAAGGGGGACGGTTCCCGCCGCGTCGGTGTAAAGGGTGTATCCCGGGGTAACTCCAACGGTGAGCTCCGTAACCGTGCCGGACGTGACCGTGAAGGGACCCGCCACTCCGTCCACAGGACCTGCAGCTACCGGGGGCGTAATGCTGACATCTGGAGCGGGAGGTTCAGTGAGCGGTCCCGCGGCCAGGACGTCGGTGACAATCTGCGCGGTGAGTGCCCGGATGGAATCCGTGTCCTCAAGCACGTAGCCGTCACTGAAGAACCAGACTGCAGCCTGGACTGCTGCGGCCCGGATGTTGTCGTTAGCCGCTTCCGGAAGCCCTGGCTGGTCCGGATAGTAGCTGTTCAATACGCGGTTCACGTAGCCGATGTTGGGGACGTTGGACTCATCCCAGCTACCGTTCTCGTACCCGAGCCCCGTATAGGTGGGGTTACGGATGTCGATGCAATACATCTGTTGCGTATTGCCCTCGCCATCCACCGTCGTGATGACACCGGCAAAGGGCTCATCTGTCCGGACGTAACCCGCAGGAAGGTCGCTCGGATATCCAGAAGTGGGATCGAATGCCTGGCCAGCAGGCGGAAGGCCTCCAGTCACGCCTTGGCCCGGACCGGTCCCTGTCATGGTGACCTCGACATCGGCATTGGGAACCGCCCCTCCAGGCTGCGGGCCGGAAAAGACGGCCTGAGCGGTGCAACAGTCGAGAGCAGAAGTATGACCAGGGCTCCCAGAATGGCGAGCGGATAGCCGAGGCGCCGGCGCATCCTCCTTCGTACTCCCCCACCCGGTGTAAATGCTGTTCTTTGCCTCATAAGTCTTGAATCCTCTCTCCAGCTGACCCGAGGGGCTGCAAGGGACGCACTGCGCCCCAAGTTCGAGAGGCTATAGCGGGGATCGAAGAGACGTAAAAATAGGAGCCAACAGACGCACCTCTGGAAAGCCGTTTTTCCCAGAAGTAGTGCCCTGCGAGCTGCATTCGCTTGCGGTTCACGGGTACCGGGGCCGGCGTGTAGGCGCATGAATATAAACACAAAAGCCCGCACCAGGAACGGTACGGGCTTGCAGGGGGATCCCGGGCCGGCCGCTCGGGACCGGACCCCGGGACTAGGGTTGGCGGGTTAAACAGGTGAGGCCCGTACCAACACTGGTACGGGCCTCACCCCACAATTTGTCCGGCGGTGACCTACTCTCCCACACCCTCCCGGATGCAGTACCATCGGCGCTGTGGGTCTTAGCTTCCGGGTTCGGAATGGGACCGGGCGTTTCCCCCACGCTATGACCGCCGTAACCCTTCCACCCGCACCACACACCCAAAAACAGTGTGCGTGGGGAAAACAATGGTCACGAACATCAAAAAATCAGACGTAAGTAATATTCAGTTATTGTTCCCAGGGGAACAACCCTTGACGGGTTGTTGTCCGGGAACCACATAGTGGACGCAAGCAGCATGATCACAACACCCTCTACATTGGGAAACCGTTTGAAGTCGTGTTTCCCCAGGTGTTGATGTGGTGTAAGTTATCGGCCTATTAGTACCGGTCAGCTTCACGGGTCTTTAGTCCCCGCTTCCACATCCGGCCTATCAACCCAGTGGTCTGGCTGGGGGCCTCTCACACACAAGGTGTATGGAAATCTCATCTCGAAGCGGGCTTCCCGCTTAGATGCTTTCAGCGGTTATCCCATCCGAACGTAGCTAATCAGCGGTGCACTTGGCAGTACAACTGACACACCAGAGGTTCGTCCGTCCCGGTCCTCTCGTACTAAGGACAGCCCTTCTCAAATTTCCTGCGCGCGCAGCGGATAGGGACCGAACTGTCTCACGACGTTCTAAACCCAGCTCGCGTACCGCTTTAATGGGCGAACAGCCCAACCCTTGGGACCTACTCCAGCCCCAGGATGCGACGAGCCGACATCGAGGTGCCAAACCATGCCGTCGATATGGACTCTTGGGCAAGATCAGCCTGTTATCCCCGAGGTACCTTTTATCCGTTGAGCGACGGCCATTCCACAATGTACCGCCGGATCACTAGTCCCGACTTTCGTCCCTGCTCGAGATGTCTCTCTCACAGTCAAGCTCCCTTGTGCACTTACACTCGACACCTGATTGCCAACCAGGCTGAGGGAACCTTTGGGCGCCTCCGTTACTCTTTAGGAGGCAACCGCCCCAGTTAAACTACCCATCAGGCACTGTCCCTGACCCGGATTACGGGCCGAAGTTAGATATCCAGTATGACCAGAGTGGTATTTCAACGATGACTCCACCCGAACTGGCGTCCGGGTCTCACAGTCTCCCACCTATCCTACACAAGCCACACCGAACACCAATACCAAACTATAGTAAAGGTCTCGGGGTCTTTCCGTCCTGCTGCGCGTAACGAGCATCTTTACTCGTACTGCAATTTCGCCGAGTTTATGGTTGAGACAGCGGGGAAGTCGTTACTCCATTCGTGCAGGTCGGAACTTACCCGACAAGGAATTTCGCTACCTTAGGATGGTTATAGTTACCACCGCCGTTTACTGGGGCTTAAATTCCCAGCTTCGCCCGTAAGGGCTAACCGGTCCTCTTAACCTTCCAGCACCGGGCAGGAGTCAGTCCGTATACATCGTCTTGCGACTTCGCACGGACCTGTGTTTTTAGTAAACAGTCGCTTCCCCCTGGTCTCTGCGGCCCCGATCCCCTCCGGACAGCAAGTGTCCATCAAGGTTGGGGCCCCCCTTCTCCCGAAGTTACGGGGGCATTTTGCCGAGTTCCTTAACCATAATTCTCTCGATCGCCTTAGTATTCTCTACCTGATCACCTGTGTCGGTTTGGGGTACGGGCGGCTAAAACCTCGCGCCGATGCTTTTCTAGGCAGCATAGGATCACCGGATCCCCCCGTGAGGGAGTCCCGTCAGATCTCAGGCACGTCATCAAAGACACCGTGACGGATTTACCTATCACGGACCCTACATCCTTAGACCAGGTCAACCATCGCCTGGCCCGGCTACCTTCCTGCGTCACACCTGTTAATACGCTTACCTCCCAGGATCAGGTCCCGTGCTCGGCCAAAACCCTCACACCACAAGGATGCTCGGGCAGGCTCCGGACGGTTAGTGTCCCCTGCTTGGTATGGGCGGTTTTTCGCCGGTACGGGAATATCAACCCGTTGTCCATCGACTACGCCTGTCGGCCTCGCCTTAGGTCCCGACTTACCCAGGGCAGATTAGCTTGACCCTGGAACCCTTGATCATTCGGCGGACGGGTTTCTCACCCGTCTTTCGCTACTCATGCCTGCATTCTCACTCGTGTAGGCTCCACAACTGGTTTACACCGCTGCTTCACTGCCCACACGACGCTCCCCTACCCATCCAGACGACTGAACCACGAAGGCTTATCTAATATCTGAATGCCACAACTTCGGCGGTGTACTTGAGCCCCGCTACATTGTCGGCGCGGAATCACTTGACCAGTGAGCTATTACGCACTCTTTCAAGGGTGGCTGCTTCTAAGCCAACCTCCTGGTTGTCTGGGCAACTCCACATCCTTTCCCACTTAGCACACGCTTAGGGGCCTTAGTTGGTGGTCTGGGCTGTTTCCCTCTCGACTATGAAGCTTATCCCCCACAGTCTCACTGCTGCGCTCTGACTTACCGGCATTCGGAGTTTGGCTGACGTCAGTAACCTTGTAGGGCCCATTAGCCATCCAGTAGCTCTACCTCCGGTAAGAAACACGCAACGCTGCACCTAAATGCATTTCGGGGAGAACCAGCTATCACGGAGTTTGATTGGCCTTTCACCCCTACCCACAGCTCATCCCCTCCATTTTCAACTGAAGTGGGTTCGGTCCTCCACGACGTCTTACCGTCGCTTCAACCTGGCCATGGGTAGATCACTCCGCTTCGGGTCTAGATCACGCCACTGCATCGCCCTATTCAGACTCGCTTTCGCTACGGCTTCCCCACACGGGTTAACCTCGCGACGTAACACTAACTCGCAGGCTCATTCTTCAAAAGGCACGCTGTCACAGCAATCAGAGCTGCTCCAACGGTTTGTAGGCACACGGTTTCAGGTACTATTTCACTCCCCTCCCGGGGTACTTTTCACCTTTCCCTCACGGTACTTGTCCGCTATCGGTCATCAGGGAGTATTTAGGCTTACCAGGTGGTCCTGGCAGATTCGCACGGGATTTCTCGGGCCCCGTGCTACTTGGGATCCTCTCCAAGCGGCAGCATACATTCCGGTTACGGGGCTAACACCCTCTACGGCCTGGCTTTCAAACCAGTTCACCTATGCACCTGCACTCACTTCACCAATCCGGCAGAATCGGTACGGAAAGTCCCGCAACCCCAGTGATGCAACGCCCGCCGGCTATCACACACCACTGGTTTAGCCTCTTCCGCGTTCGCTCGCCACTACTAACGGAATCACTGTTGTTTTCTCTTCCTGTGGGTACTGAGATGTTTCACTTCCCCACGTTCCCTCCACGCACCCTATGTGTTCAGATGCGGGTCACCCGGTCACTCGCGCGCCGGGCGGGGTTTCCCCATTCGGACATCCTGGGATCAAAGTTCGGTTATCAACTCCCCCAGGCTTATCGCAGATTCCTACGTCCTTCTTCGGCTCCTGATGCCAAGGCATCCACCGTGTGCCCTTAAAAACTTGACCACAAAGATCAATAATTAATATCGCTATCGAGAAAACCATGGAGGCCGGTAAAAACCGGTCACCAGGTTTATCTGAAATTGCACTTAATAATTTTTAAGATGCTCGCGTCCACTATGTAGTTCTCAAACAACAACCCCGTCACACCCATCCCCACCACCAACCAGCCCCCCAAAGGGAACCGGCACCCGTGATGTACCCGGCATGCGCAGGAACAAACAGAAACAAACCACAACCATGAACACCCCCACCCCCTCAAAGAGGGAAGAAGCCCCACAGCCCTGTTGTCTCAGGACCCAACAGTGTGCCAAACGGTCAACCGGTAACCTGCCCGCACCGCTTTCCAGAACCCCAAAGGGAACGTACTCACTGATGCCAGGCAATCATGCCGGCGCCTATCCATTGATATTCCACCCTTGAGCACCCACCGGAAAACATATGCTTCCGACATGGGCATCTCCTGCAAAGCACACATCCAACACTGTGGAAGGACATCCGCTTCGAGGTGCTCCTTAGAAAGGAGGTGATCCAGCCGCACCTTCCGGTACGGCTACCTTGTTACGACTTAGTCCCAATCGCCGGTCCCACCTTCGACGGCTCCCTCCCACAAGGGGTTAGGCCACCGGCTTCGGGTGTTACCAACTTTCGTGACTTGACGGGCGGTGTGTACAAGGCCCGGGAACGTATTCACCGCAGCGTTGCTGATCTGCGATTACTAGCGACTCCAACTTCATGAGGTCGAGTTGCAGACCTCAATCCGAACTGAGACCGGCTTTTTGGGATTAGCTCCACCTCACAGTATCGCAACCCTTTGTACCGGCCATTGTAGCATGCGTGAAGCCCAAGACATAAGGGGCATGATGATTTGACGTCGTCCCCACCTTCCTCCGAGTTGACCCCGGCAGTCTCCTATGAGTCCCCGCCATAACGCGCTGGCAACATAGAACGAGGGTTGCGCTCGTTGCGGGACTTAACCCAACATCTCACGACACGAGCTGACGACAACCATGCACCACCTGTAAACCGGCCACAAGTGGGGGACCTGTTTCCAGGTCTTACCGGTTCATGTCAAGCCTTGGTAAGGTTCTTCGCGTTGCATCGAATTAATCCGCATGCTCCGCCGCTTGTGCGGGCCCCCGTCAATTCCTTTGAGTTTTAGCCTTGCGGCCGTACTCCCCAGGCGGGGCACTTAATGCGTTAGCTACGGCGCGGAAAACGTGGAATGTCCCCCACACCTAGTGCCCAACGTTTACGGCATGGACTACCAGGGTATCTAATCCTGTTCGCTCCCCATGCTTTCGCTCCTCAGCGTCAGTTAATGCCCAGAGACCTGCCTTCGCCATCGGTGTTCCTCCTGATATCTGCGCATTTCACCGCTACACCAGGAATTCCAGTCTCCCCTACATCACTCTAGTCTGCCCGTACCCACTGCAGACCCGGGGTTGAGCCCCGGGCTTTCACAGCAGACGCGACAAACCGCCTACGAGCTCTTTACGCCCAATAATTCCGGATAACGCTTGCGCCCTACGTATTACCGCGGCTGCTGGCACGTAGTTAGCCGGCGCTTCTTCTGCAGGTACCGTCACTTTCGCTTCTTCCCTGCTGAAAGAGGTTTACAACCCGAAGGCATTCGTCCCTCACGCGGCGTCGCTGCATCAGGCTTTCGCCCATTGTGCAATATTCCCCACTGCTGCCTCCCGTAGGAGTCTGGGCCGTGTCTCAGTCCCAGTGTGGCCGGTCACCCTCTCAGGCCGGCTACCCGTCGTCGCCTTGGTGGGCCATTACCCCAACCAACAAGCTGATAGGCCGCGAGTCCATCCAAAACCGCATAAAGCTTTCCACGAACCGCCATGCGGTGGTCCGTCGTATCCGGTATTAGACCCGGTTTCCCAGGCTTATCCCGAAGTCAAGGGCAGGTTACTCACGTGTTACTCACCCGTTCGCCACTAATCATTCTGTGCAAGCACAGAAGTCATCGTTCGACTTGCATGTGTTAAGCACGCCGCCAGCGTTCATCCTGAGCCAGGATCAAACTCTCCGTAAATGTTCATACAGACACAATGCCGGGGCCAAGGAAAATTGGCCGCCAGGCACTGCACTAAATTCGAAACCAGCTAAAAAAACCATTCCAGCCCACGGGGTGGGCGGAACAGTCGATTCAACCAATTAAAATAAATTGGTATCAATAAACTTGGCACACTATTGAGTTCTCAAACAACAGACTGCTTCCGGCACCAGCAGGCTGATCCATCAGGATCAAAGCCCTGCGTCGCTCCGGAGCAACTTTTCTATCTTAGCCGCGCTTCTGCGTGAGTGTCAAACCGACGTTTGTCCATCCGGCGAACCGGCGGGAAGACGTGCTCCCCAGACAAACAACCGTTCGAACCTCTCGATCAGCGCGGGAATTAAGCTTAGCACGGTTTCTGCCTGGCCGCTTACGCATGCCAGGCAGAAACCGATCCCACCGGCTTCACCGCCGGTGCGCAGTACTACTGCTTGGGCATCAGGTACAGGACACCGAGCGGCGGGACGGTCAGGGTGGCCGAGGCAGGCTGGCCGTTGCACGCCCCTTCAACCGCCTGGACCACTCCCATATTGCCGACACCGGAGCCGCCAAACTCGGCGGCGTCGGTGTTAAGCGCTTCAACCCACTCCCCCGACCACGGCATCCCCAACCGGAAGTTCTCGTGCGGAGCGCCGGCAAAGTTCGCCACGCAGACCAACGGATTTCCCTGATGATCCCATCGGATGAAGGACAGGACGTTGTGCGCCCCGTCGTTCTCATTGATCCACTGGAACCCGGCGGGCTCGTTGTCCCGGTCGGACAGGGCAGGGGTGTTGCGGTAAATCTCGTTGAGCTGCTTCACCATCAGCTGGATGCCCTTGTGCTGCGGGGTATCCGTCAGGTACCAGTCCAGCCCGTACTGCTCGGACCATTCCGCTTCCTGGCCGAACTCCGTGCCCATGAAGATCAACTGCTTGCCGGGGTGCGCCCACTGGAAGGCCAGGTAGGCGCGCAGGTTGGCCAGCTGCTGCCAGCGGTCACCGGGCATCTTGCGCAGCAGCGAACCCTTGCCGTGCACTACTTCGTCATGGCTGATGGGCAGCAGGAAGTTCTCGGTATACGCGTAAACCAGCGAGAACGTGAGCTTGGCATGGTGGTAGACGCGGTTGATCGGGTCTTCGGCCATGTACTCGAGGGTGTCGTGCATCCAGCCCATGTTCCATTTCAGCCCAAACCCGAGACCCCCCGTGCTCGTGGGGCGGGTGACACCGGGGAAAGCCGTGGACTCTTCGGCGATCATCACGATGCCCGGAACCCGCTTGTAAGCGGTTGCATTGACCTCCTGCAGGAAGGAGATCGCTTCCAGGTTTTCGCGTCCGCCGAACGCGTTGGGACGCCACTGGTCCGCAGGCCGGGAATAGTCGAGGTAGAGCATGGATGCAACGGCATCCACGCGCAGGCCGTCAATGTGGAACTCCTCGAGCCAGTAAAGCGCATTGGCCACCAAGAAGTTGCGCACTTCGCGGCGTCCGTAATCGAAGATCAGCGTGCCCCAGTCGGGCTGCTCGCCGCGCAGCGGATCGCCGTGCTCGTAGAGGGTCTGGCCGTCGAACTTGGCCAGCGCCCAGGAGTCCTTGGGGAAGTGTGCCGGCACCCAGTCCAGGATGACGCCGATACCGGCCTGGTGGAGCCGGTCCACCAGGTAGCGGAACTCATCCGGATGCCCGAAACGGGCGGTGGGGGCAAAGTACGAGGTGACCTGGTAGCCCCAGGAGCCGCCGAACGGGTGTTCGGCCACGGGCATGAATTCCACGTGGGTGAAGCCCTGCCATGCCACGTACTCCGCGAGCTGGTCGGCCATCTCGCGGTAGTTCAGGCCCAGGCGCCAGGAGCCCAGGTGCACTTCGTACACACTCATGGGCGAGTTGTGCGGATCGCGTGCTGCACGCGCTTCCATCCACTCGGCGTCCTCAAACGTGTAGGTGGACTCGACCACGCGGGATCCGGTCAGGGGCGGCACCTCGGTGCCCTTGGCCATGGGGTCGGCCTTTTCCCGCCACACGCCGTCGCTGCCCAGGATTTCGTACTTGTAGCGGGCACCGGGTTCGACGCCGGGAAGGAAAAGCTCCCAGACGCCGGATCCGCCGAGGGAGCGCATGGCATTAATGGCACCGTTCCAGCCGTTGAAATCGCCCTTGACGCGCACTGCCTGTGCATTGGGCGCCCAGACGGCGAAGCTCACGCCGTGGATGTCGCCGAGCACTGAGTTGTAGTGGTGCAGGTTGGCCCCGAGCACGGTCCACAGGTTTTCGTGCCGGCCTTCGCCAATCAGGTGCAGGTCCATATCCCCCAGTGAGGGCAGGAAGCGGTAGGGATCGTCGAACATCTGGGGTTCGCCGCCGTCGTAGGTCACCTCTACCCGGTAGTCGGGCACAGTACCGGGGGTCCCTGCCTGAAGCGCGCCTACCCAGATGCCGTTGTACTCGTGCCGAAGCGGCAGCCGCCCGTCGGGCGTCACGGCAACGACTTCCTGCGCCAGCGGGCGCAGCGTCCGGATGGTCACCGTTCCGGACTCGTTTGCGTGGGCACCGAGAACGGCGTGCGGCTGGTAATAGCGGCCTTCGGATACGGCCTGCAGCACGTCTTCGGTCACGGGTACGGGCGCCGGGGCCGGTGCTGCTGTGTCCGGGTTGCCGGCAGCCGGAACATCGGGAGCCTCGGGTTCGGCGGTGGCTGCTGCGGACCGCGGCTTGCGGGGCTTATTCATGGTGCTCTCTTCCTGGCTGTCGTCGTCCGCACGCATGGCGTTCTCGGCCTGGGCCAGAATCTGCCGAACGGCTTTAGCCGGCACACTGACCCAGCGGGGACGGTTTCGAATCTCGTACACAACTTCGTACAGCGCCTTGTCCAGCCACAGGGCCAGGAACAGCGGGTCGCTGCGGTTGATGGCGGTGCCGGTTTCCTTCTCGTAACCGCGCAGGAACGCATCCGAGGCGGCCGCAGCCCAGCGGTAGGCGGCCTCGTTGCGCTGCACGGCGTCAGCTCCATACTCTTCGCCGGCAGCATCTTCGCCGGCAGCGCCGTCGATCAGGGCGACGCCGGCTGCGTAGTCAATGGAGCGCAGCATTCCGACGACGTCGCGCAGCGGGGCATCCGGAACGCTTCGTTCCGCGGCAGGCCGCAGCGGCTCCCCTTCGAAATCCAGGACGATCCAGCCGCGCTCAGGTGCGCGCAGCACCTGGCCGAGGTGGTAATCGGCATGGATCCGCTGCAGGTTGGGCAGGGTCTGGAGGTTTCCGAGCTGCTCCAGCAGGTACTCCACGGCGTCCGCGAAGGGACCCACTGTTTCGCCGGCTTCTTTCCAAGCCCACCGGATCCGGGCGCTGAGCGCGGACAGGAACTCTGCGCGTTCAATCGCCGACGGCGGACGGCTGCCGAAAGCTGCCGCGAGCTGCTGGTGGATCCGGCCGGTGGCAGCCCCCAGCTCTTCGGCCTCTGCCGAGAAGTCCCTGCCCTCAAGGGCTGCCGCGGAGGCGATCCGCCAGGCGTCCTGGCTGCCGGGGAAGAATTCGCGCAGGACCGACAGGTGTCCGGTCAGCAGGGTTTCCCCCGTTTCGTCCGCAATATCCTTCCAGGTGCCCGTGACCCACCCGTACGTTGCCGGCACATCCACCGAGCCGACCTCGGTCAACCGGGCGCTGACCTCGACGTCGGGGCTGACGCCGGCGGCCACAACGCGGTAGAACTTGACGATCAACGGTGCCTCGGGAGCCTGTACGACCACCGAGGTGTTGGACTGTTCACCCTTAAGCAGCTTGGTGGGCAGCGGTTCCACAAACGGCTCCCAGTCCTCGAAGCCGTCCTGGGCAAAACCGTGGGTGTGGCCGTCCAGGGATGATGCCTGGGCCCGCATGAGTTCAAGCCAGGCTGTGACGAACACCGGGTCGGCGGTGGCGTCGTACAGCCACCGCTCCCCCAGTTCCTCGTGGTGCGCCCGTCCCAGCAGGGACGCTTCGAGTTCGGGCGCAGCGTTTGACCGGTAGCTCACCGGCACGCTGATCACATCCCGGCGGTCGCCGGAGACGACGGCGATGAGGTGCACTTCCATGCCCACCTCGCCGTCGGGATCCTCGAGGCGGATGCCGCCGACCCGTTCCAGCAGCACATCCCGGCCCTTGGCCGGGAACCATCGCTGGCCGGGCAGCCAGGACGTCAGGATTTCGGGCAGGGACGGGTTCAGCTGGGTCATCGCCGTGCGGCCTCCGAGATTGGAATCATGGGAATAGCTTCGGTCTGCGGCGAAGAGGTGTCGGATTTCACCGACCGCAGGCGCAGCCAGTAGAAGTCATGGCTGCCCAGGGTCAGGGTCAGCGCCCCGTCATCCCCAATGGTGGGGAAGAGAGTGCCGCCGAAGGCATCGCGCAGGCCGCGGTTGGCAAATTCAGGCAGCTTCATGGACGCGGAAATAGGGTGCTGGGACAGGTTGAAGATGCACAGCATCGTCTCCCCCGGCTCTCCTTCCGGGTTGTTGTCCGGAAGCTCACGCACGAAGGCCAGGGCTGCCTCTGCGTCCGTGGGCACGTTCCGGTAGGATCCCAGCCCGAAGGCAGGGTGGGCCCGGCGGACCATGATCATCTGCCGGATCCAGTGCAGCAGGGAGCTGGAGCTGGCCAGCTGCGCCTCCACGTTGACGTGGTTGTAGTGGTAGACCAGCGACTGGACCACGGGCAGGTACAGCTTTCCCGGATCAGCCGTGGAGAACCCGGCGTTGCGGTCCGGGTTCCACTGCATGGGCGTGCGCGAGGAGTCCCGGTCTTCGAGCCAGATGTTGTCGCCCATGCCCAGCTCGTCCCCGTAGTACAGGAACGGGCTGCCCGGCAGGGCCAGCAGCATCGCGTGGATCAGTTCGATTTCGGAACGGGAGTTGTCCAGCAGCGGAGCCAGCCGGCGCCGGATGCCGATGTTGGCCCGCATCCGCGAATCCGGGGCGTACCAGCCGAGCATGGCCTGGCGTTCCTCATTGGTCACCATTTCCAGGGTCAGCTCGTCATGGTTGCGCAGGAAGGTCCCCCACTGTGCGCCCGGCGGGATGGCCGGGGTTTCCTCCATGGTCTGGATGATGGGGGCTGCCTTCTGGTCCCGCAGCGCGTAGAACAGCCGCGGCATGATCGGGAAGTGGAAGCACATGTGGCATTCGTCGCCGGTCTCGTCGCCGAAGTACTCCACCACTTCGTGCGGCATCTGGTTGGCTTCGGCGATGATGACCCGGCCCGGATAGTTTTCATCCACCATGGTCCGCAGGTCCTTGAGGAACCGGTGCGTGGCGGGCAGGTTCTCGCAGTTCGTACCGTCTTCTTCGAACAGGTACGGGATGGCATCCGCACGGAACCCGTCGATGCCCTGGTCCAGCCAGAACCGGACGACGTCGAAGATCGCCTCGACAACCTTGGGGTTCTCGAAGTTCAGGTCCGGCTGGTGGCTGAAGAACCGGTGCCAGAAGAACTGCCGGCGGACCGGGTCGAAGGTCCAGTTCGATTCCTCGGTGTCCACGAAGATGATCCGGGCGTCTTCGTACTTCTCATCCGTGTCCGACCAGACGTAGAAGTCCCCGTAGGGGCCGTCCGGATCATTGCGGGACTCCTCGAACCAGGGGTGCTTGTCGGAGGTGTGGTTCAGCGGGAGGTCGATGATGACGCGGAGTCCGCGCGCATGCGCTTCGGCCACCAGGCGCTTGAAATCGCTGATGGTGCCGAACTCGTCCAGGACGTCGTAGTAATCGGAGATGTCATAGCCGCCGTCGCGCAGGGGCGACTTGAAGAACGGCGGCAGCCAGAGGCAGTCGATGCCCAGCCACTGCAGGTAGTCGAGTTTTTCGATCAGGCCGCTGAAGTCACCTGATCCGTCCCCGTTGGCATCCGCGAAGCCGCGGACAAGTACTTCATAAAAAACGGCCTTGCGGTACCAATGCGGATCATTGGTCAAGCCGGGTGCGTGCAGTTGAAACGGGTTGGGCACTAGGAGTTCCTCCGAACGGACAGGATGTGCGCGGGTTCAAAATGGGCGTCAAGTCGGACGTAGTTGTGGGCTCCCCAGCGCCAGCTCTGGCCGCTGATGAGGTCATCCACCCAGAAGGTGCCGTCTTCGTTGAAGTCCGCAGGGGTCAGGTGAAGGGCATCGAGGTCGAGGCTTACCGTGGATTCGCGGGCGCTGTGGGGGTCCACATTGACCACGATAATCAACGTGTCACTGCTGGACGGATCACCGGGCCGGACCTGCTTGTGCTTGGAGTAGACCACCGTCGCCTCGTCGGTGCTGGAGTGGACCGTCAGGTTCTCCAAGTCGCCCAGGGCGGGATGGCTGCGGCGGATCTCGTTCAGCCGGGTGATGTAGGGAGCCAGGCTGCGGCCCTCTGCTTCGGCGGCAGCGAAGTCACGCTGCTTGTACTCGAACTTTTCGTTGTCGATGTACTCCTCGGCCCCGGGCCGGGCCACATGTTCAAAGAGCTCGTAGCCGGCGTAGACGCCCCACAGCGGGCTGCCGGTGGACGCCAGCACCGCACGGATCTTGAAGGCGCCGGGGCCTCCGTACTGCAGGAACTCGGTGAGGATGTCGGGGGTGTTGACGAAGAAGTTCGGACGGAAGAACGCCGCCGAGTCATGGGAGACCTCGGTGAAGTAGTCCTCGATCTCCTTGCGGGAGTTCCGCCAGGTGAAGTAGCTGTAGGACTGCTGGAACCCGGCTTTGGCCAGGGCATGCATCATGGGCGGGCGGGTGAAGGCCTCGGCCAGGAAAATGACGTCCGGGAACTCGTCATTGACCGTGCTGATCAGCCATTCCCAGAAGCGCAGCGGCTTGGTGTGCGGGTTGTCCACGCGGAAGATGCGCACGCCGTGGCTGATCCACAGGCGCACGATGCGCAGGATCTCCTGCGCCAGGCCCTCGTAGTCATTGTCGAAGTTCAGGGGATAAATGTCCTGGTACTTCTTCGGCGGGTTCTCCGCGTAGGCAATGGAGCCGTCCACGCGGGTGGTGAACCATTCCGGGTGGCTCTGCACCCAGGGATGGTCGGGGGAAGCCTGGAGGGCGAGGTCGATGGCCACTTCCAGCCCAAGCCCGCGGGCGGTGTCCACGAAGGCATCAAAATCTTCGAAGGTGCCCAGGTCCGGGTGGATGGCGT
Organism: Arthrobacter sp. zg-Y20; assembly: GCF_030142075.1. NCBI lineage: Bacteria > Bacillati > Actinomycetota > Actinomycetes > Micrococcales > Micrococcaceae > Arthrobacter > Arthrobacter sp. zg-Y20. The sequence continues at coordinate 553,625 of NZ_CP126241.1, read as the reverse complement.
CGTGGCCGCCTTCGGCCGCACCGATGGCCCAGGGCGACCCGGGGTCCTGCGGGCCGGCGACCAGCGTGTTGTTCGGGCCCTTGCGGTGGCTGGTGCCGATCGGGTGGACCGGCGGCAGGTAGATCACGTCGAACTGCATGTCCGCCACGCGCTGCAGGCTGCGGGCGGCCGTGCGGAAGGTTCCCGAAGTCCACTCCCGTGTGGCCGGATCAAGGACCGCGCCTTCGGAGCGGGGGAAGAATTCGTACCAGGCGCCCCGGCCGGCAAGTTCGCGCTCCACCAGGATCGGGAACCGGTCAGAGCTGGTGACCAGGTCGCGGATGGGATCGCGGTCCAGTACTTCGGTCACCGCGGGGATGGCGGCGGCGGCCAGGCGCTCCTCGACGGGCCGTCCGGTATCGGCGAGCGCTGCTGCAGCGGACCGCAGGACATCTGCGTCGGATCCGGTGCGCTCCGATGCGGCGGCTGCGAACAGGTGGTGGCCTTCGGTAAGCATCAGTTCGACGTCGACGCCGGCGGCAATCTTCACTTCCGCGTTGTGGTGCCAGGTGGCGTAGAGGTCGGCCCAACCCTCCACGGCGAAACTCCAGCGCCCGGTGTCTTCGGGGCGAAGCATTCCTTCCCAGCGGTCCAGGCCCAGGCCGACCGGGTGCATCCGGTTCCGGGCGGCAACGTTGCCCTGGGGGTCGTACAGCACGGCACTGGCACCCACGAGGTCATGGCCTTCGCGGAATACGGTGGCACCGATGACCAGGTCCTCGCCCGGAACGGCTTTGGCGGGGAAACGGCCGTACTCAACCACGGGGGACACATTGGTTACGGGTATCCGGCCAAACCGGAGGTCCTTGGGCGGCAGGTCTTCTGGTGTCAATGCGCTGGATGTGGTCACAGACTAGACGTTAGCGAGATTTTGGGCAGAATGCTAAGGCAACGTACTTTTTGCGGGAATCGCCGCAGGTGGGCCCGGGTTTCACCTGCTTTTCAAGGCCTGCGGGAAATTCCGTTGCTTTTGTCAGTTATTCCGGTTTATGCCGCCGCGAAGTGCGCTAGCCTAACCGGGGTGAAGGCAATCCGCAGATTTACCGTCCGCACTGTCCTACCTCCCAGCATTGAGCCCCTCGGGCGGCTGGCCTGGAATTTGCGTTGGTCCTGGCACCAGCCCACGCTCCGGCTGTTCGAGAGCCTGGACCCCGAAGCCTGGCGTACCAGCGGCGGCGATCCGGTGAAGCTGCTGGGCACCGTAAGCCGGGACAAGCTTGAGCGCATTGCCCAGGATGAGCATCTGGTCTCCGTCATCCAGGACCTGGGCAAAGACCTCGACAAATACCTCCATGAACCACGCTGGTACCAGGGACTGGGCGAGGACGCTCCGCAGTCCATTGCCTACTTCTCCCCCGAGTACGGCATCAGCGCCGTGCTGCCGCAGTATTCCGGCGGCTTGGGCATCCTGGCCGGCGATCACCTGAAGGCCGCCTCGGACCTGGGCGTGCCGCTGGTGGCCGTAGGGCTGCTCTACAAGGCCGGCTACTTCAAGCAGGCGCTGTCCCGGGACGGCTGGCAGCTCGAAACCTACCCCGTGCTGGATCCCAACGGCCTGCCGCTGACCCTGCTGCGGGAGGAGGACGGCAGCCCGGCCAAAATCACCCTTCCCCTGCCGGACAACCGCCAGCTGACGGCACAGATCTGGCGTGCCGACGTCGGGCGGGTGCCGCTGCTGCTGCTGGACTCCGACGTCATCGGCAACGACGACGCCGCCCGCGGCATCACGGACCGGCTCTACGGCGGCGGCGGAGACCACCGCCTGCAGCAGGAACTGCTGCTGGGCATGGGCGGGGCCAAGGCACTGCGGGTGTTCCAGCGGCTGACCCATGCTCCCGCGGCTGAGGTCTTCCACAGCAACGAGGGGCACGCCGGGTTCCAGGGCGTGGAACGGATCCGGGAGCTGATGGATGAGGGCATGACCTGGGAGGAAGCACTGACCGTTGCCCGCGCTTCCACGGTCTTCACGACCCACACCCCGGTGCCGGCTGGCATTGACCGGTTCGAGCAGGCCCAGATCCGCCATTTCTTCAGTGCCGGGCTGGCTCAGTCGGTCCCCACAGACCGGATCCTGGCCCTCGGCGCGGAGAACTATGAGGGCGGCGACCCGTCCAAGTTCAACATGGCCGTGATGGGCCTGCGGCTGGCGCAGCGGGCCAACGGCGTGGCGAAACTGCACGGAGAAGTGTCCCGGGAGATGTTCTCCGGCCTCTGGCCCGGCTTCGACGTCTCCGAGGTGCCCATCACCTCGGTCACCAACGGCGTGCACGTCCCCACCTGGATTGACCCGGAGGTGACGGCCCTGGCCAGCGAAAAGTTCGGTGTGGCCACCGTCCACGACCGCGACTGGGGCCGGGCATACGAGATCGATGACAAGGACCTGTGGGACCTGCGGCGGAGACTGCGCAGCAACCTGGTGCAGGACGTGCGGCAGCGGGTCAAGAACGCCTGGCGCAAGCGGGGGGCTTCGGACGCGGAACTGGCCTGGAGCGAGCACGTCCTGGACCCGGGCGTGCTGACCATCGGCTTTGCGCGGCGCGTGCCCACCTATAAGCGGCTGACCCTGATGCTGCGGGATCCGGACCGGCTGAAGGCACTGCTGCTGCATCCGACCAGGCCCATCCAGGTGGTGGTGGCGGGCAAATCCCATCCCGCCGATGAGCAGGGCAAAAAGATGATCCAGGACCTGGTGCGTTTCACGGACGACCCGGCGGTGCGTCACCGGATTGTGTTCCTGCCCAATTACGACATTGCCATGGCAAGGACCCTGTTCCCCGGCTGCGACGTGTGGCTGAACAACCCGCTGCGGCCGCTGGAGGCATCGGGAACGTCCGGCATGAAGTCGGCCATCAACGGCGGCCTGAACCTGTCCATCCTTGATGGCTGGTGGGATGAAATGTACGACGGCAACAACGGCTGGGCCATTCCCTCCGCCAACCCCAGCAAGGGCACCCGCACCCGGGAGGTGTACAGCGCGGACCAGCGCGACGACATCGAGGCGGCAGCACTGTATGACCTCCTGGAGAACTCGGTGGCACCCATGTTCTACGGTGCCGAGCCCCCCGCAGATGCGGGCGCGGCCGGCCCTTCCGAACCGCCCGCCGATTCGCTGCCGCACGAGTGGCTGGAAATGGTCAAGCACACCCTCGCGGACCTGGGCCCGAACGTCTCCGCCTCGCGGATGCTTAAGGACTATGTGAACCGGCTGTACCGGCCGGCAAGCTCATCGGGCCGGGCCATGGCGGCGGACGGATTCTCCGCCGCCAAGGAACTGGCCCTGTGGATCATCCGGGTCAGGGACGGCTGGTCCACCGTGCAGGTGGAGCGCGTGGATTCGGTGGGTGTCAGTGAGAACCCGCAGATCGGCGACAGCCTGACCGTACAGGCCTACGTTTCCCTGGGTTCGCTCCGGCCCGAGGATGTCAGCGTGGAAGTGGCCTACGGGATGGTCACCGAAAATGACCGCCTGAGCGGACACCGGCTTCAGGAACTGTCTCCGGAGGAGGACCTGGGCTCGGGACGGCACCTGTTCCAGGGAACCATCCGGATTGAGCAGGCAGGACCGTTCGGCTACACCGTCCGGGTGCTCCCGACCCACTCAGGCCTGGCATCCAAGGCGGAGCTGGGGCTGGTGGCCAACGCCTCCTAGACAACGCCTCCTAGACGGTGTTGCACGGACGGGCACCCTACCGGCGGGGCCCGTCCGTGACCGGCTAGGCGGCGCGGTAGAGGCTGATGGAATTCGCCGGCGCGGTGTCCGTCTCCCCGGCAGGCAGCCGGACACCGTGCCGGTTTGCCTCGCCCGGTACATCGGCGGTGGAAAACACCAGTTCGTACCCCAGGTCCGTACCGTCGGGTCCGGCTCCCGCGTCCTGGCGGATGCCGGCGTCCCGGCGCGCCGCTGACAGGGCTTCGGCGTCCGGCAGCCGGATCCCGACGTCGTGCAGCCCGCCGTTGAGCACCACCGACCCGTTCAGCGCCCCGTCGCCGGATCCGATCAAGACCTGCACCAGCCGGGTGTGCGGATCGTTCCAGCGTTCGGGGGTCATGGGTAAGCCGTCCTGGTCGAACCAGAGCAGGAAGGACTGCCGCGGGTCGGCCGGGAAATGGTACGGCTGCCTGGCCAGGTATTCGCGGCGCAGGCGCAGGAGCGTGCGGGTGGTCGAGAGCATCTGCCGGGCGGCGTCGTCGAAGTCCCAGTGCAGCCATGAGAGCTCACTGTCCTGGCAGTAGGCGTTGTTGTTGCCCCGCTGGCTGCGTCCGGTCTCGTCCCCGGCGGCCAGCATGGGAACGCCCAGTGACAGGGTCAGCGTGGCCATCAGGTTCCGGGCGGTCCGGGCGCGGCCGGCGTTGACCCGCTCGTCATCGGTGGGCCCTTCGACGCCGTGGTTGTAGCTGCGGTTCTCTCCGGTCCCGTCCCGGTTTTCTTCCCCGTTGGCCTCATTGTGCTTGCGCTCGAACATGGTTAGGTCTGCAAGCGTGAAGCCGTCGTGGGCGGTGACGAAGTTGATGGAGGCCAGCGGGGTGCGGCCGGACCCGGCAAACAGTTCGGACGAGCCGGCCAGCGCCCCGGCCAGCCGACCCATGGAACCGCCTTCACCGCCGGCAGCCAGTGCGGCCTGGTCCCGGAGCCAGAAATCCCGGGCGATGTCACGAAAATGGTCGTTCCAATCCGCCCAGCCCTGCGGGAAGCGGCCGGTCTGCCACCCGTCCGGGCCCACGTCCCACGGTTCGGAAATAAGTTTTACGTCCTGCAGCACGGCATCCGCCGCCACCGCCACCAGGAAGGGGTGCCGCGGGTTGAACTTTCCGTCACCGTCACGGCACAGCGTCGGTGCCAAGTCGAAGCGGAAACCGTCCACCCGGTACTCCTGCACCCAGTGGCGCAGCGAATCCAGGGCCAGCTGGACCACACGGGGCTCGCTGAAATCCAGGGTGTTGCCGCAGCCGGTGGTGTCCACGTACCCGCCGTCGGGACCGTGCCGGTAGTAGGTTTCATCCCCCAGGCCCCGCCAGCTCAAGGCCGGCCGTTCGGCCTTGCCCTCGGCGGTGTGGTTGTAGACCACGTCCAGCAGGACCTCGATGCCGGCTTCGTGCAGGGCCTTGACCATTGCCTTGACCTCGTCCTGCACGGCCTGGGCACCGGCCCGGCGGGCCGCCTCCGTGGCGTACCCGGCATGCGGGGCGAAGAACCCGAGAGTGTTGTACCCCCAGTAGTTGGTCAGGCCCAGCTCCTGCAGGTGCAGTTCATCTGCGTGGAAGTGCACCGGCAGCAGTTCCACGGCGGTGATGCCCAAGTCCTGGAGGTACTGGATCATCACCGGGTGCCCCATGCCGGCGTAGGTTCCGCGGAGCTCTTCGGGGATTCCGGGATGCAGCATGGTCTGGCCGCGGACATGGGCCTCGTATATGACCGTGTCCCGCCACGGGGTATGCGGCCGCGTTGAATCGCCCCAGTCGAAAGCCGAGCCCGTGTAAACGGAGAAATAGACGGGTTCGGAGCCACCGTCTGCTTCCTCTATGCCGCGGCCGTAGGGATCCAGCAGCAGCTGGAAGCCTCCCGGTTCCGCGGGGAGCTCCGTGCTCCGCGGCCAGAACCCGTACCGGCTGCCGTGCCGGAGCCCGAAGACCCGGCCGTGGTGGATACCCAGCACCGTGTCCGTGAGCCGCGCCGATGTCCAACTGCCCGGCGCTGTCTCGTAGTGGATGTCCAGCGCGGGCACGCCCGGAGCGTAAACGGACACGTTTACGGCTCCGGGCACCTCCGGCACACCGGGCACCGCGTGCCGGACGCCCAGCGGAAGGGGCCGCGAGTCCCGCTTCGGTGCGCTGCCCGCGGTGGTACCAGTAATCACGTGTGCCATGGTGCCCTTTGCTGCCGGAGGCGGAACCTGAGGACTAGGCGGAGCGCTGCCGGGAAATTTCGTACAGAGTAATGCCAACAGCCATGGAGGCGTTGAGCGACTCCATGGCGGAATCGATCGGAATGGATACAATCTGGTCGCAGTTCTCGCGGACCAGGCGGGACAGGCCCTTGCCCTCGGAGCCGACCACAATGCAGATCGGTTCCTTGGCCAGCACGATCGACGGCAGTGACACGTCGCCGTCGCCGTCCAGCCCGAGGACAAAGATGCCCATCTTCTTGAACGTCTTCAGGGTGTTGTTCAGGTTGCCTGCGCGGGCCACGGGAACGCGGACGGCAGCACCGGCACTGGTCTTCCAGGCCGACGCGGTGACGCCAACGGCACGCCGCTCGGGCACGATCACGCCGTGCGCGCTGAAGGCGGAAGCGGAGCGGATGATCGCGCCGAGGTTGCGGGGATCCGTGATTCCGTCCAGGGCCACGAAGAGCGGCGCGTTGCGGATGTGCCCCTTCTTCCAAGCCTCGATGGTTTCGGAGGCAAGGTCCGTGGGATCAGCGTATTCGTACGGCGGGATCTGCAGGACCAGGCCCTGGTGCACGGCCTCGTTGGTCATGCGGTCCAGTTCCGGCTTGTGCGTTTCCATCACCGGCAGGCCGCGTTCGGCGGCCATTTTCAGGGATTCGCGGACACGGTCGTCCATGTCGATGCGGACGGCAACGTGGAGGGCCTTGGCGGGGATGCCGGCACGCAGGGCTTCCACCACGGAGTTGCGGCCGGTGACGACCTCTTCGGCGACCTTGCCGCGGACGTTGGTGCCGCTGCGGCCGCCGGCGCGGGAGTCGCCGCGCTTGGCAGCGGAGCGCTCGGAGAGCTGCTTGTTCTTGAACGCCTTGTGGTAGGGGCGGTCTTCAGCCTTGGGTGTGGGGCCCTTGCCCTCGAGGGCCTTGCGGCCGAGCCCGCCGGTACCGCCGCTGGGGCCCTTCTTGGCTTTGCGCATTGCGCCGGGACGTCCATTGTTGGCCATCGGTTACACCTTTACTAGAAGAAAGCATTCCCTTTCAGTTTACGCAGTGTCCGGCCGGGCTGCAGGACACCCGCTCCCGGGTCCGGGGTTTGGCTCAGGCGAAGCTCCAGGACGCGCCGTCGGCAGTGTCCTCCACAGTGATGCCCACCGCGGCCAGCGCGTCACGGATCGCGTCGGCGCGGGCCCAGTCCTTCTCCGCCCGGGCCTGCCGCCGCTCGGCCAGGCGGTCCTGCACCAGGGCGTCCAGGGCGGCGTCGGCGGGCGACGACGACTCGGCCTCACGGGCATCGTCCAGTCCCAGGACGGACGTCATCGCCAGGACGGCGCGGAGCGCCTGCCCGGCAGCGTCGGCGTCGTTTTCGGCCAGCGCCGTGTTCCCGGCACGCACTGTCTCATGCAGCACGGCCAGGGCCTGCGGCACGTTCAAGTCATCATCCATTGCCGCAGCGAACGCCTCGGGAACGGCCTGTGGCCCGGCATCAGCCGCGGATGCCTTGGCGGATGCCTTGGCGATAAACCCGTCGATGCGCTCGACGGCGGCAGCGGCCTCCTGCAGGGAGGTGGGCCGGTAGTCCAGCACGGAACGGTAGTGGGCCTGGCCGAGGTAGTAGCGGACCACCCGCGGGCTGGCCGCCTCCAGCATTTGAGCCGGGCTGACGGTGTTGCCGATGGATTTGGACATCTTTTCGCCCTCGAAGGTGACCATGCCGTTGTGCATCCAGAAGTTGGCGAAGCCGTGGCCCGCGGCCTGGGACTGGGCCATCTCGTTTTCGTGGTGCGGGAACCGCAGGTCCAGTCCGCCGCCGTGGATGTCGAACTCGGTGCCGAGGTATTTGGTGACCATGGCAGAGCACTCCAGGTGCCAGCCGGGCCGGCCGCGGCCCCACGGGCTGTCCCATGCGGCCGTGTCCGGCTCACCCTCTTTATGCCCCTTCCACAGCGCGAAGTCCCGGGGGTCGCGCTTGCCGCGGGGTCCGGCGTCGGGCGCGGCCTGCATGTCCTCGATGCTCTGGTGGGTCAGGGACCCGTATTTTTCCCAGGAGCGCACGTCGAAGTACACGTCGCCGGAGTCATCCAGTGCCGGGTAGGCGTGGCCGCGCTCGATCAGCGTGGCGATCAGGGCGTGCATTTCCGGGATGTGCCCGGTGGCGCGCGGTTCATAGGTGGGCCGCTGCACGCCGAGGGTGTCATAGGCCCGGGCGAATTCCTGCTCGAAGCGGTACGCCAGCGCCCACCACGGCTCGTCCGGCACCACGCCGGGGGCCGGGTCCGCGCCGACGGAATCGGCGGCCTTGGCCAGGATCTTGTCGTCAATATCCGTCACATTGCGCACCACGGTGACCTGCAGGCCGCGGTACCGCAGCCAGCGGGTGAGCTGGTCAAAGGCGATGGCGGAACGGATGTGCCCTACGTGCGGGAGTCCCTGCACGGTGGCACCGCAGTAGTAGAGGCTGGCCTTTCCCTCCACCAGGGGAACGAAGTCCCGGACCTGCGCTGTCGCCGTGTCATAGAATCTCAAGCTCACTGCTCTAGGCTAGCCGAAACCGCCCGTGCCCGGTTCCCGGATTGGCTGGGGGTCAGCGGGTTGCGGAGGCGACGACGGCGGTGGCCACGGCGGCGATTCCCTCGCCCCGGCCGGTGAAACCCAGTCCGTCGGTGGTGGTGGCGGAGACGCTGACGGGTGCACCGGCCGCCGTACTGAGGACCGCTTCGGCTTCGGCCCTGCGGGGGCTGAACTTGGGGCGGTTGCCGATCAACTGCACGGCGATGTTGCCGATCTCGAACCCGGCCTCGCGCACGATCCGCGCCGCATCGCGGAGCAGCACCACACCCGCGGCGCCGGCATATTCGGGGCGATCGGTGCCGAAATGCGTGCCCAGGTCACCCAGGCCGGCAGCGGAGAACAGCGCGTCCGCTGCGGCGTGCGCCACCGGATCGCCGTCGGAGTGGCCGGCCAGGCCGCGTTCATCCTCCCAGTGCAGGCCCGCAACCCACAGCGGCCGGGGCGCGGATTCGGGGGTGAAGGCGTGGACATCCACGCCAATTCCGGTGCGGGGCATGCTCATGTCAGTTCTCCGGATGCCGGTAGCCGCCGGAAAGGATCGCTTCTGCGAGCACCATGTCCAGCGGGGTGGTGATTTTCAGGGACAGTTGGGAGCCTTCGACCACGTAGACCTCGACACCCAGGGATTCGGCCAGCATGGCGTCGTCCGTCACGGAGGCAGCCTGCGCCTCGTCGAAGGACAGTGCGGCGTCGTGGGCCCTGCGGAGCAGGGCGGCCTCGAAACCCTGCGGTGTCTGGACGGCGCGCAGCCGGGAGCGGTCCGGGGTACCGGTGACGCGGCGGGCGGCCCCCGCGCCGGCAGCCGGTTGGACGGGCTCGGTGTCCTTGATGGTGTCCACCACGGGCACAGCGGGGATGACTGCCTGCGCGCCGTCCGCCAGTGCGGCAACTACCCGCAGGAAAACCTCCGGAGGTGTCAGCGCCCGGGCGGCATCGTGGACCAGGACGGCGTCTAGGTCCTGCGGCAGCACGGCCAGCGCGGCACGCACCGATTCGGGCCGGCTGGCTCCGCCGTCGACGGCCCGGAGGTCCGGGCATCCGGGGGCGGTGAACTCGGGGGCGGCGCAGATGCCGCGCATCACGGTGTCGCCGGCAGGCACGGCAACCACAACCGCGGAGGCGATGCCTGCGGCAGATACCGCACGCAGGGTGTGGGCGAGCATCGGCTCACCGGCGAGCGGAACAGCTGCCTTGGGGATGCCGTAGCCCAGGCGCTGGCCGGAACCGCCGGCTACAACAACAACGCCGATGCGCCGTGGGGAGGAAAATGATGGGGACACCGTTCCACCTTAGCGGCGGAAAACGGCCGGAAAACAACAATTGCCGGCCCCGAAGGACCGGCAATTGCAGGAAAATGAATCGGTAGCCTAGCTTGCGAGTACCTCGTCAAGCACAACTGCCGCCTGGTCTTCATCCGTTTTTTCAGCAAGTGCCAGTTCCGAAATAAGAATCTGGCGTGCCTTGGCGAGCATTCGCTTCTCGCCTGCAGACAGCCCGCGGTCATGGTCCCGGCGCCAGAGATCGCGGACGACCTCCGCTACCTTGACAACATCACCTGACGCGAGCTTTTCCAGGTTTGCCTTGTACCGGCGCGACCAGTTAGTGGGCTCTTCAGTGAGCTCGGCCCGCAGTACGTCAAAGACGTGCTCCAAGCCTTCCTTGCCCACTACATCGCGCACCCCAACGAGGTCGACGTTCTCAGCCGGTACTTCAATGGTCAGATCACCCTGGGCCACCTTAAGCTTGAGATACATTTTCTCTTCGCCCTTGATGGTTCGCATCTTGATCTCTTCGATCTTCGCGGCACCGTGGTGAGGGTAAACAACTGTTTCGCCAACCTCAAAAACCATGTGGTCTTTCCCCTTTCCCGGCCCTCAGTTTACCAGAGATGCGACACGCCGAGTAGAGTTTTCGCAGGTCAGGTACCTCTTGGCGTCCCGGGTGGGTAGTATTCCGCCTCTTGCAGGTAGTTTGATGCGCCTGCCGCACCCTCCGGAACCGACCAAGGAATCCAGTTTTTCCCCGTTTAGCCGATAGGCTAGGCACCAAAGATAGCCTCAGGTCCGTAGACCGTAATACTTCAGGAGTTTGTGCTGTGAGATTCACACCCAAGAACCGGGTCCGCCGCGCCGCTGCGGCCGGCGTCATCGCGCTGGGCATGCTGGGCACGGCAGGTTGCAGCGCTGTGAACGAACAGGCGACCACCCGCGAGTACTCCCCCTCGGACGGCATCGTAGAGAACGTGGGCGACCTGCAGCTGCGCAACCTTTTGGTGGTCAGCAACGGCAACGGTGACCCGGGCCGGCTGATCGGCACCGTCCTGAACGATTCCTCGAACTCCCAGTCCTTCACGCTTGCCGTGGGCGGCTCCACGCTGACGTGGAACCTTCCAGCCGGAGACAAGGTCGTTTTCGAGAAGGAATCCCCCGAACGGGTCATGGTCAGTGCCGTCGAAGTTCCCGCCGGCGACGGCATCGACGCCCAACTGCAGATGGGCGCTGAGAAGACCGGCCTGAACATTCCCGTGGTCAACGGCGACCAGCCGTTCTACCAGCAGTACCTGCCCTCCCCCACGCCGTCGGAGTCCCCCTCCGAAGTCCCCTCGGACGAGGCCACCGACGCAGACACAGACACCAACAGCGAGACGGGAACGGCACCGACCAGCCCCTCCAACGGCTAGGACATTCCATTCCCCGAAGGGGGCCGGTGCTTCGGCACCGGCCCCCTTCGTCATTTCCCGCGTCGGAGCCGGTTCGACCCCTGGGTTCAGGCCTCGAACTTGTAGCCCAGCCCGCGGACGGTAACCAGGTGCCGCGGCGCCGAGGAGTCATCCTCGATCTTGGCTCGCAGCCTCTTCACATGTACGTCCAGGGTTTTGGTGTCGCCCACGTAATCGGCTCCCCAAACCCGCTCGATCAGCTGCCCTCGGGTCAGCACCCTGCCGGAGTTTCGCAGCAGCAACTCCAACAGCTCGAACTCCTTCAGCGGCAGCTGCACGCCGGCACCGTTGACCTGCACCACGTGCCGGTCAATATCCATCCGAACCGGTCCTGCCTCCAGTGCGGCCCCGCCGGAATCGGCAGCCTCACCGCGCCGGCGCAGGACGGCCCGAACCCGGGCCAGCAGTTCACGGGAGGAATAAGGCTTGGTTACGTAGTCATCCGCACCGATCTCAAGTCCCACCACCTTGTCAATCTCCGAATCACGGGCGGTCAGCATAATCACCGGCACGTCGGAACGCTGGCGGATCCGGCGGCAGACCTCGGTGCCGGAAAGCCCCGGCAGCATCAGGTCCAGCAGGAGCAGGTCCGCGCCGGACTGTTCATAGACGGCGATGGCGTCCGTCCCGTTGTCCACCACATCAACGTCGAATCCCTCCCGCTTCAGCAGATAGGAGAGGGGGTCGCTGAAGGACTCCTCGTCTTCGACAATCAAGATCCGGGTCAAGCGGTTGCTCCCTGCTTCGATTCATTTGTATCGGCTATGTCCATTTCCGGAAGCCGCACGGTAAAGGTTGATCCGTGCCCGAGCCTGGACCACAGGTCCACCTCGCCGCCGTGGTTGGCCACCACGTGCTTGACGATGCTCAGGCCGAGCCCGGTGCCGCCGGTATGGCGGGAACGTGCGGCGTCAATGCGGTAGAACCGTTCGAATATCCGTTCCTGTTCCTCCGGAGCAATACCGGCACCCTGGTCGGTGACCGCCACTTGGGCCATCCCGGCCCGGGACTGCAGACCTATTCCCACCCGGCTGCCCTCGGGAGAATACCGTATGGCGTTGTCGATCAGGTTCCGGAACGCAGTGGTGAGCATTTGGGCATCGCCGAAAACGGCGGCGTCGGACTTCCCGCCCAGGACCACCTCAATGTTCTTGTTCTCCGCGTTGGACCGGTTCGCTTCGACGGCGTCTTCCAGGACGCGGTTCACGTCCACCGGTTTCGCCCGGTCCACAATGTCGGTGCTCTGCAGCCGGGACAACTCAATGATGTCCTGCACCAGGGCGGTCAGGCGGCTGGACTCGCGGTGCATCCGCCCCGCGAACCGGCGGACCGCTTCCTCGTCTCCCGCGGCGTCGTCGAGCGCTTCAGACAGCAGCGAGATGGCACCCACCGGGGTCTTCAACTCGTGCGAGACGTTGGCGACGAAATCATTGCGCACTTCCTCCGTGCGGGTGATTTCGGTGCGGTCGTCAGCGAGGATCAGGACATATTCCTCCCCCACAGTGGCAACGCGCACCTGCAGGATCAGCGCCCCTTCCCCCAGCGGGCCGCGGGGCAGTTCCAGCCGCGCCTCCTCGATGACGCCGTCACGCCGAACCCGGGCGCACATGGCCAGCAGGCTGTCGTTGACCATGGTGTGCCCGCGCACCAGGCCGAAAGCGTACGCACCGGGACTGGCCCGGACCACACCGTCGACGGCGTCGGCCACGATATAGGCACGTCCGATGACGCCCAGGACCTCCGCCGCGCCCTCGGGCACCGTGGGTTCCGAAACGTCGGCCAATTCCCGGCGCTTGCGCTGGCTCACTTCGTAGGCGAGGACACCGAAGGCACCAACGGCCAGGCCGAGCGCTCCGGCCAGCAGCGCCAGCAGTACAGGATTCACCTTCCTAGCTTAGGCACGCGATTCCCGGCCGGAACGATTCCTGATGGCTTTGGCCGATTAGTTAAACTAACGTTCATCTAAGGGGTCCGTGCGGTTAACCCCGGGCTGACATCCTGCAGGAGCGGCGTGGCCGTACCGCCCCCGCATTTTTTCGCAGAAACCACCGCTTTCGAGAGGACGCTTCAGTGCGCAAGGTTTTCCAGGCCGAACTTCACCAGATCGGTGAAGAACTGACCCAGATATCGCAGCTTGTGACGGAGGCGATGCAGAAAGCCACCCTTGCCTTCGAGGGCGCCGATATTGAACTGGCGCAGGATGTCATTGCCGCCGACGCACGCATCGATTTCCTGCAGAACGACCTGGACGAGCGGGCCATCGACGTCCTGGCCCTGCAGGGTCCCGTTGCCAGTGACCTGCGGATGATTGTGGGCTCGCTGCGTATGAGTGCGTCGCTGGAGCGGATGGGCGACCTTGCACGGCACGTGGCCCAGCTGGCCCGGCTGCGCTACCCGGCCAACGTGGTGCCGGAGGCGATGGTGGAAACGTTCCGGGAAATGGCCCGGCTGGACATCCGCATTTCCGAACGGCTCACCGATTTGCTGGAAACCCGCAACTTGGAACTGAGCAAGGACATCTACGCCGCCAACACGCGGATCAACGAGCTGCATGCAGGGGTCTTCAAGTCCATCGCCTCCGCCGACTGGAATGTACCCGCGGTCAGCACGGTGGACCTCACCCTGGCCAGCCGCTACTTTGAACGGTTTGCCGACCACGGCGTCTCGGTGACCCGCAAGGTCAACTACCTGGTGACGGGAGAATGGCAGCCGCTGTCCGAAAGCGGCGTCTAGCACCGGCGGCAGGCCCCGGACACAGCAAGGGCGGCCCCGCGCGGGACCGCCCTTGCTGTTTGTTTGCCGGCACTGCCCGAGCGCTGCCGGGCAATACCTGCGAAAGTCCTACTTCTTTTTGCCCTGGTTGGCCACGGCCTTGATGGACTCGGCGGCGGCCTCGGGGTCGAGGTAGGTGCCGCCGGCCTTCACCGGCTTGAGGTTTTCATCCAGTTCGTACACCAGCGGGATGCCGGTGGGAATGTTCACCGCGGCAATATCGGCGTCGCTGATGCCGTCCAGGTGCTTGACCAGGGCCCGCAGCGAGTTGCCGTGTGCGGCGATCATCACGGTCTTGCCCGTGCGGATGTCCTTGGAGATGTCCGACTCCCAGTACGGAAGGAAGCGGTCCAGCACGTCCTTGAGGCACTCGGTGCGGGGCAGCACGTCCGAACTCAGGTCCGCGTAGCGCGGATCGTGGGCCTGGGAGAATTCGCTGTCGTCCGGCAGGGGCGGCGGGGGCGTGTCGTAGGAACGGCGCCAGAGCATGAACTGCTCCTCGCCGTATTCGGCCAGGGTCTGGGCCTTGTCCTTGCCCTGCAGCGCACCGTAGTGGCGTTCGTTCAGGCGCCAGCTGCGCTTGACGTCGATCCAGATGCGGTCGGCGGTGCCAAGGGCCAGGTTGGCGGTGTTGATGGCCCGCTGGAGCCGGGACGTGTAGAGGATGTCCGGGAGGATGTTGTTCTCAACCAGCAGCTCACCGCCGCGGATGGCCTCTGCGCGGCCGAGGTCCGTCAGATCCACGTCCACCCAGCCCGTGAAGAGGTTTTTTTCATTCCATTCACTCTGCCCGTGGCGCAGAAGGATCAGTTTGTAGGTCATATAAGCCATGGTATCGGAGAGCACACCTGTCAGGGAGGGCGGCACCTGCACGGACCCCACGCTGCCCCGAGGATTCCGAGCCGCCCCTGCCGCCCGCAACCGCGTCCAGGACGCACCCGCAGTAGGGCTAGCATTATCTGGTGCAAAAAGCCCAAAAACCCGTGGGAAATGTGACCAGGGGCACTACAAACCCCAACCGGCTCAGGCGGGTGGACCGGTGGCTTGCGGGGCCTGCCAAGTGGCGGCTGCGCCAGGCCGCGGACCCCCTGATCGTGGATCTGGGATACGGTGCCGCACCCACCACCGCCGTCGAGCTGCATGGCCGGCTCGGCCGCATCCGTGCCGACGTCGAGGTGATGGGCATCGAAATCGATCCTGCCCGCGTGCTGGCCGCCAAACCGCTGGAACGGGAGGGGCTGAGCTTCCGGCAGGGCGGGTTCGAGCTGCCCGTGGACGGACGCCGGCCGGTGATGGTCCGGGCGTTCAACGTGCTGCGCCAGTATGCGGAAGAGGACTATGCGCAGTACTGGGACATGGTGTGCTCCCGCCTGGCGCCCGGCGGCATTTTCATTGACGGCACCTGCGACGAGATAGGCCGCCGGGCCACCTGGGTGGAACTTGATGCCGGGGGGCCGGTTTCGCTGAGCATTTCGCTGCGGTTCGGCGCCTTCGAGCGGCCCTCCGACGTGGCTGAGCGCCTGCCCAAGGCACTGATTCACCGCAACGTTCCCGGTGAACGGATCCATGCTTTCCTGCAGTCAATGGACCGGGCATGGGAGGAAGCCGCACCCATGGCGTCCTACGGGAACCGGCAGCGCTGGCTCAGCATGTGCGCAGCGTTGAAGGCCGGCGGCGCGCCGCTGCTGACCGGTCCGTCCCGGTGGCGGTTGGGCGAGATCACTGTGGCGTGGGACGCCGTCCGGCCCGCTTAGTGCCCGGTGTTGCCCGGGCCGGTTGTTTACCAGGGGCCGTAGGGGCCCTGGTTGCCTCCCCTGCCGCGGGAGCTGCCAATGGCGGGCTTCACGTCGGCCAGGTACACGGAAGCGGCAATAACCGCGGCCAGCTGGAACAGCAGCAGGCTCAGGGACGGCACGGCAACCGCGAGGACCCCCACGGCACTGGCTCCGCCGGTCAGGCCAAGCCAGAACCCCTTGGTGCGCTTGTAAGCCCGTTCAAAGTCTGCGGGCTTGCGCCGGACGCAGTCCAGGAGCGCCCACAGCTCAATGGCGAGCGCGACTACGCCGAGCGCGAGGTAGAGGTAGTACTGGATCATGTACATGAGGGCCACAGCGCTAGCCTACCGCGTAAGTGCCTGTTGCAGGTCGTTCCAGAGGTCCCCGGGGTTTTCGATGCCGGTGGAAAGCCGCAGCAGGCCTTCGGGAACGGTGTGCGGCTCCCCGGGCTGGCGGCGCCGCCGTTCGATCAGCGACTCGACCCCGCCCAGGGACGTGGCCGGCAGCCACAGCCGTACCGATTCGGTCACCTTTTCCGCGGCTGCCGCGCCGCCGGCCACCTCGATGCACAGCACGGAGCCGAATCCGTTCATCTGCGCCTGGGCCCGGGCGTACCCCGGGTCTTCCGGCAGTCCCGGGTAGCGGACCGTCTCCACCTGCGGCGCCTCCCGCAGCCGCCGGGCCAGTTCCATGGCGGTGGCCTGCGAGCGCTCGATCCGCAGTGCCAGCGTGCGCAGCCCGCGCAGGGCCAGCCACACTTCGAACGGTCCGGCGACGGCGCCGTGCAGGGACCGGTATCGAAGCAGCTGGTCCCGGAGCCCGGGATCGGAGGTGGCCGCAGCGCCCAGGACCACGTCGGAGTGCCCGGCCAGGTACTTGGTCACGGAGTGGACCACGACGTCGGCGCCCAGCAGGAGCGGGCGGGTCACCAGGGGCGTGGCGAAGGTGTTGTCGGCAACCACCAGCGCCCCGGCGTCGCGGGCCGCTGCGGCCAGCACCGGAATGTCGGCGACTTCGAGCATGGGGTTGGTGGGGCTTTCGATCCACAGCATGGCGGCGCCGTCGAGCTGCGCAATCACCTCCCGGGTGTCGGCGATGTCCACGGTCCGCACCGAGAAGCGGCCGTTCGCGGCTTCCTCGGCTGCCAGCAGCAGCGAACCCTGGTAGCTGTGCCGGGGCATCACCACCACCCCGCCTGCCGGAACCAGGGACAGGGCGGCCATCACCGCAGCCAGGCCGGACCCGTAGACCAGGGCGGGCAGGGCGGCACCCTCCAGTTCGCCCAGCGCCTCTTCGAACGGGTCCCAGGTCGGGTTGGAATACCGGCCGTACCCGCGCTCGCCCGCAACGGGGCTGCCGGTGCCGAAGTAGGTGGAGGAGAGCACTATGGGCGGGTTCACCGGCGCATCGTGCTCGCGCACCGGCCGGCCGGCCGAGACAACGAGGGTATCGGGGGAAACAGCTGGTCCGTGCGGGGAAGAGGGGCTCATAGGGATCAGCCTAGTCCGGCGGAGCGTCCCCTCCGCCTACCGGATGCGGTGCGAAAGTGCTGCATGGGCTCCCAGCCGGACTAGGTAGGCTAGGCGGGTGAGCAATTCTAATCTCCCCGAAACCCGCGGCCTGTTCATTGCCATGGAGGGCGGAGACGGCGCCGGGAAGTCCACGCAGGCGCAGCGGCTGACCGAGGCCCTGGAACGCGCCGGGCACTGCGTCCTACGCACCCGCGAACCCGGCGGCACCCCGGTGGGCGAGGCGTTGCGCACACTGGTCCTGGAGCACGGCAACGGAGAAATCGACGCCCGAACCGAAGCGCTCATCTTCGCCGCCTCCCGGGCCGCCCATGTGCAGCAGGTGATTGCCCCCGCGCTGGCCGCCGGAACCGTGGTGGTGTGCGACCGGTACATTGACAGCTCGGTGGCCTACCAGGGCGCCGGCCGGGGGCTGGGCACCGACACCGTGCGCAGCCTGAACAACTGGGCCACCGGCGGGCTGGAACCGGACCTGACCGTCCTGCTCGACGTCGAACCCGAACGCGGGCGGGACCGGCGGACGGCGGGGCAGGGCACCGAAGACCGGCTCGAGTCCGAGCCGGACGCCTTCCACCTGCAGATCCGCCGCGCCTTCCTGGAAACCGCGCAGGCCGAGCCGGGCCGGTACCTGGTGCTCGACGCGGGCCGCCCCAGGGACGAACTGGCCGAGGCCATACTCCGCCGCGTGGAAAAGCTGCTGCCGTGAGTGTGTGGGATGACCTGCAGGGGCAGGACCCGGTGGTGGAGCAGCTGCGCCGAGGCGCCGCCGAACCCCGCCCGAACCACGCCTGGCTGTTCACCGGCCCGCCCGGTTCCGGCCGCTCCAATGCCGCCCGCGCCTTCGCCGCCGCCCTGGTCTGCGAGCAGGAAGACCTTTCCCTGCGCGGATGCGGAAAGTGCAAGGCATGCGTGACCGTACTGGCCGGGTCCCATGCCGACGTCACGTCCGTGACCACGGAGAAAGTCACCATCAGCATTGACGAGGCGCGTGACCTGGTGCGCAAGGCCCAGGACAAGCCGTCCACCGGCCGCTGGCGGGTCATCATCGTGGAAGACGCGGACCGGATGCAGGAACGCAGCACCAACGTGCTGCTCAAAGCCATCGAGGAGCCGCCGCCGCGCACCATCTGGCTGCTGTGCGCCCCCAGCCCCGGAGACGTCCTGGTGACCATCCGCTCCCGGTGCCGCCCGGTGGGCCTGCGGCTGCCCCCGGTGGAAGATGTCGCGCAGCTGCTGATCCGCCGCGACGGGATCGCCCCGGAGGTCGCTATGAACGCCGCCCGCGCCGCGCAGAGCCATGTCGGTGTGGCCAAGCGCCTGGCCACGGACGAAGGTGCGCGCAGCCGCCGGGAGAGCATTGTGCGGCTGCCGCTGTCGCTGCGGAATGTCTCCGGAGCCATGAAGGCGGCCGCTGACCTGGTGTCCCTGGCCGAGGCGGAAGCCGCCAGTTCCTTCGAAGAACGTGACGCTGCAGAGAAGCAGGCCCTGCTTGCCTCCCTGGGCGCACCCGAGGGCGGGACCCTGCCGCCGTCGCTGCGCAGCCAGGTGAAGCGGCTGGAAGAGGACCAGGTGCGCCGCGCGAAACGGTCCAAGAACGACTACTTCGACCGGGCGCTGACGGACCTGCTGTCCTTCTACCGCGATGTGCTGATGATCCAGATCGGCAGCCGCGGACCGCTGGTGAACGAGGCGATGCGCCGCGAGCTGGACGAGTTCGCCGCCTACGGGTCCCCGGAGCAGACCTTGATGCGGATGGAAGAGATCAACACCGTCCGCCGCCGCCTGGTGACCACCAATGTGGCGCCGCTGCTGGCCATCGAGGCGATGACCGTGAGCCTGCTGTAATGTCCACAGCAGGACCTTCCCGCCCTCTTCCGCCAGCCTTCGGACGCCGCAGGCCGAGCCGCACCAGGAGTAAGAAATGACTACCGCCACTGCCCGCCGCCGCTTTCCGCGGATGGCCGCCGCGGCCGTCTCGGCGCTGCTGCTGGCTGCTGCCACCGCCTGCACTCCCGGAGACGGGACGGACCCCGGGGCGGCGGAGCCCGGGCCCGCGGAATCGGCGACGACGGCGTCAGCGGACATCATCGGCGATGTGCCCGAAGAGCTGCAGGAGTTCTACAGCCAGGAAGTGGCCTGGGAGGAGTGCGAAGGGGACTTCCGCTGCGCAACCGTCACGGTGCCAATGGACTATGAAGATCCCGGTGCCGGCACGTTGGAGCTGTCCACCATCATGGCCAGCGCCGACGGGGAGGCCGAGGGCACCATTCTCATCAACCCGGGTGGTCCCGGCGGTTCCGGATACGACTTTGTCCGCCAGTCCCTGGACCAGGTGGCCAGCGACCGGCTGCGGGAGAACTACAACGTGCTGGGCTTCGATCCCCGCGGCGTTGGCCGCTCCTCGCCCGTGAAGTGCCTGGATGATGAGGAAATGGACGCGGCACGCGCCGAGTACGTCGACCCCGGCACCCCGGAGGGACTGGAAGAGGCACGGCTGAGCGCCAAGGCCTTGGCGGATGCCTGCGCTGCCGAAACCGGCGATCTGCTCGGCTTTGTGGACACCGCCAGCGCCGCCCGCGACATGGACGTGCTGCGCGCCGTCGTCGGCGATCAAAAGCTGAACTATCTGGGGTTCTCCTACGGCACCTTCCTCGGCGCCACCTACGCCGAGTTGTTCCCCGGGAACGTGGGGCGGCTGGTGCTCGACGGCGCCCTGGACCCGTCCTCCAGCAACGAGGAAGTGACCCTGGGCCAGGCGGCCGCGTTCGAGAAGGCCATCCGCGCGTATGTTCAGGACTGCCTGACCGGCCGGAACTGTCCGCTTGAAGGCACCCCCGACCAGGCGGTCCAGACCATCCAGGAGCTGCTGGCCTCGGTTGAAGCCAGCCCGATGACGGCGGCGGACGGCCGCGTAGTCACCGTCTCCACGTTCGTCAGCGGCTTCATCCTTCCCCTCTACGACGACGCCAACTGGCCGGTGCTGTCCCAGGCACTGGAGGGTGCGCTCAAGGACGGCGATCCCACCATGATGCTCCGGCTTGCGGACATCAGCGCAGACCGGGACGAGGACGGGCACTACAAGTCCAACAGCACCGTGGCCTTCAGCGCAGTCAACTGCCTGGACTACCCCATGGTCAGCGACGACGCGCAGATGGCCGCGGACGCCCGGGACCTTGAGGCAGCCTCCCCCACCATTGGCAAGTACCTTGCCTACGGCGGCATCACCTGCGAGGTGTGGCCGCATGCACCGGTCAACGAGCCGCATCCGATCAAGGCCGCCGGTGCCGCGGACCTCCTGGTGATCGGCACCACCGGCGACCCGGCCACCCCGTACGAATGGGCGCAGGCACTGGCTGCGCAGATGGACTCCGCCGTGCTGGTGACCTGGGAAGGTGAAGGCCACACGGCTTACGGGCGGGGCAGCCAGTGCGTGGAAGACGTGGTGGATGACTACTTTGTGGACGGCACGGTGCCCGAGGAGGACCTGGTTTGCAGCTGATCCCGTGCCCGGGTTCCGGAGCGCGGCAGGCAGCCATTTTGACCCGCACCGAAGGTGCGTATAAAGTAGTTCCTTGTGGATTCTGCCCGGCAACGGACAGCTGAAGCCCGCCTCCTTAGCTCAGTTGGTAGAGCGTCTCACTCGTAATGAGAAGGTCGCCAGTTCGATTCTGGCAGGAGGCTCCACTAAGCCCCCGGCACCTGTTGGTGCCGGGGGCTTTTGCGTGCCTGCATAAAACCCGCAGCGGAACAAGCAGTCCGCCGCCTATCCGCGGGGCGGGCGCATGATCGGTTCCGGCGCCGAACCATTTCGCTCCCGGGGCTGCCGTCGGCCCCCGTGCATGTTCCTCGCCGAAGGGGCAGCGCTTTACAGTTTCTGCCCGGGGGTAACAAGCGAAATCACCCATTTGGCGAGAGGTCCCTCCCATGAAAACCCGAAAACTATTCCTCGTTCCGGCGGCCGTGCTCGGCGCCCTTGTTGTCGCTGCCGGCCCTGCGGCCGCCGAAGACGGCACCTGGCAGGCGGAACTGGCACCGGCCAACAACAGCGGCACCAGCGGCAGCGTGATGGTCGAGGTCCACGGCAGCGAGGCCACGGTGCACATGTCCGTCACCGGCGCCGCCGAAACCTGGCGCGGCGCACCCTTCCCGCACACCCAGCACATCCATGTCGGCGGGCAGGGCGTGTGTGCCGGTCCGGAATCGGATTCCGACGGCGACGGCGTCGTCAGCTCGCCCGAAGGCGCTCCCCTGACCGGGCACATCAGCACGTCCCTGACCATCTCCGGAGACACCAGCCCGGCGTCCGCCGTCGCCGTCGACCGGTTCCCGGGCGGCGGAAGTTACAGCTACGAGCGGACCGTCATGCTGGATCCGGAAACCATGGCAGCCCTGCAGGCCGGAACCGCGGCCGTGGAAATGCACGGCGTGGATCCGGCACTCCTGCCGGCAGCGGCACAGCAAAAAACCAGTCCGGAAGATCCTTCGCTTCCGCTGGCGGCAACCCTGCCGGCAGCCTGCGGCGTGCTGATGCCCTCCCAGCTGGACGGTATGCCGCGCGGCGGAGCGGCCGCCGGGGTGGAGGTGGATACGGCGGCCCAAGGTGCCGCTGCATACACCGCGCCGGGCGCCGGGGCGGCGTTGGGCGCGGCCGGCCTGGCCGCCGCCCTGGCCGCCGCCCTGGCTGCCGGGGCGGCAGGTGCGGCTGCTGCCGGCAAGCGGCGCGCGGCACGGCGCAGCTGAGCCCGCTCCCCCAGTCCCTTGCGGAAACACTGTGCATAAATTGGGCCGCCCTTGTGCCGGGCTTGACCGTTTCCTGCCGGAAGCGGGCCTAGCCTCACAGGGAGGATAACAACCGGCGGCCCATCGCCGGAGGAAAGAGGGAATTCGCATGGACACAGCAATGAGCGGCCACACCATCCGCCGCTACACGCGCGTCCAGCGGGATGCCTTCGTAGGACCGGTATGCACCGAGTGCAACCGCCGCATGGTGCCCAGGTGGATCGAGGACCGGGGCCGTTGGATTATCAACGGGTTCCAGTACCCCGGCGTCCGCTGCAGCAACCATGAGCGCCGTGTCCTGCCCGAATACTTCGGACTCCCGCAGCAGGACCCGACCGCGGGCCTGACGGCGAGGAGCGAGTCCGCAGGGTCTGCCCGGCGTTCCAAAGCCGGCAGCCGGTTCCTGGGGCTGGGCACCAAACGCGCAGCGCGCGGCGTCGCCTAGCCTCCGGACCCTTGATATGCCCGGCCGTCCCCGGGCAACTGACCAGGAGCCCCCGCTGTTTTCCCCAAGAAACGGTGGGGGTTTCTGCTGTCCAAAGGGTGCCGGCAGCGAAAACCGGTTTGCCGGTCAGTCGGCAGGCCGGTCAGTCGGAAGGCCGGTCAGTCAGCAGGTGCCGGGGGAATCCGCCCGGCCAGCAGGGCCTTGATCCGCTCTTCGGCGCCCGGAAGGGTTTCGGTGGCGGCCACGTTGGCTTCTTCCACCGCACGCACAACCTCGTTGCGCTGGATCTTCACGCCGCGGGGAGCATCGATGCCGATGCGCACGCCGTCGCCGCGTGAGTCCAGAACGGTAATAACAATGTCATCCCCGATCAGGATCTGCTCTCCGGACCTGCGTGTTAGCACCAGCATCCGCTCACTCTACCGCAATCGGGGGCGCTGTCCGCCGAAGCGCGGGACGGCAGGTTCTCCGGGCTTCGCGGCCCGGCCCTGCGGCGAGGCCCGGCGGCGGGCTAGAGGACCGGCGTGGGCGACGGCCCGCCGTCGAGCCAGCCGATAGGCAGGCCCAGCGAGTTGACGGACTGGGGAGTCCCGGTGGTGTCGATGCCCTCGACGGCGGCGGCGTCCACCACCACCGCGGAGCGCACCGCGCCCACCCAGGCGGCGGTGTCTTCGGGCTTGCGGCCGGCGTCCACGGCCACCCAAACCTGGTCAGCGGCGAGAGCGGAAATCAGCGTGGAGTGCCGGCCCATCTCGGTTCCGGAGCGACCCAGCCCGTAGGCGAGGAAAATGGCGTGCCCGGCCATGACACCGGCGGCCCTCGCCGTGGCTACCGCCCGGCGGTCCGCCGCCCGGCCCACCCCGTCCGTCTCCAGCACACCGGCTACCCGGACCGCAGCCGCTCCGCTGCCGGCCAGATCCGCCATTGACCGGCAGACCTCCAGGGCTTCATCGCCCAGGCCGACCACCATGACAAGGTCCCCGGCGCCGCCGAGCGGCGCCGGGGGCAGTGAGGTGCGCTGGACCGGTTCCAGCGCCATGCCCGGCTGCTGGTTCCCCTGGAGCTGGCCGGCCTGCAGCTGGTTCAGCTGGATCCGGTTCAGGGGTACGGGAGCCGGCGGCTGGGCCGGGGCGAATGCGGCAGGTGCCTGCACCGGGGCCCCGGTGCTGGCGGCAAGGGTGTCCATCAGCTCGGCGAAGGCATGCGATCCGGTGGAAACGGACGGAGCAGCGGGTGCGGCCGGGTGCAGGGTGGATTCGGCCCGGTCCGCTTCTTCGAGCAGCGCCGAAAGGCCGGCGCGTTCCGACGACGCACGGCTGGGCAGGTCCGGCTCGACGGCGGCGCGGCGCCTGCCGCTGGGCGGCAGCTCCACCGTCACCTCATAGTGCTGGCGGGAGAGGAACCCGCCGATCCCGCCCACGGTGACCTTCTCGGCGGCGATAATCCTCGCCCGCGGCCCATGCTCGGCAAACACCTGGGCTTTCAGGGCGTCAAGCGACGTCCCTTCAAGCTGAAATCGTCTCGGTTCCACGCACCACCCCTACAGTCTCGATACTGACATTACCCGCTGTCGCTTCCTGGTAGGACAGTACCGGCAGTCCGCCCGCCTGCGCCGACACCAGCCGGCGGATAGCGGGGCGCAGTGCCGGGGCGCAGACCAGCACCGCATTGAAGCCGGCATTTTCGGCTCCGGCGACGGCGTTCCGCAGCGAGGCCAGCACGGTTTCGATCCGGGCGGGGTCGAGCAGGATCTGGCTGCCCTGGTCCGAGGGACGCAGCGCTTCGAGCATGGACTGTTCCAGAGACGGGTCAATCATGATGACCCGCAGGACGTTGTCGGCAACATACTGGGCGGCCAGGGCCGGGCCCAGTGCCGTGCGGGCCGTTTCGATCAGGCCCTCCGGGTCCGAGGAGACCTTCGCGCGCAGCAGCAGGGACTCATAGATCCGGGGCAGGTCATTGATGGGGATTTGCTCGGCCAGCAGGCCCTGGAGCACCCGCTGCACTTCCGCCAGGGACAGCACCCCGGGCACCAGTTCATCCACGGCCGAGGGGTTCACCTGTTTCACCCCTTCGGTCAGCACCCGCACGTCCTCGCGGGTCAGCAGCCGGGCGGCGTTGGCGGTGATCACCGCGGAGAGGTGCGTCACAAGCACGGATACCCGGTCGATAACAGTGGCACCGGCCATTTCCGCGGCATGCTGCATTTCCGCGGGAACCCACTTTCCGGCCAGCCCGAACACGGGTTCCACGGTGGCGGTGCCGGGCAGCCCGTCCAGGTAGTCGCCCAAGGCCAGGATCTTGCCGGAGGGCGCCTCCCCGCGGCCTGCTTCCACTCCGGCAATCCGGATGACGTAGGTGGACAGCGGCAGGTCCACGCTGTCGCGGGTGCGGACCGGCGGCACCACAATGCCCAGGTCCATGGCGATCTTGCGGCGCAGCGCCCGGACCCGGGCCAGCAGGTCATCGGAGCCGCCGGTGACAATGTCCACCAGGTCCGGAGCGAGCATGATCTCCAGGGCGTGCACCCGCATCTGCTCAATCAGGTCTTCGGTGGTCTCCGAGGCGGCCGGTGCATCCAGGGCGGCCTGGGTGCTGGCCTTCTCCGCCTCCGCCGCCGCTTCCTGTTTCTTGATCCGCTGCGACGCGAAGATCAGCAGCGCGCCGATGACAATAAACGGCATCTTGGGCATGCCCGGGATCAAGGCCATCACAATGGCCGCGCCGCCTGCGACCATCAGGGCGTTCCGGGACTGGCTCAGCTGCGCCCCCGCGGTGCTGCCCATATCGGCTTCGGCATTGGAGCGGGTCACGATCATGCCGGTGGAGACGGCCATCAGCAGCGCGGGGATCTGGGTGACCAGCCCGTCGCCGATGGTCAGCAGGCTGTAGGTGTTGACGGCTTCGCCAACGGACATACTGCGCTGGAGCATCCCGATGGCGATGCCGCCGATGATGTTGATGATGATGATGATCAGGCCGGCAATGGCGTCGCCCTTGACGAACTTGGAGGCACCGTCCATGGCGCCGTAGAAGTCGGCTTCGGCGGATACCTCGGCACGGCGTTCCCGTGCCTGGGTGTCGGTGATCAGGCCGGCATTCAGGTCCGCGTCAATGGCCATCTGCTTGCCGGGCATGGCATCGAGGGTGAACCGCGCCCCTACCTCGGCCACGCGCTCGGCACCCTTGGTGACCACCACGAACTGGATGACCACCAGGATCAGGAAGATCACCGCGCCGATGATCAAGGACCCGTTCACTGCCACGTGCCCGAAGGCTTCAATGACCTGCCCGGCATATCCCTCGCCCAGCACCAGGCGCGTGGAGGCCACGTTCAGTCCCAGCCGGAACAGCGTGGCAACCAGCAGCAGGGACGGGAACACCGAGAAGTCCAGCGGCTTGCGCACGAACATGGTGGTCAGCAGGATCACCAGGGCCAGCAGGATGTTGATGATGATCAGCACGTCCAGCAGCGCCGCAGGGATGGGGACCACCAGCAGCAGGATGATGCCGATGACGCCTACGGGGACGGCGAGTTTCAAGAGGTTGCGGTTGCGTTTCACTGCGCGGCCTTACGGTGTTGTGGGGTGGTCACGGGTAGGGGCGGCACGGCCGCCATGGTGTGCATTCCGGCAGCGGATCCGCGCCGCTTCAGGGACATAACGAAGGCCAGCACGCGGGCGACGGCGTTGTAGAGTTCCGCCGGGATTTCGGCGTTCAGTTCGCACGCGCTGTGCAGGGCACGCGCCAGCGGAATGTCGGACACCATGGGGACGCCCTTTTTTTCGGCTTCCTCACGGATCCGGGCGGCAATCACACCGGCGCCCTTGGCCACGACCCGGGGCGCGGATTTGCCCGGCTCGTATTTCAGGGCCACGGCCACGTGCGTGGGGTTCACCAGGACGACGTCGGCGTCCCCCACGGCAGCCATCATGCGGTTCCTGCTCATGGCCAGCTGCCGGGAACGGCGCTGGGACTTGACCAGCGGGTCACCTTCGCTGTTCTTGTTCTCGTCCTTGACTTCCTTCTTGGTCATGCGGGTGCGTTTCCGGTTGCGCTTCATCACCACGAAGATGTCCGCCGCGGCGAGGATCAGGCCCGCGGCCACCGCCGCCTGCAGCAGCAGGGCGGTGCCGCCGCCGGCTGCTTCCAGGACGGCGGACACGGGCAGCCCGCCGGCCGACATCAGCACCGGCATCATCTGCTGGATTACCGCATACAGGACCAGGCCCACCACCGCTGTTTTCGCAAGCGACTTCACGCCGTTCCAGAGCGCCTGGGTGCCGAAAACGCGTTTGACCCCGGCAAGCACATTGAACTGTTCGAATTTGCCCTTGAACTTCTTGATATGGATGCCGCCCTGCATGGCGGCGGTGAGCAGTACCGCCCCGGCCACTACCCCCAGCAACGGGCCGAGGATATAGGCCATGCTGCCGAGCCCGTCATTCATCAGGGTCACGGCCACCTGGGGATCCGGGTTCGCGATGATGGTGGAGACGCCGGTCAGCACCTCCCCGGCTGCCTCGGAGCCGCGGGAAATGGTGAACGGCATCATCAGGGCCGCCATGCCTACCCCCACCCATGCGGTGAGGTCTTCGGATTTGGAGAGCTGGCCCTTGGACCGGACTTCCTTCATCCGTTTCTCGGTGGCCTGTTCGGTCCGTTCGCCTGTGGGCTGTTCCGGCATTTATCCCACCCCCGTCACGGCACGCACAATGGTGGACACCATTGAGGAAACAATGCGCGGCAGGGCCAGGAAAACCATCGAGGCCAGGGTCAGCGTCAGCAGGATCTTCAGCGGGAAGCCCAGGGCGAA
This sequence comes from Arthrobacter sp. zg-Y20, assembly GCF_030142075.1. Taxonomy (NCBI): domain Bacteria; kingdom Bacillati; phylum Actinomycetota; class Actinomycetes; order Micrococcales; family Micrococcaceae; genus Arthrobacter; species Arthrobacter sp. zg-Y20. The sequence goes on along the minus strand of NZ_CP126241.1, from coordinate 526,299 downwards.
CGCGTTCAGCGCCGGGGCCACGCGGGTGAGCAGGCCAAGCCCGGCGTCGGCCAGGAACAGCACCACCAGCAGCGGCCCGGCGATCTGCACCGAAGCAAGGAACATCTGGGACACGGACGTGGCCAGGGCAGAGACCGGCTCGGCCAGGTCCACTCCCCCGGCCAGCGGCAGGGCGGTGAAACTGCGCAGCAGCCCGCCGATGATCAGCTGGTAGCCGTCAGAGGCGAACAGCAGCGCCAGGGCGGTGATCTGGAAAATGCGGGTGAATTGGGCACCGTTGACCATGGATTGCGGGTCAAAGGCCTGGGCCAGCTGGAAACCGCCGAAGGTGTCGATCAGGTTGCCGGCGGACTGCACGGCGGAAAACACCACCATGACCAGGAAGCCCAGCAGCGCCCCCACCAGCAGTTCCAGCACCAGCGCCATGAAAAACGCTCCGGTGTCCAGCGCGCTGTACCCCTGGCTGAGCTGCGGGGCCACGGCCAAGGCCAGGCCCAGGCCGATCATGGCCTTCACGCGTGCGGGGAAGGCGTTGTAGGAAAACGGCGGAGCGATGACCAGGAAGGCCACCATCCGGACCGAGGCCAGCAGGAACGCCTCGATCCAGTCCTGGTCAAGGGGAATGTTCATCTAGCCGCCGCCGAGAAGGGACGGAATCCTTGAAAACATTTCGTGCGTGAAGGCCACTATTTCGGAGATCATCCAGTGTCCACAGACCAGCAGGGCTATGGCCACGGCGATGGCCTTGGGCACGAAGGAAAGCGTCACTTCCTGGATCTGGGTAATGGACTGCAGCAGCGAAATCGCGAAACCGACCACCAGCGCCGTGATCAGCACCGGTGCGGACAGCTTGGCCGCCACCCAGAGGCCCTGCATGGCGATGTCCAGGACGGCATTTGTATCCACTAGGTGCCGCCCTGGTAACTGTTGATCAGGGAGGTAATGATCAGGCCCCAGCCGTCCACGAGGATGAACAGCAGGATCTTGAACGGCAGGGAAATCATCACGGGGGGAAGCATCATCATGCCCATGGACATCAGCGCGGCGGAGACCACCAGGTCAATGACCAGGAACGGCACGAAGATCACGAAACCGATGATGAACGCAGCCCGCAGCTCCGAGATCATAAACGCCGGAATCAGGGTAGTCAGCGGCACGGATTCGGGGCTCTCGGGGTTTTCCTGCCCCGCGGCGCGGGTCATCAGGGCAATGTCCTCTTCGCGCGTGTGCGCGAGCATGAACTGCTGCAGCGGCCCGGAACCGGTGTCGATGGCGGTGTCGAAGTTGATGGAGCCGTCCAAATAGGGCTGGACGGCAATCGTGTTGATCTCGCTGATGACCGGGGCCATGATGAACAGCGACAGGAACAGGGCCAGCCCGGCGAGCACCTGGTTGGGCGGGATTGACGGCAGTGACAGGGCGTTGCGCGTCATCGCCAGCACCACGAAGATCTTGGTGAAGGACGTAAGCATCAGCAGCAGCGACGGTGCCACGGAGAGCAGCGTGATGCCGATCAGCGTGGTCACGGCCGTGGAGGGCGCGCCGTCCTGGCCGTTGATGTCGATGCTCAGCCCGCCGCCGTCGTCGGGCTCGGCGGGAGCCCCCGGAGCCGTGGGCGCCACGGGCGGCACCGGGTCAAAGGTGGTCGCGTGGCCGGCGGCAGCGCTGAGCAGCAGCAGGGCAGCCACGGCCAAAAGGAGTGCGGCGGCCAGGCCCAGGGCATTGCGGGTGCGGCGCACGGCGACGGCGGTGCTCATCCTTTGCGCCCCTGGCGCAGGAAGTTTCCGGTCTGGCGCCAGGTCTCCGGCGACAGGATGGAACCGCCCAGGACGGACTTGGCCGGCACCGGTTCGGTCAGGGGCAGGGCGTGGGCTGCGCGGTGCGCGCGCCGGGTGGGCGCCGCAGCGGCGTCCGCGGTGCCGTCCCCTGCGGCCTGCAGGGAAGCTGCAAACTCGGCGTCCGGCGCGGCGTCCGCTGTTTCCGGTTCAGGCGGAAGGTCCGAGGTGTGCAGCACATTGACCGCACCTTCGGTGACTCCCAGGAGGAAACGCTGCCCGCCGGTTTCCACCACAACCACGGAGGCCTTGGGAGTTATGGGCTGCCGGCTGACCACCCGGATCGGGACCTGCTCGCCGCGGTCAGTGCCGGCGACCTTGCTGAAACGCCGCTGCAGCCACCACAGCAGGCCCAGCACGGCGCCGAGCGAAACCAGGACACGCAGTCCCAGAAACAGGGTGTCCACTAATTAAGCCCCTCAACCACGTCCAGGATCTTGGTGATGCGCACGGCGTAGTCCTGGTCGATAACCACCACTTCACCGTTGGCAATGAGCCGTCCGTTGAGCAGGATGTCAGCGGGCGCTCCTGCGGAACGGTCCAGTTCCACCACGCGGCCGGGTTCGAGGTTCAGCACGTCGCGGACGGACATACGCGTGTGTCCGATCTCCACGGTCAGCGCCATCTCGATGTTGTTGATGCGGCCCATTTTGCCGACGATCGAATCGTCCGCGGAACCGCCGTGCACAGACGGGGTGTCCCGCAGCCTGATGGCAAACCAGCCGGCCGTGCCTTCAGCGGAACGGAGCTCGAACACCACGCTGGCGGGATCGGCGAACAGTGCGGACGCGTCTTCGGTGCGGGCCTCGCCCAGGACGCCGACGCCGAGGGTGGCGCTGGCGGCTTCGAGCGACGGGCGCAGGACGTCCGCGGCGGATACCAGCGGCGAGTCGGTGCCGGCGATGGCGGACAGCGGCGATGAGCTCGCCAGGACCACTGCCAGGTCGGCGGATTCGGCGCCCACGAAGGAGGCGGTTACCGCGGCAGCGGTTTCCGACGCCGGCACCCCCGCACCGTTGTGGGCAATAGGTTCCAGGACAAGCGGGGTGGGCAGGCCGCGCACCAGGGCGGAAACGGCGTCCGCGTGCAGGCTGTGGGGGCTGGTCATAACTACTTCTCCTCGATACTGACGATGCTGCCGGCAAGGCGGGACCCGCTGGCTCCTACGGCGGCCTGGGCCAGGGTCTGACCGTCAACGGTGACGTTCAGCGGACGGTGGCGGGGGTGGCCAAGATTCAGGACGTCCCCCACGGCCAGGCGAAGGACCATGGCGGGTTTCACCACGATGGGTTCCAGCTGCAGGCAGACCTTCACCGGCACGTGCGTCAGCTGCCGCTGGATAAGTTCGGCGGGGCTGGCGTGGGTGGACTGGGCGCCCAGCGGATCCAGCTGGGGCAGCAGGGCCGCTGCCGGTATGGCGACGGTAGCCGGCGCAGTGGTTTCGCCGACCACCATTTCGAAGGTCGCGACGATCATCGGGTCACCGGAGGCGGCCGCCTGCGCGAACTGGGAGTTGTACTGCACGGATGCCAGCGTCAGCGGAGACGTAAGCAGGTGGCCCAGGGAATAGTGCAGGTCCTCGACGGCGTCGTCCATGATCTTGCCCAGCAGGGCCTGTTCAATGTGGGTGAACTTGCGTTCGGGTGCGGACTGGAACCCGGTGCCGCCGAGCATGTGCCCCACCCAGGACAGTGCGGCGTCCATGGGGAACTGGATAACGGCCTTGGCCGAGGTAGCGGCCATGTTGAACAGCACCATGCCGGTGTTGTCCGGCAGGGACGCGGCGTATTCGTCGTAGCTGAGGACCTGGACCTGCTCGGAGGTAACCTGCGAGAGCACCCGCACCTTGGCAGTGAGCTGGGTTCCCCACTGGCGGGCGAACGTATCGAACGCCATTTCCAGTACCCGCGCATGTTCGCGGGCCAACGTAGTGGGCCTGCTGAAGTCGTAAACCTCTACCGGTTTGGCTTTAGCGGGCGTGCTTATAGGAGGTGATTCTTGGACCGTCACATCCGGGACTATCGGCAGCGCAGGCCCGCGCGTAAGGGACGCGGTCAGCTGCCCGCCGCAGCTTGCTGTTCGGCCACGATTCCGGGGATCAACGATCTCACGTCCTCGCTCTGTCCGGACAGGACCACAATGTCCACCCGCCGGTTGCGGGCCAGCTCCTCAGTTGTGGTGCCCGGGGTCAAAGGACGGGATTCGCCGTAGCCCACGGCCTTGATCTGGCCCTGGACCACGCCGCCCTTGGCCACGAGGTAACGGAGCACGTTGACGGAGCGCGAGGAAGACAGTTCCCAGTCCAGGGCGTCGGAAGCGAACTGCCGGACCTGGGCGGTGTGCCCCTCAACGGATACCTGGTAGGTGGTGGGTGCCAGCGCCGGGCCCACGGTGTCCAGCACCTGCGCGGCGGCTTCGGTGAGGTCCGCCAGATCCGGGGCGAAGAACATTTCGGAGCTGACCAGGCGGATGGTCAGGCCCCGCTCATCCATTTCAAACCGGACGGCGTCTTCGAGGCCTTTTTCCTGCAACCCGGCATAGATGGCGTCCTGCAGCGCCGTGAGGTCGTCCACTTCCTTGGCGGCCAGGGCGGCGTCGGGCTCAATGATTTCCTCATTGTCCACTTTGTCCGGCGGCACAATGATGCCGACGGCGGTGTCCACCGTATTGGTTTCCGTGGCACCGAATCCGGTGGCCAGGGATTCCTTGAGCTGATCGAACTTCTCCTGGTCCACGCTGGACATGGCAAAGAGGACGATGAACATACACATCAGCACGGTGACCATGTCCATGTAGGAGGCCATCCAGCGTTCGTCCGGGTGGCTCTCCTCCTCGACCTTCGGCTTGCGCCGCTTGCTGGCACTCACGCTGCGTCCTGGACCTTCTCGGCCTTCTCCGCCTTGTCGGCCTTGGTGCCCAGCGCGTGCGCGGGAACCATGGCCCGCAGGCGTTCGCCCAGCAGGCGGGGCTGGCTGCCGGCCTGGAGGGCCAGAACACCTTCCATCAGCAGGGTCATTTCTTCGGCTTCAAGATCTGCGAGGCGCTTGAGCCGGGAGCTGATCGGCAGCCAAATGAAGTTGGCCGAGAGCAGGCCCCACAGGGTCGCGACAAAGGCCGTGGCAATCATCGGGCCCAAGTGGTCCGGAGTGGAGAGGTTTTCCAGCACGTGGGTCAGGGACACCACTGTGCCGATGATGCCCACCGTCGGCGCGTAGCCGCCCAGGCTGTTGAAGAACTTGACCGGGATCTTGTCGCTGGCCGTCTTGGTGGCCACTTCGTCTTCGAGCAGCATCCGCAGTTCGTCGCCGTCAGTGCCGTCGGCGATGTTCTGCAGCGCGGTGCGCAGGAACGGGTCCTCCACTTCGGCAGCGTCCTGTTCCAGGGACAGCAGGCCCTCACTGCGTGCCTTCTCGGCCAGCAGGACCACACGGTCAATGGTTTCCTGCGGCTGCGGGGTTTTGCCCATGAAGGCCCGGGGCAGGGCCTTGAATGCAATGAGGAAGTCCTTGAGCGTTCCGCCCGCCAGGCCCACGGCGATGGTGGCGCCGAAGACAAGGATCATTGGTGCCGGCAACAGAAGCGCGCCAACATGCGCGCCTTCGAGGGTGATCATGGCGTAGAGCGAGCCGAAGGCTAGCACCAGGCCGATTATTGTTGCTGGATCCATTAGTTGTTCCTAGGGCGAAGGGGCACGGTCTTGCTGGGGGTCGGGACACCGGACGGTTCCGCGGAAAAGACTTCGGGCACTAGCCCCAACCCGGGTCTTTCACGGACCGGTGCAGGGGTGTCCCGCGCCATGGAAATCACCAGGGCCCGGTAGGCGGCGATCCGGTCGATCACTTCCTGCATGCTCTCGGTCACGATGTACTTCGAGCCGTCCACCATCACCAGCGTTGTGTCCGGGTTGGCGTGGATCCGCTCGATCAGATCAGGGTTGATCGCAAACTGGGCGTCGTTCAGACGCGTGAGTACAATCATTGCCCTGCCCTGGTTCGTTCCACGGGACTCCGATAAGCCCTCACCCCTACTTTCGGCCGGTGCGCCCGGATTGTAAGGAAGACCGCTGTTTCACGCATCACGCCCGGATCGCAGCGCCTTAAAAGCAGAACGGCCCCGGCTGCCGTGCAGCGGGGCCGTTCTGCGTGAAACTTCGGTTAGCGCTTCAGGTTGGTCAGTTCCTGCAGCACTTCATCCGAGGTGGTGATGATGCGGGCGTTGGCCTGGAAGCCGCGCTGGGCCACGATCAGGTTGGTGAATTCCTGGGAGAGGTCCACGTTGGACATTTCCAGGGAACCGGCAATCGCGTTGCCCATGCCGGGGTCGCCGGGGCCGCCCAGGACGGGGTTGCCCGAGTTCACCGTGGCGGTGAAACCGGAGTTGCCGGCCTTTTCCAGGCCAGCCGGGTTGGTGAAGGTGGCAACGGCAATACGCGCCAGTGCCTGCTTGGCCCCGTTGGTGAAGGAACCGATCAGCGTGCCGTCCTTGGCGATGGAGAAGGACTCCAGGGTGCCGGCGGCGCGCCCGTCCTGGCCGGTGACCGACGCGGTGCTGACGCCGGCATAGCTGGACAGGCCGGTCAGGTCCACCGTCGCGCCGCCCACGGTAATGGAGGCCGCGCTCCCGGCCACCTGCTTGCCGTCGGTGAAGTTCAGGTTCGCTGATTCAGGGGTTGAACCCGGCGCGGAGACGGACCAGCCTCCGGCGGTGCGGGTGAAGGTCAGCGGGATCACGCTGGCGACGCCGTTGTTGTTGTACACCGTCATGTCGCGGACGATCGTGCCTGCCGGCACCGGCGGCGTAGCAGCTGCGTCCCCGGCGGTGGTCTCAGAGGGAAGGTTTCCGCCCATGGTGACGTTCCCGGTGGCCTTGGCGGGGGAAATGGCGCCTTCCGGCAGGGTGACGTTGCCAACCGCACCGCCGGTGTTGATGACTCCGTCAACACCGGTCCAGCCCTGGACAATCTTGCCGTCCGTGGTGACCAGGCGGCCGGAGGCGTCGACGTCGAAAGCGCCGGCGCGGGTGTAGGTGGTCTGGTCGCCCTGCTTGGTGACGAAGTAGCCGTCGCCGGAAATCATCAGGTCGGTAGCACGCCCGGTGGACTGGGCCGAGCCCTGGGTGAAGTTGGTGGTGATACCTGAAACCAGCACGCCCAGGCCTACCTGGGCCGGGTTGGAGCCGCCGTTGTTGGCGCCCGGGGCTGTGGCGCCCTGGGTCAGCTGGGAGAGGGTGTCCTGGAACTGGACGGCCGTGGCCTTGTAGCCCGAGGTGTTGACGTTGGCAATGTTGTTGCCGGTGACGTCGAGCATGGTCTGGTGTGAACGGAGTCCGGAGATACCGGAGTAAAGAGAGCGAAGCATGGCATGCGCCTTTCAGCTTGGGTGATGCAGAGGGAAGGTTAGGCAGAGACTGGTGTTGTTGCGGAAGCAGGAGCCGGCGCAGCGGTATCCGGTGCGGCCGCTGTTGCGGAGACGACGCCGGAGATCCGGTCGAGCAGGACATCCTTGCCGTTGATGTTGACGGTCGGAACGCCGGCCGCATAGGAAACCGAGCTGGCTGTTCCGGTGACGGGCTTGCCGGCGTCGTCGGTGTAGGTGACGGTCTGGCCGATCAGTGCGGCGGCCGCGATGCGCATCTGGAGGGAGAAGTTCTCTTCATCCATCTTCGCCATGGAGGTGAGCTGTTCCATGGAGGCCAGCTGGGTGGTCTGGGCGATCATTTCGTTGGTGTCCATGGGTGAACTGGGGTCCTGGTTGCGCAGCTGGGTCACCAGCAGATGCATAAAGACCTCGCTGTCCATGGATTGTTTGGGTGCGCGGGTGGCTTCGGCGGCGGTATCAGTACCGCGTGTTGCCACTACTGCTTCGATGGGCACGGGGGTCTCCTTTTCTAGGCCAGGAAGTCGATGGTTGAGGCCGGTCCGGGAAGTCCGGGACGGTAAGTGCGTGGGCGTGCGTCATCCGCGGCAGGGCGCCGGGCTTCAGCGTTGGCATCGGCGGAAGCTCCGGGTTGGGTTTCCCCGTCGCGGCGGCCGGCAGTTCCGTCCCCTGCGCCCTCGCCCGGGGTGCCGGAAGAGGAAAGGGACAGGTTGGCGTTCATGCCCGAACCGGCCAGGTCCCGGCGCAGGTCCGTCATCAGGGTCCGCAGCGCGTCACGTCCGGCTTCCGACGGGGCAAAAAGTTCAATCCGGACACCGTCCGCGCCCACATGGGCACGCACCGTGACCGGTCCCAAATTGTCCGGCGTGACGCTGAGCGTCATGACGTGTTCTCCCTGCGGTGCCGCGGCCAAGCTGAACAGCGGCTGGGCCACCTGGGTCAGCAGCGGGGTTGCGGCGGGCGCGGGCGGCGCGGCGGATGCATGCACCGGAAGTGAGGCGATGGGAGCGGACGGCGACGGCAGTGCGGGGGCAGCGACCGGGCCCACGGCGGGAGCCGCGGTATCCGGTACGGCCGCCGCAGCGTCTGCGGTCCCGGTGGCCGGAACCGCCGCGGCAGCCGCGCCAGCCAGGAGCGGAGCCCCAGTTCCAGCAGCCGCGTCGGCGACGGAAACAGTATCGGCCGGGGCCTGCCCTGCTGCCGGAGCAGCCGCCGGGCTCCCAGCCGCCGGTATCCCGGAAAGGGAGGTGCCGGAAACGGGCGGAACGGAAACGGGTTCCGCAGCAACGGAGGCAGCGGCGCCTTCCGCGGCTCCTGCTGCCGCCGGGTGCGCGGATGCTGCCGTTGCGGACGCCTGGCTGCCCTGCGTGGGAGCAGCGGACATGCCGGAGCCTGCCGCGCCGCGGAAAGCGCCGGCAACGGAGGCCTGCATGGCTGTAGCAGCTGCGGGCACGGCAACGGAGGGGGCTGCACCGGGGGAAACTGCTGCGGCCGCCGGCCCGGCCGGTGCCGAAGTTGCTGCTGCCGCACTGCCGATGCCGCCGGCAGGGCCGGAGGTTGACGCCGGCATCGCTGCACCGGAAGCGCTCCCGGCGGCTGCGGATCCGCCCGAAAGCGTTGTTCCGGCCAGATTTGCGAAGGTTGCTGCCGGGGAAGCCGGAGCTGCAACCGGGACCGGCAGGGGTGCAGTCCCTGCCGTGGCCGCCGCCGAATCGGGATTGAGGACAGGGGTGTCCGGGGTGTCGCCGCCGGTTGCCGGCTTTTCGGCCGGCAGGGCCCAGGTTGTATCTCCCGTTGTGTTTCCGGTTTCTACCTGTGTTCCCCGCTGTGCTTCCAACTGGGCGGCTTCCAACTGTGCTTCCAACTGGGCTCCCGGCTGGTCGGCCGGGGCGCTCTTCCGGGCGGTACCAGGCGCTGCCGTCTGGGCCGACGCCGCCACGGCGTCCTCCAGGGAGGAGCCAAAGGATGCACCGGCGTCGGGCCGTGATGCACCGGCCTGCGGCGCTCCGGACGGAGCGGTCCGTGTAGCGGGTGCGGGGGCGGCGGGCCGCGGCATCCCGGTGGTCACGCTCATGCTGCGGATCCCATCAGGGCAGACTGCGCGGCCCGGGCGGAGGCCACCAGGTCGGTTACTGTCGAGGCGTCCATGGCTCCGGCCGTTCCCGAAGTTCCGGCGGCCGCGGCGGGCAGGATGCGGCGGATGGTGGTCAGGTTCGCGTCGGTTTCCCACGCATCGCGGATGGCAATGGTCTGGCCCGGTTGCGGGGCGTCCACTGCCTTTCCGTTGCCGAGATAGATGGCCACGTGGCCGCCGTCGTGGCTGAAGAGCAGGTCCCCGGCCTGTGCCTGTGCCAGGGACGCCACCTCGGTGCCGGAGCTCATCTGGTCCCAGGTCACCCGCGGCAGGGTGTAGCCCAGGTCCTTGTAGACGTTCTGCACAAAGGACGAGCAGTCCAGGCCCTGCGCCGGGTCGTTGCCGCCCCAGACGTAGGGCAGGCCCAGGTACTTCTGGACGGCGTCGAGCACCTTGCCGTCGGCAGGCGCACCGGTTCCGGTGGAGGCAGCGGCGGTCAGTGAGGACAGCGTAGAGGCGAACTCCGCGCCGGAACCTGCCACGGAGGAAGCCGAAGCGGAGGCAGCCTTCTTCACATCCGCGGTGCCGGAGAGCTGGGTCAGCGTGCTCCGGATTTCATCGATCCGCCCCAGGGCGTCGGTCATGCTCATCAGTTGGCTTCCTTCTGCCGGCGGTGCCAGGCGGAGCCGGCAAGTTCGTCCAGGATGTTTTGTTCGGTGCGCAGGTCCTCGGCGGCTTCGGCCGCGGCGTACTTGCCTTCCAGCTTCTCCAGCCCCACGGAGCGGGCCCGGGCGGCGGAGAATTCGGCGCGGGCCGCTTCCACTTCCGCGGTGCGACGGGCGCCCAGCGCGTTCAGGTCCGCCAGCATACTCCGGGACGAGGCCCGGGCGGCGGCAATGGCGATGAGGGTGGCTGAGTCCATGGCCTGGCTGTTGCTGGATTCCAGGGCACTGTAGGCCTCGGTGCGGGCCTGTACCGTTTCCTTCTCGCGGACGTTGGCGGCCGCCAGTTCACCGGCTGCGCGTTCCTGCTGCATTTGGCGCAGGCGAAGCAGGCCGGCCAGGGGAAAGGTGCGGGGCATCAGGACACCCCCAGCATTCGGGTCAGGTTGTTCAACTGCGCCCAGGCGGTTTCGGCCGGGGTCTGCTCGTCCATGCGCTGCTGCAGGAAGGCGTTGATGGCGTCTTCGTTGGTCACGGCAGCGTCCACCAGCGGATTGGAACCGCGCTGGTAGGCGCCGACGTCGAGCAGGTCCTGGGCGGCCCGGCGGGCTGCCATTACCCGGCGCAGCGTGGACGCGGCGTCGCTGCGTTCGCGCGGGTTGACCCGGGAGGCCACCCGCGAAATCGAGGCCAGGGCGTCGATGGACGGGAAGTGGCCGGATACGGCCAGCTTGCGGTCCAGCACCACGTGGCCGTCCAGGATGGACCGGGCGCTGTCGGCAATGGGTTCGTTGTGGTCGTCGCCGTCCACCAGCACCGTGTACATGCCGGTGACCGAGCCGTGTTCGCCGGTGCCGGCCCGCTCAAGCAGCTGTGCCAACAGGGAGAAGGTGGAGGGCGGGTAACCCCGGGTGGCGGGCGGTTCGCCTACGGACAAACCAATTTCACGCTGTGCCATGGCCACCCGGGTCAGTGAATCCATCATCAGCATCACGTGGGCGCCGCGGTCGCGGAAGGACTCGGCAATTCGGGTGGCCACGAAGGCGGCGCGCAGCCTCATCAGGGCGGGCTCGTCCGACGTCGAAACCACCACGATGGACCGGGCCAGGCCTTCAGCACCCAGGTCGTCTTCGAGGAATTCGCGCACTTCGCGGCCGCGCTCCCCCACCAGGGCAATCACGGACACTTCGGCGTCGGTGCCGCGGGCAATCATGGACAGCAGCGAGGATTTGCCCACACCGGAACCGGCGAACAAGCCCATGCGCTGGCCGCGGCCCACGGTGGTGAGGGTATCCAGGGCACGCACGCCCAGCTGCAGTGGAGTGTCAATGCGGGTGCGCAGCATCGCGGACGGGGTTTCGTGGTCAAGCGGCACCAGGGCCTCAATGTCCAGCGGTCCCTTGCCGTCGATCGGCCGGCCCAGCCCGTCCAGCACGCGGCCGAACAGTCCGGCTCCGGTGGGTACCAGCAGCGGCGTGCCCTTGGACCGGGCGGGTGTGCCGGCGGTCAGGCCGGTAAGCCGGCCAAAGGGCATGCAGCGGATGCCGTCGCGGGTGGCAGCCACTACCTCCGCGTCAATGGCAGCGCCGGGGTGCCCGATGGAAACCAGGTCCCCCACGCCGCAGTCCAGGCCGGCAATTTCCACGCTGAGGCCGAGCACGGAGGAAACCCGGCCCACCCGCTGGGGTGCGGCTTCGCGGAGGGCGGCGGCGAACCCCGCGGGGCGCGGGCGCCAGGCGGTGGCCGTCATGACCTGTCCTCAAGCAGGGCGGCGCGGGCGCGTTCGACGGCGCTGCTCAGCGAAGCGTCCAGATAGCCGTCAGGGAATTCAGTAACCGCGTCGCCGCGCGGCAGGCTTGGGTCGCCCACAAAGTCGACGCGGGCGCGGCGCAGGGTGTCTTCATCCAGTGCCGCCAGGTCCACCGGGTGCATCCGGACCCGCTGCACCAGGTCGGTGTCCACCCCTTCCAGGGCGCGGGCCAGGGCAGACCGGGCGGAGGCGTCGTCGTCGGCCAGTTCCCGGCGCAGCAGGGCTTCAGCCAGGTCCATCGCGGCAGCGGCCAGCGTGTCCTGCATCTCGGCCATCAGGGCCACGGTGCGGCCTTCGAGGCTGAATACCGCGGCGTTGAGCGCGGCGAGGCTGCGGTTCACGCGTTCCTGGCCGTGGCGCATTTCATCCTCGTACTGCTCCTGCAGGGTGCGGCGCAGCAGTTCGGTATCGGCGGCCGCCGCCCGCAGGCCTGCGGCGTAACCGGCAGCGTGGCCGCGTGCCTCCACCTGGGCGTTGAGCTGGGCTTCGTCGGCGGCGCCCAGCGCGGTGTAGACCAGGCGGGAGAAGGTCTCAGTAGACATATTCTTCCTCGTCCGCGTGGTGTACCTCGATGATGCCCTGGGCTTCCATTTCGCGGATGGCCCGGACAATGTTGGCGCGGGCCTCCTCCACCTGCGAGAGGCGGGCGGGGCCGGACACCTTGATTTCGTCGTCGAGCAGTTCCCGGTTGCGTTCGGACACGTTGGTGCGGATCGCATCCAGCACCGGCTCGGTGGCGCCCTTCATGGCCAGGGCCAGGGTGCCCACATCGATTCCGCGCAGCACCAGCTGCACGTCGCGGCGCTCGAGCTTGACCAGGTCGGCGAAGGTGAGCATGCGGGAGCGTACTTCCTCGGCCAAGTCCGGATCACGTTCCTCGAGGGATTCGAGCAGCGCGCGTTCGGTGACGGCGTCGGAGCGGTTGATGATGTCCACCAGCGGCTGGATGCCGCCGATCGCATCGGTGGCTTCGCGGGCGGCGCCCAGGGCGGAGGCCCGGGCGCGCAGGGTTTCGGCCACCACGCGTACGGCTTCGGGGGTTGCCCGGGCCATGGTGGCAATGGCCTGCGCCACGTCGGTGCGCAGGTCCTGGTTCAATCCGGTGAGGACCGCCGAGGCACGCTGGGGGCGCATGTGCGCCAGGACCAGGGCAATGGTCTGCGGCAGTTCACCGTCCAGGAGGGAGATCACCTGGTTCGGTTCGGCGCTCTCCAGGAATTCGAAGGATTTGCCGGCCATGGAGGAGGCCAGGCGCTCCATGACGCCGGAGGCACGCTCGACACCGAAGGAGGCTTCCAGCAGGCCCATGGCGACGTCGCGGCCGCCGTGGGCGCGGCGCCTGCCTTCAACGGTCATGTCATAGAACTCGTTGATGGCGTCTTCGGCCACGGACGCATCCACCCGGCGGAGCCGGACGATCTCCGCGGCAATGGACTGGGCCTCGGCTTCGGTGAACTGCTGCATCACGACGGCGGCGCGCGAGGTTTCCATCTGCATCAGGACAATGGCGGCCTTCTGGGTGCCGGTCAGTTCGCCCTTTGCCGGTACGTCATCCGGGACAGCCAGGCCGAGCCCCAGCCCGGCCGGGGCGGTAGCTAGTTCGGTCATGACCGGCTGTCCTCCATGAGGTTGCGCAGGTAGTCTGCGGTGCGTACCGGATCCTGCGCGGCGAGGGCGTCGAGTTCGGCGCGCTTACGGTCCTGGCCAACGGCTGCGGCAACAATCTGCATGGAGGCGGTGTCCGTGGGAAGGGGTTCCGGTTCCAGCATGGCCAGGCTGGTGGCCGGGGCCAGCGGATCCAGTTCGGGCAGCTCGCCCAGGTCCACGGCTTCGCGGTTCTGGCGGCGGGAGCGCATGGCGTAGGCCACCAGGGCCAGGATGATCACCAGGACGATGCCGGCCACGATAATACCCATCCGCAGCATTTCGGCGCGGCGTTCAGCCTCGTCGGCTGCTTCCGCTTCGGCCAGTGCGTCTTTGGCACTCGTGGCGCCGTCAGCGTTGAAGGACACCATTTCCACCGTGATTTCATCCCCGCGTTCGGTGTTGATGCCAGCGGCGGTGGAAACCAGGGCTTCCAGGTCCGCAACGTTTAGTCCGGCGGCGGCCTGGGTATTCAGGGCCACCGAGACGGTCTGCCGGTTCAGGGACCCTGCCGGGATGTCCCGGGTTTCGGTCACCTTGTTCACGGCGTTGTTCTTGGTGCTCGTTTCGGATTTGAAGGATCCGTCGTCGTTGGTGCCGTTGGGCACAGCGATGTTGTCCGGACCCAGGACCCCTGCGGCGGTACCGCCGTTGGCGCCGGTGTATTCCTCGGTGCTGGTGGATTCATTCAGCGCCGGGGTGTCCTGCGGTGCGGTGAAGGACTCTTCCACCCGGTTGGCGGATTCGTAGTTCATGTCCGCAGCCACTGCCACGGTGGCGTTGCCGGGGCCTACTACCCGGTCCAGCATGGTCTGCACCGAGGAGGTCACACGCTCTTCGTAGTCGGTGGCCTGTTTATCGGCGGAGCCGGTGGCGCCCACGCCAACTGCGGAGAGCACGGTGCCGCTGGCGTCGATTACGGCAACGTCGGTGGACTGCATGCCGTCAACCGAGGCTGAGGTCAGGTGCACAATGGCTGAGACCTGGTCTGCGCTGAGGGTGGTGCCCTTGGCGGTTTCCACAAAAACGGAGGCGGTGGGGTCGGATTTCTCCGACACAAAAACGGTGTCTTCGGGGATGGCGAGCTGCACGGAGGCGTTCTTCACGCCGTCGATGGCGCCCACCGTTTTGGCGATTTCGCCTTCCAGGGCCCGTTTGTAGGTGACGGACTGCTGGAATTCGGAGGAGGTGACCCCCATCTCATCCAGCAGGGAGTACCCGCCGGTGGATTCGGAGGGCAGGCCTGCACCGGCAGCCTTGAGCCGCTGGTCGTAGACGTTTTCTTCCGGAACCATGATGGTGCCGCCGCCGTCCGCTACTTCATACGGAACACCGTCCGTCTTGAGCTGCTCCACAATGCTGTTCGCGTCTTCGGCTTGCAGCCCGGAGAACAGGGGCGTGTAGGACGGTTTGGTCATCCAGGAGGCAAGCATGGCTATCCCGAGGGCCAATACGGCAATCCCAATGATGGCAATGGTTTTCTGGGCGAGGGTGAACTCGCGGAGGGTGGTGCCGATCCGGCCCGCCATCGCATTCATAGCCGGGGGCATCAGGCCTGCATCCGCATGATCTCGTTGAACGCGTCAACGCCCTTGTTGCGTACCGCGGCAACAAGTTCCAGCGTGAGGGAGGCGCGGGTGGAGGCGATGGTGGCGGCGTGGATGTCATCCAGGTCTCCGGTCACGGCCTGTACTGCCAGGGTCTTGGACGTGGACTGCAGTTCGGTGACGTTGTCCACGGCCCCGGTGAGGGACGTGCCGAAGGCCGAGCCGTCCGTGGAGACTGCCGGGGTGGCCGCCTCAATGTACGCCGTGGGCGTGGTGCCGCTGACGGCGGCGATGGCGGGAACGGGCATTAGGAGCGTCCAATCTGCAGTGCTGCTTCATACGTGCTCTTCGCACGGTCAACCACGGCGGCGTTGGCTTCGTAGCCGCGTTGGGCAAGGATCAGGTTGCCCATCTGTTCCGACAGGTCGATATCGGGGTACCGGACGTAGCCTTCGGCGTCGGCCAGGGCGTGGTCCGGCTGGTAGACCATCCGGCCTTCGGCGTCGCCGTACTGGACACCGGAGACGTAGACGCCGGTGCCTTCCGCGCCTTCCTGCGCCACAACGTAGCGGGCTTGGAAGGCCGCGCCGTCGGTGCTGGAGACGTTGTTGGCGTTGGCCAAGTTGTCGGAGACTGCGTCCAGCCATTTGCGGTGTGTGGTCAGTCCGGTGGCGGCAATGCCGATGGCATCAAAAGTCATTAGTTGGTCCTCATGGCCGTGCGGAGGGAGCTGGCTTCTCCGCCAACAGCCTGGGTGGCGAACTGGTAGCGCAGCACAGTGTCAATGTTGGACAGGGTTTCCGTGTCCAGGTTGACGTTGCTGCCGTCCAGGCGGGTGGGTTCCAGGGAGCGCGCGGTGGTGGCGGCGGCCGCTCCGTTGCCGGCTTTCACTGATTTAGCGAGGGCGTCTTCGAAGCTGACGCGCTGGGCCTTGTAGCCGGGGGTATTCACATTCGCGATGTTGTTCGCGATGGCCCGCTGACGGAGGGCAAGGCCATCCAAGGCACTTTGCAGCGCAATGGAGGAAACGGAATCGAACACGGTGGGACCCAGTTCTCGCTAAAGGGACGGTGCGGCCGATCCGTGGCCTTTTACGCGAGCGATCCATGCTCTCAATGGTGATTATCGGCAGTTAAATAAACCGCGTAAGGAATCACCGGGTAATTTTTTGATTTTTTTGAGTACTGGGTATATAGGCACTAAGTACCCTGTCTAATTCCGTGCTTTATTAGCCGTCGACTTCGAGGTAAACGGCCGACGACGTCGGGCCGGGAACGCTGCGGATCAACATGCTCTGCTTGCGGTTGGTACGCGACTCATTCCGCAACTGGGCGTAGGCGCGTGACTGTGCCTTGGACAGCAGCCGTGCGCGGGTGATGAGGGCTTCCGGCAGCGGGCCCAGTTCGGCCGGCGGCTCCCAGTCGGCGGCAGCTTCGCGGGCCTGTTCGGTGAGGGACTGGCCTTCGAGGAAGGACTCCAGGTTGTCTTCGAGCTGGGTCAGCACGGTTTCCCAGAGCATGAAGTTCTCCAGCTCCGCGGGGGTGCGGTAGGGCTCTGCCGATTCAGCCGACACCGAGGACTCCTCCGGGAGTTCCGGCTGCAGCAGGCGCGACACCCGCGGCGGGAAGCTGCGCGGCGGCCTCGTGCCAGGCGGCGCGGATTGGTTCGAGCAGGTCGATGCATTCGCGGGTCAGTTTCGCGTCCCGGCCGATGTTGGCGTTCATCAGCGTGGACAGCGAGTACGTGTAAATGGCGTGCAGGTTTTCCCCGCCCTCCCAAAGGTCCGTTTTCAGCGTGCCCAGCAGTTCGGTGATGATGGCCTGCGCGTGGAGCAGGTTTTCCGAGGCTACTTGCCAGTTGGCAGTGGTCTGGGCTTCTTCGGCACGGGCCAGGTCCAGCAGCAGCCGGTCGTAGAGCATGGTCAGCAGGCGCGCCGGGGAGGCGGAGAGCACTGCGTTGCGTGCGTATTCGGCACGCTTGGCGGCAAGTCCGTAGTTCACGGTCACTTCTTACTCGAGGAGGCGGAGAGGGAGTCGAGCTGGCCGGTGAGCCAGTCCATCTGGCTGTTCAGGGTGCCGAGCTTAACTTCCAGGTTGGACCAGATCATTTTCAGCGTGGATTCGCGGGAAGCCAGGCGCCGGTCCCAGTCCTCAACCTGCGTGTTGAGGGACTTCACCACGGTTTCCTGGCTGGTGATGCGCTTGGTTATGGAGCCGTCGTACTTATCTGAGGCAGCCTTGCCGGCCGCTTCGACCCGGGAGGCGATGGCCGTAAGCGCGGCCTGTGTTTTTTCCGGGTCCGCGGCCAGGGCGGTGCTGAACTTCTCGGCATCGAACTCGACCGTGCCGTATTTGGTGAGGGTGATACCGATTTCCGACGGCGAGCGTCCGTCCAGCGCACCGGTGGCGGCATCAATGATTGACTGCTTCAGCGAGCGGGTGGCCGAGTCTCCGGTAAATACTCCGCCGGTGGTCTTGGTGACGCCGTCGGACGTGTTCACTGATACGGCGGAGTTCCGGTCGATGTAATTGAACACGTCGGTGAGGCCGGTGACCAGCGAGGCCGCGACGTCGGAGATCGCCTTGGCGTCCCGGCTCACGGCCACGGTCACTGGCTGGGCGGAGACGGCAGACACCGTGATGTCCACGCCGGGCATCAGATCGGCAAAGGTGTTGGTGGCCGAGGTAATTTTCGTTTCCGCGCCGGGCACTCCGGCCCACAGCGTGACCTCGGCGTCGGATCCCGCGCGGATGGCACCCAGATCGGTGCCGTTCTGCGAGACGGTGAACGCTCCTGCTGCACCGGTTTCGGCGGCGGTGAACTGCATACGGTACTGCTGCACGCCGTCCACGCTGCCGGCGGCGATCTTGACGGCCGTGACACCCAGGTTGGCCTTGTTGACCGTGCTGATGACTTCGTCCATGCTCTTGCCCGCGGTGTCCAGCTCGGTGATGGCCCCGTCGACGGAAATCGACAGCGCGTCACCGTTGGGCCAGGCGGCCATGGCTCCGGACAGGGACACCTGCGCGGTGGCCAGCTTGTTCACCGTGAGGTCCAGCGACCCGGCGGCGGCACCGGTCTTGACGGTGGCCTTGATACTGTCCGAGCCGGAGACTGCGGTGTAGCGTTCCGTGCCGGCCGGCTTGGCGATCTTCCCGGCCGCCTCGGTCAGTGACGCGATCTTGCTATTCAGGTTCTGCAGGGCGGTAGCGAATAGTTTATTGGTCTCGACCTTTTGCTTCAGCAGCGCCTGGGGACGGGCTTCAACCTTCATGAGTTCGGTGATCATCTCGGTGGTTTTGATGCCGCTGATCAGCCCGTCAATGCCTAGCGCCATGAAAATGCTCCTTGAGAAGTCCTGCTGGAAAGGTTCTGCCGAAAAGGTTTGCGGTGAAAAAGCGAAGGCAGGGAATGGGCTGGCGGCGGGAAGCGTGAGGTCCAAGTCATGTTTCCCCGCCGCCAGCGGCCATTCACCTGCCGGTCATACGGTCACTGCTGATAAATCCGTGCTGCCCGATCTGCTACTGCAGGAGCGACATAACGCCGGAGTTCATCTGGTTGGCCTGGGCCAGCATGGCGGTAGCGGCCTGGGACAGGATCTGGGACTTGGTGAAGCTGCCCATTTCCGCTGCCATGTCCGTGTCGCGGATACGGGAGTTGGCCGAGGAGAGGTTCTCCACGGACACCGCGATGGAGCGCGAGGTGGACTCCAGGCGGTTCTGCTGTGCACCGAGGGTTGCGCGCTGATCCGAAGTGGACTTGATGGCAGCATCCAGCTTGGTGGTCGACGCGGCTGCGTTTACCTGGGAATCAACGGTCAGGTCGCCCATCGTGGTGAGCGTGGCGGCCACGTTGGCCAGAGTGACGTCGATGGTCTCGTTGGCATCAGCACCAACCTGGATCTTCAGCGTGCCTGCAGTAGCGCCGGAGGTCACGGTATTGTCCAGCAGCTGGATGCCGTTGAAGTTTGTCGTGTCCTTGATCCGTCCCAGTTCCGAGGTCAGGGCCGTGACTTCGGTCTGGATAGCGGTGCGGGATTCGGTGTTGTTCGTATCGTTGGAAGCCTGAACCGTCAGGTCACGCATACGGTTGAGGATGTTGTGGACCTCGGTCAGGGCGCCTTCAGCGGTCTGGATGAGGCTGATGCCGTCCTGGGCGTTGCGGCCGGCAACGGTGAGACCGGAAACCTGGTTCTTCAGGCCTTCGGAGATCGCCAGGCCGGCGGCGTCGTCAGCTGCACGGTTGATGCGCATGCCGCTGGAGAGGCGCTCGACCGACTTGGCCTGCGAGCTCTGGTTGAGCGTCAGGTTACGCATGGCGTTGAGCGATGAAACGTTGGTGTTAATTGTGAAACCCATGATGTATTCCTCCGTGAGTGGGCTGTACTAAGCGGCCCGTCCGTGGGCCTGCAACCATAGCTATCGGCGGAGCATCAAAGAGTGTTAGCGATTCGGAAAAGAATTTTTTATTCGTTTCCGTCTGCCAGGAACGCCGCTAGGAAGCGGCAGGATTAAATACTGCCGGCCGCCCCGGAATGCCGGGAAGCCCCACCGGAAATCCAGGAAGACCCGCAGCCCCGGGAAGCACCGGCGCCAGGTGGTGCCGGGTAATCCCGCCGGCCGTGCGGTCCCCCACAGAAGTGAGGTAGGCATTGCGGCGGGCCGGGGCAATCCGGGAGGAAATCTGCGGGGCATTGCCCTCGTCCGAGTAATGCGTGCCCAATCCGTCGCGGAGCAGGCGGACCGCTTCGGCACGCTGCTGTGAGACAGCCGAGTGCGTGCTGCCGAGTTCTTCGGCAATCTCCTTCACCGTACGGTCGTGGAAGTAGATTTCCTCCACGATGTACCGCATCTTCTCCGGCAGGGCAGCGACCGCTGCATTGAGGTACTTCAACCGTTCGGTAGCCAGCAGGGAGCCCTCCGGCGACGGCATGTCAGCGACCAGGAAGTCGGTCACCGACTCGTCCAAGCTGGACACCGTGCGGGAAGCATCCGAAAGGGCGTCTTCGGCGACGGTGCGGTCCACACCCAGAGCCGAGGCAATTTCATCCACATTGGGCGTGCGCCCAAGCGCTGCAGTAAGGGTTTCCTTGACCGCCAGTGTTTCCTTGATCCGGCGCCGGGCGGATCGGGTGGCCCAATCGCTGGAACGCATTTCATCAGCGAAAGCACCGACGATGCGGCGGCGGGCATACGCACCGAAAGGAACCCCAAGATTCGGGTCAAAGGAATCGGCCGACGTTATCAGGGCAATGGAGCCGGCGGAGGCCAAGTCATCACGCGAAAGGTGCGTGGCCTTGGCGCAGACTTCGGATACGAGATAGCCAACCAGCGGCAGGTTTTCCACCACGAGCGCATTGCGTTCGGTACGATTCAATCTTTGGACCCCCAAGCCCTTGTTCCCCAACTGTCCCCAACTGATCCCCCAGTTGTGCGCCTGCCCATGGTCAGTGGCTGAGTCCGCTGTGCTATCCACACGTGAGCGCTTTAGCTGAAACATACCACTAACATTCCGGATCAACCGGCCGATAGTGCTTTTTGACGGACAAATTGCAATGCGTCCGCCAATCCAAAGACTTTTGCCGCAGGTTGGGGCCTGGAACCAGACGTCTTTTCGTTATAGAGACATTCAGTGCACTACCTAGGAGGTGAGCCAAGCATGGGTACTCAGAGACTCTCCGCACTTCTTTGGGAGGAGCGTGAGTTATTGGAACTTCTTGTGTTCAAGCTCGAAGAAGAACAACTGCTGCTCACCTCCGGAAAAACCAAATGGCTGACGCACGCGACCCGCGAGGTGGAGCAGGTCCTGGAACGCCTCCGCGGGGCCGATCTGGGGCGGGCCGTGGCAGTAGCCGGCCTGGCCCGCGAATGGGGCACTTCCGAGGACGCCACCCTCCGCGAACTGGTGGCGGCAGCGCCGCCCGGGCCCTGGACGGAAATCTTCAACGCCCACCTCCAGGCCATGACGGAACTGACCGTGAAGATCCGCGAACTGCGCGATATCAACGAACAGTTCCTCCGCACGGCAGCCAGGTCGGCCCAGGAAACACTGGCGGGAATGAATCCCGAGGCCAACACCTACACAGCGTCCGGCACATCGGCCGCCCCCACCTCAGCCGCCCGGCTGGTTGACCAGAACATTTGACGTTAAGGACTCCTAAACAATGAGCACCTTCAGCGGCCTGAACACGGCATACACCGGCCTTTCCGCGGCCCGCAAGGGCATTGACGTGGTGGGCCAGAACATCGCCAACGCCAACGTTGCCGGCTACACCCGCCAGCGCCTGAACACCTCCGCTGCCCCCTCGCTGGCCCCGATGGGCAGGTTCTCCACCGGTACCGGCGTCGGCCAGGGCGTATCCGTGGACTCCATTGCCCGGCTGGGCAGCCTTCAGCTGGATACCCGGGTGCGCAGCACCGCCGCCGTGGCCGGCTACTCCGCCGTCCGCGCCAACGCCCTCATTGCCCTGGAGGACAGCTTCAACGAACCGGGCAAAAACGGGCTCTCCACCGCACTGCAGAATTTCTCCGCTGCTTGGCAGGGCGTAGCCAACAAGCCGGGCGACAATACCGCCGCTGCCGTGTTGCTGAGCGACACCGCAGCGGTGGCAGGCCAGATTGCCGACGGATACAACAACGTCCGCGACCAGTGGAACAGCACCCGCAGCGGGCTCAATGACATGGTCAGCGAACTCAATGACAGCGCCTCTCAGCTGGCCACGCTCAACGGAGCTATCCGGTCCACTCTTGCTTCCGGCGCATCCGCCAACGAGTTGGTGGACCAGCGCAACTCGTTGGCCACCACCATCGCTGCCCTGAGCGGTGCCACGGTCCGGGAAACTCCGGACGGCATGGTGGACGTGCTCATCGACGGCAACGCGCTGGTCACGGGCACAAACGTACGGACCCTGCAGGTCACCGGCGGAACATCCATCGATGACACCGCGGCACCCACCGTTTCCTGGACGGACCGTGCCGGCTCCGCCGGGATCAGCCGCGGCGAAATTGCCGGCGCCGTTTCACTGCTGGCTCCGGCAGGAGCCGGGGGGATCTTCGCAACCGCCGCCGCGTCCTACAACGAGGTTGCCGCCACCTTGGCGGCCACCGTCAACGAACTGCACAGCCAGGGCGCCACCACCGGCGGCGCCACCGGGCTAAACTTCTTCACCGTCGGCAGCCCCGCAGCCACCACGCTGAAAGCGATTCCCACAGACGCTTCCGGCATTGCCACGGGAACGCCCGGCGCAGGCACTTTGGACGGCAGCATGGCGGACAAAATCTCCCAGCTGGGTTCCAAGGCCGGCTCCGCTGACGCAGTGTGGAGCACCTTCGTGACAGCCACCGGTGCACTCAGCCGGTCCGAACTGCAGCAGGCAACGCTCGCCGGCGTGGCTTCCTCCTCGGCTGTCGACCTGCAGCTGTCCAACGCCTCAGTGGACTTGGATGAGGAAAACGTGAACCTGCTGATGTACCAGCACGCTTACCAGGGTGCTTCCCGCGTGATGAGCGCCATTGACGAAATGCTCGACACCCTCATTAACCGCACCGGAATTGTCGGAAGGTAACCCCGTGATCAGCCGCACCACCAACCAGACCATGGCCCGGACGGCCCAGCAGAACTTGCAGGCCAGCATGTCCCGCATGGCCAAACTGCAGGAACAGGTCACCTCCTCCGCCACCATTGGCCGCCCTTCGGATGACCCGACCGGCACGGCCAATGCGCTCAAGGTCCGGTCCGAAATCCGTGCGAACGTTCAGTACGGCTCCAACCAGAGCGACGCGGAGGGTTGGCTCAGCGTTACCGACAGCGCATTGAGCAATACCACCAAGATCCTGGGCCGGGTCAAGGACCTTGCCCTCAGCGCCACTACCGGCACTATGTCACCGAGCGACCGCAAGGCAATTGCCACGGAACTTGCCGGCCTGAAGACTGACCTGCTGCGCGAAGCCAATACCACCTACCTGGGCCGGACAGTGTTTGCCGGGACCTCGGACACCGGTAAGGCCTTCACCGAAGACGCGGGCTCCTACAACTACAGCGGAAGCGGCACCCCCACTACGCGCCGATTGGACGGCAGTACCCTGATGCGCGTTGATACCGATGGTGAAGCAGTGTTCGGCAGCGGAGAGGGATCAGTCTTTCGCCTGGTGGATGACCTGGTAAAGGATCTGAACGAAAATAACGATGCCAGCGGATACCTGACCAAGATCGATTCCGCCGCGGAAACGGTTCGGATGGAGCACTCCGCCCTTGGCGTCCGCCATGCCGCCACGATCAAGGCCAAGGACACCCTGGCGGAGCAGTCGATCAGCCTCGAATCCCGGCGCTCCGGCATCGAGGACCTGGACACTGCCAAAGTCATCATGGACATGAAGCTCCAGGAAGTCGCCTACCAGGCGGCTCTGGCGGTCACGGCGAAAGCACTGCAGCCCACACTGATGGACTTCCTGCGATGAGCACCGGCCTCACATTCCTGACGCCCCCTCCCGGGTTGGCTCCCGAGGTCCACTTCGACCTCGAGGAGATCGACGGCGCGGCCGGCCTGTTCGCCCTGAGCACCTCCGGCAACGGGGGCACCGCCCGGCTCTACGTGCTGGACGCCTCCGTGTACCTGCCGGACTACCACCCGGAAATCACCGATGAGCAGCGCCACCAGCTGCAGCTGGAAACCGCGGCCGACGCCGCCGTCCTGGTGGTTGCCAACCCCGCCCTGGACGGAACCACCGTCAACCTGCTGGCACCGATTGTGGTCAATCTGAACACCGGCAGCTGTGCGCAGGTGATCCTCGAAGGCCAGGACTGGCCGGTCCGTGCTCCATTGGACCCGGTAGCCGCCTGAACGCACGCACTGATAAACCAAAAGGCGCACACCCCGCGGGGTGTGCGCCTTTTATGTTTCGCGGAAAAGCTAAGGCTTAGGCGAAGTCGGCCGTTGCCGGATCGGCGCCGTAACGGGTGCCGTTGTCCAGGGCGTTGATGGCCTCGATGTCCTCAGCGCTGAGCCGAAGGTCCAGGGCCTCCCAGTTTTCCCGAATCCGGGACTCGGTCACGGACTTGGGGATCACAATGCTGCCCAGGGCCAGGTGCCAGGCGATGACCACCTGGGCCGGGGTGGCGCCGTCGTACTTCGCAGCGATCTCCACGAGCTTGGGGTCCTCGAGCAGGCCCTTGCCGGAGCCCAGCGGGGACCAGGACTCGTGCAGGATGTTGTGCTCGGCCTCGAAGGCGCGCAGATCGGCCTGGTTCAGGTACGGGTGGGTTTCCACCTGGTTCAGGACCGGGACAACGCCGGTGGCGTCGATGATTTCCTGCAGGGCTTCCTTGGTGAAGTTGCAGACGCCGATGGACTTCACGCGGCCCTGCTTCTGCAGTTCAACCAGCGCCTTCCAGGTGTCCACGTACTTGTTCTGCTTGGGCTGGAGCCAGTGGATCAGGTACAGGTCCAGGGTTTCCAGGCCCAGGCGCTCCATGGAAGCGTCAAAGGCCTTCAGGGTTTCTTCGTAGCCCTGGTCCGCGTTCCACACCTTCGTGGTGATGAACATGTCTTCGCGGGGGACGGACGTGGCGGCAATGGCGCGGCCGACACCGGCCTCATTGCCGTAGATCTTGGCCGTATCGATGTGGCGGTAGCCAACCTCGAAGGCCTGTCCCACTACCTTTTCGGCAACCTCGTCCTCAACCTGCCACACGCCGTAGCCGAGCTGGGGAATGGTATTGCCGTCATTAAAAGTCACAACCGGTGATGTAGTCATGGTCTCATCCTTGTCCGGAATGCGCCGAGGACAAAGCCGATATGCTCTGCGCGAAAACGGGCGGCAGCCTATTCCCGATTCCGCGAAGTATTTTGGGCGGCTAACTACAATTGCGGGGCTGCTGCCAGCGCACGCTCGGCTTCCGTAACGTCTTCGGCCACCAGCTCCGCGCGGCGTCGCACATTGTCCAGACCCGCCGAGGCGATTCCCCAGCGCTCTGACTCCAGCCGGGACATGGCGGCCGCTTCGGCCGCTGCGGCGAGCGAGTTCCCGCTGCGCGACAGTGCCCGGTGCACGGTCGTCAGGGCGCCGGGGATGTTCTGCCCACTGCTGGGCAGCTGCTGCTGGGCGCGGACGCAGACCTCGCGGATCCGCGGCAGCAGCGCAGCGAGTTCGTTGGCGACGGTGACCAGTTCGTTGTAGACGGCGTCGTCTTCCACGCCTTCGAGCATCTGGTAATACCGGTCCAGGCCCCGGGTAAACCGGTCATGGGCACGGCGCCACACGCCCTTGCCCAGTTCCGCGTCATCCTTCCGCCCCTGCCGGGCGGCTGCAAAAAGTGCCATCTACGTCCTTACAAGTACTGGCCGGGGCCCGCGTGCGGTTCCTGCCGCGGGCTGCCCGTCCCTTGGGAAGCACGGCGCGGCTCCCCGTCGTCTCCAACAACAATTCCAGGGGCTAGCATGGTCCCGGGCGGCAGCTGGCGCAACTGAAGCCGCCCGGCCGCCTGGCTGGCCGTCTGCTGCGCGGCAATGGCGGTCTGGATACCACGGAAGAGACCTTCCAGCCAGCCCACCATCTGGGCCTGCGCAATCCGCAGTTCCGCGTCGGTGGGGGTTGAATCATCCAGGAACGGCAGGTTGATCCGGTGCAGCTCGTCCACGAGTTCGGGTGCAAGCCCGTCCTCAAGCTCGCCGATGGAGCGGGCGTGGATCTCCGCCAACCGGTTGCGTGCGGCGTCGTCCAGCGGCGCGTTGCGCACCTCTTCAAGCAGCTGCTTGATCATGGTGCCGATGCGCATGACCTTCGCCGGCTCGTCCACCAGCTCGTTCAGTTTGGCCGGTCCGCTTTTGGCCTTGGCGTGCCCGTCCTGCGGGGCATCCGCTGCCCGGGCCACCGGGGCGGCGCCGCTTTCTGTTCCCGCAGCGCCCGAACGCGCAGTACCGTCCTCGGCCGGGGTCTGTGACTTCTGGGCAGGAGCGTCCGGGGCCGCGCCGGGGCCGTCGGAGGATCCGTTCTGATCAGTCATGGCATTAATGCTCTCACGCTTAGTGACGGTTGCCTCCTGTCCGGCCGGCTTTCCGGCCGTCCCGGCCGTATTGGCAGCAATAAAGCGACGCATATACGCACGACGGCGGCGCCGCGGGTAGGTGCGGCGCCGCCGTCGTTAGTGGTGCCGTTCTGGCGTGTGCAGGCTCAGCAGCAGCGGCCCTGCGGGTTGGCATCCTGGCGGTCCATCTTGTCCCGCCAGAACTCCTTCTCGCTCATCAGCGGGGACGCACAGCCCGACGCCGCGTGGAAGTCCGCGTACTTGCGGTACGCGTCTTCCCCCATCACGTCGCGGAAGAACCGCACGAGGCTGCGCACCCCCTGCCCGACGGCGACGGCGGCACTCATGAGTGCGCGGCTTTCTTCGCCGGCCGCTTGGCGTCCGGCAGGGCATCCCACTGGGCCAGGATCTCCTTTTCCGCCGGAGTGGTCAGGAACCCCGCAGGCGCGAACTTCCGGGACGGGATCGCCGGGTCTTCAGCGCTGGGGGCGCCCCCGGAACGGTAGGAGCGGATGGTGGCGATGATGGCCGTGATGATCACGATGATTGCCAGCGTCACGAACACCACGGACAGCGTGGTCTGGATCAAGGTGTTGCGCACCACCGCTTCCATGGCTTCCACGGTCTTGGCCGTGCCGAAGCTGGTCTTCCCTTCGGCCAGGGCCGCGGAGAAGGCCTCATGGTTGGCCCAGTAGCCGACGGCGGGAACCGGCGAGAAGATCTTGTAGAACGACGCCGTAATGGTCACCACCGCGGCGAAGGCCAGCGGCAGCGCCACGATCCACAGCCACCGAAACGCGTTCTTTTGGGCGATGATGGCCATGCAGACGGCCAGCGCAATGGCGGCGAGCAGCTGGTTGGCGATGCCGAAGAGCGGGAACAGGGTGTTGATCCCGCCCAGCGGGTCCGTGACCCCCATGATCAGGATCGACCCCCAGCCGGCCACCATAATGGCGGTGCTGATCCATGCGCCGGGCCGCCAGGACATGTCCTTGAACTTCGGGGCGACGTTGCCGATGGTGTCCTGCAGCATGAACCGTGCCACGCGGGTGCCGGCGTCTACGGCGGTGAGGATGAACAGGGCCTCGAACATAATCGCGAAGTGGTACCAGAAAGCCATCATGGACGGCCCGCCGATCAGGGAATGCATGATGGTGGCCAGGCCGACGGCGAGCGTGGGCGCGCCGCCGGTGCGCGACACAATGGACTCCTCCCCCACGTTGGAGGCAAGGCCGGAAAGCATGTCCGGGGTGAGGTTCACCCCCGTCAGGCCCAGGCTGTTGACGAAGGCGACGGCGCCCTCCACGGTTCCGCCGGTGGCGCCGGCGGAGGCGTTCATGGCGAAGTAGATGCCGCGGTCAATCGAGACGGCGGCGACGAGCGCCATGATGGCCACGAAGGATTCCATCAGCATGCCGCCGTAGCCGATGAACCGGGTCTGGCGTTCCTTCTCCAGCATCTTGGGGGTGGTGCCGGAGGAAATCAGGGCGTGGAAGCCGGACAATGCACCGCAGGCGATGGTGACGAACAGGAATGGGAAGAGCGGGCCGGCGACCACCGGGCCGTTGTCCTGGCCGGCGAATTCGCTGACCGCGGGAACGGAGATTTCCGGGCGGACAATGATGATCGCGACGGCGAGCATCACGATGGTGCCCACCTTCATGAAGGTGGAGAGGTAGTCGCGCGGGGCCAGCAGCAGCCAGACCGGCAGGACGGCGGCAATGAAGCCGTAGATGATGATGCCCCAGGCGATGGTTGTCGGTTCCAGGGTCAGGGCGTCGCCCAGCGGGGTGCCGGCAACCCAGCCGCCGCCGATGATCGCGGCCAGCAGCAGGACGAAGCCGATGATGGACACCTCGGTGACCTTGCCCGGCCGCAGGAAGCGCAGGTAGACGCCCATGAACAAGGCGATGGGGATGGTCATGCTGACGGAGAAGACGCCCCACGGGCTTTCGGCCAGGGCGTTCACCACCACCAGGGCGAGGATGGCCACGATGATGATCATGATGACCAGGGTGGCGATCAGTGCTGCGGTGCCGCCGATCAGCCCGAGTTCGTCGCGGGCCATCTGGCCCAGCGAGCGGCCGCCGCGGCGCATGGAGAAGAACAGGACAAGGTAATCCTGGACGGCGCCGGCCAGCACCACGCCCACAATGATCCAGATGGTTCCGGGCAGGTAGCCCATCTGCGCGGCCAGGACCGGGCCGACGAGCGGGCCGGCGCCGGCAATGGCGGCGAAGTGGTGGCCGTAAAGCACCCGCCGGTCGGTGGCGGCGAAGTCCTTGCCGTCCGCCAGGTACTCCGCGGGAGTGGCACGGCGGTCATTGGGCTTCAGCAGTTTGGCTTCAATGAGCTTGGAGTAGAAGCGGTACCCAATGAAATAGGTACACACCGCGGCGAACACGAACCAGATGGCGTTGACCGTTTCGCCGCGGACCACGGCCAGCATGGTCCAGCTCAGGCCGCCCAGCAGGGCGATGCCCGCCCACAGGGCAATCTTTCCCGGCGTCCACCGGCGGTCTTCCGCCGCCAGCATTTCCGGGTCCACGGCTACCGGCGGCAGTGCCGGGTCCTGTTCCAGGACGTCGCCGTCCGGTATTCCTTCAGTTTCGGCCCGGTGCCGATGGTTCTCGCTCATGATGATCCCTCTATCTGCGGTGGCTTGTCTGCGTTGACATTTCAACCGATGGGCAGGGAGTGACCCTGCTCCTAGAGATTATCAGCGGGTGAGTTGCACGTCACAGATACACGTGACGGCGGCCGCACAAGTGCAGCCGCCGTCGTTGTGCCCCTGGGGACTCCGGAACTAGAGGGTGAGCAGGATCTTGCCCGCGTGCTGCCCGGAGTCGAAGTACTCGTGGGCGGCGGCCGCCTCGGCCAGCGGGAAGGTGCGGTCCACCAGGGGCCGGATCTGCCCGGAGACCAGCAGCGGCCAGACATACTCACCCACCGCGGCCATGATGGCACTCTTTTCCTCCACCGGCCGTCCGCGGAGGGTGGTGCCCATGACGGCGGCGCGTTTGGTCATCAGCTGGTTCAGGTCCAGTTCGGCCTTGATACCGCCCTGCAGCCCGATGATCACCAGCCGGCCGGCGACGGCGAGCGCATCCAGGTTCTTCTGCAGGTACTTGGCGCCCACCACGTCAAGGATGACGTCGGCCCCGTGGCCTCCGGTGGCTTCGCGCACCGCTTCGACGAAGTCCTGTTCCTTGTAGTTGATCAGCACCTTGGCGCCCAGCGACTGAGCCAGTTCCAGCTTTTCCGCGGACCCGGCGGTCACCATGGGAACGGCGCCGAAGGCCGCGACCATCTGGATGGCCATGGTGCCGATGCCGCCGGTGGCCCCGTGGATCAGGACATAGTCCCCCTCCTGGACTGCGGCAGCCATAAAGAGGTTGGAAAAAACGGTGGCTGCCGTTTCCGGCAAGGAGGCGGAGGTGACGGCGTCGAAGCCGTCCGGCAGGGGCAGGACCTGGCCGGCGGGCACGGCCACCTGCTCGGCGTAGCCGCCGCCGGACAGCAGTGCAACCACTTCGGTTCCCACTGCCGGGCCGTCCACGCCTTCGCCGAGGGCGGCAATGCGGCCCGAAACTTCCAGCCCCGGATATTCGGAGGCTCCGGCCGGCACCGGATAGTGTCCCTGGCGCTGCATCGCGTCGGCGCGGTTGATGCCGGCGGCAATGACATCTATCAGCACTTCTCCCGGTCCGGCTGCGGGCGTGGGTACGTCCTGGAGTTCAAGCGCTTCCGGTCCCCCGGGCGTTCCAATAACGATCGCTTTCATGCTGTCCTTCCTGGTTCAGGGAATTTTGGTGAATTCATCCCTTCTGCCAGACTACTAGTGAGGAAGGTTGTCCGAGCGGCCGATGGAGCTGGTCTTGAAAACCAGTGTGCGGTAACCCCGTACCAAGGGTTCGAATCCCTTACCTTCCGCGTCGACACGGAAAAGCGGCCCCGGTAACGGGGCCGCTTTTCCTTTTGCCGGCACCTCCCGGGGCACTACGGTGATCCCATGACCGGGGTGGAGCAGCAGGAACGGACGCGGATCCTGCGCGCCCTGGAAGACATCACCGATTCACTCCAGTCCTCGGCCCTGTCCTCGTTCCTCGATCCGCTGCTCGCCACGGACCTGACTGTTCGGCAGCTCAAGGTCCTCACGGTGCTGGTCACCATCGAGGAGGGTGCGACGGGCAGTGGTTTGGCTCAATCCTTCGGCGTTTCCATGGCCTCCATGTCCGGACTGGTGGACCGGCTTGTGGCTCAGGGCGTAGCTGTCCGCTCGGAAGATCCCGTGGACGCCCGGGTGCGCAGGGTGAAGGCCACCCCGTGGGGCCGGACCGTGGTGCGCCGCCTGGTCGCAGGACGTCCGGAACTGAATTCCGACATCCTGGACCGGCTGCCGCTTGCTGACCTGCAGGCGCTTGAGCAGGGCTTGCGGGCGATCTCCGCCGAGGTAACCCGCAGGGCGCACGCCACGGGATGACTACCGTGCCGCTGCAGCGCCGGGGCCGCAGCGGCAGGGCCGTCATTGCCGTCCGGGCGCCGTGAGCTGAACGTGTCCGGCGCCGTCGGCCGGCAGGACGGCAAACAGGGCCGGCTCCCGGAATCCCCTGTCCGCGAAGGCCGACAGCACCCCGGCACGGACTGCGTCCTCGTCGTCGTGCCGGACCAGGGCAATGGCCGAACCGCCGAACCCGCCTCCGGTCATCCGGGCACCCATCGCGCCGGCAGCGAGGGCGGCGTCCACGGCTAGGTCCAGTTCCGGGCAGGAGACCTCGAAGTCATCCCGCAGGGAGATGTGCGAGGCGGTCAGCAGTTCACCGATGGAGTCCACCGCGCCGTCGCGCAGCTTCTGCGCCACCTGCAGCACCCGCTGGTTCTCACTCAGGATGTGCCGCACCCGCCGCTGCGTCTCATGGTCCAAGCCGGACAGGTCCGCGTCGGCAGGCACTTCGCGCAGCGACTCCGCGCCCAGCGCTGCCGCGCCCCGCTCGCAGGACTGCCGGCGCGCACTGTAGCCGCCGTCGGAGTGGCTGTGCTCCACCCGGGTGTCCATCACAAGCACTGAGAGGCCGTGCTCCGCTAGCGGCAGCGGCACAATTTCAGAGTCCAGGCTCCGGCAGTCCAGGAACAGGGCGCCGCCTTCGGCGCCCATCAGGGACGCAGACTGATCCATGATGCCTGTGGGTGCACCCACAAACTCGTTCTCCGCGTACTGAGTCAGGCGGGCCATCCCGGGACGGTCCAGCCCCAGGCCGAGCAGGTCATTCAGCGCCACGATTACGGCCACTTCCACGGCATGCGATGAGGACAGGCCGGCACCCACCGGAACGGTGGAATCCAGGAGCAGGTCGAATCCCGGTACGGACGCACCGGCATGCTGCGCCAAGGCGTACACCACACCGGCAGGATAAGCGGCCCAGCCGGCTGCCAGGCCCGGTTCCAGCCCACCGGTGGAGAACTCCGCCCGGGACAGGCCGGTCTGCGCATAGGTGGAGGCGAGGCGGACGACGTCGGTGTCCGCTTCCGGGTCCTGTCCCGGACGGCGCAGGCGCACAGCCACCAAGGCGCTGCGGTCAATGGCAAAGGGCAGGACGAAGCCGTTGTTGTAGTCGGTATGCTCACCGATCAGGTTCACCCGCCCCGGGGCGCACCACACGCCGTCGGGCTCCGCGCCGAAGACCCCGGCGAAGCGGCGGGCCAAGGCGCGGGCACGTTCCTCCCGCTGGACGGCGTTGGCGGCGGTGCTCATACCCGGATCTCCCGGAGTCTGGCGGCGGTCTGCTCCGCCGTGGTGTCGTTGATGAAGGCGCCCATGGCAGCCTCCGAGCCGGCGAGGAACTTCAGCTTGTCCTCCGCCCGGCGGGGACTGGTCAGCTGCAGGTGCAACCAGCCCGCCTCGCGGTCCGCGGCGGTAACCGGTGTCTGGTGCCAGGCGGAAATGTACGGGGTGGGAGTTTTATACAACCCGTCCACCCGCCGGAGCAGGTCCAGGTAGACGGCGGCGAGCTCATCGCGTTCCGCCCCGGTCAGCGCGGCCAGGTCCGGAACCTGCCGGTGCGGCACCAGATGTATTTCCAGGGGCCAGCGGGCCGCGTAGGGGACGTAGGCGGAGAAATGCTCGCCGGCCAGGACCATCCGGTCCCCGGCCTCCGACTCGGCGCGGAGCAGTTCTCCCATCAGGGGCCGGCCATGCTCAGCGAGGTGCCGGCGGGACCGTTCAGCCAGCTGCACGGCGTGCGGGGCGGCGTAGGGATAGGCGTAGATCTGCCCGTGCGGGTGGTGCAGCGTGACGCCGATGTCCTGGCCGCGGTTTTCGAACGGAAATACGTGTGCGATGCCCTCCAGCGCGGACAGTTCCTCCGTGCGCTGCGCCCACGCTTCCACCACGGTCCGCGCCCGGTTATAGGGCAGCGAGGCGAAGGACCCGGTGTGCTCGGGGGTGAAGACCACTACCTCGCAGCGGCCAAACGCGGGCTCGGGGCGGCCCCATAGTTCCCGGCCGCCCGCTTCTCCCGGCTCCGGCAGGGTGCCCAGGGCCGGGCCCAGGGAGGGGAACCGGTTTTCAAACACGACGACGTCGAAGTCTCCGGCAGGGATTTCCGACAGCCGGTCCGCGGTGGTGGGGCACAACGGGCACTGGTCCGCAGGAGGCAGGTAGGTGCGGGTTGACCGGTGGGCGGCAACCGCCACCCATTCACCGGTCAACCGGTCAAAGCGCACTTCTCCGTTGCCGGACCGGGGATCCAGCGGGCGGGCGTCATAGACAGAGTCCACCGGCCGGCCGCCGCGGTCCGTGAAGAACAGCGATTCGCGGCCGTCGGCGAGCCGGTGCCGCCGGTGGACGATGGGCGGCGGCACAGTTCCCTGCGCTGCGCCGGACGTGCTGGACACTTGCTGGCCTCCCAAACCGGATGTGGTGGATCCTGATGACTTCACCGTACCCAGTCCCGCCGGGAGGGACATGATTTCCGGGACATGCATCGCCGTAGGCGGCCTCGCCGCCACCAATGACCGGCCGGCCCAGCGGTGTGGTGGTGGACACAGCATGCCGGCAGGCCCCGTAGGATAGGCCCGTGGTTCCTGGCCGCCATGGGGGTGCGCCGCCACACCATTAGTTCCACAGGAGATACATATGAGCACCACAGCGCGGCTTCGCCGTCTGGCACTTCCGATTATTTTTGCCGGACTGTTGGCTGGCTGCTCCGGCGGCACGGCCCCGGGCAGCCTGGAAGTTGGAGACTGCTTCTCCGCTCCGGAACCGGACTCCGAAACCCGGGAAATCTTCGACGTTGACGTGGTCGAGTGCGAAGAGGCACACAAGCAGGAAGTTTTCGCTGTCGAGGAACAGGCTGAGGGTGACTACCCAGGCGTATCCGAGCTGGAGGCGAAGGCGCAGGAACTTTGCGCCGAAGAGTTCCAGGGCTACGTAGGCACGTCTTTCGACCTGTCGGAGCTGGAAGCCTCCTACATTGTTCCCACCGAGGATTCCTGGAAGAACGATGACCGGGACATCACCTGCACCCTCGGTGCCGCCAACGGCCCCGAGGTCTCCGAGTCCTACAAGGGTTCGAGCCGCTAGGGCAACCACCTTTCGCGTTAACTGAAAGGGCACTGCCGGCCTCTGGGGCTGGCAGTGCCCTTTTGTTACGTCCGGGACCGGTTGGCAAGTAGTGGGGGTGCCACCCCGTACACTGTGCTGGCGATCACTTTTCTGCTGTTCCGGGGGGTTTGGCAGAACTTGGGTGGCGTGCAGCGCAGCACGTCACCCTCCGGTCATCTGTACGTAACCTGCACCGTTTAACGTCATCTCCGTACAACCGCACCCGTTACCTGATCACCACTGTTCGCCATCACTTGCGCACCCCCTGCCGCCGCCCCTGGGCGCGGCCATAACCCGTCGGCCGCCACGGCCGACCAAGGAGTATGAGGCATGAGACCTTCAATCCGGAAGGCTGTGCTGGGAACAACCCTCTCAGCCGGCCTGCTCGCCGCGCCGCTGACCGCGTTCCCGGCCTACGCCGAGGAGGGCGGCGACCCCGCCGCTCCCGGCATCATTATTAACGAGGCGTACCTGTCCGGCGGCAGCGCCAACGCCCCCTTCAACACCAAGTTCGTGGAGCTCTACAACCCCGGCAGTGAACCCGTCAGCCTGGACGGCTGGTCCCTGCAGTACCGCGCAGCCGGCACCACAACCGCCCCCACCGGCATCGGCACCCTTTCGGGCACCATCGCACCGGGCGGCTACTATCTGGTCTCCGGCGCGAGCAACGGCACCACCGGAGCACCCCTGCCCACTGCCGACGCCACCATCGGCGCCAGTTTCGGCGGCGGAGGCGGCACCCTGATCCTCTCGAACCAGGGCACCCGCGTGGATCCGCTCCCCACCGGCTCGGTCACCGGCGCGCCCGGGGTGGTGGACCTGCTCGGATACGGCACCTCCAACACGTTCGAAACGGCCGCCGCCGCGGCACCGGCAGGCAACTCAGACCCGAAGTCGCTGAACCGCACCGGTTTTGCGGATTCAAACAACAATGCCGCTGACTTCACGCTGAACACCTCGGTCACACCCACCTCCACCGCCGGTTCCGTCCCCACCGAGCCGACCCCCACGCCCACGCCCACGCCCACGACGCCGGGCACTCCCGGAGCCGGGACCGTGCCGATCGCCGCGATTCAAGGCACCGGGGAGGCCAGTCCGCTGATCGGCCAAACCGTGACGACCCGCGGCAAGGTCACCGGCGTTTATCCCACCGGCGGCTTCAACGGGTACTACATCCAGACTCCCGGGACCGGCGGAGACCTTGATCCCGCTGCACACACCGCCTCAGACGGCATTTTCGTCTTCTCGGCGGCCACGGCCGGACAGGTTGCCGCCGGAGAGTACGTGGAGGTCACCGGCACCGTTGGCGAGTACAACGGGCTGACCCAGCTCACCGTCGCTGCAGGCGCCCTGACCAAGCTCAGCGAAGCGGCACCCGAGGTCAAGCCTGCGGCAGTGGCCTGGCCCGCCGCCGAAGCACAGCGCGAAACCCTCGAGGGCATGCTGCTGGCACCCCAGGGCAACTTCACCGTCACGGACAATTTCTCCCTGAACCAGTACGCCGAGATCGGCCTGGCCGCCGGCGACACCCCGCTGGTCCAGCCCACCGCAGTGGCCGCCGTCGGCACTCCCGAGCACGCCGCCGTCGTCGCGGATAACACTGCCCGTGCCGTCAAGCTCGACGACGGCGCCAGCACCAACTTCCTCAACGCCGCCAACCAGGGCAAGCCGCTCCCGTACCTGACCCCGGAGAACCCGGTCCGGGTGGGCGCTGCAGCCACCTTCAGCACCGGCGTGATCCTGGACTACCGCAACAGCGGCTGGAAGTTCCAGCCGCTTACGGAGCTGACCCCCGCCAATGCGGCCACGGTCCAGCCGGCGTCGTTCGAGAACACCCGCACACCGGCACCCCAGAGCGTGGGCGGCAACCTGAAGCTCGCCTCCTTCAACGTGCTGAACTACTTCACCACCACCGGTGACACGGTGCCCGGCTGCTCCTTCTACAAGGACCGCGCCGGCGCACCCGTCACCGTCCAAGGAGGCTGCGACGTCCGCGGTGCCGCCGATGCGGCCAACCTGGAACGCCAGCAGGCCAAGATCGTTGCCGCCATCAACGCCCTGGGCGCCGATGTGGTTTCGCTGATGGAGGTGGAGAACTCCGCCACCTTCGGCAAGGACCGCGACGAGGCACTTTCCCGCCTCGTCGCTGCCCTCAATGCGCAGGCGCCGGGAACGTGGGACTACGTCCGCTCCCCTGCCGATCTGCCGGCCGACGAAGATGTCATCCGCACCGCGTTTATCTTCCGCACCGCAACGGCCGAGCCCGTGGGCGAATCCACCATCCTCGATGACGAAACCGTCTTCTCCAACGCCCGTGAACCGCTGGCCCAGGCCTTCCGGCCCGCCGGCGGCGAAGAGGGCACCGAAATCCTGGCTGTTTCCAACCACTTCAAGTCCAAGGGCTCCGCACCGTCCTCGGGCGAGAATGCCGACACCGGGCAGGGCGGCTGGAACGCGGACCGCGTCCGCCAGGCGCAGGCCCTGGTGGCCTTTGCCGCAACTGCATCCGAGGCCGCCGGCACTGACAAGGTCTTCCTGCTGGGCGACTTCAACGCCTACCACGCGGAAGACCCCATCAAAGTGCTGGCCGACGCCGGCTACGTTGATCTTGGTGCCGCCACCGGCAAGCATTCCTACGCGTTCGGCGGCACGGTCGGCAGCCTGGACCACGTCCTGGCTTCCCCGGCGGCCAGCGACACCGTCACCGGCACCGACATCTGGAACATCAACTCGGTGGAATCCGTGGCGCTGGAATACAGCCGCTACAACTACAACGCCACCAACTTCTACGCACCGGATCCTTACCGGTCCTCGGATCATGACCCGATTCTCGTGGGCATGGACCTCACTCCCGAAGGTACCGGCACCGCCACGCTGAACCTGTTGAACATCAACGATTTCCACGGCCGGATCGACGCCAACACGGTGCCGTTTGCCGGAACCGTGGAGGAACTGAAGGCTGGTGCGCCTGCCGGCAGTTCACTGTTCCTCTCCGCGGGAGACAACATCGGTGCGTCCCTGTTCGCCTCCTCGGTGCAGCAGGACCAGCCGACCATTGACGTCCTCAACGCCCTCGGGCTGCGGGCCTCGGCAGTGGGCAACCACGAGTTCGACGGCGGCTTCGCGGACCTGACCGGGCGCGTGGCCCCGGCCGCCCAGTTCCCTTATCTGGGCGCCAACGTCTACACCAAGGGCACTACCACTCCCGCGTTGCAGGAGTACGAGATCCTTGACGTCAACGGCGTGAAGGTGGCCGTCATCGGCGCCATCACCCAGGAAACCGCCAGCCTGGTCAGCCCCGGCGGCATCAGCAACCTGGACTTCGGTGATCCGGTTGAGGCCGTGAACCGTGTGGCCGCGCAGCTGGTGGAGCAGGACCTGGCCGATGTGATCGTGGCCGAGTACCACGAGGGCGCCGGCAGCGGCACCCCCGACGGCGCCACCCTGGAGCAGGAACTCGGGGAAGGCGGCGCATTCGCTGAAATCGTCAACGAAACCACGCCGCTGGTGGATGCCATTTACACCGGCCACACCCATAAGCAGTACGCCTGGGACGCCCCCGTCCCCGGTGCGGGCGGCAAGACCCGTCCGGTGGTGCAGACCGGCTCCTACGGCGAGTTCATCGGCCAGATCAAGCTCGAATACAACGCCGGCACTGATGAGGTCATGTCCTACTCGGCAGCCAACGTGGCCCGCACCAAAACGACCCCGGCGGACCTGGTCGCCGCCTATCCGGCTGTCGCCGAGGTGAAGCGGATTGTCGACGCAGCCCTGGCGTACTCGGCCGAGGTGGGCAACCAGCCCGTTGGATCCGTCACCGCGGACATCACCACCGCCTTCGTGGGCACTGCCCGCGACGACCGCAGTTCCGAGTCGGCCCTCGGCGGGCTGGTGGCAGACTCCCTGCTGTCCACGCTCTCCGCACCCGAACGAGGCGGCGCCGAAATCGGCGTCACCAACCCGGGCGGACTGCGCGCCGAGCTCTACTACGGGCCCGACGGAGTAATCACCTATGCCGAGGCCAATGCCGTCCTGCCGTTCGTCAACAACCTCTGGACCACCACTCTCACCGGTGCCCAGCTGAAAACGATGCTTGAACAGCAGTGGCAGCCCGAGGGCAGCTCGCGGGCTTTCCTGGCCCTGGGACTCTCCGACAACATCACGTACACCTTCGATCCGGACCAGCCGCGCGGTTCCCGGATCCAGAGCGTCACCATTAACGGCGCCGCCATGGATCCGGCCCGCGACTACCGGGTGGGGACCTTCAGTTTCCTGGCGCAGGGCGGTGACAACTTCACGGTCTTCCGGGAAGGCACAAACACCCGGGATACCGGCCTGGTGGACCGTGACGCCTGGATCAGCTATATCTCGGCCAATAGCCCGCTCTCTCCCGACTTCGCCCGGCAGGGCGTAGCGGTCAAGGGCGCACCGGCTACGGCCAAGGCCGGTTCGGCCGTGAGCTTTACGGTGTCGCAGCTGAACCTGACCTCGCTGGGCAGCCCCGCCAACACCTCGCTGGCGGTCAGCTTTGTTAACGCGGCCGGCACGGCCACCGCCCTGGGCACCGTTCCGGTCTCCGCAGGATCCGCTGCCGTAACGGTGACCATTCCGGCGTCGGCGTCCGGGGCCGGCCGGCTCGTCCTCACGGCAGCTGAGTCCGGCACCACGGTGACCCTCCCGGTCACCGTGGAGAAAGCCGCTGCTCCCGCCCCGGTCTGCAAGGCACCGGTGGCGCCCAAGCACTGGTGGGACGTGCGCGGCTGGGCACGGTACGCCTACGAGCTGGCGCAGCACATCCTGTGCCTGACCGGGCGGCGGTAACCGCCCGGGCATGACCCGGCGGCCGTAAACCAGAAGCGCCGTCCCCTTACCCGGGGCGGCGCTTCTGCCGTTATGGTGGGGTTCCGTGCAGGCCGTGACAACGGCTGGAACAGGAGAAGGCACATGGACCACCGCCAGGACTTTCCGCCGGAACGGCACCGCACAGTGCGCAGCGGCGATGCCGAGCTCGCGGTGTACGAGTACGGTCCGCCGCCGTCGCCCGGGTCCCCGAGCGTGCTGCTGGTTCACGGATATCCCGACGACCACCTGGTTTTTGACGCCGCAGTGCGGCGGCTGGCCGCCGGACGGCACGTCATCACCTATGACACGCGCAACGCCGGTGCCTCCCGGGTGGACGACGGCACCGCCGCCGGGCTCTCCCCCTACCGCCTGCCGGCATTGGTGGACGATTTGTATGCCGTCCTGGCCGCAACCGGAACCGGGCCGGTTCACCTGGTCGGGCATGACTGGGGGTCCATCCAGGGCTGGGCTGCCATCTCCGATCCCCGTGCCGCGGACCGGATCCTCAGTTACACCAGCATCTCCGGGCCTGATCTGGCCCATTTCCGGCACTGGCTGAAAGTTCGGCTGCGTTCCCGGCTATGGCCCGAGGCGCTGAACCAGGCGCTGCGCAGCAGCTATGTGGCGGCTTTCCAACTGCCGGTCCTGCCCGAGGCCGCGTGGAAGTACGTCCTGACGCCGCGGTATGAAAAATCCGCGGGCCGGCGCATCGGTGACAACGCCGCCCGCGGACTGCAGTTATACCGGGCCAACATGTTTACCGCCGCCCGTCCGCCGGAGGGACGCTATACCGGCCCGGTTCAGGTGGTGGTCCCATTGAAGGACCCGTTCCTCTCGCCGAAGCTGGTTTCCGGGCTGCAGGAACGCTTCCCCGGGGTGGAGACGGTGGAGGTAGACGCCGGCCATTGGTGGCCCGAGCAGAACAGCAGCGAATTTGCCGATCTGCTGGATCGCTGGCTCGCCCGCCATCCCGGAACCGGCGGCTGATCGGAGCCCCGGGCTGATCGGAGCCCCGAAAACACCGAAAGCGGCAGCCGGCGCGGCTGCCGCTTTCGGGTTGGCACCCGCCGGTGTCAGGAACGGCGGCGCCGGTCCTTGCCGGAGGAACCGCCTTCGCCCTCCATCTCTATTTCTTCCTTGCTCACGTCTTCGCTCACCGTTGCCTCATCGGTGACGGTTTCGGTATCCAGCCGGACACGCTCCACCGGGACGGTCTTCTTATCCACAACCGGCTCTTCGGCGTGCAGCGTCACCTCGTGCTCCTCTTCGCTGATAGCCGGTCCGTCCATCGCAGCATCACGGTTGGCATCGGTGATGGGCTCGCGCTGGATCCTGGCTTCCTCGTGGCTCACCGGGACCGTCTTGGTGACGTTTTCGGTGGTGACGTACTTGCGCAGGCGGGCCCGGCCGGATTCCCGGCTCTGCTTGCCC
The DNA here is from genome assembly GCF_030142075.1 of Arthrobacter sp. zg-Y20. Classification (NCBI taxonomy): domain Bacteria; kingdom Bacillati; phylum Actinomycetota; class Actinomycetes; order Micrococcales; family Micrococcaceae; genus Arthrobacter; species Arthrobacter sp. zg-Y20. The sequence goes on along the minus strand of NZ_CP126241.1, from coordinate 486,454 downwards.
ACGTGCAGCTGCTCCTCGGACCGGGTCATCGCGTCATCGGTTGTGGGACCGGAGGTATCGTGGCCCACCTTGGGGGCATGCTGACCGTGGTTGGAATCCGCAAAGTTGCCGCTGGTGCCCGACGTCGTGGTGGTCCCTGACCTTGTACCTGACGTGGTCCCCGACGTTCCGGCGGTCCTCGAAGTGTCCGTTCCCGATCTGCCGGTTCCGCCGGAAGACGTACCGATGGAGTAGTAGCTGTAAAGCTCGTCCTGTTCCTGCTCGCTGATGTGTCCGTCCTCATCCACCCGGGGAGCATCTTTGATCATGCTCTTGGAATAGGGCACGTGAACCACGGATCCCTCGAGGGTGGCTTCAGCCAGCGGGACAAAGGTTTCGGACGAACCGAAAAGCCCGGTCTTGGTGGTGACCCAGGCCGGCTGCCCGGTTTCGTCATCCAGGTAGACCTCGCTGGCGGAGCCGATCTTTTCTCCGTTGGGCCCTTCAACGGTGCCCTTGTTCAGGATGATGTCGATCTGTTCGGTGGTGATCACAGTTGTCTCCGGTTTCTGCGCGGAAAGCGCTGGTGCTGTTGTGTATTCCCCGGCCCCCTCGAGACTTAGTCTGTTGCGTTAGTCGCCGAGCCCCGCCTTATCCACGCGGCGGTGGAAGCGCATGCCGCCCAGGCCGCCCAGGATGGCCCCGAGCAGTGCCACTGCCGCGGCAATGATCGCGGCGATAATCACCGATGCCGTGGCGTTGCCGCCGATCTCCGGGATCTGTGGGAAGCCGTTGAGCTGAACGAGGATGTTGAACTCGTTGCCGGCAATGGCGGCAATAATCGCCGCGACGATGGCGATGACGACGGCCCACACCCACACCGCAATTCCCTGTTTGATGCCGTTGAACCGGGCCATCCGGCCTGCCACATAGCCGCCGCAGTAGTAGGCGATGAAGAGAATCACCAGCAAGGTAATGGTCCCGGCCACGCTCACCGTGGTGGAGTCAGCGGATGCGGCGTCGTTGTTGTTGGCCACAAGCACCGCGCCGAATGCTGTTGCCAGCGCGCTGAGCAACACCGTGGTGCCGATGGCGGTAAGCCAGCCGAAAAAGGCCGAGCCGATCTTCACACCGCCGAAACTGGCCTTTTCCCGCTCAACCACACCCTGTCTGCTGGTGTCCGCTTCGCCGTCCGCGCCGGTCCGGAGTCCGTCCGGCGCTGGGTTCGCCCCTGCCCGCGGCCGCTGCCCTGCTTGAGGCCGGTCCGGTCCGGTCCCGGATCCCCGTGCGCGGTCTCCCGCCGCGCTGGCACCTGTGCTCATGAGCTGTGTCCTTCCCGCTGGAACTTCCTCAGTGACAGAAATATCTACAGAAGTACCCCCGGTATGGCTACGGTAGGCGTCTGCAGCCGGAAAAGACAGACTGCTTACTAAATTTTTGTCTTGACCTGGCGGAGCCCCCGGGTTCGGGAATGGAACGGGCATATACCGGCGTTACCATCACCAACACACGTCAAGATTAATCAAGGAGAAATCATGACAACGCAGCTCGAAGCAACCTCCCCGGCCCTCACCGATTGGATTCCCGCCAAGCAGTTCATTGGCGGCCAGTGGCGGGACGGACGCTCTGAAAAGGTACTCACCGACACCAACCCCTTCGACGGATCCCAGCTGCTGACCATGCAGCAGGCCTCCCGCGAGGACCTCGACGACGCGTACGCCGCCGCCGAGGAAGCACAGAAGGACTGGGCGGCCCGGACCCCCAATGAGCGCCGCGCCGTGATTGCCCGCGCTGCCGAAATCTTCGACGAGCGCCGCGATGAAATCGTTGCCTGGCTCAACGCCGAGTCCGGCAGCACCATGATTAAGGCCAACATTGAAGTTGCTTCCGCGGCTGCAATCACCCGTGAGGCGTCCACCTTCCCGCATCGCGTCTCGGGCAAGATCATGGACTCCAACACCCCCAACAAGGAGCTGCGGGTCTACCGCGGCCCCCTCGGCGTCGTCGGCGTGATCAGCCCCTGGAACTTCCCGCTGCACCTTTCCCAGCGCTCCGTGGCCCCGGCGCTGGCCCTGGGCAACGCCGTGGTGCTGAAGCCGGCCAGTGACACCCCTGTCACCGGTGCACTGATCATTGCCAAGATCTTCGAAGAGGCGGGCCTGCCCGCCGGCGTGCTGAGCGCCGTCGTCGGCGCCGGCTCCGAAATCGGCGACGCGTTTGTGGAGCACCCCACCCCGCGCATGATCTCCTTCACCGGTTCCACCCCGGTGGGCAAGAACATCGGCGCCCTGGCCGCCACCGGCGCCACCCTGAAGTACACGGCGCTGGAGCTCGGCGGCAACAGCCCGTTTGTTGTCCTCGCCGACGCCGACGTGGACCAGGCAGTCCGTGCGGCCGCCATGGGCAAGTTCCTGCACCAGGGACAGATCTGCATGGCAGTGAACCGGATCATCGTTGAAGACGCCGTCTACGACGAGTTCGTGGAGAAGTTCACCGCACACGTGAAGACGCTGAACGCCGGCGATCCGACCGACCCGAAGAACGTGGTGGGCCCGATCATCAACTCCAAGCAGCTTGACGGCCTGAAGAAGAAGATCGAGACCGCCAAGTCCGAGGGCGCACGCCTGGTGCTTGAGGGCGAAATCAACGGCCAGGTGCTGTCCCCGACGATCTTCGCCGACGTCACCAAGGACATGGAACTGGCACGCGAGGAAATCTTCGGTCCCATCGCGGGCATCATGCGCGCCAAGGACGCCGAGGATGCGCTGGCCCTGGCCAATGACACCGATCTGGGCTTGTCCAGCGCCGTGTTCACCTCCAACCTGGAGACGGGCGTGATGTTCGCCCGCCGCATCAAGGCCGGCATGACCCACGTCAACGATTTCCCGGTCCAGGACGAGGCGCACATTGCCTTCGGCGGCGAGCGGAACTCCGGCCTCGGCCGGTTCAACGGCGAGTGGGCCATTGACGAGTTCACCACCGACCACTCCATCAGCGTCCAGCACGCTCCGCGCGAGTACCCGTTCTAATCCGGTCAATGCACGCCCTCCGGTAGCCCTTAGCCACCGGTGGAACGACGACGGCGGTCCGCACCTTATTGGGCGCGGGCCGCCGTCGTATTACGGCTTGGCTACGCTTCACCGCGACACGCCCGGCGTGTCCGTTGTCCTGTTAGTGTCCCTCTCACCGGCCCGGACATGCCGTGCCGAACTACTGGGGGAATTGATTGGATTGACCGCTTCATTTGTGCGCCGTACCCGGGTGTTTTCCGTGGTTCTTGCATCCGTTGTTTTGCTGACCGCCTGCGGTACCGACAAGGCTTCCGAAGCCTCGCCGTCGAAGAGCGCAACGGCCACGCCGTCCGCTTCAGCGACATCATCGGCTTCGCCGTCTGCGCCGGCGCCTTCGGCGACGCCGACAGCGGCCCCGGTGCCCACGGAGGCGCCCGCTCCGGCAGCACCCACCGTCGTCACCACACCCAACGGCCTGCACAGCTTCACCCTGCCCGCCGGCTGGTCGGCCGTTCCGACCGAACCGCTATGGGTGCATCCAAGCTGCGCTCCATACGTCTCGCCGGCAGCTTTCACGATCTTGGACTCGACCGGAAACCCGGTTTCTGAGTTTTACAGCGGCATCTGCACGGACGGGGCGGCCACCCCCAGCCCCGGCCATGTCCTCTACGACGCCACGGAAATTCCTGCCTACAAGGACATGCACCGGCGGCCGGTCTACTTCCAGTTTGAATCCCGCCCGGTCCACGGTGGCGGGCGCACCTACCACGTCCAGCTCGAAACCGGACTGCCGGATGCAGAGGGGAACGACGCAGGCCCACAGTACGGCACCGTCTACATGGGCGATGGCGCAGCGACCTTCAACGCGCTCATCGAGCCGGGCGCCTTCGCCGACGACGCCGCGGCCCAAGCCTGGATGCAGACCGACATGTACCGGCAGCTCAAGGAAATGATGCTCTCGCTGACCTACAACGGCTAGGAACAGAACGACGGCGGCCCGCACCATTTGGTGCGGGCCGCCGTCGTTAACGCTGGATCGGCTGGCGCTTCCCCATGCACTGCAAGCTTTCAGACTGGTTTCCCCAGGACCTGCTGGGGACTGACTAGCGGCACGGCGGCACGCCCGGCGTCGTCCCACCCGGCGCCTGGACACCGCGCATCGGACGCGGCGGCCAGCACTGCGGCAGCAATGTCGTCGGCGTCCTGCAGCGTGCGCGAGCCTTCCGCGGCGGATGACCCCGCTTCGGCCGCGATGGCCGTGCCCCACTGCACCGAGGACAACTGCAGGCCCAGCACAAAGAGATTCTCCACCGGCTCGCCGCTGACGCCCACTGTCCGGTAGGGCGGCATAGTGACGTCCAGGCCGGGGGTCAGCACGGGGGTGCCGTCCGCGGACATCATGACCTTTGGCCGGGCCAGGCCGTCCCGGATGAGCCCGGCCAGCAATGGCGAAACGCTGCGGTCTACCCGGTTGGGCGGCATCATGGCCTCCATGAGCGTGCGTCCGGCGTACTCGGTACCTACCCAGGGCGAGGATGCGGTGAACACACCCCTTGCCTCGTCCACGTCGAACCGCGGATCCGGGCCCACAAAATGCACCACTCCTGCGCGGGTCAGGGCGGCCAGCTGCTCAATCCGTTCCGGCGGCGGGCCGCTTGCGAGGCCTTCCACCAGCGGCTCGAACCAGCCGCGCAGTTCCGCAAGCCATGATGCTTCGGCAAGCCCGCCGTCGGCCACTACCGACTTGAGCAGGGTCCGCCCGGCGTTCAGGGCACCGATGGCCATCTTCAGCGGATCGTCCTCACCGGCGGCGGAACCGGCGGCGTCCTCTTCAAGGTACGCAAGGACGACGTCGTCGAGGTCCTGGGCGCCGGCGAACGGACGCCGTCCCAGCGGCTGGGCCAGTGCTTCGAGGTTGGTCCGCCGGTCCGCGGGCACGTAGCGGTCCAACACGGCTTCCTTCGCCGCGTCCCACTCCGGACCCGGCAGGTACAGCGCTGCTTCCAGGTCGCCCAGGAAGGCGGAGGGCTCCCCCCGGAGCTCCGTGCCGGCCACCCGGGCCAGCGTGGAGTAGTACGCCCACACGGCATCGCGGTGCAGCAGCGGCCACAGGTCGTGGTCGAAGCCCGGCAACAGTCCGTCCGCACGGAACGCGAGCGCGGTTTCGCGGGTGAACCAACGCAGCCGGATGCTGCGGGGAATGTAGGACTCCAGCCGGGCCTTGGCACGGTAGGGCGTGCCGCGTCGGGAGGCGGCCACCAGCTTCGGTTCCCGGCCCGAGGGCTCATACCTCAGCGCGCGCCCGGCGGGCAGGCCGGTGGGCACGAACCGGCCGCCGCGGCCTATGGTCACTGCCGCCATCACGTCGAAGAAGTTCAGGCCGAGCCCGCGGATCAGCACCGGCTCACCGGCGGGCAGGCGGGAGAAGTCGACGTCGGCGGGAACCGCAGGCGGCAGGTAGGTAAGGCCGTGCCGCTCGGCGGCGTCCTGCAGCCGGGCCTGCTCCGCGGACAGCAGCGCCGGCAGGTGGCCCACGGCCAGGACGACGGCGTCAGCGGCCAGAACCTCCCGGCCCTCCACTTCCACCACCAGGCGTCCGTCCGCCGCCCGGGTTACGCCCAGGGCTTCGGTGCGCCGGTGGATCAGTTCCACTCCGTCCGCAGCGGCCGTTTCCTGCAGCTGCCCGTAGGTCCACTCCAGGTACCGTCCGTATAGTGCCCTGCTGGGGAAATCCGCCGGGCCCAGGGACGCCAGCTCGGCACGGTCACCGGCCGGAAGGCCGGCGGCGGCGCGGGTGCCGGCGGACATCATTTCACGCCACTGGTTAAAGGACAGCCCCGCCGGGGAGGGCAGCAGGTCCCGCACAGTGTCTCCGGCCGGCACCACGGTGGGGAACAGCGCGGGCGTGTTCATCAGGAACAGCCGGGACTGTCCGGTCCGCCACACATGCCCGGGGCCGGGATTAAACGGATCAATGAGCTCAATAGTCAGCGGTCCCGGCGTGCCAGCGGCACGGCGGCGGCTGAGCAGGCGGTCCACCACGGAGAGTCCGCGCGGGCCTGCGCCGATAACAGCTACCCGGAAACTCTGCGTGTGATCCATGCATCTAGGGTATCGGCAGGGAGAGTCCCTCTATGCCCCAGCTGCCCCGGCCGGGGCCGGCCGGGGCCTGCCGGCCCCGGCCGGGAACTAGGATGGGGCCCATGACACCGGCAAACCGCAACGTGGATTCCGCAGAGACCGACGAGTTCCTTTGGCTGGAGGACATCTACGGAGACAAGCAGCTGGACTGGGTGCGGTCCGAGAACAGCATCACCGAGGACCTCCTGTCCCGCACCGGTTTCGAGCGGACGCAGGAGCGGCTGCTGGAAGTCCTGGACTCCACGGACCGCATTCCCATGGTGTCCAAGCGGGGTGGGTACTACTACAACTTCTGGCGTGACGCCGGGCACCCCAAGGGCCTCTGGCGCCGCACCACGTGGGAGAGCTACACCGCTGCGGACACCGAGTGGGAGGTGCTGCTGGACCTGGACGCGCTCAGCGCCGCCGAGGGCACCGAATGGGTGTGGGCCGGCGCCCGGTTCCTGCGTCCCGCGGACGGCACCTCTTACCGCCGTGCCTTGGTGGTCCTCTCCCCCGACGGCGGTGACGCCTCCCGGTACCGGGAGTTCGACGTCGTCGAGAAGGCCTTCGTGCCCGGCGGCTTCGACATTCCCGCAGCCAAAAGCCGCATCAGCTGGGCCGGTGAGGACAGTCTGTACGTGGGCACGGACTTCGGTCCGGGTTCCATGACCACCTCGTCCTACCCCCGCACCAGCCGGGTCCTGCGCCGCGGGCAGGAGCTGCAGGACGCCGAACCGTACTTCGAGGTCCCCGAAGACCACATGATGGCCGTGGTGCAGCGTGACCAGACACCCGGTTTCGAGCGCGACATTGCCGTGGACATCATCGATTTCTACAACAGCCGCACCTTCCTGCGCGAAGGCGGCGAGTGGGTGCAGCTGGACGTGCCCCTGGATGTCACTGTGGACGTGCACCGGCAGTGGCTGCTGCTGCGCCCGCGCAATGACTGGGAGCTCGACGGCGAGACCCACCCGGCCGGGTCCCTGCTGGCCGCGTCGCTGGCGGACTTCACCGGCGGAACCCGGCGGGTGCACCGGATCTTCACCCCGGATGCCGCCGCCGCACTGCAGTCCTGGAGCTGGACCCGGGACCGGCTGCTGCTGAATGTGCTGCGCGATGTCAGCTCCGAGATCCTGGTGCTGAACCCGGCTGACGGGTGGACCGCGGAAATCCTGGATGCCTGCCCGCCGCTGCACGCCGTGGACGCCTTTGCGGTGGACGACGAGGATGAGGAAGCCGGCAATGACTACTGGCTGGTCAGCACCGGGTTCCTGACCCCGTCCACCGTCTCCCGCGGCACCCTGTCGGTCGGAGGGGAGGCCGGCTCTGAGGCGGTTGCCGTGAAATCCTCGCCGGCGTTCTTCGACACCAGCGGGCTCACCGTGGAGCAGCACTTTGCCGTGTCCGCAGACGGCACCCGCGTGCCGTACTTCCAGGTGGGCCCGGAGGACCTGGTGCTCGACGGCGGCAACCCCACCCTGCTGAACGGGTACGGCGGGTTCGAAGCTTCGCTCACCCCGGCCTACAGCGGCGTAGTGGGCCGCGGGTGGCTGGAGCGGCGCACCACGGATGCCGGCGGAGCCGAACGCCGGGGCGTGTACGTGCTGGCGAACATCCGCGGGGGCGGGGAATACGGTCCGGCCTGGCACCGTGCCGCCCTGCAGGAAAACCGGCACCGGGCGTACGAGGACTTCGCCGCCGTCGCGCAGGACCTCGTGGCCCGCGGCGTGACGTCACGGGAGCACCTGGGCTGCACGGGCCGCAGCAATGGCGGCCTGCTGGTGGGCAACATGCTCACCACCTACCCGCACCTGTTCGGGGCCGTCTCCTGCGGGGTGCCGCTGCTGGACATGCGCCGCTACACGAAGCTTTCGGCCGGATACTCCTGGATTGCCGAGTACGGCGATCCTGACGATCCCGAGCAGTGGGACTTTGTGAAGACGTTCTCCCCCTACCACCTGCTGAAGGAAGACGCGGACTACCCTCCCGCCCTGATCTGGACCGCCACCAGCGATGACCGGGTGGGGCCGGTGCAGGCCCGCAAGATGGCCGCCCGGATGAAGGCGCTGGGCGTGGACAACGTCTGGTTCCACGAGTCGCTGGAGGGCGGCCACGCCGGTGCGGCGGACAACCGTCAGTCCGCCCGGATGCACGCCAGGTCCTACGAATTCCTCTGGGAAGCGCTCACCGGCGGACTTGGCTGAGGCGTTTTGCCCTAACCGGCAAGTTGCCGGTAGTCTTGTCAGGCTGGCAGCGGAAGCTGCGGGCCATGCTGGATATGCAGGTTAAATCTGCAGGTTTGACGCATGTTGGAGACGTGCCAGAGCGGCCGAATGGGCTTCACTGCTAATGAAGTGTGGGCCTAAAGCCCACCGGGAGTTCAAATCTCCCCGTCTCCGCCACTAGTCCCCCGGTTTTCCGGGGGACTTTTTGCGTCTATCCCCCTCAAGACGCGATTCTGCCCCCTCGGACCCGGACAAATGACACCGCCGCGGTCGGGTAGATTCGCCTCTGTGACCACCAACAGCATTCGGCTCCAAGGCCCGCGCGTCACCCTGCGGGATATTGAGCCGGGCGACCTCGACGCCGTGCACTCCTTCACGTCCGACCCTACGGTCACTCAGTGGTCCACCTGGGGACCGAACACGCTTGCCGAAACCCGCGCCTTTATCGGCGCAGCCGCCGCTGAAGCCGGCCAGCCCGGGCGGACCCTGTTTACCCTCGCCGTAGTGGTCGAGGACCGGGTGGTCGGCACCGCCGGTGTTTGGGTAAAAAGTGCCGCCGACAGCACCGGCGAGCTCGGCTACACCTTGCACCAGGACATGTGGGGCCGGGGAATCGGCACCGAAACCGCCGGCCTGCTGCTGGCCCACGCATTCGGACCCATGGGGTTGGAGCGGGTGGAAGCCACCTGCCATCCGGAAAACACCGGTTCGGTGCGTGTGCTGGAGAAGAACGGCTTTGTCTTCGAGGGCAGGCTGCGGGCGCATAAGAAAGTCAACGGGACACGGCGTGATTCGTTGTTGTTCGCCGCACTGCTCTCGGACCGGCCCCGCGGATAAGCTGGCAGCCATCTCCCCTACCGTGAAGGAAGTTTCCATGGAAATGCGTCTTCTGGGCCGCAGCGGCACCGCAGTCAGCAACTATGCGCTGGGCACCATGACCTTCGGCAACGAGTCTGACGAACGGGCTTCACACGCCATCCTCAACGACTACGTCAACGCCGGCGGCAACTTCGTGGACACCGCTGATGTGTACACCTCCGGCGCCTCCGAAGAAATCATCGGCCGCTGGCTGCATGCCAATCCCCGCGCCGCCGCCGACGTCGTACTCGCCACCAAGGGCCGGTTCCCGATGGGGGCCGGCGCCAATGACCTCGGCACGTCCCGCCGGCACCTGCGCCGTGCGCTGGAGGATTCCCTGACCCGGCTGGGGGTGGACCATGTGGACCTCTACCAGCTGCACGCGTGGGACCCCTACACGCCGCTGGAGGAAACCCTGGGTTTCCTCCAGGACGCGGTAACGGCCGGGAAAATCAGTTACTACGGGTTGTCCAACTTCACCGGCTGGCAGCTCACCAAGGCGGTTTACACGGCCCGGGAGCACGGCTGGGCGCTGCCGGTTACGCTGCAGCCGCAGTACAACCTGCTGGAGCGGGAAATCGAGTCCGAAATTGTTCCGGCAGCGCTCGACGCCGGCCTGGGCCTGCTGCCCTGGTCGCCTCTGGCAGGCGGCTGGCTGACCGGCAAGTATGACCGCGAAACGGTGCCCGCCGGCAACACCCGGGTGGGCGACAACCCTACCCGGCAGTTCCAGGGCTGGGACCTGCGCAGCCACAACGAGCGGACCTGGCGGATTATCGACGAGCTGCGCGCCGTCGCCCAGGTGCACCAGGCGACGCCGGCACAGGTGGCGCTGGCCTGGCTGGCGGACCGCCCAGGGGTGACGTCCGTGATTCTGGGCGCCCGCACCACGGACCAGCTGGCCGACAATCTGGGCGCGGCTTTCCTGACGCTCACGCAGGAGGAAACCCAGCGGCTGACCGAGCTGAGCATGCCGCAGGTGGGCAACTATCCGTACGGCCCGGACGGGTTGAACCAGCGCGCCCGGCTACTCGAGGGCGGCCGCTAAAAACCGCTGAACGTCAGGGTTTGAGGAAGTCCTCGGGGCGCAGCTGCTGCGCCCACTTGCTGATTTCTTCTTCCTGCAGCTCATCCGGCTTCGCCGCCGGCGTCGGGTTTTCGGCGCTCGGTGCAGGCTTCCCGTCGGTCTCCGGGATCGGCCGCACGTACGGCTGCGGGTGGGCGGCCATGTTCTGGATGGCGGCCCCCGAGGCGCGGATGCCGGCACCGGTGAACTGTGCGTAAAGCTTCAGTGCCTTCACGGGCTGGCCCTGCGCCAGCGCGGCGTACACCTGCTGGTGCTGGGCCGCGTTCAGCAGCGACGCCGCTTCCTTGGCCGCCTGGGGGGAGGTGCCGGTTTCCGCCGTGGAACGGGGCCTGGCGGGACGCTGCGCTGCAGGCCGGGCCTTGCCGGTACTGTCCCCGTCGCCGCCCGGAGCTTCAGCTGCCCGGCGCTTCTGGATCCTGCCCACCAGCGCGCTGACAACTGCTATTGAGAGGACAAAAAGAAGAATCACCGCGAGCTCCATACCTCGATCCTAGCTTCGCTTTCTCCGCGCCTTAAAACGGCCGGTATATTGACGTTCACCACAGCCACGGCCTATCAACGGAGATGCCATGACAGCCAGCACCACCACCCAGTTACGGTCCCTCCGAGTCGATATCCGGGACGGGGTGGCGGAAGTGCAGCTGATCGGCCCGTCCAAGGGAAACGCCATGGGGCCGGACTTCTGGACCGAACTGCCCGAGGTGTTTGATGCGCTGAGCACCAACGACGGCGTCCGGTCCGTGCTGCTCTACGGTTCCGGCGGCACGTTCAGCTACGGCCTGGACCTCCCGGCCATGGCCCCGGTCTTCGCCCCGATGCTGGCTGCCGGCGGGATGGACGCGAAACTGCGCGAGGATTTCCGCCGCCGGATCAAGGCCCTCCAGGACTCGGTGAGCTCGCTGGCCCGCTGCGCCAAGCCCGTCATTGCCGCAGTGGACGGCTGGTGCATTGGCGGCGCCATTGACGTGATTGCCGCAGCGGACATCCGCATTTCCTCCCCTGCCGCACGGTTCAGCGTACGGGAGGTCAAAGTGGCCATTGTTGCGGATCTGGGCTCCCTGCAGCGGCTGCCGGCCATCATCGGCGAGGGAGCCACCCGGCACCTGGCCCTGACCGGCGAGGACTTTGATGCCGCCCGCGCCTATGCACTGGGGCTGGTCACGGAACTGGCGGACGACGTCGTCGCACGCGGCCGTGAACTGGCCGCCGCTGTGGCGGCCAATCCCCCGCTGGTAGTGCAGGGCGTCAAACAGGTGATGAACCGGCGGACGCAGGGACCGGTGCAGGACGGCCTGGATTATGTCCAGGTCTGGAACACCGCGTTCCTGGCCAGCCGCGACTTCGGTGAGGCCACCGCCGCGTTCGCTGAGCGCCGCCCCCCGGTCTACCGCGGGGAGTAGCCGGCACGGTCCCGGCGGGGCTCGTCACGGGTGCTTCCTAGCTGCACAACGACGGCGACGGCGGCCGCCGCGGTGAGGGCCGGGATGAGTGCCGCGCCGGTCAGGGACGGGCAAAATGCCAGGACCACGGCGGCAGCCAGTGCCGTCAGGCCGAGCGCGGCGGTCAGCGCCTCCCGCGTACGCAGGGCCAGGAGAATCAGCGCCCCGCCGAACACCGGGCTGAAGACCAGGTCCGGCGTAAAGGGAATGCACAGGACGGCCAGTGCAGCCAGTGCGGCCATGGCTCCGCGCTGAACCCGGAGGCCCTGCCGGGTTTCCGCCCGGGCGGTGAGGAACCAGACGGCGAGAAGCAGTGCCGCGGCCAGGATACCGGCGCCGAAACTCATCAGCTGCGTACCGGCCCAGTTCTGCGGGAGGAAGGGCAGCCTGCCGGCCCCGGCAAGCTGCCAGGCCGTGCCCAGCAGCGCGCCTATTCCGGTCGCTGCGGACAGGTGCCGGCCCGCCCGTCGGTCCGCCGGACGCGCATCCGCTGTGCCTGCCGTGACGATGCGCGTGTTAGATGCTGCGGCCATGCCGTCCCCCGGTCTGCGGCCCGGTTGGATACCGGGGTTCCGGGAAATCTAGCATGCCCCGGCCTGGTGCCCCGCCGGAACCCCGGCCGTAGAGCGGAACAGTCAGGCGGCAGGCCGCAGGGCGGCGTCGATCAGGACTTCCGCGGCGGCACGGGCCTGCACCGCGGCCGCGGAATCCCCCGCTATGGCAGCCGTGCTCTGGGCCCCTTCGGCCAGGATCGCCAGCTGTGCCCCCAGGGTTTCCGTGGCGCCGAGGTCCCGGGCCAGGCCGGCCATGTACCGCTGGAAGGATTGCTTGTGTTCCCGTGCGAGGGCGGCCACGGCAGGATTGGTCCCGCCCAGTTCACCGAAGGCGTTGATGAACGCGCAGCCGCGGAAATTCCCGGTACAGAACCAGTCCTGCAGGTAGTCGTAGACGGCCAGCAGCCGCTCTCGCGGGGCCTCCCCTGCCACGGCTACGCGTGCCTCAACCGCTGATTCCCATTCCTCGTGTTTACGCCGGAGCACTGCGGAAATAATGTCGTCCTTCGACGGATACAGGGAGTACAGCCGCCGTAGTGAAACGCCCGCGGCAGTACGCAGCTCGTCCATCCCGACGGCAGCGAATCCCTTGCGGTAGTACAGGTCATCGGCTGCCGAAAGGACGCGCTCCGCAATGTCTTCGTTCGTCATATCTCCAGTCTACTTGACGCGAGAACGAACGTTCTCTATTGTCTAGTTCACACCGTGAGAACGCTCGTTCTCGCGGGTACCGAAAAGAGGAGTCCATCATGGGTTACATCGCCGCAGGCACCGAGAACAGCACCACCACCCACCTCTACTACGAAGACCAGGGCACAGGCCAGCCGGTTGTGCTGATCCACGGTTACCCGCTGGACGGCTCCAGCTGGGAGCGCCAGACCCGCGAACTGCTCGCCGCCGGCTACCGCGTCATCACCTACGACCGCCGTGGCTTCGGCCAGTCCAGCAAGGCCGGCTCGGGCTACGACTACGACACGTTCGCAGCAGATCTGAATACCGTGCTGGAAACCCTGGACCTGCACAACGTGATCCTTGTCGGGTTCTCCATGGGCACCGGCGAACTAGCGCGCTATGTCTCCCGGCACGGGTCCGAGCGCATCGCCAAGCTTGCCTTCCTCGCCTCGCTCGAACCGTTCCTGGTGGCCCGGGAGGACAATCCCGAAGGTGTTCCGCAGGAAGTCTTCGACGGGATTGAAGCAGCCGCCCGGGCAGACCGCTTCGCCTGGTACACCAACTTCTTCTCCGACTTCTACAACCTGGAGGAGAACCTGGGCAGCCGGATCAGCCAGGAGGCCGTCACTGCCAGCTGGAACGTGGCCACCCGCAGCGCACCGGTTGCCGCCTACGCGGTAGTGCCCACCTGGATCGAAGACTTCCGCGCCGACGTCGACGCCGTCCGCGAGAGCGGCAAGCCCGTGCTGATCCTGCACGGCACGGCGGACAACATCCTCCCGATCGACGCCACTGCCCGCCGGTTCCGCAAGCTGGTGCCGGAAGCGGACTACGTGGAGATCGACGGCGCACCGCACGGCCTGCTGTGGACCCACGCTGCCGAGGTCAACGAGGCACTGCTGGGCTTCGCCGGCAAGTAGCGCAGCGCCAAACCCGGCTCTGACCGGCGGCGGCAGCGGGACGCGTCTGCGGCCCGCTGCCGCTGTTTTGGCCGAACCGCCCACCGAATAAAGCACGGCATGGGGCAGCTCACAGTATGGTGTGGGCATGTTCGCATCCGATGCATGGGGGGCCATCATTGAGGACGCCCACCGATATCCGTCACCGCACAACTCACAGCCGATGAAGATCCAGCTGCGCAGCCCGACCGAGGCCACGGTCTACTACGACCTGGACCTGGGGCTGCCCGCGGAGTCCTTTGGCATACCGTTCGGCCATGTATGCGCAGGGGTTTTCCTGGAATCTGTCCGTGTGTGCGCGCGGGTCCGCGGATATGACGTCCGTGAAGACCTCCACCACGATGACATGGACTTCGGGGCCGCTGACCGGCTTCACCTCATCGGTGACCTCACCCTGGTGCCGCGGCCTCCCGACGCGGAGGATGTGGCCTCCTTCGAGGCCTTCCAGGCACGGCAGACCTCCCGCCGGCCGTATGACAACACCGTGGTGGCACCCGCCGCTGTCGAGGAGGCCGAGGCCACGGCACGCCGGCACGGGCAGGAATTCCGCAGCACCAGCGACGCCGCCCTCGTCCGCAGGGTGGTGCACATCAACCAAGCCACCCTGTTCGACGATCTGCGCAAAGACGCCGTGCACCGCGAAATCCTCACGTGGCTGCGTTTCTCCCGCGCCGAAGCCCGGGAGAGCGGTGACGGCCTCAGTGCCGAAACCATGCTGATGCCCGGGCCGGTGCTGCGTTTCGCCATGCACCACCGGGGCCTGTGGGAAGCACCGGTGATCGGGGCGCTCATCCGCCGGATCTATCTGAACACCATGCGGGGCGTGCGCCAGCTGGGCTGGCTGGAGGGGCCCTTCAACGGACCCGCCGACTACGTGGCGGCGGGGCGCACGTTTATGCAGATCTGGCTGGGTTTCACCCGCCGGAATGTATACCTGCATCCGTTCGGCACCGTTATCACCAACCCTCGCTCGCACACCGAGTTCGTACAAGCTGCAGGAGCAACCGAGGGTAACGGGCGGATGGCCTGGATGCTCTTCCGGTTTGGCCACAGCACCCCGCCACCCCCGGCGCACCGGCGCCCTGCTTCTGCCATGATCGTTGACCCCGTCCAGGAGCTGCATCCGTGAAAAAGCTGTTGATCTTCGCCTTTGTTGCCGTGCAGGAACGCTTTGTGCGCCTCTTTATGCCTCGGGTTGCCACCCACAAGCTGCTCCTGCTGCCCGGAATCGAATCGTTCCGCTGGACCATGGGCCGCTGGCGAGCGTGGCGCACCTTTGAACTGGCGGCCCGCAAGGTTCCCGCTTACCGGCAGTTCCTGGCCAAGCAGGACTTCCCGGGCCGGCTCACCGGCAACGGCAAGGTCTGCGACGAGTTCGCGCAGATCCCGGAAATGGATAAGGACAGCTACATCCGCCCGTGGACCACCGCCGAGCGCTGCATCGGCGGCAAACTCCCCCGCCGCGGCGTGGTGGTTGATGAATCCTCGGGCAGCTCAGGGGTGCCCACCAGCTGGGTCCGGGGTCCCGACGAGCGCGAGGCCACCCGGCAGCTGCTGCAGCTGGGCTTTGCCCGGACCGCCGCCGAGCTGGACAAGCAGCCCTTTGTGCTCAATGCGTTCTCCCTGGGTGCGTGGGCCACCGGCATGAACGTCACCTCGTCGCTGACCGACGTCACTATGATCAAGTCGATCGGTCCGGACAAGGACAAGATCATTCAGACCATGCGGGAGTTCGGCCCGGGTTTCACCTACATCATCCTCAGTTACCCGCCCTTCCTGAAGGCCCTCTTCGAGGACCCACGGCTGGACTGGCAGGACTACGACATAGTTGCCGCCTTTGGCGGTGAAGGCATCAGCGAGAACATGCGCGCCCACATTAACCGCTACACGCACGGTGCCTTTGGTTCCTACGGGGCGTCCGACCTGGAGATCAACCTGGCCATTGAAACGGACTTTTCCGTGGCGCTGCGCCAGGCCGTGGCCCGGCATCCGGAACTGGCCGCGCGCATCACCAAGCAGGACGAGTACGGCGTCCTGCCGATGATCTTCCAGTTCAACCCGTACGGCTATTTGATCGAGACCAACGACGCCGGGGAACTGCTGGTGACGATTGTCCGGCGGGAGAACATCAACCCCCGGATCCGCTACAACATCCATGACCGCGGCCATGTGATGCGGGTGCGGGACCTGAAACCGGTGCTGCGCGAGTACGGCCTCCAC
Source organism: Arthrobacter sp. zg-Y20 (assembly GCF_030142075.1). Taxonomy (NCBI): domain Bacteria; kingdom Bacillati; phylum Actinomycetota; class Actinomycetes; order Micrococcales; family Micrococcaceae; genus Arthrobacter; species Arthrobacter sp. zg-Y20. The sequence continues at coordinate 470,327 of NZ_CP126241.1, read as the reverse complement.
GACGTGCTGCGCGAGCAGCTGCTGGACCTGCCACTGCTGTTCCACTACGGCCGTTCTGACCTGTCGGTGGACTTCAACGGGGCCGTGGTGGCCCCTGATGCCCTGCGGGACGTCATCTACAACGAGCCGGCGCTGCTCGACGCCGTGGAAAACCACCGGCTCATCAGTTATGAGGACGACGGCGGCAACCGCCAGCTGCACATTGCGCTGCAGCTGACCGAACAGGCAACCGCATCCGGGGCGCTCGACACGGAGCGGTTCCGTCCGCACGTGCTCGCCGAGCTGCGCCGGATGAACGGGGACTTCAACAACGCCATCCGCACCTCCCCCGCTTCATCCCTGCCCACGGTGGCCTTCTACGACTTCCGGACCGGCCCCTTCACCGCCGACGGGCGCAAGCTCAAGAACGAGTACGTATGGCAGCTGGACGGGGATGAAGCCACGCAGTGGGACCTGGATCTGTCCTACGCGGCGCAGCCCTAGCCGATTCCCGCAACCCGCCTAGGCCTTCAGCGCCAGCACAAAGGGCAGCACGGATTCAGCCCCGGCCTCGCGGAGCACCCGGCCCGCTTCGGTCAGGGTCCAGCGGCTGTCCGCAAAATCGTCCACCAGCAGCACCGGTCCCGGGTTGGCCGCGAACCAGGCTGCGCCCTCGGGCGGAACAGCAAACTGGTCCCAGACCGCGGCCAGCCGGAAGGCACTGTTGCCGCCGGGGCCGCCCGTGGGCCCGCCGTGCGGGGCCAGCAGCGCGCCCAGATACGGGATCCGGCCCAGCTCGGACAGGCCGCGGGCCAGGGAGTCCACCAGCTGCGGGTGGGACCGGGACGGAACACTGACTATGGCCACGGGCCGCTGCTCCCAGCCCCACTGCGCCAGCACCTGCACGCAGCCGTTGACCAGGGCGGGATCGGCCGGGGCATCCTCGACGCCGGGAGCGAAGATCTCCCGCAGCCGTCCGCCCCAGCCCAGATCCGTGAGGCGGGCCAGCGCGCGGCCGGAGGACACCGCCTGTGCGGGTTTGATCTTGCCCTTGACCGGCACCCCCAGCCGGTCCATGCCGGAGGGGTACATGCCGCGCGGATCCACTTCCACGCCCACTTTGCTCAGCGCACTGCCGGCGTTCTCGGTGGCCTCGGCAGCGACGTCGTCGGCAAACCAGCGCCCGGCACAGTTGTCGCAGCGCCCGCACGGCGCGGCGGCCGGATCGTCCAGCTGTTCGGAGAGGAACTGCATGCGGCAGCCGGTGGTGCTTTCATAATCGAGCATGGCCTGCTGCTCGCGTACCCGGGCGGCGGCAATGCGTTTGTAGCGTTCGCGGTCGTAATGCCAGGGCTGGCCGGTGCCCCGCCAGCCGCCGGACACCTTCTCCACGGCGCCGTCCACGGCCAGGACCTTCAGCAGCAGCTCCAGCGGCGAGCGCTTGAGGTTCACCCGGGTCTCCAGCACACCGGTGGAAAGCACCGTGCCGCCGGCCAACTCGGCGAGCACCGCGTTGGCGGGTCCTTCCGCGGGCATGGAGGAGGTGGCAAAGTACTGCCAGATGTCGCGGTCCTCAGCGCCGGGCAGCAGCAGCACGTCTGCATTGGGGGTGCCGCGGCCGGCACGTCCCACCTGCTGGTAGTAGGCCACCGGGGAGGACGGGGCGCCCAGGTGCAGGACAAACCCCAGGTCCGGCTTGTCAAAGCCCATGCCCAGCGCACTGGTGGCCACCAGCGCCTTGACCCGGTTCTCCTTCAGGGCCGCTTCGGCTTCCTCCCGGTCCGCCGGATCGGTCCGCCCGGTGTAGGCCAGGACCGGGTGGCCGGCCTTCTGCAGCAGCCTGGCGGTGTCTTCGGCGGCGGAGACGGTCAGGGCGTAGATGATGCCGCTGCCGGGCAGGTCGTCAAGGTGGGTGAGCAGCCAGGCCAGCCGGGAGCGGGCATTGGGCAGCCGCAGTACCCCCAGCCGCAGGCTTTTCCGCGCCAGCGGACCGCGGATGGTGAACACGTCTTCGCCGCCGGAGGCCAGCTGCTCCTCGATGTCCTTCACCACGCGGCTGTTGGCGGTGGCCGTGGTGGCCAGGACCGGCACGGAGGAGGGCAGCTGCTCAATCAGGCTGCGGATCCGGCGGTAGTCCGGGCGGAAGTCGTGGCCCCAGTCGGAAATGCAGTGCGCTTCGTCGATCACCAGCAGCCCCGAGCGGCGGATCAGTTCGGGCAGGTGCTGTTCCCGGAACCCGGGGTTGTTCAGCCGCTCCGGGGAGACCAGCAGCACATCCACCTGGTCGGCTTCCAGCTTGGCGGAAATGTCCTGCCACTCCAGCTGGTTCGCGGAGTTGATGGCCTCGGCGCGCACCCCGGCACGGGCCGCGGCTGCCACCTGGTCCCGCATCAGGGCCAGCAGCGGGGACACAATCAGCGTTGGTCCGGCCCCGCGGGCGCGCAGCAGCAGGCTGGCCACAAAGTAGACGGCGGATTTGCCCCAGCCGGTGCGCTGGACCACCAGGGCCCTACGGCCGCCGGACACCAGCGCTTCGATGGCTTCGAACTGGTCCTGGTGGAACTGCGCGGAATCATTGCCCACCAGCGCGCGCAGCAACTCCACGGCCTCCGCGTGCAGTGCGGAGGATTCCGGGGCACGGTCCTGCGCCGAGTCCTGCATCGAGTCCTGTGCCGTATTCTGTTCCGACTTGAAGGGGGTGCCGTGCGTATCCGTGCGTTCCATACCTTCCACTATCCCAGCCCCGTCTGACTGTTTTCTGCACAGGAATCGGCTTGTGGACAAGACCGCCGCGTCGGGCGCCCCTATAGACTGGCCCACGTGAACAATGCATTCGACCTCTCCGCGTCCTTCAAGGCCTACGACGTCCGCGGCGTCGTAGGCGAGACCATCACTGAACAGATCGTCGAGGCCGTAGGGGCCGCGTTTGTTGACGTTCAGGGCCTGGCCGGGCAGACGGTCCTGGTAGGCGGTGACATGCGTCCGTCGTCGCCGGAGTTCATCCGCGACTTTGCCCGCGGGGCCACCGCGCGCGGCGCCAACGTGCTGCTGCTGGACCTCATCTCCACCGATGAGCTGTACTACGCCTGCGGTGTGCTGAACGCCGCCGGCGTGACCTTCACGGCCAGCCACAACCCGGCCCAGTACAACGGCATCAAGATGGCCAAGGCCGGAGCGGTACCCATCTCCTCGGAAACCGGGCTGAAGGACATCCAGGCGCTCGCCGAGAAGTACCTGAATGACGGCGCCATTCCCGCCGGGGCGCAGACCGGGCAGATCTCGGTCCGCGACGTGCTGGCCGACTACGCCGGCTACCTGCGCAACCTGGTGGATCTCTCCGGCATCCGCCCGCTGAAAGTAGTGGTGGACGCCGGCAACGGCATGGCCGGCATGACCACCCCCGCCGTGCTGGGCAACACCATCCTCCCGGGCCTCCCCCTGGACATCATCCCCCTGTACTTTGAACTGGACGGGTCCTTCCCCAACCACCCGGCCAACCCGCTCGAGCCGGAAAACCTGCGCGACCTGCAGGCCGCCGTCGTCGAACACGGCGCAGACATTGGGCTGGCCTTCGACGGCGACGCCGACCGCTGCTTCGTGATTGACGAAAAGGGCGAGCCGGTCAGCCCCTCCGCCGTCACCGCCCTGGTGGCCCGCCGGGAAATCGCCCGCGCCAAGGCGTCCGGCGAAGAAACCCCGGTGATCATCCACAACCTGATCACCTCCCGCGCCGTTCCGGAGCTGGTGGCGCACGACGGCGGCCGCGCCGTCCGCACCCGGGTGGGCCATTCCTTCATCAAGGCCGTGATGGCCAGCGAAGGGGCGGTCTTCGGCGGGGAGCACTCCGCGCACTACTACTTCCGCGACTTCTACAATGCGGACACCGGCATGCTGGCTGCCATGCACGTCCTGGCCGCCCTGGGCGAGCAGACCCGCGTCCTTTCGGACCTGGCCCGCGAATATGAGCCGTACTTCTCCTCCGGCGAGGTGAACTCCCGGGTCGAAGACGTTCCGGCCGCCGTCGCCCGCGTCCGCGCCGAATACGAGCGCGAGGGCGTCACGGTTGATGCCATGGACGGGCTGACCTTCACTTCCGATGACGGCGCCTGGTGGTTCAACCTGCGCGCCTCCAACACCGAACCCTTCCTGCGGCTGAACGCTGAAGCAGAGGACCTGCCCACCATGGAGCGCGTCCGCGACCACGTACTTGAACTAGTGAGGAAATAAGAACATGGCTGATGTTGAACTGAACGGCAGCGAACCGTCCGCACAGGTCCAGGAGGACCTGAACTCCCTGCTCGGCACCGCGCTGGGCGTCACCCAGGAGCAGCTCGAGGCGCAGGGCGCCTTCCTGCCCGCCGCACTGGTGGTCCAGAACGACGGCGAGCTGCGCATGATCGCCGTCTCGCCGGAAGAAAGCGACGAAGACCTCGATGCCGATGCCATGATCGATGACCTCTACACGGTGCTCACCGAGCAGAAGGGTGAGAACCGTGCCGTGGCCGTGTTCTCCGACATCCACCTGCCGGAGGAAAACACGGACGCCATCCACGTGGTGACCGAGCACTCCGAAGGTGTATGCATTTCGGCCATCCAGACCTACTCCAACGACGGCGACGAGTGGACCTTCAATGAGCCCACCTGGGAATCCGGCGACCGGATTGTCTGGGCTCCCGAAGCCTAGTTAACGGATCCGGATCACGCCGGGTCAAAGCAGCAAAGCAGCAAAACAAAAGGGTGGCCCCGCCGGTTCCGGCGGGGCCACCCTTTTGCTTTTGGTACTGCTGACCGGTCTCAGGCTGCGGCGAAGCGCTCCTTGAGCTCGTCGAGGCGGTCCTGCAGTTCCTGCGGCAGGGTGGCACCGAAGCGGGCGTACCACTCGTCAATACCGTCCAGTTCGGTGGCCCATTCCTGAGGGTCCACCCGTACGGCCTGCTCCACGTCCTCAGGGGTCATGTCCAGGCCGGTGAGGTCAATCGAGTCCCCGGTGGGCACATAGCCGATGGGGGTTTCGACGGCGCCGGCGGTGCCTTCGAGCCGTTCAATGACCCACTTCAGCACCCGGGCGTTGTCGCCGAAGCCGGGCCAGGCGAACCCTCCGTCGGCGGTGCGGCGGAACCAGTTCACCAGGAAGATCTTGGGCAGCTTCTCCTGGTTGGCCTTGCCGCTGAGCTCAATCCAGTGCCGCAGGTAATCCCCGGCGTCGTACCCCATGAAAGGCAGCATGGCCATGGGGTCGCGCCGGACCACACCCACCGCGCCGGCCGCGGCCGCCGTGGTTTCCGAGGAGAGCGTGGATCCCATGAAGATGCCGCTGGCCCAGTCGCGGGCCTCGGTGACCAGCGGGACGGTGGTCTTGCGCCGGCCGCCGAAGAGAATGGCGGAAACGGGCACGCCGTTGGGCGAGTGGTACTCGTCCGCAAGCATGTCGATCTGGTCAATCGGGGTGCAGAAACGCGAATTCGGGTGCGCGGCGGGGTGCCCGGCATCCGGGGTCCACGCGTTGCCCAGCCAGTCGGTCAGGTGCGCCGGTGCCTCATCCGTCATGCCTTCCCACCACACACCGCCGTCGTCGGTCAGGGCGACGTTGGTGAAAATGGAGTTGCCCTTGGCGATGGCGCGCATGGCGTTGGGGTTGGTGCTCCAGCCGGTGCCGGGGGCGACACCGAACAGGCCGGACTCCGGGTTCACGGCCCGCAGTTCGCCTTCCTTGCCGAACCGCATCCAGGTGATGTCATCGCCCAGGGTTTCGACCTTCCAGCCCTCGATCGTGGGATCCAGGAGGGCCAGGTTGGTCTTGCCGCAGGCCGAGGGGAACGCCGCGGAAACGAAGTAGTCCTTCTGCTCCGGGCTGGTGAGCTTGAGGATGAGCATGTGCTCGGCCAGCCAGCCCTCGTCCCGGGCCATGATCGAGGCGATGCGCAGGGCATAGCATTTCTTGCCCAGCAGCGCGTTGCCGCCGTACCCGGATCCGTAGGACCAGATGGAACGGTCCTCAGGAAAGTGCACAATCCACTTCTCGTCGCTGCACGGCCACGGCACGTCCTGCTCGCCCTCGGCCAGCGGGTAGCCCACCGAATGCAGGGCCGGGACAAAGAAAGCGTCCAGTTCCTCCATCTTGCGCAGCACGTCGGTGCCGATGCGCGCCATGATCCGCATGGAGGCCACCACGTAGGCGCTGTCGGTGACTTCGACGCCGAACTTGGGGTCCTCGGCGTCCAGGTGGCCCATCACGAAGGGGACCACGTACATGGTGCGCCCGCGCATGGACCCGGCGAAGAGCCCGTCCAGCTTGGTCCGCATTTCGCCCGGATCCATCCAGTTGTTGGTGAAGCCGGCGTCTTTCCGCTTTTCGGAGCAGATAAAGGTCTGCTCCTCCACCCGTGCCACGTCCTTCGGGTCCGAGAACGCGGCGAACGAGTTCGGGAAGGTCTCAGGGTTGAGCCGGACCAGGGTGCCTGCGTCCACCAGTTCATCGGTCAGGGACCGGTTTTCCTCCTCGGAACCGGTTACCCAGTACACGCGGTCCGGCTGCGTCAGCTCGGCAACTTCGTTCACCCACGCTAGGAGGGCCTGGTGGGTGGTTGGGGCGGCTGCCCCACCCTTTGTGTCCAGCGGCTGGCTGGCAGCGTTTTCGCCGCTCTCATCGAGAACTAGCTGACGCGCGTCATCGCCCATGACTCTTCCCTTCGTTGGGTCAGTGGTGTGTTTTGATGCTAAGTGCGCCGTACCGACCGCTCCGGCGGCAAAGATCGCACCTTTACCGCCGCCGGAAGAGACGGACCCTGAAATCCAAGAGAAATGTGGCTCACAGCCTACTCCAGTGTGACTAACGTCACATAGACCGGTCTAGTGACGCAGCTGACACCTCCTCGAATTGGCGTTGCCCCGGAAAGCCCGCTATAGTTATCTACGGCCAAACAGCCACGAAAGAACTTGAAAGAGTCTTGAAGAACTGAAGAATCACCGGTGAAAATCGGCTCCAGAGGTTTGATAGAGTAGTTCTTATGCGTGCGTAGCTCAACGGATAGAGCATCTGACTACGGATCAGAAGGTTGGGGGTTCGAATCCCTTCGCGCGCACCACTCAGACCCGGTCTGATCAGGAGAAATCCTGGTCAGACCGGGTTTTTTGTTTGCCCGGAATCAGCCTCGTCGTAGTTTAGTCGTAGTTTATTCAGTGAACCCACAGCAGCCATGGGTACGGAAGATCCCTACGTCGAAGGCCAGAGACTTCGATGTGCCGCTTCTCGCCCAACACGCACGGGCCTAGATCAGTCCCCTCCGCGGGACGTCTCCAGCTGCACGGCTACCGTTTCCTTTTCAACGCTTTGAGGATGGCCCCCCTTGCTTCACGGAACTGGTCATGGGCAACCTCAGGACCCTGTTCGTCTGCCACTTGACCGGTCAACCCTGCCGTCGCCGCAACGAAATTGTTGGCGTGGAAAGCGAGGTCAGGCGTCGCAGAAATATCGAGATACCTAGCGATCGCCTGCATGGCGTCGATCCGCCCCCGCTGCAGATCAGCCGTTGTTTGGCTCTCCGCGTGGCGTCGCGGGTTCTCGTACATCCCGAGGGAGTACCTATCCCCCAGGGCAACCAGTTCGGCACCTTTACTGCGAATCCGTTCCAGGCTCTGGGCTTGGTGCTGCCACCACACGGCAACGAATCCAACGCCAGCGCCCAGAAGCGCCCCAATTATTCCTGTCCAGCCATCCATGGGAGGAGCCTTACTGTGGGACCGGGAGAAACCTCAGGATCACACTATGGCGGCCTGCACGGATCCGGAAGCCCACCCCCTAGCCCTGAGCAGGCCCCGATTTATCCGTGCGAGATCACCAGTTCCGCCGCCAGATGTGACCTCGGAGCTCCAGGGACCGGGAGCGCACGACGATCCCATGTGCGCGGACCCTGTAGGCTCGCGTGCATGTTTATGGGGATTGATAGAGACGCTTGGATCTCGCTCTGGGCCGGCGCGTTAGGCGCCGTGCCCGCAGCGGTTATGTCGGCCGCCGTAGCCGCATGGGTTGCGGTAACGGTATTGAACAGATCGAATGCGCACCAGCGACTAATTGCAGCGGACGCGGCCACGGAGCAAGCGCGACTCTCGAAAATGCAACTCGAAGAACAAAAGAGACTGAGCGAAGCACAGCTTGCCGAGCAACGGGACGAAGCGGAACGAGTTCGGCGCAACCAGGTCATGGCCGACTTGCTGGGATCAGCCAACGGCTTTGGCGTTGCTGCCGCTGTTAGTCCTGACGCCGTGGACGCCCAGCGGGTCCAATTTGCTACGCATACATACCGCTGGGAAATGGAGATCGACGATCGCAACAGCAATCTGGAGCTCCTGGCGTGGGCCAACATACTGTGGAAGCCTGCCCGGTATCTTGCGCAGCTGAATGAAGCACCTGCTGAGACGCGTAGTGCGTGGACGCGATTCCTCGGCGAAGTCGAAACAGCGTTCACCTCTTCCGGAATCGTCCTTTCTTCAGCGGACAGCCCGGGTCGCACTGAATTCCTCGGGTTCATGAAGGAAACGCGAGGCAACCTCGAGAACCGCTGGCGCGATGAACTGTCGAATATGCCAGGCGCTCCGTTCACGGTCGCGAGCGGATCGTCTTCCAATTGAAGAAGCACTACTCCACGCGGCGGAACTTGCCCAGAGCAGTGGAGCTGTCCGGTGCGAGTGTCTCGCGCTCGATGTAGTGCTTCCACGTCACGGAATCACCACCGCTATGTCCCAGTTGCGCGGCCGCGGTCATGGAATCCTTTTCCCGGGTGATAAGTGTGGCCACGGCACGGCGGAAGGCACGAGGTTCGACAGATCCCCACTTCGCGCCCCTGGCATCTCGCCATAGCCGATGGAAGTTCGCAGGCTCCAACGGACCGCCGAACTTATTCGGGAAGACCAGATCAGAGGCTGCGGCGATCCGCCGACGTCGCAGCATGGAGACCGCGAATTCGGGAAGCTTCAGGGTTCGGACGCTCGTTGCTGTCTTGGGGTGCGGCTGTCGGTGCAGGCCGTTCACGGAATCCCGTTTCACAGTGCCTGTCACGGTGAGTGTGCCGGCCTTCAAATCAACGTCCTGGTGCCGCACTGCCAGCAGTTCGCCCGGGCGAAGACCCGTGCCTATGAACAGGTCCACCATGTCCACCATCGAATCGCGGCCCTTCCTCCTGAGTGCCCAGGCAGCGATGTCGGCTCTCAGCTCCAGGACTTCCTCCACTGTCAACGCCTTCACCACACTCTTCGTGGCGCGCGGCAACTTCGTATCCGTCACCGGGTTGGCCGGTACAGCGTCATATCGGGACGCCATTGCGAACATCATGTTGAGCACTATTCGGGAGCGGCGAGCAACGGTAGGCATGTCCTCCGGGCAGCTGCGGAGGAATGAATCTAGTCGTGCCGTAGTGGCTTCCCGCAGGCGGACGTTGCTGAGCTGAGGGTTGATGTACTTCTCAATGATCTTGCCGTAGGCATCTTTGGTCGACTGCGATTGGTCTACCGTTGCTAGCCAGCTCTTAGCCAAGACTGGAATCAGGGTGTCGGGAGTGATCTCCTCACCCGAGACCCGGCGTCGGCCCTCCATTTTCTCGGTGATGTTTCGTAGGGCCGCCGCCCTGGAAGCACCGGTGGCTGTAATGCGACGGGATATCCCATCGAGATCTCTGTAGATCGTGCGTGCGGTAATGACTCGGCGCTCGCCTGTGACTATCGGAGAGGCCGGGAGCAGATTCCTCGAGCCGAGTTTTTCTTCGAGGCGCAGCTGTGCCTTCGCTGCCGTGTCTCCCTGCGCAGAGAGGGGACGGCTCTCGTCGTTCAGCCTGTAGGTGCAAGTGGCGTGCCACGAGGCAACGATGTCCACTTTGATCTCACCATGGCCGCCAATGGGCAGCGGGGCTCGCCCCCTCATCGGAAATAGCTGGGCGCTGTGGGCATCAAGCGCCCCTTTCCAATGTCCGCAGGGTTCGTTCGAGGACGAACTTCTCTTCGTCGGTGAGAGTCTCTATCCGGGCATGGAGCATGTCGAGGTCGACGTCCAGGTAGTGGGCGAGTTCCTCCGGGTGGCTGGAGCACCAGCGGAGACCGTCTTCGAGGAGATGTACTGGGATGAGCCGCCGGGCCGCCTCCAGTTCGACGATGCGTTCCTGCTTTGCGTCAAACCAGTGATCTTCGCATTGGCTGTCCCCGCGCTCTGCATGGACCCGTTCGTGGGCTTCCGTCGACCTGCGGGTTGCGGGGTCGCAGCGCGGGTCGATGATGATGATATCCAGCACCCTGTCATACACCCCCGTCATATCTCCTGGCAGATACGCGTAAACGACTTCAGTCGTCTTCGAGACCATCCTCTTTTTTCCCCTTACCCCTGCGTGCTGCTGCGCGTCCGACAATGCTAGAGACGTCCTCCGACGTTTCCCGACGGAGGGGAATCACGGGAGCGTAGTCGTCCGGGGTTTGAGCAGCGCGTTCGGCCTGGTCCATGACGGCGCCAACAGATACGCCGAGTGCGCGACAGATTTGCACGAGCTGTTCGAGGTCAACGACGCGCTGCCCGCTGAGGATGCGGGAAATTGTGGATTGCGGGATCCCTGTTTCGCGGCTCAGTGAGGACTGGCTGGCGTTGCGGTAAGCAATCTGGGCGCGGAGTACGGCCGGCACCGCGTCAAGGACAGGATCGTTAGACATGTCCAAAAATTACCACGACACGCATAAGTGTTTCAATACTTGACCTGCCTATGCGGATACGCATAGATTATGCGCATGACTTCAACTACCTACCCGAGACTGCCGGATGCACCGCCGGGTCCGAGTGAGGACGCGATCCTCGGGGAAATCCTCGCAGAAGCAGCTAGACAGGGCATCAGTACGTCGACACTCCAGCGGCAGGCGGGTATCTCAAAGAACATCTTCTGGAGGATCCGCCGCCGTGAGCGCCACCTGGAACTCACCCACTTCCTGGACCTGTGCCGGGTGGTGGGTAAGGGCCCGACGGAGATCATCCAGCAGGCCGAGCTCAACGCACTCCGCCAGATGGAGGCCGCCCACGGGCGCCCGCTAACTGCCATCCCCTGAACTCTCCGGCGGTCGACCCCCATGGGCCGCCGGAGTGCCGGGGCCGGTTGCTTCTTCCCCCAAGCGAGCAGCCGGCCCCACCCCACAACTAAAGAGGCGGCTCAGCATCTCGCCAAAGAATCACTGAGCCGCCTCACCCAATCCTCAAGCCGCCGCCCTCTCGGGTGTCCGGCTCTCGAATCAAGGCAAGGATACCAACGCCCATGGATGCTGCCACCCCCGAAGCCGGAGCCCTGACACAGTACTTCCGGCTCCTTCCCGCCTCCCCCGCCGGCCCTGAAAGCCCGGCCGTCCGGAAAGCAGCGTTCGAACAGTCCCGCCGGCAGCAGCTGGCGGAGCGCACGTTCAACGCAGCGAGCGACACAGTCAAGGCAATCGGCACGGTCCGCACCTTCGACCGGACCGGCCACATCCTGGACGCACTCGGGCACCTCATCGCAAACGCGGAAGCCACACTGGCCAGCGCCAAAGCACTAGAGGCAGACATCCGAGAGAAGGCCGGCTCGAAGTCTGCCGACAAGGGCACCGTCATTGACGTGCAGTTCGATCCTGCAACTCCCCTCCGCGTTGCCCAGGCCGACTTCAACCGGCGCGTCCGTCCCAATGCCTAGCGAGTACCGGACCAGGCGAGACGCCTACGTCCAACCCAAGGGCCACCGTCCTTTCAAAGACCCGGCCAAGCTCGACTTCCGCGACAAGGCAGAGCAGAAGGCCCAACTGACCAGCTACGCACGCTCGAAGTGGCCCCGTGCCCGCCGCATCGACATCGACCTGAACTCCCGGGAGATCGTCGTCGACGGCCGGCCGGTAGCCAACTTCGCACTCCACGAACCGAGGACACCATGACCCGACGCCCCTCCCCCGCTGTTGCAGCCCGCCGACGTCGCGCCTTGCTTTGGTTTCCGCTCATAGTCCTGGGTTCCTTCGTCTACCTCGCCGCGTACGAAGCGATGGGCTTGAACAGCCTGGCCATGCTGGGCGCTGCGGCCCTCATCGCTGGGGCCGCAGGCTTCGCCGCCGAGGTCGGCAAATGAGCGACACCAGCCCCGCGGCGCCTGACCTCGACGAGCAGCTGAAAGAGCAGCTGCTCGGAGCCGAACGCTCAGCCGCAGACGCCTGCAGGGCTTTCGCGGACGGCGACCGAGCCTCCGCCACGCTCCACCTGGTCAACGCCCTGATCTTCACCGAGACAGCAGACAGCATCACCGAACAGATGAAGGAACACCAGCCATGACGACCACGACCGCCGCAAAACCGGCGAAGGCCAAAGCCGCCGCCAAGCCCAAAGCCTCGCCCCGCACCGCCTCGCGCACGAAACCGCAGGTAGCAAATACCGCTTTCGAGATGCTGCCCCTCGCACAGGTCCGGCCCGCAGCGCACAACATCCGCATGGACGTCGGCGACGTTACCGAACTGGCCGACTCCATCAAGGGCCAGGGCGTCATCCAGCCACTGACCGTCTCGCCGCACCCCACCCTCGAGGGCGACTACATCCTGATCGCCGGCCACCGCCGCTTGGCCGCTGCCAAGAAGGCCGGTCTCGACGTCGTCCCCTGCGTCATCAACCGCACCCTCACCACTCAGGCCAAGCAGGTCCAAGCGATGCTGGTCGAGAACCTGCAGCGCGCCGACATCACCCCGGTCGAGGAGGCCAACGCCTACCAGTACCTCCTCGACCTTCCCGGCTACACGGTCCAGAGCATCGCAAAGGAAACCGGGCGCTCGCAGAAGACCGTCAGGGAGCGCGTGAAGCTGACCAAGCTCACCGACGCTGTGAAGGACGGCGTCGACGGCGGGCAGGTGACCTTGGAGCGCGCATTGGTCCTGGCTGACTTCGCAGGCGACGCCGAAGCCACGCAGGCCTTGGAGAAGGTTGTTGCCGGTGCGTCTCCGAACTCTTGGGAGTACGAGGTGAAGCGCCAGACCCGGCGCCGAGAGTGGGCGCAGCGCATGCCGAAGGTCCGGGAGGACCTCGAAGCGGCAGGGGTCCGGATTGTTGACCGCCCGAAGGGCCCGTCCCACGAATGGGAATACCAGCCGATCTACACGCCCAGCCAGCTGACCTATGGCCAGCGGGCGGAACTGGGCCACTACGCCCTCATCGATGCGACCTCCGTCGACGAGTACTACAGCGTGGACGGGGTCGTCTGGCTAAAGGACCGGGTGCAGGCCGAACCTGTGGAGAAAACCCCGGAAGAGGTTGCGGCCGACCAGCTCCGCGCCGACCTGAACCAGGGCCTGCAGCTGATGAAGGAAGTCCGCGACGAGCAGCTCCGCGCCGCCATCAAGGCAGCCACGGAGGATCAGGGCAAAGCCGCCCTCGTGCAGCTGATCATGCACCGGGCCCCGTACATCGGCCTGCACGCAATCGCCCGGGTCGCGGAGATCACCTACGCACACGGAGAAGACGAGGACGAGGGTGCTGCCCTTGAAGAGGTTGCCGGGCTCCTGGCCGGCCTTCCGCTGCCCCGTATTGCCCTTGTCCTGCACTTCCTCATGGTCCAGCAGGAGAACGAGCTTAGCCAGCTCACCGGTTGGAGCGGGGCCCATTACATGCGCTCGGCCCGCGTCTGGATTGACTCGCTGGCCCCGGTGTACGGGTACGAGCTTTCCGACGTCGAGAAGCAGGCCATCGAGTACCACCAGCCGAAGCCGGCTCCGACTGCAGAGGAGGCCGAGTAATGCCCAAGACCGAAGGAGCCAGCTCGAAGCCGGCCAACAACTACCCGCCCCTCGAACGGTGCAATTCCTGCCTCGGCGTAATCAACCTGCAAACCGGCGAATGTCGGTGCAGCTGACCATGGCCACGCTCCCGAATCTGCGGACGAAGAGCAGCGTTGCCCGCCTCGCCGGCCGGGAGGCCGCGAGCCCAGACCAGATCCGCCTCCTGCAGGCCACGTCCCCGTGGTTCACAGACTACCTGCTCGGCCGACGGCGCCGCGGCGTCCACGTCCTCGGGACCCGCTGGGAAGAACTCCTCCTGTGAGCCCGGTCCGGCAAGTCGACGGCTACTGGATCCGCGAAGCCAAAACAGGCCAGGAACACGCCGGCCGAATCACCTGCAATAACAACACGACCCGTCCTCAAACCAGCTCCGAAAGGCCAACGATGACCCCCGACCAGCTGATAACCAAAGCAATCCACTGCCTCAACACTGGCCAACCCAACCTTGCCAAGCTCTACATGAAGAAAGGCGCCGCCACCATCCGCGAGCAGCGCCGCCGAATAGCCACCGAAAAGTTCGAACTCATCTACGGGGCGTTTCTCCCGCGTGCCATGGGCGGAATCAACCTCAGCGCAGAGACCCCGGGAACCCCATCTGCAATCGCCTTGGCAGTCGACAGAGTCAGCCTCGCAGCACGCCTGGGCATCATTCCCGCACCGTTGCTAGTGGACGCCCCGTGACCATCATCAACGCAAACGACCTCCACACCGTGCTCGCCGGCGGACTCTCACGCAAGACCATCGACGTGAACACTAAGGACCTCCGCCAGGCGCTGCAGTCCGTACTCCCTCACGTCGCCACCGACGAGGCCTACGGCAGCCTCACCCGTGTCCATATCAACGTCACCGACACCAACCTCTACGTGCAGGCCACCAACACTGCTTCCGCAACGCTGGCCATCGCGTCCGTATGGGAATCCGAAGGACTCACCGGCGACCCCAACGAGGACTCCTTCGAGCTGGCGGCCGAGACAGCCAAGGAACTGCTTACCCTCTTCAAGCCCTCGAAAAAGTCACCCGAGGACGAGATAGGCGACGCGCTCCGCATCACCATCACCCCGAAGGAACTCCGCTTCCTCGATGTCTCCGGCCTCTTCCCCGGCAAGACCTTCACCGTCCCCAACGCCGAACCGGACCGCAGCTACCCCAACCTCCCCAAACTCATGCTCCACGCGCTCGCCGCTGAGGTCAGCGTTCCTGCGCGCATCGTGACTAACGGGAAGCTACTGCAGCTGTTCGCCCATGCGGCCGCGGCGTACAAGCAGCCGCTGACCATCGAACCCACAGAGATGACGTCCCGCATGCTCATCAGCTGCGGCGAATCCTTCCTGGGCATCCTCCTGCCGATCAAAGCGGAGGACGGCTCCGAGATCGCGAACGACCTCTACCAGTGGCGGACCGCTTGGTACGACCGGCTGCCCGAGCTGAGCAGCAGCGGCAGCCTGGACATCTTCAACGAACGTGCCCGGGACTTCCGGGCCAACGACTGACCGAGAGCGAGGAACCATGACCAGCATCATCAGGTGGCAGGAGCCGCCAGCCAGCGCCGCCGGCAGGAAGGCGAACCAGGAGCGCGTCAGCACGGTGGAACAGCTGAAGCTGCACCCCGGCAAGTGGGCACTGGTGGCTGAATCCGTCAACGGCTCAGCCGTTGGCCCGTGGAAGAAGCTCGGCTGCGAGGCCGTCGGCCGGCGAAACGCGAAGGACGCGAATAAGGCCGACATCTATGTGCGATGGCCGGCCCCGTCCAAGGGAAAGGCCGCGGCCTACCCGGCAACCCTCCCGGCATCGCTTCCAGCGGCCAAGGAGCCAGCACGCTCCGCGGCTGCCGCACCTGCCAGTCCGAAGGCGAAGCCAGCGAAGGCGTCCCTGCCGCTGTCCACCGCCGCACCCAGGCTGGACCCCAACGACCCGAAAGACGCCGCGCTTCTCCGGGAGCGGCAGCGCTTTGAAGCAGCACGAGCAACCCGACTCAACGGAGGCAGGAACGCGTGAAAAAGGATCTGCAAGTCGAAGCTATTGAGGAGCAGGTCAAGACCTGCGCCATCGACAGCGCCACAGCACTCCTGGAAGGCCGCCTGGACGATGCTCGCTGGAGCGCCACGCGTATGCAGGAGCACCGGCAAACGCTCACCAAGCACCGCGTCGCACAGACTCTGGGAGGCAAGCCGTGACCGACAGCAGCGAGGAGACGTACACCAACCGCCGGACAGAGGACTTCACTGTCAAAGCCCTGGACGAAGGCAAGGGCACCGTCACCATCCACACGACGCGCGCCAGCGGGTTCATCATTCCGCTGACCGAGGGCACCCGGCTGATCCGCGAAGGCGGGACCTACCTGCTGGAGCTGAAGGGCTTCAACGAGATCGGCGGCGTCCTGACCATGGACGGCAGCTACCTCATGCGCCGCAGCGATCAGTATTTTGAGCGGCAGCGCCAGCAGTTCCTTGCAGAGGCAGCCCGCCGGAGGCGGGAACAGCTGGAAGCCAACCGTGACGACTGGCAGGCCCGCGAGGATGCACTGCCAGCGTGGATCCGCCGCAGCCTGGAACGTTTCCACCAGGCCGGCGGCGAGCACTTCGCGCTGGAGGGCTGGGGCTACGAACTCACCATCTGCGAACTCGCGGTGATCTACGAACGCAACGGTCAGGTGGATGATGACGAGGTCGCCCGGTTCGCATCGCTGCACGGGACATCGGGCAACCAGCACCAGTGCGCCCTGACACTGGCCAGAAACAAGGAGCAAGCTGCTTCATTCCCGGCCGGACTGTCACCGCTCAGCGGAGACCCCGACTACAGCGCTGGCGCCAAAGCAGCCGCAGGGGCCGACCTGTGAGCGCGGCAAGCACCGAGGCCGTCTTGGGCCACATTCGGGACGAACGCGCTCTACAGAACACCAAGTGGGGCGAGCAGAACCACCCGGACGGCACCGGACCGGCCACAAGGCCACTGCTTGCCATCTGCTCCAACGAAACGGACGCTGCAGCCCTTGCCGACCTCGCCACGTTCTCAACAGGGACGGCGTCCGAGGTAGGAGTAGTGACGTGGCGGGACATCCTGCTCGAGGAAATGTTCGAGGCGCTCGCGGAGTCCGACCCCGCCAAGCTGCGGACCGAACTCGTCCAGGTGGCGGCCGTGGCCGCGCAGTGGGTCGAAGCTATCGACCGCCGGACTTCCGCGGGGGAAGCGCAGACCGACGAGTGAGCGTATCCAGCTGCAAGTGCGCCCGCCCGCACGTCCGGAAAGTCAGGACCTCCCCGTTATCCCCCAAAGGCGAGGGCGAGTACCGGCGCGCTGCCCGCCCCGGAAACCTCTACCTAGTCGGCCACGGCCTCCACTTCGACAACTGGCAGGACGCGATCAACTACGCCACTGCCACAGAGCCCGAGGCCAAAGTATGACCGCTAGCGCCGGGAGCGACTCAGGGGAAGCGCCGGCCGACTGGCTGGCAACTGCTCTCAACGACCCGAAAGGCCAAGCACTCGTGCAGGCTATCCACGACCGAAAGGCACAGACCGATGCATGACCCGCTGACAATGGTTTTCCAGATCCGGGCCCCTCTACTACGCCGCCCACGCAAGGACGCCTGGAACCGCCGGAGCCGGTGGACGTGGACCGCTGCCACCGTTTGGCACCGGGACCCGTCCGGGTACGACTCCACCACTTGCCGAATCCTCGACCACTGGAAGCACGTCCACCACTGGCGGCTGCAAGTGGACCTCTGGCAGACCTTCCGCCGCCGTTGGCTGGACCGCTGCGCCTGGTGCGGAACCGGCAGCCGGAAAGGCGACCCGGTGAACATCAGCCACCAATGGGATGCGCCGAAACGGCCTTTGTGGCGGCACACGGACTGCTTCCATCGGGACTGTTCCTCTATTGAGCGTGCCCACCGGACGTGCCTATGCGGCAACCCCCAGCTCCCACCGCACGGATACGGCGACTGCAACCGCTGCGGAAAGTTCCAAGCATGGATCACTAGGGAGAGGCCCGGTGACGCGGAAGCACTCGCCGCCACCCGCATTCTGGCCAGTATCCCGCAAGGCCATAGGGACGCGGACAAATACGCCCAAGCGCAAAGCCACTGGAAGCTATCCCGTGTCCGGCAGGGGACTGACTACTGACGCCGTGCGCGCAAACCGAACCAGCACCGTGCTCCCTCCATCACCCCCAGAACAAGCCGAACATCAGCAAGGAGAAATCCCGCCAATGAGCGCCAGACTTGAAGCCGCCGCGAAAGCAGCCTTCGTCGAACACTATGGAGACTTTGAGACCTGGGATCAGGTCTCTGAGTCCATGAGGAACCAGTGGCGCAACCGGGTACGCCCCGCGCTCGCAGGCGCTGACAACGTCGATCCTCTCCGCCACCCTGACGAGCAGACCGTAGAGAAGGCTGCCGAGGTCTTGGCCAAGGCCGATGGGTGGCTTTCCCTCAAGCACGCCAGCCCTCGGCACCAGCATCTGCTCCGCGAACGTGCCCGCACCGTCGTGGCCACGCTGACGGAGGCCGGCTAACCCTCATGCCCTGGCTCCGCACCGGCGACACCGCCGCCAACCACCCCATAGTGCTCGCACCCTTAGAGCACCACGACGTCGATGAAAGGCTGGTCAATGAAGTATTCGGATTCGTGAGCCGCTGCGCTCTCCAATCCACGGCCCACCTCACGGACTACGTCGTCAATCGGGGAACGGCGCTCGCCATCGGCGGCTTCCAGCGGGCCGACGCGCTCCTGCAGGTAGCCATCTTCGCCGGATACATGACCGAGGTGCAGGTAGACCTCGAGGACGGCCAGGGAACTCGCACCGCCTACAAGATCATCGACGATCCCGAGTTCATCCACATGCGCACCCGCGAGGAAATCGAGTGGGAACGCCAACGCAAGTCCGACAACTCCAACCCCGCCCTCATCATCCCCGTCCGCCTCCGCGACGGCGACGCCTGCCGATACTGCGGCATGGTCGTCAACTTCCGCGCTCGCCGCGGCCGCCTGGCAGGAACCTACGACCACCGCGAACCCGGCCGCGAGGCAACGGTAGACACATACGTAGTGGCCTGCGGCGCCTGCAACGCCGGCCGGAGCAACGACGCCGCAGCAGACAAGGCCTACCCACTGCTGCCCGTCCCCCGGAAGCCCTACTACTCACCGGAGACGGTCGAGTGGATCCAGAACAACGAATGGGCCATCAGCAACGGCTACAGGGCACCCAAGCCCCCGGCTAGGACCATTCGCCCAGGCCAACACTCCGGCAACGGCACCCCCGGCCGGAGAACCCCTAAGAGCAACGGCACCTCCGGCTCACCCACTGGCAACGGCACCCCCGGCCAGAAACCCACCCCAGAGGCTACGGAAAGCACCACCCCAGTCCACAGCGCCCCTGACCCCCAGCAGAGCCCCAAACAGCCGCCAGGGACACCGACCCAGCAGAACTCAGCAGAAACCGCAGAACAGCAGTCTGCAATATCTGGAAACTCCGGGACGGGTAGGGACGGGACGGGACGGGACGGGAAGGGAACCCAACACCCCACCCAACCTCCTGCCGCCTTCCCACCGTCAGCACCCGCCCAACCGAAGCGCAGCAACCGCAGACGCAATAGGCCCCGCAGCAGGAGAACCACCCCATGACCAGACGAACAGCACCTATCCAGTCCGGCCCCCAGCACCAAGCAGTCCTCACCTGGACCGAAGAGCAACTGCAGGCCAACGCCATCAACGCCGCCGAACAATTCGGCTGGTCCGCCTATCACACCTACGACTCCCGGCGCTCGCGGGCAGGTTTCCCGGACCTGGTCCTTTGGCATCCCCGCCAGAAACGTTTCCTGCTGCGCGAGCTGAAAACAGAACAGGGCGTGCTCTCGGCCACCCAGACGACCACGATCCAGACCATGCAAGCCGCCGGCGCCGATGTCGCCGTCTGGCGGCCGCGGGACTGGGTCAGCCAGCAGATCATCAAGGAACTGAGAGGGGCAGTAGTTGCCTGAGCACATCGAGGGATCAGGCTGCAGCTGCTGGGGTTGCATCAGCAGCAGGGCCACAACGACAGCACGACCAGGATCGACAGGAAGAGAGCACCGGCCAATGGCCCATCTGCAAGACGAGCTGATTCAGGCCGTGAACACCCTGACGCGCTCCACTCCCCACGGCATGAACAGGGAGCGGGAAGACGGCACGGCCTATATTCACTTCCTCTTGGAGGAGCCCCTGCTGTCCCAGCTTCGTGCAGCCATCCGTCCCGGCATGGAGCAGGGCGGCGGTGCCAGCGGCGGACGGCCGGCGCCGCTGGCCGTGAATGCACTGGACCTGTATCTCGACATCGAGCGGACCACGCACACCTTTTACTGGCTGCACTACTCCCCCGGTGGTGACAGGCAATCTCTTGAGGCGATGATCCAGTCCTGGGCCGCAACGGCTTCGGCGAAGGAACAGACCACGAAGGAAGCGCTGAAGATGATCGGCGGGTGGGTCACGCGTATCCGCGCACTGTTCGACCCGGGCAAGAGTATCGAGCTGCAGGGCGCTTGCCCGGCGGAGGGATGCGGTGCCCGCTACTACTGCCAGGAGGACGACGGCGAGAAGATCAGGAAGCCGGCGCTCACTGCCCACCCTGCCGCGGCCCGCCCGTTCGCTGTCTGCGGTGCGTGCGGCGCACGGTGGGAAGGTGAGTTGCAGCTGAACGTGCTGGCTACACTCATGCAGACGGCAGAGTTGCCGGCTACTTAACCTAGAAGGGCACAGCATATGACTGAAGACATTGCCAGCGCATTCCGATTCCCCTACGACTTCTCTACGGACCCAGACCGTGTCACGCTCGCTGATGTCCGCACCCACGACATATACCTTGACGCCCTACTAGATATGGTTTTGGGCCCTATCGGTGTCCACGACGACAATGACCGCTGGCTTTCGTTAACCGTGACTGCGGGCGGGGTGACTGTGAGTGGCAGAGCGATAGGTCCTGATACGTGGGCGAAGAAGATGGAATCGGAGGTGGCGAAGGTCCACCCCGGCGTGGCGGAAGGATTCACGAGTCTCCATGAGAACGTCAGCAAGTTGTTCGACGAGATGCGACGACGCCGGGAGGAGGAAAACCGGCCTCAAACTGCCCGCAGGTTCCTGCATATGAGTGATGTGACCATCTTTGCGAACACAGGAGCCCCGCTGCAGCTTCCACTTTGGCGTGGACAGATGTGCGAAGTCAGTAGCTGGACGCTTGGCACGCTCAGCTTCGATTAGGCAGCCAGCGTGACACGCTGCTGGTTGAGTTGTGATGTTAGTCATCGCCCGCTATCCTGAGAGGGCTTAGGACAACTGCATCCAAATACTTTCCAGAAGCCCCGCGAACTCCGGTTCCGGGGTTTCTGCCGTACCCGAGGTGATCCTGTGCCCGCGATGAGCGTCTGCCGCGTACCTGGTTGCCCTCGCCGGCAGCACGCCAAGCTATGTGCCGATCATGCCAAGCAAGCCGAAGCCTCGCGAGGATCCCGTCAAGCCCGAGGTTACGACGCGGCCCACGACAAGGAACGCGCTCGGATCATCCGCTCGGGCATCGAGTTCTACCGCTGCGCCCGATGCGGCGAGCCGTTCGACAAGGGCGACCCGTTCCAGCTCGGACACACCGACGACCGGCGCACCTGGTCAGGTCCCGAGCACATCAGGTGCAACACAGCGGCAGCAGGTATTGCATCGCATGCGATCTTCAACCGGCCGGGCCCGGAGACTGACGGGTGGGGGGCACCCCCTTCCGGCCCCCGAACCGCAGTACCGCCGGGGAGGGCTCTCGGAGGTTCGACAGGTTCATAAGACTTTTGGCCCCCGGCTGACAGGTTCAAAGCCGGGGGCCTGTCAGGTTCCAACCCACAACACCCATGCCCGTGACGGGCCAAACAATGGAGGCGAGATGCCGGCATCGGTCGGCTCATCAAAGCCCTGCAGAAAGCACGGAGCCAGATGAAACCCGTGAGCGGAGACAACTGAACCCTCGGCCAACAATTGCCAGCAACGCTGCCCGAGGGAACCAAGACGCAGCCAACCTTTAGGAGAACCGTGCGCCTGTACCGTGCACTTTGCGCCTGGCTCGAAGCCCACGCCGCACAGATGGGCCAGGATGATCCCACGGAACACAGGGAGGTCCAGCTGGATGCCCTTGTGGAGACCGCGCATTCGTACAGCACGGAGCCTGAACTCCATGCCGGCTACCGAGCAGAGCCTCTCTACTACGAGGACAGGTCCCGACGGCGCCTGCCCCTCGGGTTCCAGCCCCGCTGACAGGGTCCGCATCGCCGCGGCCCGCCTCCGAATCACCACTGACCGGAAGCTTGGACTTGTAACGCCTCAATGGGTGAAAGACCTCGCACAGACAACAGGAGTAAACATGAACCCCGAACAGATCGCCCATGTCTGCCACGAAGCCAACCGCGCCCTGCAGGTCATCCAGAAGGATCCGGCACCGTCCCCCGGCTGGGAGGACGCTCCTGAGTGGCAGAAGGCGTCCGCCGTCGAGGGCGTCGAGAAGGCACTCGCTGGAGAGACTCCGGAACAGCTTCACCAGTCCTGGTGCGACTTCAAGGTCGCTGATGGGTGGGCCTATGGCAAGACCAAGGACGCCGATCAGAAGACCCACCCATGCTTGGTGCCCTACTCCGAGCTTCCTGCGGACCAGCGCATCAAGGACGAACTGTTCCAGGCCATCGTCCGCTCACTCGCGGCCTAGTAACTTCCACAAGGGACCGCTACCCCCCCCGGATGGATGACAGATAGGAACAATCCCAAGGAGGACCTATCTCCCGCGCCAGGGCACGGCGCACGGCCTGCCGTCGAGAGACGTTGCCAACCGGCGGGCGCTACGCAAATAGGCAAAGCGATGATCTCCAGCAGTGGAGGCAACCATGTTGTTCCAGGTTCGAACCCTGGGCGCCCGACACCCTTCACAACATCAAACGCCGGCGCGCGATGCCCCGGCACTTTTTGCTGCGCGATGCAGTGAGAAAGCAGGTACACCTTGCCCCGAGGAGGAGCCCGGGTAAATTCCGGACCCGCACCGGATCCACAGGCTCTCCGACGCGAGCGGACCGCGGACAAAGAAGGATGGGTAGTCCTCCCCTCCGAGGGCAGGAAGGGAAACGCGCCTGCCTGGCCGCTGTCCAAGTGGCGGGATCAGGAGAAGGCCAAGCCAGTAGAGGAGCGAAACGACTCCGCAGCCCGAGCCCTGGACGACCGCGAGTTGAAAATTTGGCGGGAGATTTGGAAGACCCCGCAGGCAGCCCAATGGGAGAAGTTGGGTTGGAAGCACGACGTCGCCCTGTACGTCCGCATGCTTGTGGCCGCCGAGCAAGGCCACATGAAGGCAGCTGGCGAAGCACGGCAATGGTCAGACCGCCTCGGGCTCTCTCAGATGGCGATGCTCCGGAACCGGTGGCGGATCGCCGCCGACGAAGTGGCAGCCAAGCGAGGGCAGAGGCCGGCGGCCGCGGCGCCGAAGCGCAACTCATCCCGGGACAGGTTCAGTGTGGTTCGTGATGGCACAGGCGTCCGATGAGTTCCTCGTAGACTTCCCCACCATCGGCTTCCTGGTCGCGGACTGGCAGGAGCAACACTGCTCAGTGCCTACCGGCTTCCAGAAGGGCCAACCGTTCGTCCAGCCGGACTGGCAGCTGTGGTGCACGGTCAATCACTACCGGGTGAAGACCACCGCACGGTGGGTGCCCGAGCGTCCGATACTGGCACCGGCATTCCATAACAGGCGCTCGCTGATCGTGGGCCCGCAGAAGATCGGCAAGGGTCCGTGGTCTGCGGCGACCGTGTGCAATGAGGCGGCCGGCCCGGCTTTGTTCGCCGGGTGGGCGCAGGGTGGCGAGGTTTACGACTGCCGGCAGCATGGCTGCGGGTGCGGGTGGTTCTACGAATACGAGCCGGGCGAGCCGATGGGCATGCCTTGGCCGACCCCGCTGATCCAGCTGTTCGCTACCTCCCAGGAGCAGGTGGATAACGTCTACGCGCCCCTGCAGACCATGATCAAAGACGGCCCGCTGGGCGAGTTCATGCGCGTGGGTGAAGAGTTCATCCGTGTCGGCGGTGAAGGAAAGATCGAGGCGGTTACATCGTCGGCGTTGTCCCGTCTCGGTAACCCAATCACTGCCGCATTCTTGGACGAAACCGGCACCTATACCGCCCAGAACAAACTCAAGGGCGTCGCCAAGACAGCCCGTCGAGGTCTGGCAGGTATGGGCGGCCGCGCCATCGAGACCACCAACCTCTGGGATCCGTCCCAGGCTTCCACGGCTCAGGAGACCTACCACTCCCGAGCCGCGGACATCTTCCGCTACCTGCGGCAGCCGCCGGGGCACTTGAAGTTCAAGGACCCGCACCAACGCCGCAAAATCCTCGAGTATGTCTACGCCGGCACCCCTTGGGTGGACCTCGACGCGGTAGAGGCCGAAGCCTTCGAGCTGATGGAGAAGGACCCCGAGGAAGCGGAACGGTTCTTCGGCAACATCTTCTCCCAGGGCAAGGGCAGATGGATGCCCGAAGATCTGTGGACCAATAGCGAATCGGTGGCCAAGTGAGCGAACGCCTACGAGTGTGTCTGGGCTTTGACGGTTCAGACAAGGACGATTTCACCGGCATCCGGGCGGAGACAGTTGGAGGGTGGCAGTTCACTCCCACCTTCGGGCCCTCGAAGCTTCCCACGATCTGGGATCCGGCCGAGTCGCACGGGCGTATCCCCCGTCTGGAAGTCCACGCCGCCGTCGAGGAGCTGTTCGATACGTACGACGTCGAGCGGATGTACTGCGATCCGCCGCTCTGGAAGACAGAGATCGAGGAATGGGCGCTCAAGTACGGCGAGGAACGGGTCCTGATGTGGGAGACGTACCGGACCAAGCAGATGCACGCGGCCCTGGAACGCTTCATCGTGGACCTCCAAACCGGTGCGCTCACGCATGACGACTGTGCCGTCACGGCCCTGCATGTGAGCAACGCCCGGATGTTCGCACGGTCGGGCCAGTCCTACATCATTCTCAAACCGTCGCAGACGCAGAAGATCGACCTCGCGGTTACGTCCGTGATTACCCATGAAGCGGCCAGCGACGCCCGGGCCGAGGGCTGGTCCGCCATATGGCAACCGCCCACGGGGATTTCAACGGTGGCCTACGGATTCAACTAAAGAGAAGAGGTGATGGCGTGAAGGAAGCACTGGCACGCGATTACCTGATGCAGGGGCTGCGCGGCCTCTCCGATCAGGAGAAGGCGTGGACGCGCCGGCAGAACTACCTCGACGGAGACCAGGACCTGCCGTACGCGCCGGAGGGCGTAAGCGCGGAGTACCAGGCGCTGCGCGAGATGTCGCCGGCGAACTACCTCGACATTGCCATGAAGGCTCCGATTCAGCGGATGCAGGCGGATGGGTTCCGTACGCACCGGGACAAAGACGCGGACATCAGGACCTGGACGGAGATTTGGCAGCCCAACAAGCTGGATGCCAGGCAGCGGATCGTCTACGAGCAGATGTTCGTCCACGGCCGCGGCATCATGTCGGTCTCGCCGAATCCGTTGAACCGCAAGAGCCCGAAGATCCGGCCCGAGAACGCGAAGCGGGTCTGGATCGAGCCCAACCCCGAAGACCCGTTCGAGCCGTTGTTCGCCGTCAAGAACCTGGCGGTGAAGAAGTCAGCGCAGGCAGCCTCCGGGCTTATCCTGCCGGCCTCCATGGTCAGGGAGACGCTGCACGTTGCCTACGTCTATACCGCGACCGAGTGGGCACGGTTCGAGGCGTCCTCCCCGCAAGCCACGGCCACGGCATGGCATCTCGCAGAGATCGGCCGGCACAACCTGCGGACCATCCCCTTCGTGCCTTTTGATTTCAACGTTGATGCGGACGGGGTCCCCCATCCGGCTATCGACAAGCTGATGCCGCAGCAGGACGCCATCAACACCATCCGGTTCAACACGCTCCTGGCAATGCAGTTCAGCGCATTCCGGCAGCGGGTGTTCACCGGATACGACCCGGTGGTCCGGGACGACAAGGGCCAGCCGCTTCTTGTCACGGACGAGAAGACGGGCAAGCCCCTGCTGGACAGTAACGGCTTGGCGCAACCGGTCGTCCGGTCTCCCGGGCGCATGGGCGTAGACCGAGCGCTGGTGTTCCCAGGCGAACAGACGAAGGTCTTTGACCTTCCCGAGTCGAATCTGGATAACTACGTCAAGGTGCTGCAGCAGTTCCTCACGGACTTCTTCGCCACTGGGCAGATTCCGCCCTCGTACGCGCTGACGAAGATGGCGAACCTCACCGGAGACGGCATGGCAGGTGCCGAATCCACGTTCCAGTCGCTGATCAAGGACATCCAGCGCGCGGCTGGAGAGGGCCTGGAAAGCGTCATGCGGCTGGCCAACGTGGCACGAAACGAGCCGCATGAGGACCCCGCTTCCGAGGTCATCTGGGCAGACACAGAGATCCGGTCCTTTGCCCAGATTGTCGATGCCATCGGGAAGCTCATCACCTCCGGGATGTCCCGTCAGGACGCCTGGTCATTCCTGCCTTCGGCCACCCCTCCGAGGGTCGCTGACTGGGTCACGCGTTCCGATGCGGACCGAGCCAAGGCGGACAAGGCCGTAACGGAACTAGCGGACAGGATGGCCTACCCCGATGCCTAACGAACCGGCCGCCGTCGTCGCCCATGATGAGGCTGCGCGGCGGCTGGGTCTGGCAGCACTGGCAGCCGGCAGGGCCTCCTGGCGGCGGGTCGAGGTGTCGGACATCTCAGCCTCCTGGTCAGTGGCGCTGCGGCTGCTGCTGCCGACGCTGACCGCCATCCAGCGCAGCGCAGCGGTATCAGGCGGCAGTTACACGGCCGGCGCGCTGGCTGAGCAGGGTGTGTATGAGGCCCCGGAAGCTTTCGTTGACCCGGCCCGATTCGTTGGCGTTGCACCGGACGGCCGCTCTCTGGAAGCGCTGCTGTACTCCCCCGCTACGACGACCAAACGGCTCATCGGCGAGGGCATGGATCCCCTGCGTGCTCTGCAACACGGCGGCACCAGCTTGGACGTCATCACCCGCACGGTCGTGGCGGACACCGCGCGCGCGGCCGCCGGCGTCGACATCGCGGTCCGGCAGGACGTGGGCTACGTGCGAATGCTCGTCCCGCCGTCGTGCAGTCGCTGTGCGCTGCTGGCTGGCAAGTTCTACCGGTGGAACGCGGGCTTCCCGCGGCACCCGCGCTGCGATTGCAAGCACATCCCCACCCGGGAGAACCAAGCCAACGATCTCACCACCGACCCTTACGAGTACTTCCGCTCGCTTAGCCCGCAACAGCAGGAGAAGCAGTTCGGGCCCGCCGAGGCCAAGGCCATCCGCGACGGTGCCGACATCTTCCAGGTTGTCAACGCCCGCCGCGGCATGAAGCCCGGCGGTCTCGTCACAGCTGAGGGAACCTCGAAGCGGGGCGCCTACGGGCGCGGCAAGCCACCGCGGCTGACACCCGAGGGCATCTACTCGCAAGGGAAGTCCCGCGAGGAGACGTTGATACTGCTCGAGAAGAACGGCTACATACTTCCGGGCGGCCAGGACCCGGAGGGTGTCCTGGGCGGTGCCCGGGAAGGCTACGGCCAGATGGGCCGCGGCGGCACCCGGGTCGGGGCCCGCCAGGCGGTTGAGCGTGCGCGGGCTTCCGGCGTACGGGACCCGGCGGCACGGGCCACCATGACAGCTGCCGAGCGGCGCTACTTCGACGCCCAAATGAACTGGGACGCAGTATCCCGCGGCCGCAACCCGTTTGGCCGCGGGTCCCTCAGCCCGCAGCTGGCTGCAGCAGTGGAGAACGACTTCCGGCGCATCGTCCTGAACGGCGATACGACGGCGAACATCACGGCCCGCCAGAAGATGGCCGGCCGCTAAGTCCAGCCCGAGGCGCGAAGCCTGCGGGTCCAACCTCGCGACGAGGAGCACAAATGCACAATTCCTACCCCGCCCCTGCAAACACTGCGCACGGCATCGACCTGTACGCACCCGGGGGCCTCGCAGCACTGTTCGAGTTCCGCCGCCAGCAGTTCGGTGACGCAGTCATGGAGACCGACCCAGCCGGGGCGCCTCCCGCCGCGCCAGCCACTCCCCCTGCTGATCCTGCCGGTACGCCGCCGGCGGATCCTCCGGCCGGGAATCCGCCGGCAACCCCGCCGACGCCCACCCCGGCCCCGCCTGTGGCGCCGCTCCCGCCGGTACCCGCTAACCCGCCGAGCACACCGGCAGCGGAGGACGAACCACTGGGCGCGGCCGGCATGAACGCGCTGCGCGAAGAACGCGACACTAACAAGACCCTTCGGGCGGAAGTCACTGCCAAGGACACGGAGATCCGGGACCTGACGCAGTCCGGCACCCAGAAGGACGCCCTCATTCTCCGCTACCAGGTAGCGGCGGCCAAGGGCCTCGATCTCAATGCTGCGGAGCGACTCCAAGGCACCACGAAGGAAGAGATCGAAGCCGATGCGGACACCTGGGCCCGGACCTGGGGAACATCCCACGGGCCGGGCGTCGTACCCGGCGCGGGCGCTCGCGGCGAAACGAGCGTCATCACCACACCCGGCCTCGGGACTCTCCGGGCCGGATACGCCAACGCCAAGTAACACCCCAAGGGCGACAGCCCGCGGGCACACCTAAACAGAGAAGGAGCCATCCATGGCTGTCACCCTTGTCGAGTCGGCGAAACTGTCGACGGACACCCTCCAGCGCGGGGTCATCGAGACCTTTGTGCAGAACTCCCCCATCCTTGACCGCATCCCGCTCATGGACATCGAAGGCAACGCCTACGCCTACAACTCGGAAGGGGCCCTGCCCGGCGTCGCATTCCGTGGCGTCAACGAGGCCTACGTCGAGTCCACCGGCACGGTCAACCAGTCCACCGAGAAGCTGGTCATCCTCGGCGGCGACGCCGACGTTGACCGGTTCATCGTGCAGACCCGCGGCAACCTCAACGACCAGCGGGCCACCCAGACGGCGATGAAGGTCAAGGCGGCCTCCTACAAGTTCCAGGACCACTTCTTCAACGGCGACGTCGTCGTGGAGCCCAAGGGCTTCGACGGCCTACGCAAGCGCCTCACCGGCAACCAAGTACTGGACGCGGCCACCAACGGCTCCCCGGTCCTCGGTAACGGGGCATCCGACGCGCAGACGTTCTTCGACCTGCTCGACGACCTGATCTCCCGCGTCCCGGGAATTGACGGCAACAACGGCGCGATTTACGCCAACTCCGTCCTGCAGGGCAAAATCCGCTCGGCCGGCCGACGCCTCGGCGGCGTCGAGACGGTCCGCGAGGACCTGACGGGCAAGCGCGTGCTGATGTGGAACGGCATTCCCGTTCTGGATCCGGGCAACAACCTCGCCGGCGCGCCGATCCTGGGCCAGAACGAAACCCAGGGAACGGCCACGGACACCTCCTCCATCTACGCCGTGAAGTTCGGCCAGGACGAAGGCGACCAGGCCGTCACCGGCCTGACCAACGGCGGCGTCATGGTCGATGACCTCGGCCAGTTGCAGGAGAAGCCCGCCTACCGCACCCGCATCGAGTTCTACTGCGGCGTTGCCATCTTCGGAGGCAAGGCCGCGGCCCGCCTACGCGGCATCCGGAACTCCTAGTTCCCCTCACCCGCTCACGCTCCACCGCTTAGAAAGAGGAAACGCTCATGGCTACTGCCAGAAACGCCAAGGCAGCTGCAGCTGCCACCGCCGGCGACCAGTCCAGCGCCGAAACCCCCAAGATCGACGGGGGTGCAGAGGGCAACGGCACCGCTACCACCACCCTGGACTCGGACGTCACCAAGCCCTCCGTCACCGCACCGGGTGACGGGCCGGCCGACACCACAGATCCCACCGAAACGGCTCACTCCGTCCAGCCCAGCCCGGGCGAGGAAGCCATCAAGACGGGAACGGTCAACGCCGTGAAGCCGGGATTGAAGCGGACCGTACCCAAGACCACGCGCAAGCCCCGGACGGAAAGCTACACGGCGACCCGCCCGGACGGCACCGAAGTGACGGTCACGCGCAACATCGAAACCGGCGAATCGTCGGTTTCGGAATAACCACAGGAGAGAGGGGGCACCATGGTTGAGGTCAGCGCAGCCAATATTTCGGGGTCGTGGCGCCCCCTCTCAGCTGCTGAGGAGCGCGTCATTCCCGGCTTCTCAAAACGGGCTTGGACGCGGATCAAAGCCACGGTCACGGACATCGAAGACAAACTGGCGGCAACGCCGGCTGTCGTTACGGCCGAGACCGTCCAGGACGTCATGGTCTCCATGATCATCCGGGTACTGAAAAACCCGGACAGCGCCCGGCAGATCAGCAAATCGGCCGATGACTGGTCCAAATCCATCACGGTGGATGCGTCCGTCTCAACTGGCGAGCTGTACCTCACGGCCTACGAACTCGAGCTGCTCAACCCGGTGGCGAGGCTCCCCGAATACGGCATGTATATCGTGCCGTTGGGGGGTTGACCGCGGTGCCGTTCTTCAACCCAGAGGACATCTTCGAAGCGCGTCGGGACGTGGAAGAGCTGATGCTGGACACCTGCATTATCGACAGGCCCGGCAAGCCAGTAACGGACCCCCAGACTGGCGTCGTCAGCCCCAGCTACACGGCCGTCTATTCGGGAGCGTGCAAAGTCCAACAGACCCTGGCGGAATCCGTCGCAAGGACTTCCGCCGGAGCAGTGTTCACTATCGTCGACACCCGCTTGGACATCCCGGTGAATGCCGGCCCTGTCCAGACAGGTGACCGGGCACGAATAGTCGAGGCTCGCTTGAACCCGGCCCTGACCAACAGCGTGTACCGAATCGTCGGGCCGCATAAGAAGTCGGCGCAGACAGCTCAACGGCTGCGGGTGGAGGAGCTGGGATGAGCGACTACGACTTCACCGAGGTAGACCGGTTGGCTTCGCAGATGGCGTCGTTGAATATCGTGCCAGCTGTGCGGCAGGTGGTATCCAAGGGCAGCCTGCAGATCAAGAACCAAATCCAAAGGGACTTTGCCGGGTCCAGGCACTTCCGAAGTGTCCGGGAAATCAGCTACGACCTGAGCACGTCAGGCGACGTTGTTGAATCCGTCATAGGCCCGCACGTGGAGAACGAGGGCTTCGGTTCGCTGGTTGGCATTGCCATCTACGGCGGATCCCGCGGCGGCGGCGGGACCGTGCCCGATCCGCTGATTGCCCTGCGAGCTGAGGAACCGGCGCTTCTGGAAGCCATGGGGGACGTCGTGGAGAAGGTGCTGGATGAGTAAACCCCACTACGACGCCTTCAGTGCACTCCTGCCTGAGGACATTAGCTCCCATCTTGGGTATGTGGCGGGGAAGCTGACCTCTCCTGACTATCCCTACGTCGTTCTCGGTGGCGGCGGTGGGGAAGAGTCAGGATCAGCATTGGCGGGGGACGCAGACACGCTGAATTTTCGGCTGAAAGCCACGTACGCGGGCCTCACCTTCGATTCGGTGCTGATCGTCATGGAGCGCGTGCGGCGAGCATTTATCTCCCGACGATTGGATATTCCGGGGTGGAACTGCGGCCTTGTGCGCCACACGGCCTCACTGGCTGTCCAGCCCGATACCGATGTCGTACTCAGCGACACCGATCTGCGCCCGCTATTTGCCGTCGATGAGTTCACGGTCTTCTGCTCGCGCTGATTATTCATTTTCAGAATCTGGCTCCCGCTTGTGGGGGCTTTCTTTCCCCTAAGGAGGCCCCTGTGGCTACCCGAAAAAACGCAACCAATCCCGACACACCGGACGCAGCAGCAGCATCAGGTGAGACTGGCGAACCCGCCACGTCCGCCAAGGGCGCCGCGGTCCAGGTTACCGAGCCCGAACGCACCCCCTCGGTGCGCAAGGTCTATGTGTACGACACCAACACCCCGAAACCGCACTTCAAACTCTCGCACCCTGTGCCGGAGTCGTGGCTGTCCCGGTTCAAGAATCTCAAGCAGGTGCCCTCCGACAAGGGCGGCGCCGACACCCCGAAAGAAGGTAAGTAGCCCATGGGCCAGAAAATGCTCACCGACGCCAACCGCAAGCTGGTGTTCGTCCCCTCCCTCGTGAACTTCCGCAAGCCGACCGCGGCCGAACTGAACGCGGGCCTTGAGCTCTCGTGCATGGTTACCGCCGCCAACTACAACCTGGGCGCCACCGGTGATGATTCCATCACTGACCCGGCGCTGTGCTCCAGCTCCAACAGCTCCACGCCGGGGCGTACCAACTACGAGGCCGGCATGGATATGTTCCGCTGGAAGGACAAGGCGGATGACCTGCCGTGGGACACCTTCCAGGCCAAGGGCCTGCACGGCTACCTGGCGCAGCGCATCGGGCAGCTGGACGACGGCGAACGCGCCCAGGACGTGGACTTCCGCGACACGGACGAGGTGCAGGTGTACGAGGTGCTGACCAACACCCCGAAGATCCTTTCCCCGTCCGGCGCTGGCTATGAGAAGTTCCGCCA
The DNA here is from genome assembly GCF_030142075.1 of Arthrobacter sp. zg-Y20. Lineage (NCBI taxonomy): Bacteria > Bacillati > Actinomycetota > Actinomycetes > Micrococcales > Micrococcaceae > Arthrobacter > Arthrobacter sp. zg-Y20. The sequence continues at coordinate 438,087 of NZ_CP126241.1, read as the reverse complement.
GGACTTCTCGGTCCAGGACAACGTGGACGAGCGTGCAGTTGTCGTGGGCACCGCGCCCGTCGGCGGTTAGCCCCTCCACCGCAGACCCAAGCGCCCGCCCGTCTAGGCTCCGGGCGGGCGCTTGCCTCCTCCCACACTGAGCCTGCACCGCACCCCGTTTTTTACTCCGAGCCTAGAAGGAAAAAATGACCACCGAGAACACCACCCCCGCCGCGCAGGACACCGAAGAACTGGACCTGGACGACTGGCTGACCGGGGGCCAGCGCAAGGCGCACCCCGTCACGCTCTACTCCCGCGCCGATCTGCTGGCCGACATCGAGGAGCTGGAAGCAGAACGCCGCATCCAGGAACGCATGGTATCCCCCGAGGACGCGCCACTGGGCGGCTCCCCCACCACGGACCTGGACGGGCGCATCGACGCGCTCTATGCGCAGCTGCACGCCAGTAAAAAAGAATTCCGGGTCTCCTCGCTGACCCAGCCCGAGGTGGAGGTCATCCGGGCCCAAGTGCGTAAGGACCTCAAGGAAGCCATCGATCTGGCCGCCGCTGAGGCGCGCGAGGAGGCCAAGAACACCGTCCGCCGCATGGGCGTTACCACGCCGGCTGAAGTCAACAACGTGCTGCGGGCGCAGGCACTGGAGGCCGCAAACAAGGTCATCGAGCATGAGACCACCGCGCGGGTCCTGGCTGCCTGCACCGTGATGCGCCGCGGTGCGGAGTGGGTGTCCCTCACCGTCGAGCAGGTCAAGCGTATTGAAAAGACCATCGGCAGCTCGCAGATCGACAACTGGAACCGCGCCTTCTCCCGGGCCGCCAACGAGGCGCCGGTGGTGACCGTCCCAAAATCGCGGAAGCCCTAGCGGACTCCCGCTGGGCGCACATCCTGCTGGAGGCCCGTACCGCGCGGGCGCAGGGCTGGCCGTTTACCGTCATGCGGGGCCGTGACCTGGACGGCAAGGTCAGCGATGTCGACCGGATGATGGCGCTGGCGCTCACGCTGTACGAGGACTCGCTGTGCCGGGGGTGCGGGCTGCCGCACTCCCGCACCCGCGGGGACGAGAACGTGGGCCGCTACGAGCTGCACGATGACGGCATCTGCCACGGCTGCGAAGCCTTGGAGGCCGCCCAGCAGGACAAGAACCGCAGCACGTTCCCGGGGCAGAAGCTGTACCTGGTGGAGACCGAATAACACGGCTCCGCCGGCATAAATACATAGAGAGTAGGAGGCCGCGGTGGCAGGTTCGGAGCGTCAGGTAACAGTCCGTATCCGGGCGGAGGTGGACCAGTTCCGGTCCAGCATGCGGCAGGCCACCCAGGCCACACAGGACCTGGCAACGCAGGGCCGGACCGCCGGCCAGCAGGTTGAGTCCGGGATGCGTCAGGCGCAGGGTGGGGCGGACGATGTAACGGGGGCACTGGATTCCGCCGCCGAGGCCAGCTCTTCGGCGGCGGAGGAGCTGACCGCCGCCGGTGAGGCTGCCGGGGCGTCCGCCGAAAACCTCGGCACCGCCACCCAGTCCGCCGAGGATCTGGCCGCCGCGCAGGCTGCCGCCGGGGAAGCCGCCACCGAGGCCGCGCAGAGCCAGGAGGCCGCCGGGGAAGCCGCTGCCGCCGCCACAGGGGAAGCCGCTGCCGCCGCAGACGAGGCGGGGCTGAGTCTCCGCCGCCTAGCGGAGGACGCCGAGGAAAACGACGAAGCCTGGAAAGAGTCCGGGGAAACCCTGATGGGGTTTGGCGCGGCCGCCGTTGCCGTCGCTGCGCTCTCGATTACCAAGTTTGCCGAGTTCGATAAGGCGATGTCCGGGGTAGAAGCCGCCACGCACGCCAGCGCGGACGAGATGGGCATCTTCCGCCAGGCCGCCATGGAGGCAGGCGCGGATACGGCCTATTCCGCCGAGGAAGCCGCCGGGGCCATCGAGGAGCTGTCCAAGGCCGGCGTCTCGGCGGACGACATCCTGGGCGGGGGCCTCACCGGCTCGCTGTCCCTGGCGGCTGCAGGTGCCATGGATGTGGGGCAGGCCGCTGAGCTGGCCGCCACGGCCATGACCCAGTTCGGCCTCTCCGGCCAGGACATCCCGCACATTGCTGACCTGCTGGCCGCGGGTGCAGGTAAGGCCCAGGGGTCCGTTGAGGACCTGGGCATGGCCCTGAACCAGTCCGGCCTGGTGGCTGCTGCCACCGGTGTGACCATTGAGTCCGCCACCGGCACGCTGGCCGCGTTCGCCTCGGCGGGGCTGGTCGGGTCCGACGCCGGAACGTCGCTCAAGTCGATGCTGCAGCACCTGCAGGCGCCGTCCTCCGTGGCGGCCGCCGAAATGGAAAAAATCGGCATCAACATGTACAACGCCAACGGCGAGTTCATCGGCATGACCGCGCTGGCCGAGCAGCTGCAGACCAACATGGCCGACCTTACCCAAGAGGAGCGGGACCACTCCAGCGCCGTGATCTTCGGCGCCGACGCCGTTCGGGCCGCCAACGTTCTGTACAAGCAGGGCGGCGAGGGCATCCAAGACTGGACCGACAAGGTAAACGACGCGGGCTATGCAGCTACCACCGCAGCCATCCTCCAGGACAACCTCTCCGGGGACCTGGAGAAACTGGGCGGCAGCATGGAGACCGTGTTCATCAAGGGCGGCGGCTCGGCGTCCGAGGCACTGCGCACACTGGTGCAGGCCGGCGAGTCCGCCGTGGATATGATCGGCAAAATCCCCACCCCGGCGCTGGAGTCCGGCATCGCCATGGCCGGCACCGCTGGTTCCGTGGCACTCGTGGGCGGCGCCTTTATGACGCTGCTTCCCAAGGTGATGGAGGGTGTGAAGAACTTCCGGAACCTGGGCTCTGAGGGCGGGCGTCTGCCCGGCACCTTGGGCAAGGTAGCCAAGGGCGCCACCATCGCGGCGGTGGCCATCGGGGCTCTGGCGGCGATAGGTAAAGCTACGTCCCACGATTTCTCCCCCAGCGTGGAGCAGATGGCTAACTCCGTGCTCAAGCTCTCCAAGAGCGGGGAGGGGGTGTCCTCGCTGGACGGCATGTTCTCCGAGTGGGGGACATTCTTCGGTAGCGAGACCATCCAAGGGGTGGACGGTGTCAGCGACGCCGTTAGCCGGCTGGTGGAGGAGAGCACCAACAAGATGGGCCGCTTCGAGAGCGGCGTGGTGGACCTTTTCCAAATGGTGGGCCACGAGGGTGGCGTGCTCACCCAGCTGAAGGACCGGTTCAACCAGGTGGGCGATAGCCTTGGGGACCTAGTCTCCAACGGCGCGGCCGACACCGCCGCCCTGTCATTCAACAAACTGGCCACCGAGTTCGAGAAGAATGGCCAGTCCGCGCAGGACGCCCTGGACATCATGCCCGGGTACCGGGACAGCCTGATCGCCCTCGGCCAGTCCGTTGGAGTGGACCTCCAGGACTGGGAAATCCTGGATATGGCAATGGGCAAGATACCGCCCCGCATGGAGGCCGCCGGCTTCTCCGCCGAGGGGTTAACTACGGTGGTGGGCTCCATGACCTCTGTAACCGGGGACGCAATCCCCATTACCGAGGATATGGCCAAGGCGCTGGAGGAAATGGGCCTCACCGCCAGCGGCGCCGTAGCGCAGCTGGACAAATACGTGGACCTGCTGGTGCGGGCCGGGCTGGCCAACCTGTCTAGCCGGGACGCGCAGCGCGGTGCCGTCGAGGCACAAGTTGCTTTCAACGAGGCGCTGGCTGCCAATGGCCCCAACCTGGACATCAACACCAAGGCAGGGCGCGATAATGCCGCGGCCATGGACGGGGTGGCCGGGGCGCGGATCGCGTTGCTGCAGGCGATGGCCAGTGAGACCGACGCCTACGGCAACAACATCCACACCCAGGAGGAGATGCAGGGCGTCCTTAGCGAGACGTACACGCAGCTCTATGACAACGCGCTGGCCATGACCGGCAACGCGGACGCTGCCAACGCTTTGGCCCGGGAAGCCATGGGCATCCCGAAGGAAGTGAACATCGACACCTGGATGTCGGACTACGCCAAGCAGATGGCGGAGGGCACCACCGGTGCCATCGCTTCGACCGGTGAACAGGCCACCGATCTGGAAATCCAGCTGGGCAACCTGCACAGCCAGATCCAGGGCCTGCCCAACAAAGAAATCATCATCACCGAGCCGATGTCCCCCGAGGTCAAGCTGGGCCTGGAGAACCTGGGCTACGTGGTGGAGACCCTGCCGGACGGCACCATCAAGGTGTCCGAGACAGGGACCGACGCCACCGGGCAGAAGATAACCGACGTCGCCAAGCAGGAACGCATTGCCCTGATTGACGCCCGGGCGCTAACCGACGCGGCCAACGCGGCGCTGAACAAGGTAGCGGAGAACCGCACTGCGGTCATCACCGCCACCATGAACATCCTCCGCGGGCGGGACGACACGGCCGGATGGGGCGGCACCCCCTACGCCCCGGGCAAGGGGCCGGGGGGCGCAGGCGGCGGCAAGGTGCAGGACCTGTTCATGGCGGGCCTGGCGGGTGGCGGCATCGTGCCAGGCGCTCCGCCCCGGGACCAGCGCGTAGACAACGTGCTGGCCTCAGTCAATGGGCGCCCGCTGGCGGTGCAGTCCGGGGAGTGGATCGTGAACGGGGCCAGCAGTCGCAAGCATGACCGGCTGCTGCTGGGCATAAACCGCGACGAGCCCTGGGTGTCCGAGCTCATGGGGTACGCCCGCGGCGGCGTGCCCTTCCGTTCGGAATACCCCGTAGGAGCCTCCCTCTCGGGAATGGCCACCGGGGCGGGGAACGTCTACTACCAGACCGTTCAGGTGGACTACTCCGGGCCGGAGGTTGGAGCCATCGTTGAAGCGGTGGTCCGCCGGCTGCAGAACATATGACCCACGGAAATAGGGAGCGGACACATGCAGGTAGCTGACGGCGTAGGGGTGTCGCTGGCGGGGCTGGATCTACAGTCCCGCCAGCGCCTGGGCTACGGGTACAAGGTCACGGATTTGACCGGCTGGTGGGAGCCCACGGCCTCCTCCGGAGCCCTTGAGCGGCGGGGCCAAGCGTCCGGCGGGGTGCTCTCCGAGGCGAACGCGGAGGGCCGCCGACTGGTGGCAAAGGGCACCCTGCTAGGCCGCACCGCGGACGAGGCAGCGGATCTGCTGGAGGATCTGGTGGACCACATCCCCCTGCAGTTCCCGCAGCCCTTTGTGGTTACTGAACGGGGGGTGCCCAAGTTCGTCCCCCTGCGCCAGGAGGACCGCCCGGTCATCAAGTGGGTGACCGACACGCTGGTAACTTTCGATCTCCAGTTCCACTCCCGGGAGTACCTCAAACGGGAAGGGGCCGGTCTGGGGTATTCCCGATCGGACACCGTGGGGTTGCCCTACACCAGCGGCGGCCGACGCCGCCCCTACCAGCTGCCCTCCGCCATACAGGCCACCGTGCTGTCCGGCGCGGTGGCCATCACCAGCCCGAACCGGCATCCGGTGGGCGCGGAGGTCACGTTCATCGGCCCGGGGTCCTCCCCAATAGTCCGCAAAGCGGCAACGGGGGAATCTCTCCGGTTCGACGGGCCGTTGCTGCCGGGGCAGCGTCTGGTTCTGGACCTCGACCACCATACCGCCCGGCTGGACGGCGTCCCCCGTGACGGGGCGGTGGAAGGCGAATGGTTCAACCTCACCGCCGGCGACGTGCTGCTCTTCGATGCCGCCGCATATGACCCTGACACCCGCATGACCGCCTCATGGTCACCTTCCTGGAAGTAGGACCCCATGTCTGTAACCCTCCCCCTATTCATCAACGGCGTGGACTACAGCGCCGAGGCCGAGCGGCGCGGGGTGTCCGGGCTGCTGGCCCGCAACGCCGACGGCAACCCCCGCACGGGCGTGCTGGGCCCGCCCCCCACCATCACCATCAGCGACAACACCGTTACGGTGGGGCAGTTCAGCGGGGCCATCGGAACCCCCAAGGGTGCGTACCTGCTGGGGCTAGACTCCGCCACACTGGTGGAAGGCACCATCGGTGCGGCGGACTCCACCAACCCCCGCCGGGACCGCATCGTGCTTGAGGTCCTGGACCCCGACAACGGATCCGGCGGCACCGACCGCAAGGGCCGCCTCCGCTTGGTACCAGGCACAGCATCCGCCGGCGCCGGGCTCCCCCCGCTGCAGGCTCGCCAGCTCCACGTTGGCAGCATCCTGACCCCCCGGGCCAACGGGGGCAACCCGTCCGCCCTGGAGGATCCGTTCTTCACTGCCGCCGCGGGGGCCCCTGTCCCGGTGCGGGACGCCGCCGATCTGGGCACCCTGCTGGCGTACCCCGGGGCCCTGGCCCTGCGCCTGGATCGGCAGGGTGCGCTGATGCGGGCCGCCAAGGAAGGCAACGGGGTGGGCTGGTACGAGCCCGGAGGGGTCCTGGGGTACCGGGCGCTCTCTGCAAATTCCCAACTGGCGGAGAAGTTCGAGTACGTGGAGCTGCCCGCGTTCAGTCTGGACTTCACCACATCCGTGTCCCGCGCGGTGGCCATCGAATTCTCGGGGGTTCTTTCCGCTATCGCGGGCAGCACCTATTTCTTTGACGTCCGGCTGGACGGGGTGCCGGTGCGTCGGTCCGAGGTGGTGGTTACCTCCACTCGGGTGGAAACCGGGTTCAGCTTCACCGGCCGGCGGCCGGCGCTGGCAGCGGGCAACCACCAGCTGAGGGTGTACGGTGCCCAGCACACTGGGGCCGGGGCCTTCCTGCTGCACGGGCCGACGGACAATTACGGGGCCACTTACGTGGCGGTCCGCGATGACGGTGTGGGGGCGGTATGAGTCTTAGATTCTTGGCCTTCGGACTAAAGTCCCGTGAGCTGCTGGGGGAGGTCCCCGTCACCCCCGAGGGGGACCTGAGTGTCCTGCTCCAGGCGTTCGGAACCGGCAAGCTGAGCCTGGCCTTGGGGGACCCCCAGTGCCCGCCAAACTGGCGGGAGACACTGATCCCTTGGCGGGTCCTGTATATCGCAGTGGACGAGCAGAAACGCATCGTTTGGCACGGGGTCCCTTATCACCGCTCCCGCCCCGGGGATGGCCGGGTATCGTTTCCCACCCGCACGCTGGAGGGCTACCTGCTGGAGCGGTACACCCGCACCCGGACGTACGCGGACCGCGACCAGACCGCCATTGCCCAGGACCTGGCCAGCATCGCGGGGGACGCGGCGGGGCTACCCCTGGAGTATGACTGCCCGCCCAGCGGGGTGCGACGCACCGTGGACTACGAGGACAGCGAGAACGTTCGCCTCTATGACACCCTGCAGGAGCTGGCCGCGCTGGAGAACGGGTTCAACTGGCAGATAGCGGTGGAGTGGGCGGACGGGACCCACCGGCGCCTCCGGTACGTGTTCCGCACCGGGTACCCGTATCTGGGCTACCGTACCGACCGGCCGGAGCGGGTGTTCTCCCTCGTTTCCGAGGGAGAGCGGACCGCGGGGAACATCCTGCTGCCCGCGTTGGAGGAGTCCTGGGATACCGGCTCTGCGGCCACCCATGTGGAAATCCTGGGCGCGGGGGATGGCGCCGGGAAGCCCCGCTCCGCGCCCGTGGTGGACACCCTCCGCGAGGCCACGGGGTGGGTCCGGCTGGAGCAGCGGGAGCAGCTCTCCTCCGGGATCCAGGACCAGCTCACCCTGGACGACCGGGCGCGGGAACTGGCCGCGGAGCTCTTTGGGGGTCAGTCGGTTCTGACCATTACGGTGGAGGACGCCCCGGGCTCCCGGCTGGCGGACGTCACGCCTGGCGATTCTGCACGGGTGACCGTCAAAACCGCAGACCTGCAAGAGGATGGGGTGTTCATCGTGGTGGGTAAATACTTCGGGGCCGGCGGCGGGCAGTGGCGCCCCGTCCTGGCCAAGTTGGGGGGAGGGGCAGCCGATGGGTTCTAACGGCGTGCCCCAGGCACTAACCCCGGAGAAGTTCAGCCGTGACCTGGCGGAGCTCCGCCGCCTGGTTGACCGGCTGCTCTCCCGCAGGCCGTATGTCTCCACGGACCGGATCGTGGAAGGCGCGCCCCTGAGCGAGGGGGTGAGCCGGCAGCTCACTGAGACGGTGCAGGAAAAGATAGTGGTGGGCCGGGACAACCTGCCGGACGCAGTCCTGGATGACCGGGTACTTACCGGGTCCACCGTCCAGTCCAGCCCGGAGCCCGATGTGGGCAGCAAGCTGACTGATGACGGGCTGACCTCCCACGGGCAGGCCGCGGTGAAGTTTGGTGATGGCACTTCGGTGCGGCACAAGGTCCGGGCGCAGGTGGGCAAACACCTGACCCGGTGGTCGATAGGCGCTGACGACGCGCAGCCGGGGTTCTGGTTCGAGAGTGAACGTCTGGACGGCCTCTCCCCGGCCGCCAAGTGGCCTGCGGGCTTCACTCTGGGCCGGGATGACCCGCTGGCCATGCAAGGAATAAGCGGTGCTAAGTCCGAGGTGGACGCCTACAGTACGGTGACGTTCGCCCCGGCGGGCGTGGGCATGGATGCTTTCGGAACCCAGCCTGGCGGCGCCCCCGGGGCGCGGCGTTACCAGTCCACCATCTACGTGTACGACAGCGGGTTCCGGCTGGCCTCCTACGACCTGGGCGGCGCAATGGTGTCCGGCGTCTCGCACACCGCAGACGGCTATCTGCGGTTGACCGCCGACAAGGGCATCCTCGTGAACGGTGCCCCCTTGGGGGCCGCGGCCAAGATCCCCTCCACCATGGCCACCTTGTCTGGGGGGTTCACCCATTTCGCTCAGTCCGGGTGGTCCGGTGTGCGGTACAGCCGCTCCGGGGATATCGCGCAGGTATCCGGGGCCTACGAGCGGGGCTCCTACGGGACCCAGGAAGTGGTGGGAACTCTCCCCAAAGAGCTTTGGCCACCCTCAAAGGTCAAGGGAACAAACGTCGAAATCAACACGGCCGGGCAGATCCTGACCGTAGTCGCAGGCTCAGGGCCCCAGTCCCTGGGCATCACCTATCTGCTGTAAAGGACTCACCGCATGGCCAATATCAATCTCACCATTACCAAGGGCGCAGGCTCCGTAACCCTAAACGGGACCATCGGGGAGTGTGTCGCGGACCAGCTGGTGGAAGTAGTCACCGGCATCCTGTTTGACGCCAAAGCCGACGGAACTCTGTTCGCAGAGACCTCTCCTCCCGCCACGAACTAAGCCCATGTCATCGAGCACCCTGCGGGGTGCTTTTCTTTTGCCCACCCCGCAGGGAGGACCAACGTGTGGATCCCGCACTTCTTACCGCGCTCGTGCCACTCCTTGCCGCAATCGGCGGCGGCCTCGCGTTCCTCATCAACAGGGCCGATAAGCGCCGCATCCGAAATGAGGACCTCTTGATCGCCCACCTTGAACAGCAAATCAAAGAGAAAGACCGCCAACTGCGCCGCAAGGAGCGGGAGCTGCGGGCACTGAAAGCCGATGCCACAGCCTGGCGCGAACAACTCATCGAGAACGACATACGACCCATCCCCGACAAATGGACCGAACTAGCGGAGGAACCCGATGCAAACTGACGAAGACGCCCTAGCCGCGGATTTGAAGCAGAAAGCATCGCGGGACCGCCGGCGGATTCGGAGGCTACTTGTGGGGCTGGTCGCCCTTCTGGCCATCGTCGCGGGCCTCTCCGTGGCCCTATACCTGGTGCTGTCCGCGGAGAAGGACGCTGCCGATCAAAATGCGGCGAGCCAGCAATCCCAGAAGCAGGAGATCGCGCAGGAAGCCCAAGCCGTCATCTGCACAGCGGACGACGTCCAGGTCTATGACCAGGACTTGTGTGCCCGACTTGAAGCTGTTGCTGAGGAACCCTCCAACCCCGCGACCGGGCCGAAGGGCGACAAGGGCGACCCGGGACGCGACGGGCGGGACGGCCAGGACGGCGCCCCAGGGGCAAAGGGCGACAAGGGCGACGCCGGAGAGGCTTCTACCATCCCCGGCGCAACCGGCATCAACGGCACAAACGGACTCGACGGTGCCCCCGGCCCGCCAGGCAAGGATGGGATCGACGGCAGGAACGGCACTGACGGTACGGACGGCGCCCCGGGTGCCGACGGCCGCGGCATCAGCTCCGTCACCTGCGAGGGCACCGGCGAGTCCTCCTACTGGGTCGTCACCTACACCGATGGCACCAGCCAGACCAGCACCGGTCCCTGCCGGCTTACCGCCCTTACCCTCCCGACAGGAGCGCCATGATCCTCACTCATCTCCCAGTACCACACGACATAAGCGCGGTGTTCGGCAGCAACGCCACCGCCGGTGTTAGCCCCAACCCGAACGGCAGCTCCGCGCAGCAGCTGGTGTACCTGTTCGGCAACTACCAGCCCGTCGGGCACCTGGCCGTGGACTTTGCATGCCCGGTAGGCACACCAATTGTGGCGGCGGCGCCCGGCACCGTTGTTTGGGCTGGCCCCGGCCAGAACATGCCCAAACACATCGCCGACAAGTACGGCTACCTTTCCGGCGCTGCCGGTGCCGACTCGGGCAACATCACCATCATCGACCACGGGGACGGCAGCGCCACCGCCTACAGCCACCAGTCCGAGGTGGAGGTTCTGACCGGCCAGTGGGTGAACGGGGGCCAGCAGATCGGCCTCTCCGGCAAGACCGGCCGGATTACCGGCCCGCACCTGCACTTCGAGTACATGACGCTGCCCATCAACTATGGCAGCCCCTACTACTCACGCTCCGACCCGATGAAACAGTTCGGGTCCGCAAGCATCATTCCAACTGGCTCCACAACTTCCGAGGAGGAAGACATGGCAACACCGGAAGAAATTTGGTCGTACCGGACCAAGGTTCGCGGCAGTGACGAACAGGCCATCGACGTGCTGGTGTACGCCAACCAGTTCGCCAGCGAGGCCAATGATCAGGCCACGGCAGCAAACCATGCAGCGCACAGGGCAGAAGCGAAAGCCGAAGCGGCAATCAACGCCGTCGCCGGCCTGCTGTCCATTCAGGTGCCCCACCCGTTCGAGGAGGGGAAGACGTACGCGCTGGTCGATTACATCCGGTACGGGAACGCGTTCGCCGGGCAGGCCGCCGACGCATCCAAGGCGGTCATGGCGAGCAGCGATCCGAAGGCGCTGGCCGAAGCCGTTGCGCAGGCAGCCGGTGCCGTCAACGCGCAGACCCTCATCGACCAGGTGAAGGTCACCCTCGAAGTCAAGGAGAACTGATGTTCATCAAAGACCCGAACACCCGCAAATGGATTTACGGCATCGTCGCGGCCGCCATCCCCGTGCTCGTCATCCTCGGCTTCGTCAGCGGCGAAGACACCCAGGTGTGGCTGAACCTCGCCGCCGCGGTCCTCGGCCTCGGCACCGCCGGGCTCGCCGTGCCCAACACGGCGCCGGCACCGACAAGTCCGCGCCAGGTGAACATCTACGCCAGTCCGGATGCTGATCCGGAGGCGCCGACCCTTGCAGTTGCCCGTCAGCTCGACGACGGCGAGCCCAGGCACCGTTTGTGACTTGCCCAGGCGATATAGAACCGCGGCTAGTCGGCTATCCGCCGGATAGTTTCGACATGTGCTCTGGGCAAAAGGCAGCCACAGCGGCACCATGCATGGCCGCGAACTCGGAGGCGGTGTAGGTCACGCCGGCGGCCGTCAGCAGGAAGTTGTTTACCTCTGAGCTTGTCGCGCCGTTGTCGTAGAAGGTGCACACGCCTTCGCCTATGGTAATAAGTCCCTCATCGGGCGCGGTCAGAAGACTCGCGTGGGCCTTACGTAGCTCAGCAAGATAAACAGTCTGGTGGCTGACGCTGGCCCGTGCTGACGATGCACCCGAACCAGGCGTGGACGCGAGAGTCGTTGGCGGCGCCTTGGGCTCGGCGGCTGTCGATGCTGGGGGACTGCTTGTCTGTTTCGAGGTCGGAGAAGCTTGTTCTCCACCGCATGCGGTCAACGCGGCAATCGTAATTCCTATGGATGCAGCTGCAATTAGCCGGCGATACCGGCTTCCCCCCATGATCATGCAGCGGAGTCTAGCATCACGACAGGTAGGCCCCCACTCTCCGGAGTGGGGGCCTACTGCCGTTTAAGTCAGTGCTGGGTGAGAGAGTCCCGGGGTGAATAAAGTTGATGTCATGTCCACGCCGTACAGCTTGGCACCTGCGCGTTCCTGCCCGCCTGGGCGCGTCGTGCACGCCCCGTACCGTAGCGAGCCGTACATTCGGGCCAGCTTCCCAGACGGGCATCGAGACGGCAAAGCCTTAGCCTGGACACGGGACTATGTGTTGTTCCATGCCGAGCCAAACGGGGTTGTTACCGACGAGTGGGTGCCGGCGGCGGCCGTGGTCCGCATCCGTTGGGAGGAATCGCGGTGGGTCGATCCATACGACCTGATCGGCTAGAAACAGATACCCACGACTACCCATCCAGCTCGTAGTTTAGTCGTAGTTTATTCCGTAAACCGGGGTTGAAAATATAAAACTATGCGAACCTGCATAGCGAGCCAGCCACCAAATCCGCATGAGAACAGGCCACAATGCGGCTTAGCGTATGAAATCTCGAACTGTCAAGGATGGACGACTACGGACCAGAAGGTTGGGGGTTCGAATCCCTTCGCGCGCACCACTCAGACCCGGTCTGATCAAGGAAACTTGATCAGACCGGGTCTTTTGTTTTCCCGGTGCGAATCACGGTGCCTCCCCATACCGCCGCCGGGTTGCCCCTCCCGGCACGTGATGCAAGGCTCAATCCATGACTGAGACCATGCATACAGACGTAGTTGTCATCGGCGCCGGCGCCGTGGGCGAAAACGCGGCCGGCCGCGTTGTTCAAGGCGGGCTGTCCGCCGTCCTCGTTGAGGCGGATCTGGTGGGCGGGGAGTGTTCCTATTGGGCCTGCATGCCATCCAAGGCGCTGCTGCGCCCGGGCACCGCATTGAACGAGGCCCGTTCCCTGGCCGGTTCACGGGAAGCCGTCACCGGCACCCTTAATGCCGCTGCCGTACTGGCCCGCCGGGATTCCTTCACCTCGCACTGGAACGACGAGGGCCAGGTCGAGTGGGTGCACAGTGCCGGAATCGAGCTGGTGCGGGGCCGCGCCCGCCTAACCGGGCCGCGCGAAGTGGAAGTGGCCGCCACTGACGGCCGGACCCTGCAGATCACCGCCCGGCACGCCGTCGTCCTGGCCACCGGATCCACGCCCACCGCTCCCCCGCTCGACGGCTTGGACGCGGTCGACTATTGGGGCACCCGGGAAGCCACCTCCGCACAGGAAATTCCCGGCCGGCTGGTGGTTATCGGCGGCGGGGTCGCCGGCGTCGAACTGTCGCAGGCCTACGCCCGGCTGGGCTCCACCGTTACGCTGCTCGCCCGCGGGCCGCTGCTGAAGTCCTTTCCCGAACCCGCCCGCGCCCTGGTGGAAGAGGGCCTGCGCTCGGCCGGCGTGGATGTCCGCACCTCCACCTCCCCTGCCTCGGTCCGGAAGTCCGACGACGGCGGCGTGGAGGTGACGCTGGAGGACGGCGGCACGGTGAGCGGAGACAGGCTGCTCGTTTCCACCGGACGCCACCCCAACCTGGCGGGGCTGGGACTGGAAGAACTGGGCCTGGATCCGCGGAAACTGGACACCGACGATACCGGCCGGGCCACCGGCGTCGACGGCGGCTGGCTGTACGCCGTCGGCGACGCGGCCGGGAAGGTGCTGCTGACCCATCAGGGCAAGTACGAGGCCCGCGCCACCGGTGATGCCATTGTGGCCCGGGCGGGAACGGATGCCGTGAACCCGGCACCGTGGAGCCGCTTTACGGCCACGGCGGATAAGTACGCCGTCCCGCAGGTGGTGTTCACCGATCCGGAGGTGGCCATGGCGGGCCGGACCCTGGAGCAGGCCCGGTCCGACGGTATCAACGCCTCGGAGACATCGCTGGAGATCGCCGTCGCCGGTTCATCCCTCTTTGCCGACGATTACAAGGGCTGGGCGCAGATGGTGGTGGACGAGGACCGCAAGGTGCTGGTGGGAGTGACCTTCGCGGGTCCGGGCGTTTCGGAACTGCTGCACTCGGCCACCATCGCCATTGTCGGGGAAGTGCCGCTGGACAGGCTGTGGCATGCCGTCCCCGCCTACCCGACCATCAGCGAGGTGTGGCTCCGGCTGCTGGAAAAGTACGGCCTCTGACCCGGATGGCTTCGGCCCCGCCGGTGTGGCAAACCTCTCGCCGCCGTCATTTGCACTGACTAGTCAGTTTCACCTAGGTTGGCAGATGCGCCTCTCTGCGTGCCAGGCGCGCGACATCTCGCTACATCCCAGGACAAAGAGGCGAAGACACCATGCTCAGTGCGGAAGACTTATTCATTAAGGGGCGCCATAGTGCGCTCCTGCCGCCCACGTCCCTCCGCCTGGAAGCCGGCGGTTTGCTGCTGATCCAGGGGGATGACCAGTCCACCCGCACCGCACTGGCCCTGGCGCTCTCCGGCAGGATGCGTCCCACCTCCGGCACCGTGGCCTGGGGCCGCAGCGACCGGCTGGAGAACCTGCGCCGGCACGCGGCCCTGGTGGATTCGCCGGAGGTAAACGAACCGGAGCGGCATTTCCGCGTGCGCGACCTGGTGGCTGAGGACCTGGCCCTGATTCCGCGCCGCAGCCGGCCGCACGCCGACGCCGGGGCCTGGCTTGCCGCCGAAGGCCTCGCGGAGCTGGGCCCGCTGTGGATCGAGGAACTGGAACCGGCGGCCCGGCTGGACCTGCTGGTCCGGCTGGCGCTGGCGGACTTCGCCGTCGAACTGCTGGTTTTTAATTCCCCTGACCGCCACCTGGCGGATCCGGACGTTTGGCTGCCCATCCTCACGGACAGTGTGGCGTCCACTGAACGGCTGGTTACCGCCGTCGCTGTCGTGGCGCAGATTCCTGCAGACTGGACCGGACCGGCAGCCTCCGCCGGCGCATCGGCCGGCGCCACCGCCCAGGAGGTGTCCGCGTGACCGTCTTCCGCCTCGCCCTGAGCGAGCTTAAACGCATGACCGGCGGCATCCTGCCGAAGCTGGCCATCCTCGCCCTGTCCCTGGTGCCCCTGCTGTACGGCGCCATTTACCTCTATGCGAACTGGGACCCGTACGGGAAC
Source organism: Arthrobacter sp. zg-Y20 (assembly GCF_030142075.1). Taxonomy (NCBI): domain Bacteria; kingdom Bacillati; phylum Actinomycetota; class Actinomycetes; order Micrococcales; family Micrococcaceae; genus Arthrobacter; species Arthrobacter sp. zg-Y20. Next base: position 423,032 of record NZ_CP126241.1, on the reverse strand, counting down.
CTGGACGGCATCAAGGCCGCCCTGGTGGTGGACGACGACGGTGCCGACACCACTGACGGGCGTCTGGAGGTCGGTGCCACCGTGCAGGAGAACCTGCTGGAGGACGGCACCTTCGACTGGGAGATCGTGGACAGTGCCGACGCCGCCGAGACCGGGGTCCGGGACGGCACCTACGAATTTGCGCTGACCATCCCGGAGGATTTTTCCGCGAACCTTGCCTCTGCGTCGGATCTCGGGAATGCCCGCCAGGCCAGCCTGCATGTGACCACCAATGACGCGAACAACTACCTGCTCAGCAGCATCGTGGACAAACTCACGGGCTCCGTGCACGACAGCGTGGCGGCCGAAGTGGGTGAGGAAACGGCCAACCAGCTGCTCACCGGGTTCAGCACCGTGCACACGCAGCTGGAGAAGGCCGCCGACGGCGCGGGGCAGCTGGCCGACGGCGCGGGCTCAGCGGATTCCGGCGCGGCGGAGCTGAAGTCCGGCCTGGACACTCTCTCCACCGGGGCGCATTCGCTGGTGTCCGGCCAGGAGCAGCTGGCAACCGGCGCCAACAGCCTGGCCACGGGCGCCACCCAGCTTTCCGGCGGAGCGAATGAGCTGTCCACGGGTGCGGGGCAGCTGTCCAGCGGACTGGGCCAGCTCTCCTCCTCCACGGCTGCGCTGCCGCAGCAGACCCGGCAGCTGGCTGACGGGGCGAGGCAGGTTGCAGATGCAACGGCCGGCTTGAACAGCAAAATCACCGCAGCCACGCAGGCCGCCCAGCAGAACGTCACGGACAGCGTGACCCGGCTGGTGGCCAGCGGCGTGCTCACTCCCGCGCAGGCCGCCGCACTCCAGCAGGAGCTGGCCGGGGCGCAGACCGGAACCGCCGGCCAAAACCAGCTGGCACAGCTGCAGACGCTGGCCACGGGCGCTGAGAGCGTCGCTGCCGGCGCAGAGCAACTGGCCGCCAACGCGCAGCCGCTGACTGACGGCATCAGCGCCGCCAACACCGGCGCCGCCAAGCTTTCCACCGGAGCGTCGGATCTGGCCGCCGGTGCGGACAAGCTCGCTGCGGGTGCAGGTGATCTGGCAGCCGGCGAACAGCAGGCCCTGGACGGTTCCCGGCAGCTGGCCGACGGCGCGGACTCCGCTGCCGCAGGCGCCGGCACCCTGAAGGACGGGCTCACCCAGCTGAAGGACGGCTCCGCGGAGCTGGCCCAGCAGCTCGATGAGGGCGCCGGAAATGTGCCCAACCCCAGCGACGAGGAGCGCGCCAACGCTTCCTCGGTGATTGCCGATCCGCTGACGGTCAGCACCGTGGACCAGGCCGAAGCGGGCACCTACGGCGCCGGCCTCGCCCCGTACTTCCTGACCCTGGCCATGTGGGTGGGCATCTTTATGCTCGCCCAGGCCATGCGGCCCATCAGCCGCCGCGCCCTGGCATCCAACGCTCCGGCGTGGAAGATAGCCCTGGGCGGCTGGCTGCCGTTCCTGGTGGTCTCCCTGGTCCAGGCCACCCTGCTGTACGCGGTGGTGCGGTTCGGCCTCGGACTGGACCCGGCGCACCCGGTCCTGGCGTGGGTACTGCTGCTGATGGCCGCCATGGCATTCTCGGCCCTGATCCAGGGCATCGTGGCGCTGCTGGGTTCAGTGGGCAAGTTCGTAGTGCTGATCCTGCTGGTGCTGCAGCTGGTGTCCTCCGGCGGCACCTTCCCGTGGCAGACCATTCCCGCCCCGCTGCACGTGGCCCACGACCTGCTGCCGATGGGTTACATGGTGAACGGCCTGCGTCAGCTGCTGTACGGCGGGGAACTGGCCCAGGTCACCTCGGTGGCGGCGGGGCTGCTGGCCTACACCGCCGTCGGGCTCCTGCTGTCCCTGCTGGCGGCACGCAAGCACCGGCTGTGGACGCTGAAGACGCTGCAGCCGGAAATCGACATCTAGCCTCGCCGGCACCTAGGTGCCGCGTGCTGCCTCAGGCGCGCGGCACCACAAAGTCGGTGATCCGCGAGTCTCGGCCGTCCAGCTCCGCCCAGGGCAGCGCGGTTTCCATCACGGTGAGGCCCGACGTCGGATAGCGGGTGGCCATCTCCATTACGGCCTCTTCATCCGAGTCGGCCGAGGCAAGGCGCATGGCCAGGTCCTGGACGCCGGGCAGGTGGGCGATTACCAGCAGGCTGGTCACCGTTTCCGGCACGTGGTTGATCAGGCTGAGGATCCGCTCGGGGCTGGCGTCATAGAGCCGGTCCTCGAGTTTTGCGGTGGGTGCCTTGTCCCCGAGTTCCTTGCACACCCAGGTGCAGGTCTGCCGTGCCCGCAGTGCGGAGGAGCAGAGAATGAAGTCCGGGATGCTGCCGTGCTCGCGCATCCACACGCCGGCCAGCGGTGCGTCCCGGTGCCCCCGGCCGGAGAGCGGACGCTCGTGGTCTGCGACGTCGCGGGGCCAGTCGGCCTTGGCGTGGCGCAGGAGCTGGAGTTTCTTGAGGTGGTGGCCGGTCATTGGTTCAGCTTAGCCGCGGACGGAATGAACGCGGTCCGTCCGCGGCTGCGGTTGTCACTTCGGGGCTGCGGGCCCGCCGCTGGCTAGATGCTGTATTCCGGTGCGGCCCAGACAACAACCTCGGGGTGCTCGTAGAAGCGGTACCCCTGTCCGCGCACGGTGCGCACGGTGTTGGCCAGGCGACCCAGTTTGGAGCGCAGGCGGCGGATATGGACATCGATGGTGCGCTCGTTGGGCACCTCTTCGGCGTTGCGCCACAGGCCGGCCAGCAGCTCTTCGCGGCCGACGGTCCGGCTGGCGTTTTCCACCAGGTAGTTCAGCAGCTCGAATTCCTTGAACGTCAGGTTCAGGGTGTCGCCGTCCAGGTGCACCTCACGGCGGGACAGGTCGATCAGGACGCCGGAGGGCCGGGTCGCTGCCGGAACCGGCGGCGCCGGGGTGGGCTGCTGGACGGGCTGGCGGCGGGCGACCGTGGGGTCTCCCAGTGCCTGGCGGACAACCTCGATGTCCGTGCCGGTGGCACCGGCCGGTGCGAGGGCGACGGCGGCGTGGCTCTGTGCGCCGGGCACCAGGGTCTGGACGTGTGACCGGATTTCGGCGGCCAGCTTGCTCAGCGAGGTGCCGTTGGCTGCGGCGGTTTCCTCATCGAGGCCAACATAGATAACGAATCCGCGGGCCGTGGTGTCATTGCTGACCGCCTGGGGTCCGGGAATGCCGTTGGGAGTGACCACCGGGGTGGGGGCGGTGACGGGGTTGGCGTCCTGGCCGGTGACGGCGCGCAGCGGACGCGCTGCGGCACTGCTGGACGGCTGGACACCGTAGGACTGGTTCCCGAACGGCTGTGCGCCGTAGGAGCGGGGGAAACCGCCGGAGGCGGGGCGCTGGGAACCTGATCCGGCGCGGTTCTGCGCGGCGCGCAGGGAGATGTGGACGTAACCGGATGCTACTGACATGTGGGACCTACTCATCGTGAATCGCCGTCATCACGGCTCGAAAGCGGGGGGTGTGCCCGGTCGAGATGGCGGCTATTATGCCCAATGCTTGGGCCTGAGTCTTACCTGAGGATGGGGGTGGTTCCAGAGGTATGCATTCGACAACAGCACGTCTCCTGCGTGGCGCGGGCGCCACCGGGGAAGACTGCGACTGGTGCTGCCGTGTTGGTGTTCACGCTTCGGATTATTGCATGTAACAAAGGGTAGCGCGCAAGTAACAATGCCACTCTTGTCTCACATAGTGGACAGATTGCGTAGTTTTGTGACGCACTTCACATAAAGACACAATGAATAGCTATGCATAATTATGCATAAGACCTAAGCGGATTCCGCACGTAGACGATAAGACCGATGACTAGTTTCAACATGGAGGAGCAAAAAAGCGCCCGCCCCCGAACCGTAGGTCAGGGAGCAGGCGCCATCAAACTGAAAGTGTTTGTCCACATAATGGACGGAGATTGCAGGGCCGGCCAGGAGCGGCCGTCCCGTCCCGGAGAACCCGGGACGGCAGGTTAGACGACGCCGTAGAGGCGGTCGCCGGCGTCGCCCAGGCCGGGAACAATGTAGGCCTTCTCATCGAGTCGCTCATCGATGGAGGCCAGCACCACGGTGACGTTGGCGTCCTGGAGTTCCTCCTGAAGCACGGAGAGGCCCTCCGGGGCGGCCAGCAGGCAGATGCAGATCACTTCTGCGGCACCGCGGTTGAACATGAACTTGATCGCTTCGCGCAGGGTGCCGCCGGTGGCCAGCATCGGATCCAGCACGTAGACCTGGCGGCCGGTGAGGTCATCCGGCAGCCGCTCGGCGTACGTGATGGCTTCGAGGGTCTCTTCGTTGCGGGCCATGCCGAGGAAACCAACCTCGGCGGTGGGCACTAGGCGGGTCATGCCTTCGAGCATGCCCAGTCCGGCACGCAGGATCGGCACCACCAGCGGGGTGGGCTTAACCAGTCCGGTGCCGATGGCGGAGGTGACAGGGGTCTCGATGGGGACCGGCTCCACGCGGACGGTCCGGGTGGCTTCATAGGCCAGCAGGGTAACCAGTTCTTCGGTCAGCTGACGGAAGATCGGTGACGGGGTGTCCTTGTCGCGGAGAACGGTGAGTTTGTGGGCAACGAGGGGGTGATCCACTACAAGTACGCGCATACTTCAAAACTACCATTCCGGCCCTGCCCTTACCGCGTTGCCCTTACCGCGTTCGCCCGCAGGCGCGCGGATGCGGGACGATGGGAGCATGGAGTCCCTTTCCCGCAGGCACGAGGCCTGGATGGATCTTGCCCTGGACCAGGCCCGGCTGGCACTGGACACTTCGGACGTGCCGATCGGCGCCGTCGTACTGGGGCCGGACGGCGAGGTGCTGGGCACCGGGCGAAACGAACGCGAGGCGACCGGGGACCCGACGGCGCACGCGGAGGTCCTGGCCATCCGCGACGCCGCGGCGAAGGTGGGCGAGTGGCGGCTGGCCGGCTGCACCCTGGTGGTGACCCTGGAGCCGTGTGCCATGTGCGCCGGGGCGATTGTCCTTGCCCGGGTGCCGAAGGTGGTCTTCGGGGCCTGGGATGAGAAGGCGGGGGCCTCCGGTTCCGTGTTCGACATCCTGCGCGAACGTCGCCTGAATCACTGGGTGGAGGTCTTCCCGGGCGTCCGCGAGGAGGAAGCGGCGCGGCTGCTGCGGGACTTCTTCGGCTCCAAGCGAAACGTCTGAGCCGCCGTTCCGTCTGCCTGCGTTTATACGTAGGCTTACTAAATCCGGAACGCGACAAGCAAAGGAGTTTCCGCAATGGCATCAGAGCAGGACGGACGAGACATTGTTGTCAGCATCCTCGAGAAGGCCAAGATCGCCACGGTGACCACCGTGGACCTGCAGGGAAACTTGGTCAGCCGGCCGCTGCAACTGCAGGAGGCGGACAAGGACGGGAACCTGTGGTTCTTCACCCCGGATCCCTCCCCCAAGGCTGATGAAGTCCGGGCGAATCCTCATGTGAACGTAGCCATCCAGGATTCCAAGGGCTTCCTGTCCATCAGCGGAACCGCCACCATGACCAGGGACGTGGAGAAGATCGACGAACTCTGGAAAACCTCGGTGGAGGGCTGGTTCGAAAAGGGCCGCGAGGATCCGGCGGTGGCGCTGCTGAAGGTGGATTCCCACACGGCCGAATACTGGGCCTCGGACGAACCGAAGATCGCCAGCATGTTCAAGATCGGCAAGGCTGCGGTGACCGGCGGGACGCCCAACGTCGGCAAGAACGACGTCGTCGACCTCTAGTTCCGGCGGCTTCGGCGGCGGCGGCAGGGCCGCTTTTGGGTGTTGGGCCTCTAACCCGGTAAGGTTGTCGCGTTGGTGACGTGTCCGAGCGGCCGAAGGTGCAACACTCGAAATGTTGTTTGGTGTAAAAGCCAACGTGGGTTCAAATCCCACCGTCACCGCCAATGAAAACCCCGTAGATCTTCGGATCTGCGGGGTTTTCTTTTTATCTGGACCGGCTCGACTCAGAAGCTGTGCGCCTAATACTCCTTGTCCGGAGTCAAGAAGCTCGCTAGCCTCGGTCCGGTGAAGCTTCAGAGCGCCGCAGCCTGGCCGTCCCGCCACACCATCAGCAGGTTTATCAGGGTGGTCCTGGTCTGCGGCATGATCCTTCTGGCCGGGGGCCTGATTGCCGCAGCCGGCGCACGTATGGACCCTGCACCGCTCGCGGCCCTGACGGGCGGCGCGGTCTGTGTTGCGGGGATCTCGGGAATTGTGTTTCAGGGTATGGGCAGGTGGGACCGCGATCCCGGGTACTTGCTCACACGGAAGACACTTGCCACCATCTTCATTCTCAGCGCTGCCGGAATGGCGCTGTTGTTCTGGTCCAGCATTCTCTGACATGGTGCCCTCGAAACGACTCCATACAAATGCAGAGGCCCGGACACCGGCGTGGATTCCACGCCCGGTATCCGGGCCTCTCTGTTGCGGGCAGTTACTCCCGGTTCACAGACTTACTCGCGGTGGAGTTTGTCCTGAACCGTGCCGGCAACCTTCTCCACTACGTTAGGGATGTCGGTGGTGCCGTAGTAGCGCGCATCCGGGCGGGTGACGTCCGGCATGGGGGCCGTCGTCGTCGGGCCCTCGTGGTAGCTGAACTCGCCCTTGCCGTCCGGGGTGGGGCCGGAAGCCCACGAGCCCTCGGAGGCGTGCTTGCCGTCGGAGAAGTTCAAGTACTGGTAGGACACTTCGCGCTCTTCCTTCTTGATCGGGAAGTTGCTCGGGACCGGCAGGAGCTCGTAGCCCTCTTCCTGCAGTTCCTTCGCAGCAGCGGTCCACATGTTCTGGTGCATGGTGTCGCGGGCCAGCAGGAAGGAGAGCAGGTCCCGGACGCCCTTGTCATCGGTCATGTGGTAGAGGCGGGCGACGGCGAGGCGTCCCTGCATCTCCGCATTGGCGTTGGACGTGAAGTCGGCCAGCAGGTTGCCGGAAGCAGTTACGTAAGCGGCGGTCCACGGGTTGCCGTTGCTATCCACGGGACGGGCGCCGGCACCGGCCACAATGGCGTGCTGGACATCCATGCCGCCAACAACGGCTGCAATGGTGGGGTCCGACTGGACTGCGTCGTCGGTAATTCCCAGCGGAGCCTTTTCCAGCAGCTGGGCAATCATGATGGCCAGCATCTCGACGTGGCCCATTTCTTCGGCGGCAATGCCGTAAAGAAGATCCCGGTATTTGCCGGGAAGGTGCGAGTTCCATGACTGGAACCCGTACTGCATGGCTACGGTAATTTCACCGTACTGGCCACCGAGCACTTCCTGGAGCTTGCGTGCGTAGACGGCATCCGGCTTATCCGGTGTTGCCTTGAACTGAAGTTCCTGTTTGTGAAAGAACACTATTCACCTCCGCATATCTGGCCCGCATCGAATGGTCGCCGCTTTGCCGACACCGCGCGCCTGTAGCTAGAACCTAGCCCAGAAGATAACTAATAAGCAAACTTATTATCTCCAAATAAGCACTGATGAGCAGCCGCCTTTGTAGGATGAAGCATGGACAACAACGGATCACAGCCCACACTCACCCAGCTCCGCAACCGCCAGACCGAGCTGGTGCTGGCCCTGGCCAACGAAACCCGGTCCGACCGGCTGCAGCAGTACAGCGACGAACTCGAGTTCCTGGTCAAGCACATCCAGGAACGCGAGGAAGCCGAAGCGGCCGGAACCGCCACAGCACCCCAGCAGACCGCTCCTGCCGAAGAGCGCGCAGCAGATGCGCAGGGCGCAGGCGTCGGACAGCGGGAAGACGGCGTCGTGATCGAGCCCGGTTCGAATCTGGCGGACGACATCGACCGCGACAACCGCTAAGCGGCCCGCCGGTACGCTAAGCCGCTAGCCCTCCCAGAACCGCCGGACGTCGTCGGCGATCTCCTTTGCCTGCCGCCGGCCGGCGGCCAGGGAGGGCTTGCGTGTCGAATCAAGCAGCATGTTGGTGCCGAAGGCCTGCAGGGCCTGCGCATCCGCTTCGATCAGGAACGACGCACCTTCCTTATTAATGGTTTTCAATGCCTGCGGCAGCGTCGGTCCGAACGGACTCTGCGGCGCCTCGAGCCCGCAGGAAATCACCAGGACCTTCCCATGCCCGGCCGCGACGTCGGCGTTGGTCCCCGAACGCATCCCGCCGTCCATGTACACGTGGCCGTTGATGTGCACCGGCGGCCACACAGTAGGCACCGTGCAGCTGGCCGTCACCGCCAGGCCCAGATCCACGCCCGAGCTGCCGTCAAAGACCTTGAACCGGCCGTCCTCGGCATCCACGGCGGTGACGCCCAGGGCCTTTTCCGGCCACACCGGATACGGAACCAGCATCCGGATGCTGCTCACCCAGGCTTCCTCGGTCAGCTGGGTATCGGCCTTCAGCGCCAGTTGCCCCAGCCGGGTTCGGGCCGCTTTTTCCCCGCCGCCGCCCTGCCCGACCGCGCCCATGATGTTCATGAACCGTTCGCCGTCGAACGAGTCCGGCTCCTGGTAATCCGGCGCACTGGCCCCGTCCTCCGCGGTTTCCTGCGCTGCCACGGCGGCCGGCACCTGACCGAACCGCAGCGCGGTGCCCACCACGGAACCGGCGGAGGTTCCCACCACCAGGTCCGCCTCATTCAGATCCACCCCCAGGTCCAGCAGCTCCGCCAGCAATCCGATTTCCCAGGCAATACCGGCCACTCCGCCGCCGCCCAGCACCACAGCACGCGTTGAACGCATGGTTGTTCCTCCCTGGCTTCCGCCGTTAAAGACAAGCCGGAGAGGTCCGGCCTCTCCTTGTTGGGCAGTGTAAGCCCGATCTTCCGTCGCCGGGACATACCGGCGGTAGGTTGTACCGGTTCGCTCCGGGGCAGGGTTCCGGGCTTGAATGGTTCCATGGCATTGAGAGTTTTGATGGTGGGCCGCAAGCACGAGGACTGGGTGGTTGACGGGATCCGCCGGTATGAAAAGCGGCTGAAGAAGCCCTTTGACCTGACCTGGGTGCCCATTCCGCATTCCGCCCGGGAAGGGGACGCCGCCCGCAAGGAAGAGTCCGAGCGGCTGCTGGGCAAGGTTGGTTCGGACTACGTGGTCCTGCTGGATGAACGCGGCAAGGCCATCACGTCCCCTGCCCTGGCAAAGACCCTGCAGAAACCGCTGGATTCCTCCCGCAACGTCACCCTGATCATCGGCGGGGCGTACGGCGTGGACCAGAGCGTGCATGACCGCGCCGACTTTGTGTGGTCCCTCTCCCCGCTGGTCTTCCCGCACCAGCTGGTCCGGCTGATCCTGGCCGAACAGGTATACCGGGCCCAGGAGATTGCCGGCGGCCGCCCCTACCACCACGAGTAGGCTCCCCCTCCCTGCACCGGATGGTCAACCGGGCCGGTCAACCGGGCCGGTCAAGCGCGCACGGTAAAGTGGGAGCAGTTTTTCAGCAGTCCGGCAGGCCCTGCGCCGCGGCCGGCGGGACCGGAAAGGGAGCCATGCCCCAGCGCACTGACCCCTTTCGCATGCTGCGTGCCGCCGCGGCCACCGCTGTAATCCTGGCCCTGGCCGTCGGTGCGCACACGGCCGGCGGAGGGACCCTCCCGGCCCCGGTCCTCCTGCTGGCCCTCGGCGCCTTCACTCTGGCCGGCGTCACCATCACCACGGGGCGGCGGTTCCGTCCCGGCCGCCTGTTCCTGGTGCTCGGTTCCGCCCAACTCGGCCTGCATCACGCCCTTGCCGTCCTGTCACCGGCCGCTCCGGTGTCCTGCGCGCCCGGCGCCGCCGCTGGCCACAGCGGCATGGCCAGCCACCACGCAACGGCGCTGGAGTGCCTGCCGGCCGCCCTTCCGGCCGCTGCTGGACACGGCCTGCACGACGCCGGCCCCGCACTGTTCCTGGCGCACCTCGCCGCCGTGGTCCTCAGCACGCTGGCGCTGGCCCGCGGCGAGGACGCACTGCACGCCGCGGCGGCCTGGCTGCGCCCCCTGTTCACGGCGCCGTCACCCGTTTCTTTCCCGACCGCCCGACCCGCAGCCATTTCCGCTCCGGCTCCCGGCCGGGTCCGGTCCCGGCACTGCCCCTCACGGCCGGTGCGCGGACCGCCGTCGTACGCGTTGGCCTAATCCCTTTTTCTTCTTCCGTGCCGCCCCGCGGCCCCCGGCGCCTGCGCGCCATTGAAAGGTTTTCCCATGCGTACCTCCACTTCTGCCCTCCTCGCTGCCGGCGGCACTGCCGCCCTGATGGCCCTTGGCCTGGGCCCGGCTGCCGCCCACGTCCACATCACCCCGGACACCACCGCTGCCGGCGAGACGGCGCTGCTGACGTTCGACCTCTCGCACGGCTGCGAAGGCTCCCCCACCACGGCCCTGACCTTCACGCTGCCCGATGAGCTGACCGATGCCACCCCCACCGCCCACGCAGGCTGGGACGTCAAGAAGGTCACCGAGGAACTGCCCGAACCGCGCACCCTGCCCAACGGGTCGCAGGTCAGTTCCCGGACCAGCGCCATTGTGTACACCGCCCAGCAGCCGCTCGCCGACGGCGTCCGGGACACCTTCACGCTCAGCGTCACCCTGCCCGAGGAAGAGGGCACCACACTGGCGTTCCCCGTGCTGCAGACCTGCGCGGAAGGCCAAACAGATTGGGCGCAGGTGCCGGCCGAGGGCCAGACCGCCCACGACCTGGACTCCCCCGCCCCGGCCCTCACCGTCACCGAGGCCGATGACGACGACGACCACGGCGACCACGGCGACGGGCACAACCCGGGCGCACCGGCGTCGTCGACGGACCGGGACGATGATGACGGCGACGTCGAAGCCGCGCAGACCGCAGGCTACGTGGGTCTGGGTGCCGGCCTGCTCGGCCTGGCCGCCGGCGTCACTGCACTGGTCCGTACCCGGGGCCGCAGCAAGGCCTAGCGCACTGAATTCCAGGGTTTGCTCACAGCGATGCCCGTCCCAGCACTGAGCAGGGACGGGTATCGCTGTTACTTGCGGTCCAGACCTTCATCTATGCCGCGGAGGTCCAGCACGAAACGGTAGCGGACATCGTTCCGCGCCAGCCTCTCCAAGGCGAGGTCCGCCTCCTTCCACGGAAGGGTCTCAACGTCGGCAACAATGCCGTGCCGGGCACAGAAGTCCAATAACTCACGTGTGCGCCGGTGTCCCCCGCTCCCCGCCGAAGCCAACCGCTTCCGCCCGATCAGTAGATCCGTAGTGGCCAGGGTGAACGAGCCGAGATAGCCGAGGGAGTACAGGATGCCGTCGAGGTCCAGCGTCCTCAGGTACGGAACCAGGTCATGCTCAACAGCCACCGTATCCAGGACGACGTCGAGAGTGCCCCGGCTCTCCTGCATGGCCCGCGCATCGGTTGAAACTATTACCTTCCCGGCACCCAGGGCCCGGGCATCTGCAGCCTTGGCCGGGGTGGTGGTAAAGACCGTAACCTCTGCTCCAAGCGCCCGGCCCAGCCGCACGGCGAGGTGCCCGAGGCCGCCCAGTCCGACGACACCGAGTCTGGTACCGGGCCCAACACCGGCTGCCCGAAGCGGCTCCCACACGGTCACCCCGGCGCACATCAGCGGTGCGGCACCGGCTGGATCAAGTCCGTCGGGCAGCGCATAAACGAAGTTTTCCCGGGCCACGTACCGCCCGGCGTACGCGCCCGCGGTTGTGCTCCCGTCCACGCGGTCCTGCCCGCCGTACGTCAAAGTCGGAAATTCCTCGCAGAAGTTCTCCTGCCCGGCCCGGCACATCCTGCAGGCCCCGCAGGAGTCAACGATATTGCCTACTGCCACCGTGTCCCCCGGTGCGAACCGCGTCACGGCGGGACCGACCGCTGCTACTTCCCCGATGAACTCGTGTCCCGGCACCAGCGGATAGGTGCCCCCGGCACCCGCGTGCAGGGCGTGAAGGTCTGAATGGCAGACCCCGCAGAAGGTAATCCGGATGTCTACATCGTCGTCGCGCAAGGGACGGCGCCGGATAACAGCCGTCTGCAAAGGACCGCCGGGAGTAAATGCCTGAAGGGCTATGGTTTCCATTCCCGCCACACTACCTACTAGTTGGTAGTAAAGATATACTCTTCCCATGCCAAACGCTGAGGAAACCCGCCGCCGCATCCTCCATGCAGCAACCGAGGAATTTGCTGTCCGGGGCATCGCCGGAGCCAGGGTAGACCGGATCGCCGCCGCATCCGGGGCTAGCAAGCCCATGCTGTACGCCTATTTCGGCTCCAAGGAGCAACTGTTCGAGGCAGTATTCACCTCGCACGTGCTAGCCAACAGCAACCGGGTTCCGTTTACTGCGCATGACCTTGCCGGCTATGCGGTGCGCTTGTATGACGACTATGTCGCAGATCCGGCGCTTGTCCGGCTGATTGCCTGGAAGCGCCTCGAACGTGAATCCGCGGGCTATCTATACCCCGGACTGCAGGAGAATGATGCGGCACACCTGCGCGACATCGAGCAAGAGCAACGAACGGGGGGAATCCGTTCGGATATCGAGGTGGAGGATGTCTGGTCGCTCCTGATTTCAATGGCCTCCACTTGGGCTCAGGCTTCAATCACCGCTGTCGCCGGCGGAGGGGATCCCGCCCACGTCCATCAGAGGCGCCGGGCAGCGCTGGCCGCCGTGGTGAAATCCGGCCTGTGCGTTCCGTAATCGTCAGCGCGGGCCGCCCGACGGCCGCGTATGCCCGTAACGGTTATGCGTCTTTCCGCCCCGCCCAGCGGGGCGGATTGACGCGCCCCGGCCGCAGGGACAGGGTGAGAGCATGAACAGCCGAAACGCCGCCTCCCGTCCCGCCTCCGCCTCCCGCCGGGCACTGTCCCTCCTGGCCCTGCTGGCCCTTTCCGGCTCCGCGCTGGCCGGCTGCGGATCCCGGGATGACGACGGCGGCGGCGACGCGGCGTCGTCGTCCTCACCCTCTGCAAGCGCGACACCGACTGTTGGCGCCACGCCCGCTCCGGCAACCTCTCCTGCCGGCACCGGCGGGGCGGCTGCGACGGGACCGGCGCTGTGCACCGCTGACATGCTCAGCGGAACGGTGGAAGACATCCCCGGCGGCGCGTCTGCCGGCGGGGTGGCACGTGCCCTGGTGCTGACCAATACGTCCGGCGGGGGCGCCTGCACCATGATGGGTTACCCCGGCGTCTCCTACCTGGATGCTGCGGGCCAGCAGGTCGGGGCTGCCGCCGGGCGGGTCGATGATGTTGCCACGGCCCCCGTGACGCTGGAGCCCGGCCAGTCCGCCGCTGCGGAACTGCGCGAAACCGTGGCCCAGAAATACGGTGAATGCCAGGTACAGGACACCGCTTCCCTGCTGGTGTACCCGCCGGAGGACACCACGTCCCTGACCGTCGCCTACCCCTCCACGGGGTGCCTGAACGGTGACATTGAACTGCTGCAGGTAGGCGCACTGCAGGCCCGCTGATATTCGGCCTGCAGCCAAACCTGGCCGGCTGCGGGAAAACTGTCAGCGGTGTGGGGAAGAATAGTGGCATGACATCGGCGTCCTCGGTGCAGGCCCTTTCCCGGCAGGCCCGGTCCGTGCTCGGCAAATTCACCCCCGCCACCCGGGAATGGTTTGAGGGTGCCTTCGCTGCGCCCACCCCCGCCCAGCTGGGCGCCTGGGATGCGGTCAGCGAAGGCGCCAATGCCCTGGTGGTAGCCCCCACCGGCTCCGGAAAGACGCTGGCCGCTTTCCTGTGGGCGCTCGACAGCTTCATTGCCGCTGCCGCGCAGACCACGCCGGCGGATCCCACTCTGGACATTCCCCTGCCTGCGGCCGGAAAGGCGTCCGGCTCCCGGCGCGCCAAGGAACCGAAACGCAAAACAAAGGTCCTGTACATTTCCCCGTTGAAGGCCCTGGGCGTGGACGTGGAACGAAACCTGCGTTCCCCGCTGATCGGCATCACGCAGACCGCCAAGCGGCTGGGCCTGCCCGCGCCGTCCATCACTGTGGGCGTCCGCTCCGGCGACACCCCGCAGAATGAGCGCCGCGCGCTGCTGACCCGGCCGCCGGACATCCTCATCACCACCCCTGAATCCCTCTTCCTGATGCTCACCTCCCAGGCCCGGGAAACCCTGGCCGAGGTGGAAACCGTCATTGTGGACGAGGTCCACGCCGTGGCCGGCACCAAGCGCGGCGCACACCTGGCCGTGACCCTGGCCCGGCTGGACGCCATGCTTGAAAAGCCCGTGCAGCGGATCGGGCTCTCCGCCACCGTGGAACCGCACGAAACCGTGGCCCGCTTCCTGGGCGGCAACGCGCCGGTGCGGATTGTGGCGCCCGAATCCAAGAAGAACTGGAACCTCACCGTCACCGTCCCGGTGGAGGACATGACGGACCTCGGCGGGGCTCCGGCCGCCGAAGACACCGCGGAGGGCGGCTACGCCCCGCAGGCGAGCATCTGGCCGCATGTGGAGGAGAAGATTGTCGACCTCATTGAGGCCAACCGCTCCACCATCGTCTTCGCCAACTCCCGGCGCCTCGCCGAACGGCTGACCGCCCGGCTCAACGAGATCCATGCCTTCCGGCTCGAAGCGGCAACCGCGGCCACCGGGACCGACGACGCCGCGCCGGTGCCGGCCGTCGGACCCGGGACATCCCGCCCGCCGGCCCAGATCATGGCGCAGGCCGGAGTGTCCGTGCTGCGCCGCGCAGACCTGGCGGTGGAGGACGACACTCCCCTGCTCGCCCGCGCCCACCACGGCTCCGTGTCCAAGGATCAGCGCGCCCTGATTGAAGATGACCTAAAATCCGGCCGGCTGCGCTGCGTGGTGGCCACCAGTTCCCTGGAACTGGGCATCGACATGGGTGCGGTGGACCTGGTGGTGCAGGTCGAGTCCCCGCCCTCGGTGGCCAGCGGGCTGCAGCGGGTGGGCCGTGCCGGGCACCAGGTCGGGGAAATTTCCCAGGGCGTGATGTTCCCCAAGCACCGCGGTGACCTGCTCAATTCCGCTGTCACCGCCGAACGGATGCTGGCCGGGCAGATCGAACCGCTGTCCATTCCGGCCAATCCGCTGGACATCCTCGCCCAGCAGACCGTGGCCGCCGCCGCCCTGGGCTCCATCGACGTGGAGGAATGGTTCGACGTCGTCCGCAATTCGGCACCGTTTGCCGGCCTGCCGCGCTCTGCGTTCGATGCCACCCTGGACCTGCTCTCCGGCCGCTACCCGTCGGACGAATTCGCCGAACTGCGCCCGCGGATCGTCTGGGACCGCACCGAGGGGACCATCACCGGGCGGCCCGGAGCCCAGCGCCTGGCCGTGACCTCCGGCGGCACCATCCCGGACCGCGGACTCTTCGGCGTCTACCTGGTGGGCGATTCCGAGGGCAAGAACAGCCGCCGGGTCGGCGAACTCGACGAGGAAATGGTCTACGAATCCCGGGTGGGGGACATCTTCGCCCTGGGCGCCACCAGCTGGCGGATCGAAGACATCACCCATGACCGGGTCCTGGTCTCCCCCGCCTTCGGCCAGCCGGGCAAACTGCCGTTCTGGCGCGGGGACTCCCTGGGCCGGCCGGTGGAACTGGGCCGGGCACTGGGCGCGTTTGTGCGCGAGATGGCCGGCTCCGACGACGACGCCGCCCGCGAACGGCTGGCCGCCGTCGGACTGGACGAGTGGGCGGCCGGGAACCTCATCACCTATCTGCGCGAGCAGCAGCAGGCCACCGATGTGGTCCCCAATGACAAGTCCCTGGTGGTGGAACGCTTCCACGATGAACTCGGCGACTGGCGGGTCGTCCTCCACAGCCCCTACGGCATGCCGGTCCACGCGCCCTGGGCGCTGGCCGTGGGCGCGCGGCTGCACGCCCGCTACGGACTGGACGGCTCCGCGATGGCCTCCGACGACGGCATTGTGCTGCGGGTGCCGCTGATGGAAGACGAACCGCCCGGCGCCGAACTGTTCCTGTTCGACCCAGAGGAACTGGACTCCATCGTTACCGCCGAGGTGGGCGGCTCCGCCCTGTTCGCCTCCCGCTTCCGCGAATGCGCGGCCCGCGCCCTGCTGCTGCCGCGGCAGAACCCCTCCAAGCGCACCCCGCTGTGGCAGCAGCGGCAGCGCTCGGCGCAGCTGCTGGATGTCGCCAAAAAGTACCCTACGTTCCCCATCGTGCTCGAAACGGTGCGCGAATGCCTGCAGGATGTCTACGATCTGCCGGCTTTGAAGGACATTGCGTCCGGCATCGAGCGCCGCGAGATCCGCCTGGTGGAAACCACCACGCCCTCGCCGTCGCCGTTCGCCCGCTCGCTGCTGTTCGGCTACGTGGGGGCCTTCCTCTACGAGGGTGATTCCCCGCTGGCCGAACGGCGGGCCGCGGCCCTGTCGCTGGACCCCACGCTGCTCAATGAACTGCTGGGCCGGGCCGAACTGCGCGAGCTGCTGGATGCACGGATCATCAGCCGCATCGAGCAGGAGCTGCAGCGCCTGGCACCGGACCGGAAGGTCCGCGGGCTCGAAGGCGTGGCCGATCTGCTGCGCCTGCTCGGCCCGCTCTCCGTCCCCGAGGTCGCCGCAAGGCTGCAGCCGGCCGAACCCGCACCGGAGGGCACCGCACCGGAACCAGCATCCCAGGACTACGCGGAAGAGCTGCTGGACCAGCTGGTCCGCGCCAACCGCGCGCTGCGGATCGGTATGGCCGGCACCGCCCGCTACGCCGCCATCGAAGACGCCGCCCGGCTCCGCGACGCCCTGGGCGTCCCGCTGCCCATGGGTGTGCCGCTGGCCTTCATCGAGCCGGTGGCCGATCCGCTCGGTGACCTGGTGGGCCGCTACGCCCGCACGCACGGGCCCTTCACCGCGGCGGAGGCGGCGGCCCGGCTGGGACTGGGCGTCGCCGTCGTCACCGGCACCCTGCAGCGCCTGGCCGGTGAAGGCCGGGTGGCCGAGGGCGAGTTCCGCCCCGCGGAAACCCTGCTGCTGGACGCGAACGACGGCGTGGACTCCACTCCCCCGGTCACCGTCACAGTGCCCGGCGCGCCCGGCGGCACCGAATGGTGTGACGTGGAGGTGCTGCGGCGGCTGCGGCGCAGCTCGCTGGCGGCGCTGCGCTCCGAAGTGGAACCGGTGGACCCGGCCACCTACGGACGGTTCCTGCCGGCCTGGCAGAACGTGGGTTCCGGGCTGCGCGGGCTCGACGGCGTGGCCACCGTTATTGACCAGCTCTCCGGGGTGCCCATCCCGGCGTCGGCGTGGGAACCGCTGATCCTGGGCTCCCGGGTGCGGGACTATGCGCCGGCCATGCTGGATGAACTGACCGCCACCGGCGAAGTGATCTGGTCCGGCAGCGGCTCCCTGCCCGGCAACGACGGCTGGATTTCCCTGCACTTGGCCGAAAACGCTCCCCTGACTCTTGCCCCGTCCCCGGACTTCGAGCCGGGCGCCCTGCACCTGCGGCTGCTGGAGGTCTTGGGCAACGGCGGCGCGTATTTCTTCCGCCAGCTCAGCGACGGCCTGGCCGGAAACGGTCCCGCGGAAACCGATGCCAATGTGGTGTCCGCGCTGTGGGAGCTGGTCTGGGCCGGACGGATCAGCAACGACACCTTCACCCCGGTGCGCTCCCTGCTCTCCGGAGGGAAAACAGCGCACAAGCAGCGGGCCGCTACCCCGCGCGCCCGTACCGCCCGGATGGGTCGGCTGGGCCGGGCGCCGGGCGCTTCATTGACCGGCAACTCCCTGCGGCTGGCCGGCGGCGGCACCGCGGCCGCCACGCTGCGCAACGCCCCGCCCATGGTGGCGGGTCGGTGGAGCATGCTGCCGGCGGTGGAAACCGACACTACCCTGCACGCCCATGCCACGGCGGAGCTGATGCTGGACCGCTACGGTGTGGTCACCCGCGGCTCCGTTGCCAGCGAGGGTACGGCCGGCGGCTTCGCCCTGCTCTACCGGGTGCTGGCCCGGCTGGAGGAGATGGGCCGCTGCCGGCGCGGCTACTTCATTGAACAGCTCGGGGCCGCGCAGTTTGCGGTCCCGGCCACGGTGGACCGGCTGCGCTCCTTCTCCGAAGACGCGCAGCTGAAGCAGCCCGAGCCCACCGCCGTCGCCCTGGCCGCCACCGACCCCGCCAACCCCTACGGCGCGGCCCTGCCCTGGCCGGCTCTGGAGGGCGGGCACCGGCCCGGCCGGAAGGCCGGCGCGCTGGTGGTCCTGGTCGACGGGGACCTGGCGCTGTACGCCGAGCGCGGCGGCAAGACCCTGCTGACCTTCACGGAGGATCCGGCGGTGCTGGAACTATCCGCCGCCGCCCTGGTCCGGATTATCCGGCGCGGCGCTGCGGAGAAAATGGCCATTGAGAAGGTCAACGGCGCCGACATCCTGGACACCGAGGCCGCCCGGGCGCTGACCGCCGCCGGTTTTTACACCACCCCCAAAGGCCTGCGGTACCGTGTCTGAGATGTGCGGCACCGTCCGCGGCGAACGGAGGGGACGTGCCTGAGGGCGATACCATCTGGCGGGCAGCCCGGGACCTCAACGCCGTTTTGGCCGGCCAGGAGCTGACCCGTTGCGATATTCGCGTGCCGAAATTCGCCACCACGGACTTCACCGGCGACACGGTGCAGGACGTGGTGTCCCGCGGCAAGCACCTGCTGATCCGCGGCGGCGATCCGGTGGATGGCTGGATCCTGCATTCGCACCTGAAAATGGAAGGGCTCTGGCACGTCTACGCCCGAGGCGAGAAGTGGCGGCGTCCGGCCTTCAAGGCGCGCGCCGTCCTGGAAACCGCCACGCACCAGGTGGTCGGGTTCGACCTCGGTTTCCTGCGGGTGCTGGCCCGCAAGGATGAGGAGGACGCCGTCGGCTACCTCGGTCCCGATCTGCTGGGTCCGGACTGGGACGCTCAGGAGGCGCTGCGCCGGCTGCGGGCCGAGCCGGAGCGGCCCATCGGCCTGGCGCTGCTGGACCAGCGCATCATGGCCGGGATCGGCAACATTTACCGGTGCGAACTGTGTTTCCTGGCCGGCGTCCACCCGCTGACCCCGGTCTCCGACGTGCCGGACCTGCCGCGGCTGGTGGACCTGTCCAAGCGGCTTCTAGAGGTCAATAAAGCCCGCCCCCGCCGGATCACCACCGGCGCCATGGGGCGGGACCAGCTTTGGGTGTATAACCGGGAACGGCGGGGGTGCCTGCGCTGCGGCACCAAGGTGGCCCACGAACTGCTCGGCGACAACGAACTGGAACTCCGGGACCTGTACTACTGCCCGCACTGCCAGCCGCTGCGGGGTTAGGTCTTCTACCGCAGCCGGGCGGCGGCCTGCCGGATGGCGGCACTGATGCGGCGCAGGCGTTCCGAATCGAGCTTCCAGGCCTGCCAGTACAGCTGCACATCCTCGTAGGCGCTCCCGTCCAGCAGCACCAGCGTTCCGTCGTCGAGGTCCGAACCCAACTGCAGTTCCGGCAGCATGCCCCAGCCCAGCCCCGCGCGGACCGCGGCCAGGAACGCCTCCGAAGACGGGATGGTGTGCCGCGGCGGAAGGCCGGTGACGCCGCGGGCCGCCAGGAACCGCCCCTGCAGGTCATCCTTGGAGTTAAAGCGAACCACGGGCATGGTGTCCCAGCTGACCCCGTCCGCCCCGGTGTATTGCTGCCGCAGGGCCGGCGTGGCCACCGGGAGATACCGCATGGCGCCCAGCAGCTCGGCCCTGCAGCCGTTGACCGGCACGGGATCGGCAGTGACGGCACCAATGACGTCGCCGCTGCGCAGGAGCCGGGCACTGTGGTCCTGGTCCTCTACCTGCAGTTCCAGCGTGCCGTCCGTCCACGCGGCAGCTTCGGAGAGGACCGGCCGGAACCAGGTGGCAAGTGAATCAGCGTTAACGGCCACCGGCGTCGACGTTCCGGCTCCGGCGCCTGTGGATAGTGCCGTCCGGGCCTCGGATTCCAGCAGCTGTATCTGCCGCGCCATCCGGAGCAGGACCGCCCCCGCCTCGGTCGGAGTACATGGAATGCCGCGCCGGACCATGATTTGCCCCTCCGCATTCTCCAGGGCCTTGATCCGCTGGCTGACCGCTGACGGACTGATATGGAGGCGCTCGGCAGCCGCTTCGAAGGTTCCTTCGTCCACGACGGCGGTCAGGGCCCGTAGTTGCTCGAGGTTCATGAAGCAAAGCTAATGCATCCGAAGAATAATTCGTTGGCCTGAATTCAGCGTGCTGGTTACGGTGAACATATGTGGAGCATCGCGGCAACCGGCATGGTCACCGGCCTTGGACTCATCGTGGCTATCGGCGCGCAGAACGCCTTTGTGCTGCGGCAGGGCATCCGGCGGGAACACATCGGCACGGTGGTGCTGCTGTGCGCGCTCAGTGATGCCATCCTGATCCTGGGCGGCACAGCCGGTATCGGTGCACTGGTCTCCCGGTTCCCGCAGGCACTGGATTTGCTGCGCTGGGCCGGCGCCGCCTATCTGGCCTGGTTCGGCATCCGATCCATCCGCTCGGCACTGAAGCCGTCCTCGCTCGGCGCACAGGAACCCCGTTCCCGCGGATCGGTGGTCAGCACCGCGCTGGCCCTGACCTACCTGAATCCGCACGTTTATCTGGACACGGTGGTGTTTCTGGGCAGCCTTGGCAACCAATACGGCACCAGCGGCCGCTGGATCTTCGCGGCCGGGGCAGTGGCCGGCAGCGTCCTGTGGTTTTCGGCCCTGGGCTACGGCGCCCGGTCGCTGGCGAAGTTCCTCAGCAGCCCCCGCACCTGGCAGATCCTTGACGTGTTGATCGGCATTGTGATGCTGGCGCTGGCCGTGCTCCTGCTCCTGCGCTGACATTATGTCGACGCCACCGGTGGACGCTTATCTGCGGCTGCGCACCGAGTCCGGTTTGACACCTAAGCGGCCGGACCAGGCAGCAGCGGCCCTTGCCGGCAGCTGGGCCGCGGCTCACATCGTGGAAGCCGAAACGGGACAGCCGGTGGCCATGGGACGGGTGGTCGGTGACGGCGGCTGGTATTTCCTTATCGCAGACATGGCCGTCCTGCCCGGGCACCAGCGGCAGGGCCTGGGCGACCGCGTACTCACGGCATTGCTGGAAACCATCCGCGCCGAGGCACCCGCCGGGGCATGGGTCACGCTCATGGCCGATCCTCCGGGGCGCCGCCTCTACGCCCGGCACGGATTCCGCGAAGTCGCCCCGGATTCACTGGGCATGGCCCTGACCCTGTAGCTGCGGCGAACCTGCTGCCGGCTCACGTTCCTGCTGCCCAGTCACGTTTCTGCTGCCGGTTCAAACCGGCAGCAGAAACGCAAAGCGGCAGGACAACCGAAATGTGTCGCAGCGATCCCTAGGCGGGCTACCTTCCAGCAGGGCTAGGATTATTCGAATGGACACCCCGCAGCAGGACCCCGAACGCAACGGGTACTGGTATTCGCCGGACCCGGAACACCCCCGGGCCCGGGACGTTTTGGATGCAGTGCGCAGCTACCGGGCAGCGGAAACCCGGGTCCGCCGGCACACCCAGGACTCCATGGGGATGAACGAGAATGACCTGCTGGCCATGCGCCACCTCATGCAGGCCCGGCAGTCCGGCGGGAGTCTTGGCCCGAAGGACCTGAGCCGGCTGCTGGGCATTTCCACCGCCTCCACCACGGCACTGATCGACCGGCTCGAGAAGGGCGGCTATGTGCGCCGGCGCGCCCGCCCCAATGACCGCCGGGCCTGGGAAATTGTCCCCACCGAGGTCTCCGACACAGAAGTCCGGCAGACCGTAGGCGACATGCACGGGCGGATGCTGCAGGCAGCTGCAGAACTATCCCCGGAGGAAGCCGATACCGTGATCCGGTTTATGGACCGGCTCCGGCAGGCTCTGGGCGGGACACCCGGCGAACCCGCTCCGGACGGTTCCGCCGAGGCCGCCGGTACCGCCCAGTAGCTATCCAGGTAGTCCGCACCGCCACGTGCCGCTGGACAGCTGGACACCACTCGCACGCCCATTTATGGTTAGCTCAGCTACTAGCTAGACAGGCTAACTAAAGTATCGGGGGAAGCATGGCGAGAAGCGCGCCCGGACACCTGTCCCAGGCACCGTCCCTGCCGCGGACGGATACCTCCGGATTCAGCCCCCACGTACTCATTGAGGGCCGCTTCTGCCTGGATGAGCCGATCGGCCGCGGTACGGCCGCCTATGTATGGCGGGCCACCGATCTGGCAACCCTGGACAAAGTTGCCGTGAAGATCTATTCCGCTCCGCTGGGCCACTCGCCGTCGGGCCGTGAAGCCGCACGCGAGGCCGAAGCCCTCACAGCGGTGCGCAGTCCGCGGGTAATCCAGGTGATTGCCACCGGAACCGTCGGGCATCCCGTGACCGGAGTGCAGACGCCGTTCCTGGTCCTTGAACTGGTGCCGGGACCCAACCTCCGCCAGCACCTCGCCGGGAGCGGTGCGCTGCCGCCCGCGGCCGCCGCACAGCTTGGCACCGACCTTACGGAGGGCCTGGCCGCTATCCACGCCGCGGATTATCTCCACCGCGACATCAAACCCTCGAACATCCTGCTGGCCCCCGGAACCGGCGCGAAAGTCGCCGACCTCGGCACCGCCGTCAGCACGCTCCTGCCTGCCCGCAGCGCTTCGTCCTACGGCAGCTTGCCGTACATGAGCCCGGAGCAGGTCACCGGTTCCCGGCTAACCCCCGCCACGGACATCTACTCGCTGGGCCTGGTACTGCTGGAAGCGCTGGCCGGGCGGCGGGCATTTGACCTGCCGCAGGTTGAATCCATGGTGGCCCGGACCGTCCGGGCACCGGAGATTCCGTCAACGCTGCCCGCCGGGTGGCGGTCACTCCTCACCGCTATGACCGCACTGTCCCCGCAGGAACGCCCGACGGCGGAGCAGTGCCGGCGCGCCCTGTCGGCTCTGTTTGAGGACGCCCCGGCAGGATTCCGGGACATGGACCTCAACGCCGCCTGAACCGCGGTCGCCGGCTGCGAACCGGTCATGCGGCTACCAGATCAGCCCAGGCGGCCTGCCATCCGGTCGCGCATTTTGCCCGAGGCCGCGTTCAGCCCCACTACTTCCACTTCAGTGCCGCGCCGCCGGTACTTTTCCGCCACCGCATCCAGTGCCGCCACCGTGGAGGCATCCCATACATGGGAGCTGCTGAGGTCAATGACCACGCGCGCCGGATCCTGGACGTACTCGAACTGCGAGTACAAGTCATTCGAAGAAGCGAAGAACAACTCGCCGTTGACCGTATAGGTGGCGGCCGCGTTGCCGGCGTCGTCCTCCGCCACGCTACGCTCCACCGTCACGAAGTGCGCCACCCGCCGGGCGAAGAGCACCATCGCCACCAGCACACCGACGCCGACGCCAGCGGCCAGGTTGTGGGTCCAGACGGTCACCACCACGGTGGACAGCATGACGGCTGTTTCGCTCTTGGGCATCATCTTGAGGGTGGACGGACGGACGCTGTGCCAGTCGAAGCTGGTCACGGCGACGAAGATCATGACGGCCACCAGGGCGGCCATCGGAATGAGCGCCACAACGTCCCCGAGGACCACCACGAGCAGCAGCAGGAAAACGCCGGCGAGGAAGGTGGAAATCCGGGTCCGGGCGCCGGAGCCCTTCACATTGATCATGGTCTGGCCAATCATCGCGCAGCCGCCCATGCCGCCAAAGAAGCCCGTCACGATGTTGGCAACCCCCTGACCCCACGCTTCCCGTGTCTTGTTGGACCGGGTATCCGTGACGTCATCCACCAGTTTCGCCGTCATCAGCGACTCCAGGAGTCCCACGAAGGCCACGGCCAGCGCGTACGGAAAGACCACTTGCAACGTATCCAGGCTGAGGGGAACATCCGGCAGCAGCAGTGACGGGAGGCTGTCCGGCAGGTCGCCTTTGTCACCCACGGTGGGGACAGCGATGGAAGCTGCCACCGTGATCGCCGTGATGACGACAATCGCTACCAGCGACGCGGGCACCGCCGTCGTCAGCCGCGGCAGCCCGAAGACGATGAGCACTCCAAGGGCCGTGAGCGGATACACCAGCCACGGCACCCCCAGCAGCTCGGGCACCTGGGCGATGAAGATGAGGATGGACAGCGCGTTGACGAAACCCACCATGACCTGGCGCGGGATGAAACGCATCAACTTAGCCACACCGAGCAACGCGAGCAACACTTGGAAAACCCCTGCCAGCAGCACTGCGGCAATCATGTACTGCACACCGTGGGACGCCACCAGCGGGGCGATAACCAGGGCGACGGCGCCGGTCGCGGCGGAAATCATGGCCGGGCGGCCGCCCAGGAAGGAAATGGTGACAGCCATGGTGAAGGCTGAAAACAGCCCTATCCTCGGGTCCACGCCGGCAATGACGGAGAAGGCCAGCGCCTCGGGGATGAGCGCGAGGGCCACTACCAATCCGGCCAGCACCTCGGTCTTGAGCAGCTTGGGCGTTCGCAGCGTCCGCCGCACCGATTGGCGTTCCTCCGGCGTCAGTGCCGGTACGGAAGAGGTTTGCGGGTTCTGTGCTGCACGAACTGGTTTAGCGGCCACCGGGCTCCGTTTCCAAGGGGTCTGCGGGCGGAATCGCCCAACCCAATTTACGTCCGGGCACCGGATATCCTGAAATGGTGATGCAATCCCCGCTACCCGTGCGCAACGGAGTTAATGCCACCCGCCTGCGCCTGCCCGACGAGGGTCCGTGGGAAACCGCCATGGACTATGTCCTGGAGCGCTTCGGCCATGTGGATCCGGACGGGATTGTGGACCGCTTTGAGCGGGGCGAGGTGGTGGGCCTGGGCGGGATTCCGCTGACCCGGGCCACGCCCCTAAACGCGCACACGTTCATTTGGTACTACCGGGAACTGCCACCCGAGGAGCGGATTCCGGTGGAGATCGGCATCCTGCACCAGGACGAGGACCTGCTGGTAGTGGACAAGCCGCATTTCCTGCCGACGACGCCGGGCGGTATGTACGTGGCCGAGTCGGCGCTGGTGCGGCTGCGGGTCCAGCTCGGCATTCCGGACCTGATTCCCATGCACCGCCTGGACCGGATGACCGCCGGCGTGCTGCTTTTCTCCACCAACCCCGCCAGCCGGGGCAAATACCAGGTGCTGTTCGAAAAGCGGCGCATCGACAAGGAGTACGAGGCCGTTGCCCCGGTGCGGGAGGACCTTGAGCTGCCGCGGATTGTGCGCAGCAGGATGATCAAGTCGCGGACGTATCTTCTGGCGCAGGAAATCGAGGGCGAGCCGAACGCCGAGACCCGGATTGAGCTGATGGAACGTGCCGGCGGGCTGGGCCGGTACCGGCTGTTGCCGCACACCGGCAAGACCCACCAGCTGCGGGTGCACATGGCGTCGCAGGGGATCGGGATCCTGAACGATTCGTTTTATCCGGAGCTGCTTCCGCAGGCGGCGGACGACTATTCGAAGCCGCTGCAGCTGCTGGCCCGATCCGTGCGGTTTACCGATCCGCTGACCCGGGAGCCGGTGGAATACCGCAGCCGCCTCACCCTGGACGCGTTCCCGGGCTGACGATGTTGCCGGGCTGTCGCTGGCATTTCCCGCCGAAGAGCCGGTTACAACACCGTCCAGCGCCCGCGCATCCGCCGCAGCACCCGCAGGTCCTGCCCGTTGGCGACTTCCTCCACGGCGGCACGCATGTTGATGGCTGCCCGGCGCGCCCGTGAATTCTCCACGGAGAACTCGTCATCCGGCACCGTAAACCGCAGCGTGATCCGCGGAACCCCGGACACAATGTCGAGCTGATTCGCTTCCACGTGGTGTGCTGTGCCCAGCGCCGCTACCGCGGTTTCCATGACGGCCTCGGGCTGGTTGCCCGGCTTTAGTCCCAGGATGTTCAGCTGGACGCGGAAGGAAGGCATAGCTCCAGCCTAGTGCCGCGGGGCCCGGTGCCGGTCCGTGGACCAGGGCTGCCGGACCCCGCAGGTTGACCAGGAAAGCTGGCTAGACCTGCTCTTCGGGATTGAAGTCAGCAAGGGGATCGCCGCCGCGGTGGGAGGGATCATCGCTTGCGTCTTCCTCATCACCTACAGTCGGGTCACCGAAGTCGACGTCGTTGGCTGCCTCACCGATGGTGGGCTCCTCCGGCGGAACCTGGTCGGCGCCGGTGAGGAAGCGTTCCTCGGCGGTCTCGTCCCGCAGGGTCTGATCGGAGAGCTCGCCCGGTTCGTTCAGGGGCTCCTCTCCGCGGATCAGGGGATCTTCCTGCCAGTTGTCCGGGTTGTCCTCTGCGGCGCCGGGGTACGTCAGGTCTTCGGCGTCCACCAGTTCGTCCTGCTCCAGCAGTTCGTCTTCGGAGACCACCGAAAGCTCGTCGGGGGTGGCAACCGCGGCTACGTCGTCGGCCAGGACCGGATCGTCGCCCAGCTCGGGGTCAGGAATGCTCTGCTCGCTCATAAACCATGCCTTTCGGTCCGGTAAACCGGGCCGCCGTTGCTGCGACCCATTTAGTAAGCCTACTGATCCTTTACTCGCTCTGCCACCCGGCCTCTTCCGGGCCGCCGGACAATCTGCTGCCAGTTTGGGAAATCCCTCCGGTTTGCAGTGGCAGGGATTTCCCAAACCGGTCGATTTTTCCCGGACCGGAGGGGAATCCCCCATACCCGAGCCGGCCAGCACAACCGCAGAGGCCTATCGCAGCGCGGAAACCCCGGTAACGTCCCGGCCGACAATCAGCGTGTTGATCTCGTACGTTCCCTCGTAGGTGTAGATGGCTTCGGCGTCGGCGAAGATCTTGGCCATCCGGTAGTCGGTGACAATCCCGTTCCCACCCAGGATGCTCCGGCCCAGCGCCACGCTTTCACGCATCCGGGCACTGGCGTAGGACTTGGCCAGCGCTGCCCGGGCCATGCCTCCGCTTACTTCGCCGCCCGCGTATCCCCCGTGCTCAAGCTCCGTAACCCGGGCCAGCATCCCCGTGCTGGCCACGGCGTTCCCCAGGATCTGCACCAGCTGCTGCTGGATGAGCTGGAAGGAAGCCAGCGGGCGGCCGAACTGCAGGCGTTCGACGGCGTAGGCCCGGGCGACGTCGAACGCCGCCAGCTGTGCGCCCACGGCCTGCCAGCCGACCATGATCCGGGACCCGCGCAGCAGCTGCTTGGTGTCGTCGAAGCTTTCCACTCCGGCCAGCAGATCCGACTCCGGCACCCGTACGTTGTCGAGGAAGATGTCGGCGTTCTGCACGGTGCGCAGCGCGGTCTTGTTTTCAATCCGGGTCCGGGTCACCCCGGGCAGGTTGGCGTTGAGCAGGAAACCGCGGGTGCGGCCCGTTTCCGGTTCCAGTGCCCACAGCACCATGTAGTCGCAGAACGTACCGTTGCCGATCCAGCGTTTGGCACCGTTGAGGACCCAGGTGTCGCCGTCGCGCACTGCCGTGGTGGCCATGCCGCCAGCCACGTCCGAGCCGTGCTCCGGCTCGGTGAGGGCAAACGCGCCTGTTATGCGCAGGGCGCGGGCGTCCTCCAGCAGCCGGGCCTTCTGCTCCTCGGACCCAAAGGCGTGCAGGGCCTCCACAAACAGGTCATGGTGGACCATAAAGAAGGTGGCCAGGGACGTGTCCGCACGGGTCATTTCCGCAATGACGAGACCCGCAAACAGCGGTGAGTGGCCCTGCTGCACGGGGGTGGACAGGTCCAGTTCAGCCAGCTTGGGCAGCAGCTCGGCGGGGAACCGGGCCTCATTCCACCAGGTGTCCGCGTGCGGAAGCACTTCCGCGGCAAGGAAGCGCCGCAGCTGCGCCAGCTTGTCCTTTTCGGGATCGGAGAGCAGGTCTTCAAAGGCGTAGAAGTCGGCGTCCGGCAGATCCGGCAGGGCCTCGGCCGGGAAAGGGTTCGTTTCCGTCATCAGGCTCAGCGCGGTCCCATCCGGATGGCGCCGTCCAGGCGGATGGTTTCCCCGTTCAGCATCTGGTTTTCAATGATGTGCGCGGCCAATGAGGCGTATTCGGTGGCGCGGCCCAGACGGGAGGGGTGCGGCACCTGCGCGGCCAGGGAGTCCTGGGCAGCCTGCGGCAGGCTGGCCATCATGGGTGTCTCGAAGATGCCCGGGGCAATGGTGACCACCCGGATCAGGTGGCGGGCCAGCTCGCGGGCCAGCGGCAGGGTCATGGCAGCCACCCCGCCCTTGGACGCGGCGTAGGCCGGCTGGCCGATCTGCCCGTCGAAGGCCGCCACGGACGCGGTGTTGATGATGATGCCGCGCTCCTCGGTGCCGTTAGCCGTTACGGGTTCGGTTTCCGCCATGGCGGCCGCGGCCAGCCGGGTCACGTTGAAGGTGCCGATCAGGTTCACGCTGATCACGCGGGCGAAGTCCTCCAGCGGCAGCACGCCGTCACGGCCCAGCACCTTGCCGGGGGTCGCGATGCCGGCGCAGTTCACGGCCACCCGCAGCGGTCCGGCGGCCATGGCGGCTTCGACGGCGGCCTGCATCTGCTCGGGGTCGGTCACGTCGCCGGGCACGAAGCGGGCGTTGTCGCCCAGTTCCCCGGCATAGGCCAGGCCGTTGGACTGCGGCAGGTCAACCAGCACCACGGAGGCACCGGCGTCGTACAGTTTCCGCGCCGTTGCGCGCCCGAGTCCGGACGCTCCTCCAGTGACTATTGCTGATGCGCCTGCGATGTCCATGCGTTCCTCCTGCTTGCCAATTCCCCGTGCTGATCCGTCTGCCGCAGCAACTGTAGTGCAGCTCACACGGCAGGATCCGAGCCTACTGTGCGTCGGCTGGTGCCGCATCCTCCGCGGCTGGTCTAGGGTTGGCGCATGCTCTTCGAGGACCCTGCCCTGGACGCCGACGACCGCGCCGAGGCAGCCGCACGCACGGTTAGTGCGGCTTTCGGCCGGCAGCTGGCCGGATTGCCCGGCACCCATCTGGCTGCCACCCGGCACCCGTTGTCCCGGCTGGCGGAGCTGCGCCAGCCCTGGCATTACTGGTGGCAGGCACACTATCTGGACTCACTGGTGGATGCGGCTCTGCGGGAACGCCGCACCGGCACCCCGTTCCGCGGACCGGAGCATCCCGCCGCCGCCGAGCTGGCCCCCGCGCTGGTGCGTACCATCGGGCTGCGCAACCGGATGCGGTACACCAACCGGTTCTACGACGACATGGCCTGGCTGGCACTGTCTGTGGGACGCCTGAACTCCCTGTCCGGGTCCCGCGACCGGCAGCGTCCCTACCGCAAGGTTCTGCAGACCCTGGACGCGGCCCTGGTATCGGCCCACACGAATGACCTGGGGGGCGGCATCTATTGGAACCGTGACCGGAACTTCAAGAACACGCCGGCAACCGCCCCGGCTGCCCTGCATTTTGTTCGGACCGGGTCCCGGGACCGGGCCCAGGCGCTGGTGGACTGGCTCAACGCCACCTTGCTGGATCCGGAAACCGGCCTGTACATGGACGGGGTGAAGGTGGTCCGCGGCCGCCCGCAGCTCGAATCCCGGATCTTCACCTACAACCAGGGGCCGGTGCTGGCTGCCCTGCTGGAACTGGGCGGCAGCGCCAACCTCGCCCGGGCACAGGAGCTGGTAGCTGCCGTTCGGCAGCATTTGACCGACGACGCCGGCCCCTCGCCGGTGCTGCGGACCCACGGTACCGGGGACGGCGGGTTGTTCACGGGAATCCTGGCCCGGTACCTTGCCCAGGCCGCAGTGTCACCCGCCCTGCCCGAACCATCCCGCCGCACAGCGTCGGAACTGGTGGACGCCACCGCGCAGGCCCTGTGGGAGGGGCGGGCCAAACGCGGGGAATGGGAGCTGTTCTCCACCCATCCCCTGCAACCGGCCGCCAACACCTATCCGGGCGGCTCCACGGTGGAGCTCTCCACCCAGCTGCAGGCGTGGATGGTGCTGGAAGCGTCGGCCCGGGTGCGGCGGGCCGACCTGGACGGGTAACCCGGCCCGGGCACCGTACCGGTGGTACGCCGGGGTCAGCTGACTTTCAGTGGATGCTGCGACGCCGCGGCCTTGCCGTCCAGGTCCGCCAGGGTGATCAGGTGTTCCGGGTGCTGTGGAAGCGGGAACAGGCGGTCCATGGTGAGGCTGCTGTCCACGTGCAGCACTTCGCCGGAATCCAGCAGCCGCCAGTTGGGGTCCTCGTCCATTTTTTCGGTGGCCACCATCACGGCCGGTCGGTTTTCCTGCCGCATCTGGTCGCTGTGGACGCTGATGCGGTCAGTGCGTTTGTCCCCGTGCTGGTTTCCGGAGGCCACCTGCAGCACATACAGCGGATGGGTGTCCGGGTAGCGGACCGCCCACAGATCGGTGGCGGTGGTGAGGACGAGGTTGACCGCGTACAGCCGGAGGTTTTCCGCCACCCAGGCCACGGCCGCGCCGATGGCTTCGGTGACGTTGCCGCCGTTGGCCCTTGCTTCGGCGGTGATGAGCGCGAAGACACGTTCGCTGTCCGTGTCCCCCTTCACCAGGCCATACACATCCAGTTGCCGCAGCCGGTCATCGAGCTTGTCCAGGTCCTCCACCACGCCGTTGTGGGCCAGCAGCCGGCCGTCCTGCTCAAAGGGGTGGGTGTTGACGGCGGTGTCAGCGCCGGTGCTGGCGTAACGCACGTGGGCAATGAACGTGGTGCTCTCCAGGTCCCGTGCGGCCTGGGCGTACTGAACGTCCTCGTAGGCCGCAATGGGTGCCTTGTCCGTGTGCGGCTTCCCGTCGGGGCCGAAGGTGCCGATGCCGAAACCGTCCGCTTCCTTCCGGCTTTGCCGGGCCAGGCTGTCCGGTGCCGTGAGGAGCCAGAAGGTGGCCGCGACCGGGGTTTTTCCTGCGTGCATACCGAAGAGCCGGCACATCTGGACCTCCTGGTGGAACCGGTTGGACGGCCGGCTGCTGCTTCTGTCCCGGCCCGGTGGGATGCCCCTATGCGTCCGACGGCGTGTCCGCCGGGGACGGGGGCGGGGGTGTGCGTTTCTGCGGATAGGGACTGCGGTGTTCCCGGAGCATCTGGACAAAGGCCTCAATGCGGCGTTCCCTGCCCTGCTGCGTTTTGAGGTTCTTGAGCCGGAAATACATGGCATAGCGGTTCTGCGCGGTCAGTACGTCGAACATCCGCTGGGCTTCGGGATCGGCGGCAATGGCTGCCTGCAGGTCCGCCGGGAGCTCCGCCGCCGCAGGTCCGGCGTAGGCGGCGTCCCAGCGTCCGTCGACTTTTGCGCTGAGGACCGCGTCGCGGCCGGCCGGGTGCATCCTGCCCTCTGCCTCCAGCCGGTTGATGTGCCCCACGTTCCGCAGCGACCAGACGCTGCGCGCTCCCCGCGGCTGGAACCGCTGAACATAGCTCTGCTCGTCGCGTTTGTCCGCCTGGGCGTCAATCCAGCCGAAGCAGAGGGCCTCGTCCAAAGCCAGTTTGTAGGTCAGCCCCGTTACGGTGCCGCCCTTGCGGCCCAGCACCAGCCGTACGCCGGAAGATCGGGCATAGTTGTGCTCCAGCCACTCCCGCCAAGCCCCGGCATCCGGCAGGAGGAGCTCCGGGAGCTCCCGTGTCATGGATCAAGCGTAGGGCGGCCGCGGCGCGGCCCGAAAGGCCCCGGGGCTGTATTGGAGCCGTTCAGCCGATGGCCGAAGCGCAGCGTGCCGAATGACTGGCAGGGCCTGTTTGGGGTAGAACACTGCTATGAACGTTCGTACTCCTGACCCTTATCCAGGCTGGCTTTCCGAGGAAGACCTCTACGAAGCCCGGCAGCGCCTGCCCATGGTTTACGTTGAAGCCGTCCCGGTCCGGTGCGACCCGCTGGGCTACGTCACGGAGGTGGGGCTGCTGCTGCAGGCCACCCCCGAGGGCCGGATGGTGCGTTCCTTCGTCTCCGGGCGGGTGATGTACCGCGAAACCATCCGCGGCGCGCTGCTGCGCCACCTGGAAAAGGACCTCGGCCCAATGGCGCTGCCGCAGCTGCCGCCCACTCTGGTGCCGTTCGCCGTCGCCGAGTACTTCCCCTCCCCCTCCCAGAGCGGGCTCACTGACGAGCGCCAGCACGCCGTCGCGCTGGCCTACCTGATTCCCGTGACCGGTGAATGCGATCCGCGCCAGGATGCCCTGGAG
This sequence comes from Arthrobacter sp. zg-Y20, assembly GCF_030142075.1. Taxonomy (NCBI): domain Bacteria; kingdom Bacillati; phylum Actinomycetota; class Actinomycetes; order Micrococcales; family Micrococcaceae; genus Arthrobacter; species Arthrobacter sp. zg-Y20. Next base: position 391,081 of record NZ_CP126241.1, on the reverse strand, counting down.
CTGTCCTGGCTGACGCCGGAGGAGGCCCTCAGCCCGGCCATCTACGCCGAGTTCTCCGGCGGGCGGGGCGACCTGCTCCGCCAGGCGCTGGCCTCGGCCGGCTGGGGCCGCTGACCGGGACGCTGACGAACCGGCGTTACCGGAGCTTTATATAATGGGAGGTCTGGGGAGCCGAGGTCCAACCACGAAGGAATCGCCATGTCTGAGAGTGCGCCGGAAACGTATACGTTCCGGGTCAATGCGGAACTGCTAGCCCCCGGCCAGAAACTGGTTCCCGGTGACGGGCCCGCGGCACCGCTGGCTCCGGTCGCCGGCACCAGTGTGGAGGAAGACGACTTCGGCACTCCCGCGCTGGTGATCGTGAAGCTTGAGGACGGCAGCTCGCTGCGGCTGGCGCACGGATCATCCGTCCGGGTGCAGGCCCCGGCACCGGAGGGCGCGCCGTCGGACGCCGTGCGCCAGGTGCCCTCCGAAGAGGACAACGCTGCCGAAATCATCGCCGAAGCCGCCGCAGCGCATCCCGGCCATGCCGCCGTGCAGGAGATCGCCGGCCGGCTGGAACGCGGCCTGAATGTGAAGTCCGGCAGCAACCTCCAGGATGTCCGCGACTTGGCCTACCTGCTGTTCGTGGACCTGGGCGATTCCGGGAACGCCCTAAAGGTCTGCAACGTCATCACCGGGCTGCCCTTTGACGGGAACTTCGGGCGGTGGAACTGGATCCAGGGTGCGTTGAGCCTGGCCGCACACATCACCCACGAGGCCGGCGACGACGAGAGCGCTGCCGCGTACAGCCAAGCAGTGCGCGCGGCGGACGCAACCGAGACGGACCCCTTGAGGGCGAAAGTCGCAGCCGAACTGCTGCAGCGCCAGCTGAATGAACCCAACTTGTATGACCGGGAAATCCATCGTGCCGCTGAGGCCGGCAACGAGGACAGCGAGAAGGAATGGCGGGTCCTGCGCCTGAACGCCCTGCTGTATTTGCGGGCCCACGGCGGTTCGCAGACCCTCACGGACGCGGAAATCGACCGCCGGATCCAGACCGAACTTATCGCTGTCCGGGGCTAAGGCGCTTCCGGCGCAGGTGCACAACAACCACCACGGCCATGCCGACGGCGGCACCAATCAGGGTCTCAATCCCCCGGTCCCGCAGCAGTTCCACGGGATTGCTGGGATGCGCCAGTTCCGTGCTGACCAGAGCCAGGGGCGTGACCACTGCCTGGGCCAGCGCGTACTGGCGGGCAATCAGCATTTCAGCGCCGAACTGGCAGGCTGCGATGACCAGCACCATCTGCCAGGGTTCCAGGCCGGGAAACAGGATCAGGGCCGTTAGGACCAGGCCCGCGAACGTGCCCAGGATCCGCTGCAGGCCGCGGTAGACCCCGTGGCGGGCGGTTTGGCCCACCAGCGGAACCGTGGCGGCCACCATCGCCCAGTAATTGTGGCCGATGCCCAGCATCGTGGCAATGGATCCGGCCAGAAGCGCGGCCACCGCGTACTGCAGCCCGTCAATATAGATGAGGCGGCGCTGTGCAGCGGAGAACCGGGGACGGACCGGACGGCTCCAGTCCGTGCGGTAGTGCCGGGCAAGCATTCCGGACTGGCCAACCAGGATGGAGAACGCCACCGTCAGGACGGCAACGAGCATGCCCTGCCAGACCGGCGGCTGGTTCGGCACCGAGGAGATAGCCGCAAACGCAAAGATGTGGAACAGCGAGCCGGCCGGCCGCAGCCGCCAGAATCCGGTGACCACGGTGCCCAGCCCCGCCACAAGGGTGGTGCCTATAACGGTTCCGCACTCATCCAGGTCCAGCCGTGCGCACAGGGCTGCGGCCAGGATGACGGCCAGCATCAGCGCTCCGGCGCGGACCTGGTGGCCAAGGCGCTGGCGGTGCGGTTCGTTGCGCCCGTAAATGCCGGTGAAGGCACCGAAGGAGGCAAAGATCGCCAGGTCGATGCGTCCCAGGAACAACACCAGCAGAAGCGGCAGGCCAATACCGATGGCACAGCGGATGGCCACGTGGTGGTCATTGTTGGCCGGAGCAATCCGGAACATTTCTTTCAGGTGCGTCAAGGGGGCAGACACAGCCTTTCTTGCCGTGGACATCGCAGAAGGAGTGGGCCGGTGACCCGGATGTGCCTTCCGAACCCGCACCTTCCAACGTATCCCCGGAGAAGTTCGGGCTGAAATAAATGTGGGGAACGTCCCACACCGTCCCCTCCGCCGCCCGTAGCCCCCGCGGCGCCCCCAGCGGCCCGGCGCCGTCCCCGGAAACCGAGCCGCCCGGGGTAGGGCAAAATGGAAGGGTGTCTTCTTCAGCCTTCTCCTTCACCCTCGGTAAGCGCCTGCGCGAAACCGCCCCCGTAGCGGCCGAAGCCCGCGTAGAGGCGAACGGAGGCGGCTTCCAAGGCCGGACGGGCACCATCTCCACTCCGCACGGCGAGATCAAGACCCCGGCGTTCATCGCGGTGGGGACCAAGGCCACGGTCAAGGCCGTGCTGCCCGAGTCGGTTGCGGAGCTGGGCGCGCAGGCAGTGCTGGCCAACGCGTACCACCTGTACCTGCAGCCCGGCCCGGACATCCTGGACGAGGCCGGCGGGCTGGGAAAGTTCATGAACTGGTCCGGCCCCACCTTCACCGATTCCGGCGGTTTCCAGGTCATGAGCCTGGGTGCCGGGTTCAAGAAGGTCATCAACATGAATGCCGACGGCACCACCCATGCCACGGGAGCGGACGACGACGTCGCGCCCGGCAAGGAGCGCCTGGCCCACATTGACGACGACGGCGTCTGGTTCAAGTCGCACCTGAACGGAGACAAGCACCGGTTCAGCCCGGAGATTTCGATGCAGGTCCAGCACAAGATCGGCGCGGACATCATGTTCGCCTTCGACGAGCTGACTACCCTGATGAATTCGCGCGGCTACCAGGAAATGTCGCTGGAACGCACCCGCCTGTGGGCGCTGCGCTGCCTGGCCGAACACGAGCGGCTCACCAAGGAGCGGGCTGGAAAACCATACCAGGCGCTGTTCGGGGTGCTGCAGGGCGCCCAGTACGAGGACCTGCGCCGCAAGGCTGCCCGGGACCTGGGTGCCATGGACTTTGACGGCTTCGGCCTGGGCGGCGCCTTCGAAAAGGAGAACCTGGGCACCATTGTCCGCTGGTGCACCGAGGAACTGCCGGAGAATAAGCCGCGGCACCTGCTGGGCATTTCCGAACCCGATGACATTTTCACGGCCATCGAGAACGGTGCCGACACCTTTGACTGCGTCTCCCCCACCCGGGTGGCCCGCAACTCCGCGTTCTACACGCCGTACGGGCGCAAGAACCTCTCAAACTCCAAGTTCAAGAAGGACTTCGGTCCGCTGGTGGACGGCTGCGACTGCTACACCTGCACCAACTACACCCGGGCGTACATCCAGCACCTGTTCAAGTCGAACGAGATGGTCAGCCACACGCTGATCTCCATCCACAACGAACGGTTCACGGTAAAGCTGGTGGATGACGCCCGGCTGGCCATCGAGGACGGGTCCTTCTTCGACTTCAAGGCCGAGGTGCTGGGGAAGTACTACAGCGCCTAGTTCCAGGTGCGCGGCAGCGGTTCGTTCGGTTAGGAATTGTCCGGCTTGGCCACGGTCTGCTCGTCCTCTTCCAGGGCGGGCTGGGAATCACGTTCCTCGTCGCCGGGGCTCTTGTCCTCCTGCGCATCCTCGAGCAGCACCTTGGTGACTTCGTCGTTGAACTCGTCGCGGGTTCCCGCAAGGTTCTCGTCTACTGCCCGGGCTCCGGGGTTGGGGACCTGTTCGGAACTGCTCATGTTTTTTCTCCTGCCGTAGTGGGGAAGTGAAACGCGTGCGTCTGTCCACCCTTGCACAAACCGGTGCAGATTTCGCCCCGCGGTTATCCGGCAAGCGCCGGTTCCAGCTCCGGTCCGGCATACGTCGGTTCGCGCCTCTTAATCACCCGGATGACCATGGCGGTCACCGGCACAAACAGGAACTCGACCAGTGTCTTGTACAGGAACCCGAACACCACATAGTTGAGGAACCCGCCGGCGTCGGTAATCCCGATCACCGGTGCGGCGATGGCGCAGAAGATGAGTGTGTCGGCGAATTCACCCACCCCGGTGGAGGCCATCAGCCGGCCCACCAGGGCTTTTTCGCGGAACCGTTCCTTCATCCGCACCAGCACCATGGAATTCAGCAGCTGCCCGGCCAGGAACCCGAGCAGGCTGGCGGCCACAATCTGCCAGACCGGGCCGAGGGCCACCTCCAGCGCGGCCTGCTTCTGGAGCCCGTACGCGTCAGTGAACCCGGGCAGCGCAATGATGATGGCAAAACTGACGACGGCGAGCAGCGCCATGGCGAACCCGGTGAAGATCGCTCGTCGGGCGGCCTTGAAGCCGTACACCTCGCTGACCACGTCGCCCAGGATGTAGGCCAGCGGGAAAAGGAAGAACCCGCCGTCGGTCACAATCTCCCAGCCGCCCGGGAGGGCAAACTGCACGCCTTTGGTGGCGCCGATGTTGGAGATAACGATGACCACGCACATGAGCGTCAGGATCAAGTCGTACTGGGAGCTCCCGCGGGAGGCGTAGGTTGCAGCGGTTTTCGCAGCTGCCCGTGGCTGTGCAGTCATGGCATTTTCCGTTTCGGTAGTGGTTCGCCTGGCTTCCGCCGGCTGTATTAGCACTGTGCCCGCTGCCCCGGGCGGCCCTTCAGGACCGCATCCATTCTGCCATGCCCCGGAGGCCGTCGCGGGCCCGCCCCGCTTCCCGCTGATTCCCCGGCATCCCGGCCCGCTGAATGCCTCTTTCCCCCTGCGGCTTTCCCCTCCGGCGCGCCTTTTTGAACGCGTTCAATTCTGTGGTCTACTAAACGCTGAAATTACTGCAAAAGGGAGCATCATTGGCCGTCACCGTCAAGAGCGAACAGACGCGCCGGCTCCTCATCGAAACGGCACTTCGACTGTTCACCGTCCAGGGCTACGAGCAGACCACCATGCGTGCCATTGCGCAGGATGCCGGGGTCTCGGTGGGCAACGCGTACTACTATTTCCGCTCCAAGGATGACCTCATCCACGAGCTCTATTCATCGCTGCAGGACGAGCACCGGTCCCTGGCACTGCCGCTGATCCGCGAGGGGCAAAACCTCGGTGAGAACTTGATGGTGATCCTTTCCTCGGGTTTGGCCACCATGGCCCCCTACCATGCCTTCGGCAGCCACTTCCTGCGCGACGCCATGGCCTCGAACCGCCGCGCCGACGCCGCCGTCGGCCGCGGGAAGTCCATCGCCTTGTTCCGCCAGGCCGTCACGAGCGCCCGGCCGCAGCCGCCGCTGGCCATCCGCGACGACCTGCCGGAACTGCTGTGGCTGATGTACATGGGCATCACCCTGTTTTGGGTTTACGACCGTTCCCCTGACCAGCGCAGGTCCCACAGCCTGGCAGCGGGCCTTGCCCCGCTGGTGGCGAAGCTGGTGATCCTCTCCCGCCTGCCCGTGGTCCGGAACATCGTCGAAGACGTGGTGCACCTGCTGCGCGGCGTCCGCCGGGACGGCTAACCCCGGGACCGCTAACCCCGGGACGGACAACCAGCACGACGGCGGGTGGCGGCGGGCAGCTCCAAGGCGCCCGGTTACGGCGCGATTTATCAGGGTGGCCGGTTCCGCCGGTTTAGGTGGAAGATAGAGCCATGTCTGCAAACACACACTCTGCCGCGGCCGCAGCTCCGGCCGTCACGCTCACCATCGCCGGTTCCGAAGCCACCGGCGGCGCCGGCGCACAAGCCGATCTGAAGACCTTCCAGGAACTGGGCGTCTACGGCATCACCGCCCTGACCTGCATTGTGTCCTTCGATCCCAAGGACTCCTGGAACCACCGCTTCGTGCCCGTGGACCCGCAGGTGATCGCCGACCAGCTCGAAGCCATCACCACCGCCTATGACCTGGACACGGTGAAGATCGGGATGCTCGGCACCCCGGCCACCATCGACGTCGTCGCCAAGGCCCTGCAGGCCCAGGACTGGAAGAACCTGGTCCTGGATCCGGTGCTTATCTGCAAGGGCCAGGAACCCGGCGCTGCGCTGGACACCGACCAGGCGCTGAAGGCACAGATCCTCCCCCTGGCCACGTTCGTCACCCCCAACCACTTTGAATCCATGTCCCTTTCCGGCATGGACTCCATCGAAACGGTCGAGGACCTGAAGGAAGCAGCCCGCCGCATCCACGAGGCCAGCGGCGCGGTGGTCCTGGCCAAGGGCGGTGTCCGGCTGGAAGGCGAGGACGCGGTGGACGTCTTCTACGACGGCGAGACCATGGAGGTGCTCCGCGCTCCCAAGGTGGGCGACGTCGCCGTCAGCGGTGCCGGCTGCACGCTGGCCGCCGCCATCACTGCCGAACTGGGCAAGGGTGCCACCCCGCTGGAAGCGGCCAAGACCGCCAAGGCATTCGTCACCGAAGGCATCCGCAACCGCGTCTCCTCGAACGCGCCGTTTGACGCGCTGTGGCAGGGCAACGCGGGCCAGGGCCCGACCCTCTAGCGCCACCCCGGCCGGCCGAACGGGCAAAAGTTACCGTTGGGAGCGTCGAAAGGGCACGATTTACCGTTTTGTGCTGCGAAAACGGTAAATCGTGCCCTTTCGTTTTGCCCGGGAGACGGATCGAGATTACTCACGGCTGGATTTCTCCGGTTCCCGTGCGGCGTTGCCAGTCCGCGGGCGCACCGGATAGCCGCTGAGGATGGAAACCCGGTTGAAGGCATTGATGGCCACGGCGGCCCACTGCAGGCAGGAGTACTGATCATCGGTCAGGGCTTTCCGCGCCGTCTGCAGTTCCTGGTGCAGTGCCTCGGTTCCTGACTGCAGGGTGGACGCTTCGGCGATGGTGAGGGCAGCGCACTCCACCTCACTGAACACCGCAGCGTCCCGCCAAGCCGGAAGCACCGCCAGCTGCTGCCCGCTGACGCCGGCCTCACGGGCCAGCCGGACGTGCAGGTCCAGGCAGTAGGCACATCCGTTGAGCTGGGAGGTGCGGACATTCAGCAGCTCCATTACGGACCGGGGCAGCCCCGCCTGCTCGGCCGCCTCAGCGACCTTCAGGGCCAGTCCGTTTAATGCCCGCCAACTGGCCGGGTCCGACTTATCAAGAAAAAACCCTGGCATCGTGCTCCTTGGTGTCCTTCAACCCGGCGGCCGGTTCCGGCACATTGAGGGTCTCATTGCTGTTGCCCCTAAGTCTGGCGTATGTCCGCTTATCACACGGTGTGCTGTTCAATCACCGGGCAAGGGGCCGATAAAGCCCGCTTACCTGCTTCCATCCGCCTATTGGAAACGAGGAATCGTGAAATCCCGTAATTCGCTCCGCTCACTCAAGGTCCTGCCGGGCAACCAGGTGGTCCGCCGGCGGCGCAGCACGGGCATAAATTCTCCGGAGAATAGCGCGAAAGATAACTGCTCAACGGGCATAAAACAATAGGCCGGCAAGTAATTCGCATTGTGGGACACCAACCTTTGCAGGGCGGGATTGCTCGTCTATTGTGTGCCTACGGCTGCTTGGTTTGGGGGCCGTTACGTGCACGCTGACACTCCTGACGGGGGTTGGAGGCACAACGGAAACCTGCCGCAGTGTGTCAGCAGCCGGTGCAAAGTCTCTTGGACATGCCCGGTAGCGCTCGGCGGAATGTTCAAGGAGCGCAATGAGATTGTCCATCCACCACAAACCCGGCGCGGTTCTCACTGCCGCATTCGCCGGGATCGCACTCACAGCGTCCCTGGGCCTGCCGGCCCAGGCCACCGCGGTACCAGAGGCACCTACCAACAACGACGGACTCGCCCAGGGCATATCGCTTGAGCAGTTCCAGGCGCAGAAGGTATCCCCGAGCCTGCGCGACGCCTCAGGCCAGGTCTCCGTCTACGTCCAGTTCACCGGTGAAGGCGCCTTTGAACAGACGCAGCCCCAAGAGGTCAAGGAAGGCAAAGCCGAGCCGGTGGTGAACAAGCCGCTGGTGGAAGAAATCCGCAGCAACATCGCTTCCCAGGCTGAATCCGTGGCTCAGGAAGCCGAGGCCAGCACCCTCTACACCACCACTAACACCCTTCCCGGCACGGCCATCGTGGGTGACGCTGAGGCCATCCGTGCCCTGGCCGCGCGTGACGATGTCCAGCGCATCACCAAGATTGTGTCGAAGTCCGTGGACAACAAGGGAACGGACATCGACACCCGTGCACTGAACACCTGGGTGGAGCGCCAGCAGACCGGCAAGGGCATCACCATCGCCGTCCTGGACACCGGCATTGACTACACCCACAGCGATTTCGGCGGTCCCGGCACGCTGGAGGCCTACGCAGCAGCGCAGGCATCGCCCATCATTCCCACCGCGGACAGCGGTCTGCTGGATGCGGCCAAGTTCATCGGCGGCTATGACCTGGTGGGCGACGACTACAACGCTGATCCAAGATCCCCCACGTACCAGCCTGTCCCCAAGCCTGACCTGAACCCGCTGGACTGCGGCGGTCACGGCAGCCACGTCTCCGGCACCGCAGCAGGCTACGGTACCAACAATGACGGCACCACTTTCCGCGGCGACTACTCCAAGCTGACGGCGGAACAGGTCAATTCGATGCGGATCGGACCCGGCTCCGCCCCCGAAGCGTCCCTGGTGGGCATCCGCGTCTTCGGCTGTGAGGGCTCCTCCGACGTGGTGGGCCAGGCCCTGGACTATGTACTCGATCCCAACGGTGACGGTGACTTCTCCGACCGCGCGCAGGTTGTGAACATGTCCCTGGGCTCTGACTACTCCCCCGTGGACGATCCCGAAAATGACATTGTCAACAAGCTCACCGAGCAGGGCATCCTCTCTGTTGTCGCATCGGGCAACGCCGGAGATGTCTACGACGTCGGCGGTTCCCCGGGCAATGCCAAATCCGCGCTGACGGTGGCCAGCACCATCGGTTCCCAGGTCACCCTGGACCGCGCCGATGTCATCGCCCCCGCCGAGCTCGCAGGGACGGCTTCCGGCCAGTACTCGTCGAACTTCAACTATTCCAACCCGGACGTCACGGAAGCCCAGCTCACCGGAACCGTGGTCGCCGCCCCGGCGGACAACGCCTTTGGCTGCAACCCGTTCCCTGCCGGCTCACTGACCGGCAAATGGGTTTGGCTCCAGTGGGAAGCGGACGGTGCGTTCCCCTGCGGCTCCGGCGTCCGTTTCAACAACGCCCAGGCTGCCGGTGCCACCGGTGTCGTCTTGGATTCCCCGCGGGCGGTCTTTGACGCCGGAATCGGCGGCAACGCCACCATCCCCGGTATCCAGCTGAACGCTGCCTCCTCCGACCGGCTGCGTCCGGCCGCGGTGGCGGGCACCCTGACCCTGCGTTTGTCCCCCGCGTACAAGGCCACCACATCCGGTCCCTCCGGCGTCGGTGACACTGTCAGCTCCTTCTCGTCCCGCGGCGTGCACGGCTCCAACGGCGTGGTGAAGCCCGACGTCGCTGCTCCCGGCTCTGCCATCGGCTCCGTAGCCGTGGGCTCGGGCGACGGCGCCGCCGTCAACAGCGGCACGTCCATGGCCACTCCCCATGTGGCCGGCATTGCCGCCCTGGTCTACGCCGCCACGGACCTGAACCCGTATCAGGTGAAGACGGCCATCATGAACACCGCAACCCATGACGTGATCGCCGCCAACGGAGCCGTCCACGCTCCGAACCGCGTCGGTTCAGGCCGTGTGGATGCCTTGGATGCCGTCAGCACCAAGGTGCTGGCCTACGCCACCGAGGATCCCGCCCTGACCAGCGTGAACTTCGGTGTGTTGGAACTCGGCAAGGAAGCACTTGTCCTCACCAAGCAGATCACGGTGGAAAACAGGTCCGACCGGCCTATGTCCTACAACGTCAGCTACCTGCAGGCCTCGGCCATGCCCGGCGTCGTTATCAGCACCACCCCCTCGGTGAACGTGCCGGCCAACGGCAAGGCCTCCGTGGATGTCACGCTGAGCATTTCGGATCCGGCAGCCCTGGCCAAGACCATGGACCCGGCCGCTGACGCCACACAGCTGGGCATCACCCGGCAGTTCCTGGCCGATGTGTCCGGGCGGGTGCAGCTGACCGCCAACGGCACGCCTACCCTGCGTGTCCCGGTCTACTCTGCCCCGAAGCCGACCTCGGACATGAGCGCGGGCAAGGAAATTGCCTTCGCAGATTCCGAGGCGCTGAAGAGCACGGTCACCCTGCAGGGACGCGACCTCAACCAGGGCACGGGTGCTTCACGCTACCTGTCCCTGGTCTCGCCCCTGGTCCTGGGCGCCGAGAGCCCGCGGTTGGCATCTGTAAAGATGGATTCCATGTACGCCCTCGACGTGCAGGCGGTGGGCGCTTCGTCCACTGTCCCGACCGTAAAGGCCGCCGGCGGTGACCTGCAGCAGTCCCTGGTCAACTTCGGCGTAAGCACATGGGATAACTGGCCCATCCTGGGCGGCGCCACCGAGATCGATGTGGAGATCGACACCAACGGTGACTCGGTTCCCGACTTCGTGACGTTCACGAGCCGCGCCGACGACGTGGACATTGTCCTCATCTCGACCTACCGCCTGAACGCCGACGGAACTGCGGTGCAGGTGGACCAGACCGCAGCCAACGGGGTCCAGGGCAACACGGACACCAACACGTTCGACACCAACGCAGTGACCCTGCCGGTGCGGGCTGCAGCCCTGGGCCTGGACGTCAACGCCGCATCGGCGCCGCTCCAGTACCGGGTCACCACATGGAGCCCGTACAACGTGAATGACGCAGGTCAGAGTGTGGCCGTGGACAGCACCGGATACGTGGCGTTCGACGCCGCCAACCCGGCGTTGACCTTCAACGGTGCCACGCCGAGCGCCCTGTTTGCGGACGTGAACGGCGGCAAAATCGATGTAACCCGCCGTGCGGGAACCACCGATGCCAAGGCGCTGTTCCTGCACCTGCACAACGCTACCGGTGACCTCAGCGGCACCAACGGCGACGGCGGGCGTGCAGAAATCCTGCCCATCAAGGTTCCGGCCAAGGCAACGCCTACGCCCACGCCGACGCCTACCCAGACGGCCACGCCGAAGCCGACGGCTACACCCAAGCCGACTCCGACGTCTACGCCCAAGCCCACGGCCACGCCCAAGCCGACCGCCACGCCCAAGCCCACGCCGGCCAACCCGGTCAGCGCGGTCAGCAAGTGCTCCGGCTCCGGCGCGGAGATTGCAGTGACGGTCAAGAACACCGGCACCAAGCAGGCTGACATCACGGTGAAGTCGAGCTACGGCACCGTGACGGTCAAGAACCTGGGGGCCGGCAAGAGCAAGTCCGTGACCATCAAGACCAAGCAGTCCTCCATCAAGGGCGGCGAAGTCACGGCCAACTACACCTTCAACGGCAAGGGCAAGACCGAGAAGGCAAGCTACAAGGCCAAGTTCGAAGGCCAGAAGTGCAAGGGCGGACACGGTGGTGGCCACGGCCACGGCCGCAGCTAACCCGTAATCCCGGTGCGGAGGTAACCCCGCACCGGGATACAACCCCTGGTTAGACAGCAGCGGACTCCGGCACACGCCGGGGTCCGCTGCTTTTTCCGAGGCCCGTAGGGGCCTGGAGGAAGGCGGCTTTAATATTCCCCGCGAGCTCTGCGAGCGCGGGAATTTCGTTGCCGCCGATCCAGGCCCCGAAGGGGCCATCCCTTTGGCCCTACTTGTCCAGTTTGGACATCCGCCGGTCCGCGAGGACCTTGCCGCCGGTCTGGCAGGTGGGACAGTACTGCAGCGACGAATCGGCGAAGGAGACTTCCCGGACGGTGTCTCCACACACCGGGCACGGCTGGCCCGTGCGGGCATGGACCTGCATGGCCTGCCGCTTGGAGTCCTTGAGTTCCGACGCCGGGCGGCCGGAGGCTGCGGCAATGGCCGCCTCCAGCGTGGTCCGCATGGCAACGAACAGCCGGCCTGCCTCGTCTGCGTCCAGCTTGGAGGCGTTGGCGAACGGTGAGAGGCGGGCTGCATGCAGGATTTCGTCGCTGTAGGCATTGCCGATCCCGGCAATGGCCGACTGGTCCCGGAGCAGGCCCTTGATCTGGCCGCGGTGGGCGGAAAGCAGCACAGCAAAGGCATCAAATCCGACGTCGAGCGCTTCAGGCCCCAGCCGCTCCACCCCCGGCACTTCCTCCAGGTTCCGCGCCAGGTACACGGCCAGTGACTTCTTGGTTCCAGCTTCGGTGAGGTCGAAGCCGGGCTCTTTGCCGTCGTCGCCGGCCGCGAACCGCACCCGCAGTGCCATGGCGCCTTTCCCTGGCCGCAGCCGGCCCGGCTTCAGCGCGTCGGACCAGCGCAGCCAGCCGGCCTTGGCCAGATGCATCACCAAATGCACGCCGCCCGCCGTGACCACCAGGAATTTGCCCCGCCGCTCCACCGCCTCCACCGCCTGGCCGTGGAGCGCGTCCAGCGGCACCCCGGCAGTCTTCAGCACGGCGAAGGAAAGCACTTCCACGTCGGAAACGACGGCGGGTGCCGCCTCGGCCGGGAGGAGCTTGGTTCGCAGGAAATCGGCAAGTCCCTGCACTTCGGGCATCTCAGGCATGGCCCTACCCTATGCGGTGGTCACGGACGCGTCACTGCTCCGAATGGGACTGCAGGAAGGAGTACACCTCGGTCTCGTCCACACCGGGGAACGCACCCGGCGGCAGTGCGGCCAGCAGATGTGAATGTGCCCGGGCGCTGGGCCACGCGAAGCCGGACCACTCCGAAGAGAGCTCGCCGGGAGGCGTGCGGCAGCAGTCCGGATCCGGGCAGCGGGATTTGGACCGCTCGGCGGTGTCCCGGCCGCGGAACCACTTCACATGCTGGTACGGCAGCCCGATGCTGACGGAGAACTTGCCGGCCGAGCCCCGCTCCACCCGGGCGGTGCACCAGTAGGTCCCGGCCGGCGTGTCCGTGTACTGGTTGAACGCGCTGAACTGGTCCGGCACCGAAAACACTTCCCGCGACGTCCAGTACCGGCAGATCGGCTGGCCCTCGATGGCGCCGGTGTGGTCCGCAGGGAACGTCACGCCGTCGTTCTCATAGGCCTTGTACACAATCCCGCTCTCGTGCACCTTTTGGAAGTGCGTGGGGATGCCCAGGTGCTCGGTGGCAAGGTTGGTGAACCGGTGCGCCGCCGTTTCATAGGACACCGCAAACGCGTCGCGGATATCTTCCACCGCAATTTCCTTGGCTGCCTTGGCCCGCTGCAGGAAATCGACTGTGGCCTTCTCCGGCAACAGCAGCGCCGCGGCGAAGTAATTGGTAGCCACCCGCTGGCCGAGGAACTCGCCGTAACTGCTGGGCGTCTGGTGCTGCAGGACAAAGTGGCCCAGCGCCTGCAGCAGCACCGAGCGCGGATCATGGTCCGAGCGCTGGGACTGGGTCAGGTAGATGCGGCGGTTCTTCAGGTCGGTCACGGAGCGGGTGGAGTGCGGCAGGTCGTTCACGTGGTGCAGGCTGAAGCCCAGGTGGGCGGCAATGTCAGCTATGACGTGCTGGGACAGCGGCCCGGAGGTGTGCCCCACGGACTTCAACACCTTCTGCGCCTCGGCCTCGTATTCCGGGAAGTAGTTGTTCCGCTCACGCATCATGGCCCGCAGTTCACCGTTGGCCCGGCGTGCCTCCTCGGGTGTGGCCACCTGCTCGTCCAGCCGGCGCTCCAGTTCGGCCTGCAGCCCCACGAGGGATTCGAGCACGTCCAGCGGCAGCCGCGAGCCGATGCGCACCTTCGGCAGGCCCAAAGAGGCGTAGAGGGGCCCGCGCTGCGCCCGTTCCAGTTCGATCTCCAGCGCTGCCCGGCGGCTTGGCGGCTCCGAGCCCAGCAGCGAGTCGATGCTGACATCCAGCGCAGCCGCCAGCGCCTGCATCATGCCCAGCTTGGGTTCGCGCTTGCCGTTTTCAATCAGGGACAGCTGCGACGCCACAGTTCCGACGGCGGCGCCCAGGTCATCCAGGGTCATGCCCTTGGCCTTGCGCAAATGCCGTACACGGCGCCCCAAGCTGATGACGTCCAGGGTGCTATCGGTGTCGCTTGCGGACTGCTTGCCGGTGGCGGCACCCGGCTTCCGGGGCGTGGGATTGGGCCGGTTCCATGTTGTACTCGTCACATTTTTCACCATACGCGAAGAACTGCATTTCTTTCCACACAAAAACCCTAGAAGAGGGGTTGTTGTTGGCACAGGCTTAGTTCACAGCAGGAAATTCCCGGTTTGAAGCGGACCGGAATGAATGAAATGAATTCGAGGAGATTTAGCAATGAGCCAGGACCAGAACACCGCCCCCACGGCCGAGCAGCTCACCCAGGAATGGGCCAGTGACCCCCGCTGGGAAGGCATCGAGCGGGACTACACCGCCGAAGACGTTGTGAAGCTGCGCGGCCGCGTGCAGGAAGAGCACACGCTGGCACGCCGCGGCGCCGAGAAGCTCTGGGACCAGCTGCGGGGCGCCGGCGATGAGGGCTACACCAATGCCTTGGGCGCCCTCACCGGCAACCAGGCCGTGCAGCAGGTCAAGGCCGGCCTGAAGGCCATCTACCTTTCCGGCTGGCAGGTAGCGGCCGATGCCAACAACTCCGGCCACACTTACCCGGACCAGTCCCTGTACCCAGCCAACTCGGTGCCCACCGTTGTCCGCCGCATCAACAACGCCCTGCTGCGCGCCGACCAGATCGAGTTCGCCGAAGGCATCCAGAGCGTGGATGACTACATGGTGCCGATTGTGGCCGACGCCGAGGCAGGTTTCGGCGGCCCGCTGAACGCCTACGAGCTGATGAAGTCCATGATCCAGGCCGGCGCCTCCGGCGTGCACTGGGAAGACCAGCTCGCCTCGGAGAAGAAGTGCGGCCACCTCGGCGGCAAGGTCCTGATCCCCACCGGCCAGCACATCCGCACCCTGAACGCAGCCCGCCTCGCGGCCGACGTCGCCGGCACCCCCACCGTGGTTATTGCCCGCACCGATGCCGAGGCAGCCACCCTGATCACGTCCGACGTCGACGAGCGGGATGCCGAGTTCATCACGGGCGAGCGCACAGCCGAAGGCTTCTACAAGGTCCGCAACGGCATTGAGCCCTGCATCGCCCGGGCCAAGGCCTACGCGCCCTACTCGGACCTGATCTGGATGGAGACCGGCACCCCGGATCTGGAGCTGGCCCGCAAGTTCGCCGAGGCTGTCCGCTCCGAATTCCCGGACCAGATGCTGGCGTACAACTGCTCGCCGTCCTTCAACTGGAAGAAGCACCTGGATGATGACACCATCGCCAAGTTCCAGCGCGAACTCGGCGCCATGGGCTTCAAGTTCCAGTTCATCACCCTGGCCGGCTTCCACGCCCTGAACTACTCGATGTTCGACCTGGCCCACGGCTACGCCCGCAACGGTATGAGTGCCTACGTGGAACTGCAGGAAAAGGAGTTCGGCTCCGAGTCCCGCGGCTACACCGCCACCAAGCACCAGCGTGAGGTTGGCACCGGTTACTTCGACGCCATCGCCACCGCGCTGAACCCCGAGGGCAGCACCCTGGCCCTGGCCGGTTCCACGGAATCCAGCCAGTTCCACTAACCCCGGCTCTTCAGCCGGATTCTGCGGGGGCGCCGGCCGCACCGGCCCCGCCCCCGCAGAATCACCCCACTGCTTTGAATTACCCCAAGGAGAACGCCATGAATGACCCGATCACCCTGAACGGAATTTCGCTGACCGCCCCCGCCGTGCGGCGTCAGGAAGAGATCCTCACCCCGCAGGCGTTGGACTTCGTCAAGGCGCTGCACAAGGCCACGGCCAGCCGCCGGCAGGAACTCCTGCAGCAGCGCCAGGCTCGCCGGACGCAGATCTCCAACGGCGCGGACCCGACGTTCCTGGCCGAAACCCGCAGCATCCGCGAAGACGGGACCTGGCGGGTGGCTCCCACGGCCCCCGGGCTGGAGGACCGCCGGGTGGAAATCACCGGCCCGGTGGACCGCAAGATGACCATCAATGCACTGAACTCCGGTGCCAAGGTCTGGCTGGCTGACATGGAGGACTCCTCCACGCCGTCGTGGTCCAACGTGGTCAACGGACAGCTGAACCTGCGCGACGCCCTGGACCGGAAGATCGACTTCACCTCCCCGGAAGGCAAGGAATACAAGCTCAGCGGTTCCTCTTTGACGGACCTGCCCACCATTGTGGTCCGTCCCCGCGGCTGGCACCTGCCCGAAAAGCACATGCTGATCGACAACACCCCCATTGCCGGCGGCATCGTGGACTTCGGCCTGTACTTCTTCCACAACGCGCAGCGTCTGATCTCGCAGGGCCGCGGCCCCTACTTCTACCTGCCGAAGATTGAAAACCACCTCGAAGCCCGCCTGTGGAATGACATCTTTGTGCTGGCACAGGACCTCATGGGCATCCCGCAGGGCACCATCCGGGCCACCGTGCTGATCGAAACCATCACCGCGGCCTTCGAGATGGAGGAAATCCTCTACGAACTGAAAGACCACGCCGCCGGCCTGAACGCCGGGCGCTGGGACTACATCTTCTCGGTAATCAAGAACTTCCGCACCCGCGGCCCCCGGTTTGTCCTGCCGGACCGCAACATGGTGACCATGACGGCGCCGTTCATGCGCACCTACACCGAACAGCTGGTGCGTGCCTGCCACCGGCGCGGGGCACACGCCATCGGCGGCATGGCCGCCTTCATCCCGAACCGCAAGGACGCCGCGGCCAACGACGTCGCCATGGAGAAGGTGCGCGCCGACAAGACCCGCGAGGCCGGCGACGGCTTCGACGGCTCATGGGTGGCACATCCGGACCTGGTGCCGGTGGCCATGGAGGTGTTCGACGGCGTACTCGGCGAGCGCCCGAACCAGCTGGAGCGGACCCGCGAGGACGTGGTGCCCGATGACAAGGCGCTGCTGGACATTGCTTCCACCCCGGGGGTTATCACCGAGGCCGGCATCCGCAGCAACATCGAGGTGGGCATCCGCTACATCGAGTCCTGGCTGCGCGGCAACGGTGCAGCGGCCATCAACAACCTGATGGAGGACGCCGCCACAGCGGAAATCTCCCGCTCGCAGATCTGGCAGTGGATCCACACCTCGGCCGTGACTGACGACGGCGAGATCGTGACGCACCAGTGGGTGGAGGAACTGCTCGACGAGGAGTTCGGCAACCTGCAGCGTTTCGACGGTGACCGGTTCAAGGACGCCCGTGAACTCTTTGAGGAAGTGGCGTGCGGGGAGCATTTCCCGACCTTCCTCACCGTGCCTGCCTACGCCCGCTTCCTGCACGAATCGCAGGAGCTGGCGCCGGCCTAACCCCTGGGGGTAGGGGTTAGTGCGGATACCGCTTCAGTATCCGCGCAGGCAGGGACCGGGAGCGCGTTCTGCACTGTTTCGACAGTGCGGGAATGCCTCCCGGTCCTTTCTGCGTTGGAGCCGGTATGAAGATTGATATCTGGTCCGACATTGCCTGCCCGTGGTGCTACATCGGCAAGCGCCGCTTCGAGGCCGCACTGGCCGCCTTCCCGCACCGGGACGAGGTGGAAGTGCAGTGGCGCAGCTTCCAGCTCGACCCCTCGCTGCCCGAACACTACGACGGCACCGAGGCCCAGTACCTGAGCGAGCGCAAGGGCATCGATCCCGGGCAGCTGGCCGGAATGCTGGAGCAGGTCACTGTCCAGGCCGCCGGTGAGGGCCTGTCCTATGACTATGACTCGCTGGTGGTTGCCAACAGCTTCTCCGCGCACCGGCTGATCCATCTGGCCCGCGCCGAGGGCGGCAACAGCGCTGCCGACGCCGCCAAGGAGGCGCTGCTCTCCGCCCACTTCGAGAAGGGGCAGGACATCGGAGCGGTGGATACCCTTGCCGAGATCGGCAGCCGGGTAGGCCTGGATCCCGAGCGGGTGCGGTCCATGCTGGCCGCCGAGGAGTTCGCCGAGGACGTCAACGCCGACATTGCCCAGGCCCGGTCACTCGGCATCAGCGGCGTGCCGTTCTTTGTGCTGGATGACAAGTACGGCATTTCCGGTGCCCAGCCCACTGACCTCTTCGCGTCGGCGCTGGACCAGGCCTGGCAGGAATCCCATCCGGCCTAGGCGGGGCGGGCGGCCGGCAGCGCCTGTTCGTACAGCCATGGAGTGAGCAGCCCGGCGGCCGAAACGCCGGCTGAACCGCAAATGCGCTCGGCCAGGTCCAGGAAGTTCCCGGTATCCGCACAACCGTGCCGGTATCGGGACGTCCACTCCTGCAGGAGATAAAAGAAGGCCCCGTCCCCGGCGGCACGGCGCAGCAGATGCAGGGCCACGGCACCACGGCGGTACACCCGTTCGTCGAACAGGGCTGCCGGGCCGGGATCGGCCAGCTGCAGGTCCTGCCGCTGGCCCCGCAGCCACGCCAGCTCGCGGTGGGCCCGCTCGTCGGTATCCTCGCCGTCGGCGGCTTCGGCCCACACCCATTCCGCGTAGGTGGCAAAACCCTCGTGCAGCCAGATGTCCTTCCAGCTGCGTGCAGTCACTGAATTCCCGAACCACTGGTGGGCCAGTTCATGGGCCACCAGCGGCTCCCCAGCGGTCTCCAAATGGTTGCGGCCGAAAACGGACACCGACTGGGCTTCCAGGGGGATCTCCAGCCGGTCATCGGCGACCACCACAGTGTAGGTTTTGAACGGATACGGTCCGAACCTAGCCGTGAACAGATCCATCATGGATTCTTGCCGGCCTAGTGCGGTCCGGGCTGCGCCTGCCAGCGAGGGCGGTACGAGAACGGACTGCGGCACCCGCCCCGGCAGACCCATGTTCCGATACCGGCCGATCTGCACGGTGGCCAGATACGTCGCCATCGGCTCGGTCTGCTCAAATACCCAGGTTTCCCGCCCCTTCCCGGCGGTCCGCGACACCAGAGCGCCGTTGCCGGCCACCCGGTAGCCTTCCTCAACGGTCACACTGAGGCGGTACCGCGCCTTTTCAGAAGGCAGGTCATTGCAGGGAAACCACGACGGCGCCCCGGTTGGCTGCCCTGCCACCAGCACCCCGTCGGTCAGTTCCTCCCAGCCGATGTCCCCCCACTGCCCGGCGTCTGGCCGCGGTTTTCCGCGGTAGCGGATGGACAGCACGAAGTTTTCGCCGCCCGCCAGCGGACGTTCCGGCAGTACCTCCAGCTTTGCCCGGCGCTGCCGGAAACTGCGGACGGCCACCGGATCCCCGGCCGTGGGGTCCGCCGGGGCGAAGCCGGCATCGGCGCCTTGCCGGCACACCAGCCGCACTTCTTCCACCCGCAACCGCCGGTCCAGATCCAGGACAATCCGGTCGGTGCGGTCCGTGCGGTCCGGATGATTTCGGACGGTTCCGGCCAGGTGGGCCACGGCCGCCAGCCGGTTGGACCTGACGCTGTAGTCCAGCCGCAGGTCATAGTGGTGAATGTTCACCTCATCGCTGCCGTGGGTGGGGGTGTAAGGATCAGGGGCGCTCCGCTGCTCTCCGGCCTGCTGCATGCCGGAGAGCATGCCACGGCGGCGGGGCGGCAGGTACGCGTAGTCGGGGTCAGGGCTGCCCCGACTGGTTTACCCGTCCGGAGTTTACCCGTCCGAAGTTTTCCCGTCCCGGGGGGCAAACTAGTCGTCGGAGCCGGAAAGGCCCTCTGCCGGGAGTTCTGAGGCGTATCGGATCCAGCGCAACCGGTCTTCTTCCGGCAGGCTCTCCCACGCCGGGGCTTCGGGCATCCATAGCCCGGGCAGGAACGCCATGCGTTCCTCATACAGCCGCCGGCCTGCTTCCGCTGCGTCAGCGTCCATTCAGGTAGCCCGGGGCGGCGGAAATTCGGTTCACCCCAGCAGTTTATTCAATCCAGCAGCCCAATGCAGGCCCGGCTCACCGGCTAGTGCCGCGAACGGAAGAGCCCGTCCGGGATTCTTCCGCAGCAGACCCTTCCGCCGGCGGTCCCTCCGGCAGCGGTCGTTCCGTTGGTTTCTCGGTTGGTTTCTCCGTTGATGACTCCGTTGACGGCTCCGGCCGGGTGCCGCCCGCGCCGCCGTCGGGCCTGTGTTTGCGGCCGGCGCTCCGGAAGGCCAGCCGGATCACAAACGCCATCGCGGCAACCACCGCCAGGGTGGCTGCACCGGTGGTCATGGTCTCGGCCCGATCCTGCGCGGCTTCTGCTTTTTCTTCCGCGCGGGCCGCCGCGGAGGCCACGCCGTCGGCAGCTGCCGTGGAGGCAGTGAAAACGTCATCCACCGTGCCCATCACGATGCGATCCCCGGGGACCGCGGTTTTCAGCAACCGCACCACCGTGGACAAATCCGTGGATATGCACCCCCAGGTGGGCGCGTACCCGGCGTGGAAGAAGATGGCAAAAGAGGCACCCTGGCGGGTGGGCATGTCCGGCGGGCGGTTCCAGTTGATGACGGCCGCCTGCTCGTATAGTCCCTGCTGCATGTACCCCCAAAGGTTTTCATCCGCCGGCCCGCCCGTGCCCTCGAAGTACTGGTTGTAGCTGGGACCGTGTTCCCCGCCCCACCGCGAGGCGGGGTTCAGCGTGTAATAGGTCAGCTGCGTTCCGGGATTGGCACGTCCCAGGGCCTCCGTTATCGTGAAGGACCCGGTCGGCGAATACAGCGTGTTCTCCCACATGCTTCCCGGCGGGGCGAACCCGTTGCGGCCGCTGAACCCCCACGACTTCCACTCCTGCACGTAGCTGTCCCCTTGGCGTACACAGCCGATTAGGCGGGTCTCCGTGGCGCCGTACGTTTCCGCCGTTGCGAAGGTGACGCGCTCGGCGTCGGCCACGTCGTACCGCACCTCCCCTGCGGTGAGGCGGGCGCACGGGTCCGCTTCCTGTGGAGAGGCAGCAGCTGGCGCCGCGAGCAGCGCCGAGCCGAACACAGCGCCCAGCACAGCCCTCAGCATCCGCTGCCGGGAGGTTAAAGGCATCAACTGCGCTGCCGGTTACGGTGCCTGCCCCGGGCCTCTGCTTCCAGCGCCTGCCGCCTCCCCATGGGCGGCGGCGGTGGTGCAGTCGAGGCGGAAGCGGCGGAAGGGGAAACTCTGTCCGGCTGGATGGACGGCGGAGTGGATGGCGGCGGTGGTGCCGCGCTGCGGATCGAAAACGGCTGCCCTTCCGTCCCGGCCGGCGTCCCGGAGGGGAGCCGGGCCTCGCCGGGCTTCCGTTCCGCTCCGTATTCGGCAGTCCGTTGAGCGGCCGCTTTTCTGCCCGCCCGTTCCAGATATGTGCTGCGGACCCGTTTAGACGCTTCGGATACAACCCGTTCGAGCGGGCCCTGCGCGTTGAACCGTTGCCAGGCGTAGGCGAAGCCTGCCACGATCATGAGCTGCACAATCAGGGACAGGGGCGGCCGGTCCTCGAACAGGCCGGTGGCCAGGAGCAACAGATGCAGTGAGTACAGGGTCAGGGTCATTTTCCCCAGGACGGCCAGTGGGGCAAGCACTGCGGAGGCTGCCTTGCCCAGCAGGAGGAGGATTCCGAGGAACGCCACCGCCGTGCCGATTGTATTGAGCAGGACCAGCGGCGTGCTGGAGTAGGGCGTCAAGGAAGCCAACCACCACCACGTGTCCGTTGGCAGCGTGGGATCCGGGCCCCACATCAGGGTGTCGTACACGGTCTCCTCGGGGGTGGAGGACCACACAGAGGCAGCGTCCACCAGCTGGTCCCGGCCGCCCAGCGGTCCCAGCAGAAATGCCGACAGGGCCGCTGTGGCTACGGCGAGGCCCACTCCGGCCACGACCAGCCGGAGCTGGACCTTGCGCTCGGCGAGGTCCAGCCGCCCAATCGCCAGTCCCGCGCATACATAGGCCATCCAAGGCAGGGCCGGATAAGTGCCGCTGAGCAGCACCTGGCCCAAGACATCCCCCGGCGCCTGCACCAGCGTGGAAAAATTCGGTTCCACTCCGCCCATGTCGGCCAGTGAGTCCCGGGTTGCCTGCATCAGCACCGGAGCGGTGAGGGCGATCAGCGCTGACAGGATCAGGAGTGTCCGCGCACGCAGCCGAAGCAACGGCAGCGCCAGCAGGAACATCACCCCGTAATAGACCAGGATGACCTGCGCGTAGATCACCAGGAATCCCAGCAAAAGTCCGATGACGGTGATCAGGACTGCGCGCACGGCAAGCCCCAGCCTCGCCGCCGTCATGCGCTCGCCGCGCGGCGGATACTGCCCTCCGGACATAAAGGCCAGGGATACCCCGGCCAGGAGGGCAAACAGTGCAGCGCCCCGTCCTGCGAATACCAGCCAGGTGAAGGTGGGTTCAAAGTCTTCGTTCCAGCCGGGAAGGACGTGGATGGCCATCATTGCCACCAACGCCGCCCCCCTGGCTGCGTCGACGCCCCCTATGCGGCGCTTGGCCGCGCCTGTCCGGGTCGGTTCACTCACCGCCACCCCCCTTCCTCCGCCACAGTCAATGCGTCGGAGCTAGAGCATCAGGGACCGCCGTGCCGTGCGCAAGCGTAGTGGGCAACCCAGCCGCGGAGAGGTCTGCGAGCAGCAGCGCGGTTTCATCCGCATCGAGGTCTGCAAGCGGACCGCGCACAGGACCGGCCGGAAGACCCAGTTTCCGCAGTGCGGCCTTGGCGGACGCAGCCCCCGGGCAGCGGAACATTCCGGTGTAGATAGGCAGCAGTTCGCGGTGGATCCGAAGCGCCTCGTCCACCCGGCCCCCGGCGAAGGCTGCGGCGAGCGCCCGCAGCCGGTCAGCGGCGACGTGCCCCACCACCGAGACCATGCCGACGGCGCCGATGGAGAGCAGGGGCAGGTTCAGGACGTCGTCTCCCGAGTAGTAGACCAGGGAGCTGTGCTGCATGACCCATGAGGAGGAGGCCAGGTCTCCCTTGGCATCCTTGACCGCCACGATGTTCGGGTGTTTCCCGGCGGCCACCAGGGTTTCCGGTGCAATGGCGACGCCGGTGCGGACAGGGATGTCATAGAGCATGACCGGGAGGTCGGTGCTGTCGGCTATGGCCTCGAAGTGGCGCAACAGGCCCTTTTGCGACGGGCGTGAGTAGTACGGAGCCACTACCAGCAGCCCGTCCGCCTGCTGCTCGGCGGCGGCGCGCGCCAACGCAATGCTGTGCCGGGTGTCGGTGGACCCCACGCCGGCGATGACCCGCCGCCCGGTTCCCTGCGTGACGCGTTTGGCCGAATGGACCATGGACGCCTTTTCCCAGTCCGAGGTCGCAAAGGACTCGCCGGTGGTTCCATTGACCACCACGGCATCGTTCCAGCCGTCCCGCAGGAGCCAGCGGGTGAGTTCCTCGGCGCCGTTCTGGTCCAGCTGGCCGTGCTCGTCCAGCGGCGTAACCATGGCGGTGAGGATCCGCCCGAACCGGCGGCAGACCATGTCCGCTGCGGTTTCCCCGGTGCTGCCCGTATAAATGTTCATACCCTTGCTCCTGCGGATTTGTACTGGTTCATTTTGCGGTGCCGTGCCCGCCGCTGGGCAGGACGGCTTTGGTCCCAGTGCGCCAGCGGGTTTCCGCACCAGGCGCTGTTGACCGGGACGCTCTCGCCCCGCATCAGCAGCGAGCAGCCGCCCACGGTGCCGCCTTCTTCGATGGCGCTGCCCGGCAGGACGATGCTGTTCGGGCCAAGGGTGGCGCCGTCTTCCAGCCGCACCTCGTCCAGCCGCATGATGCGGTCGTGGAAGAGGTGGGTCTGCAGGACGGTTCCGCGGTTGATGCTGGCACCGTCGCCCACTTCTATCAGGTCGAACTCCGGAAGCCACCACGTTTCACACCACACGCTGCGGCCGATCCGTGCGCCCATCCAGCGCAGCCAGGCGTTGAGCATGGGGGTGCCCAGGCTCATCCGGACCAGCCCCGGTACGGCCAGCGATTCGGAGAACACATCGGCCAGTTCATTGCGCCACACAAACGAGCTCCACAGCGGATGTTCGGTGGCCTCGAAACGGCCCACCAGGAGCCATTTCGCCGCCACGGCAAGCAGCGCCGCGGCAATACCGCTGACCAGCAGCACCGGCCCGGACCATATAACGGCGGCCAGGAAACCGAAGGTATCCCACAGGGCGGACAGCACCCACACGGTGGCCAGGGCCAGCCAGGCGGTGATCACCGCCGGCAGGATCCGGCAGGCTTCCACGGCGCTGCGGGCTACCAGTAACCGGCGGGGAGGTTCGTAGGTCCGTGAGGTGTCCCCGACTTGCACCGGACGGGGCAGTTCCACGGCCGGGCGGCCGAACCACGAGGTACCCGCAGGCATCTGCGGAGGCGCCGAGGACAGGACAGCGATGAGGGAATTCTCCGGCACCCGGGTGTCCGGCCCCACTATGGCGGAGTTACCCACGAAGGATTTTTCACCCACACCCGCCGGCCCCAAGTGGAGCCAGCCTTTCCGGACCCGCCGCATGGAGACCATGGAGTGGTCCGCCAGGAAAGACCGGTCGCCCAGGTCCGTGAGGTGCGGAACGGTTTCCATGGTGGAGATTTCCACGTGCCGGCCCACTTTGGCTCCCAGCAGGCGCAGCCATGCGGGGGTAAGCACACTGGCGTACAGCGGGTACATGGTGATCAGGGAGCGGCTCAGCAGCAGGGTGCTCAGCCAGGAGGCCCACCCGGACACGCCATTAGCCGGGTGCATGCCCGGGGGCATCAGCCTGGCCGTGGAGCGGACCACGGCGGCTATCAGCATCAGATAGGTGACCATGGCGCTGACCACAAAAACCGGTGACCAGAGGGCAAGGATCCACAGGGCTTCCGTCAAGGAACCAACCCCGTTCAGGAGCCACAGCATCAGGGCAGAGCCGGGGACCAGGGAGGCCAGGTTAAGCAGGGTCAGTCCGCCCAGCGCCGCAGAGTAGAGCAGCCGCACACCGCGTGTCTGCGGTGCGGTTGCCGGGTCCGCGGGCCAGCCGCCGCCGGCCGTGCCCACCTTCTGCATCTGCGATCCCGCCCAAAGCTCGCCGGCGGGGACTTCCCCGGAGACCAGGGTTCCCGGCTCGGTTTCGGCTCCCCGGCCGACCTTCGCGCCGCCCATCAGCGTGGAGCGGGTGCCGATCCGGGCGTCGTCGGCCACGTGCACCGCACCAATGTGCAGCTGTCCGCCCTCCACCCAATGCCCGGCCAGGTCCACTTCATACTCGATGGAGGACCGGTCGCCGAAGGAGGCGAAGCCGGTAACCGGCGGCATGGCGTCCAGGTGCACGTCCTCACCCACCCGGCAACCCAGCGCGCGGGCGTACCAAGTGCCCAGGGGTGTGCCCATGATGGGTTCCAGCTTGCAGTACGTCACAATCCGTTCAGCAGCCCACAGCCGCAGGTGCGTGCTGCCGCCGCGGCGGTAGATCCCGGGACCCACGCCTACCAGCAGGAGCCGGCAGGAGACCACCGCGCCCAGCATCCGGGCCGGCAGGCTGTACAGGGCGAGCCAGGCGGCCAGGGTCGGAATCAGCGGCGGATCCGGTGTCCACGGGCTGCCCACCGTGTGGGTCATGACCATGCACACCACGGCGATGCCGGTGACGTACCGGAGGCCGGTGATCCCGTAGAGGGCAATAATCAGCGGGGTCTGGGCCAGGCCCAGCCACCACGGTGACTGCGGCGTGGGCCGGACATCCAGCTCTGAATCGCGCAGGGACGCCAAGTGCTCGGACATGGCGCTGAGGGTTGGATGCTCGTAGATGTCAGCCACGGAAACCTTTGGATACCGCTCGCGCAGGGCTGAAACCAGTTGGGCCGCGGCGAGGCTGGCACCGCCGAGGGCAAAGAAATCGCTCTCCTCGGTGAGCGGCAGCGGGCCGAGGAGGTCCGTCCAGCGCTGTCCCAGCCACCGGAGGTCGGCGTTGAGCTCCACCCGGACGTCGGCGGGTGTATCGACCATGGGCAACGGCCAGGGCAGCGATTTGCGGTCCACCTTGCCGGAGGCCTTCAACGGCAGCTCGTCCACAATACCGAGGGACGGAACCAGGGCAGCGGGCAGCTGCTTGGCCAGCTGCGCGCGAGCCGCTGCCAGGTCCAGTGCCGCTCCGGCAGCAGGAACCAGATATCCGGCCAGGACCTTGTTGCCGGATTTCGTCGCATGGACCGCAGCGGACGCGGCCGCCACCCCCGGCAGCCGGCTCAGCGCGTCGTCGAGCTCCCCCAGTTCGATCCGGCGGCCGCCAACCTTGATTTGCTCATCCACCCGCCCCACGAAAACCAGGCCTTCGGGTTCAGCCCGGACATGGTCCCCGCTGAAATAGGCCCGTTCCCAGCCCAGCGCGGGAAGGGGCGTGAACTTCTCTGCATCCTTCTGCGGGTCGAGGTAGCGGGATACTCCTACTCCGGAGATCACCAGTTCGCCTACCTCGCCCCACTTCACCGGCTGCCGGTCTTCCCTGACCACGGCCAGATCCCAGCCGGCCAAGGGCAACCCGATGCGGACCGGAGGTTTCCCGTCCAGGAGCGCGCCGCAGGCGATGACCGTGGTTTCGGTTGGACCGTACGTATTCCACACTTCCCGCCCGGGCCCAAGCAGGCGCCGGACCAGATCCTCGGGGCAGGCCTCTCCGCCGAAGATCAGCAGCCGCACCCGCTGGAGGGTCTCCGTGGACCAGTGCGCGGCGAGGCTGGGCACCGTGGAGACGGCGGTGATCCGGCGTTCCACCAGCCACGGCCCCAGGTCCGCGCCGGAACGGACCACCGACCGCGGTGCCGGGACCAAGCAGGCGCCGTGCGCCCAAGCCAGCCACATCTCCTCGCAGGAGGCATCAAAGCTGACCGACAGGCCGGCCAGCACTCGGTCCCCGGGGCTGAGCGGCGCATCCACGCAGTAGAGCGAAGACTCAGCATCCACCAGGGCTGCGGCGGAACGGTGCGTGACGGCCACGCCCTTGGGTTTCCCGGTGGAACCCGAGGTGAAAATGATCCACGCATCGTCTTCGGGGTGCGGGTGGGGGCTGTGTCCGCCCACGGGCACGCCCTGCAGCAGGTTCAGTTCCAGTCCTGCCTCGACGACGGCGCATACCCCGCCCTCGGCCCAGACCAGGTCTGCTCGGCCGGCCGGTTCGTCTGAATCGACCGGGACATAGGCGGCCCCGGCATAAAGCACACCGAGTATGGCCACGTAGAGGTCCACGGAGCCGGACGGCACATAGATTCCCACCCGGTCTCCGGCCCCGATGCCGCCGGCCCACAACCTGCGGGCCAGTGCCTGCACCTGGAACTCCAGCTCCGCGTAGCTCAGCGATACGGCGCCGTCGTCGATGGCGGGTGCGCCCGGATAGGCGGAAACGGTTTCGGTAAGGATGTCCATGAGCGTGCGCTGTTCCGGAGTGCGGTCTCCGTGGAACACCGCCAAGCCGTCGCGTGCGGGAGGCGGATTGGTGATCACCTGGGTGGCGGCTCCGCCTTTGCTGCTGCCGGCATTCGCCGCTTCCTGCGCCGTGGCGTGGAGGGAAGGGTCATTGCCGGGTCCTGCTGGGGTCCGGACGGTTTCGAATTCGGCCGCCGAGCCCTGGGGGATTTCGGGCATATTCATGTAGAGCGGTTCTCCCTGCTGGTGCTGCTCAAAACCGCGGCCGTTCGGGCCGCGCATCCGTCCCTGCAGAAGGCTGGGACCGAGCAGAAACATAGGCAACCAGCGGCCGCCTTACACGAGTACCGCAGCCGCGGGAAGCACTCGGGACCGGCGTTAATCACTCCCGTGGGGGCCGGGATTACTCGCATGGCTACCTGACCTCATAACGGCCGGATGGGCAGGTGCCGTGAGCGGCTGGGCCGGGAGGCCGCAGGTATTTCGCCGCCCAGAAAGCTCACAGGTTGGTCTCAGATTTCAAACAGGTTACGAACAGGTGGCATTGATTGCGTGTGTCTTCCCGGTGCCCCGCGTCTGACGGGCCCGGGACCGGAAACTTCGCCGGATGGGATGTTCCAGATGTCACCTACAGCATCGCCGCGGTTCGCCGGGGTGGACGCAGCCCGAGGGCTCGCTCTTTTCGGGATGATGGCCGTCCATGTCCTGCCCGAAGCAGGCAGTGATTTGGAGCCGACCCTGCCCTGGCTGTTGTTCGCGGGAAAGGCCGCAGCTCTTTTCGCGGTGCTTGCCGGGGTCTCCCTGTCCTTCATCACCAGGACGGCACGGGTTGAGCGGGGCGGCGCCCTCACGGCGGTCCGGTGGGCAGTGGCGGCCCGCGCCGGAATGATCTGCGCCCTGGGCCTGACCATTGCCTACGTGGACATGCCGGCGTTCATCATCCTCGCGTACTACGGGGCCATGTTTGCCTTGGCCATACCGTTCCTGGGTGTTTCCACTCGAACGCTGCTGGCGGCGGCCGGCGTGTTTGCCCTGCTCGGTCCGGTCCTTATGCAGGCCCTGCGGGATTCGCTCCCCGAACCCGGTTACGACCCGACTTTCAGCACGGTGCTGACCGAGCCCGGCGTTTTCCTGAGCCAACTGCTGCTCACCGGCACGTACCCGGCCATCCCTTGGATGGCCTACATCTGCACCGGCCTGGCCGTGGGCCGGCTCCGGCTGAATGAATCCGCGGTGCAGTTGAAGCTGCTGGCGGGGGGCACGGCGCTGGCTATCGGTGCCTGGCTCGCCTCGGTCCTGCTGTTGGACGGCCCGGGACAGGGTTTTGACCGGTTGGTGGAGGTGGATCCGGATCTGGTGGCCGCGCAGATCCGCGACGCCGCCGTCTGGGGTCCCGAGGGTTACCTGCCGACGTCGTCCTGGTGGTGGCTGGCGCTTGTATCCCCGCACACCACCACTCCCCTGGACCTGCTGCACACCACCGGTGTTGCCGTTGCAGTGCTGGGCGCCTTGTTGTTCCTGGCCCGCTACGCGGGCAAGGCCCTGCTGGTGTTATCCGCGCCCGGCCGGATGACGCTTACCCTGTACTGCGCCCACCTGCTGTTCCTGGGCACGGGCGCCCTGGCCGTCCTTCCGTATCTCTCACTCTGGCTGCAGATTGCGGTGTTCATCGTTTTTGCCGTGTTCTGGCAGCGGGCAGGGAAACAGGGGCCGCTGGAGAAGTGGATCTCGCGCGGCTCCGGAGCGGCCCGGCAGGCGGCGCTCCGACGCTATCCGGATCCCCAGCCCGAACACTAGGCCGGCTGGGCGCCCGCCGCCGGGGCCAGGACTTCCACCGTGTGCCGGAGCACCCCGACGGCGTAGGACAGCACAAATCCGGCCGGAAGACCCAACTGTTCCGGCCCGACGTCGTACGCCCGCATGGACGCCCGCAGAGACTTACCCGGAACGGCGGATGCGGCCGTCTCCACCGTGCGCGGGTCCACCCGCAGCCCGTGGCCGGCCGCCTTGAGCAGCGCTTCCTTGCGCACCCACAGCTGGGCGCGCAGCCTTGGGCGGTCCGGTTCGGCGAGCTCGGCGATGGCCGCCTTTTCCGCCGCAGTGGCCATTACATCTTCCAGACCGGCCCCCTGGAAGGCCTCCGCGCCCGCGTCCTCCAGGTCCACCCCGACGCCGGCCGGCGCCGCCGCCGCGGCCAGCCATCCGCCGCTGCGGCTGAAACTGAACTGCAGGGGCGCCGGCTGCCCGTCCACGAAATAGAGCGGCCGGCCGTGTGATCCGTCGTTGCCGTGCGTGCAGTCCGCGCAGTGCGCGGTGGCGGTGACAGCTGTTTCGGGTACCCCCAGCAGTCCGGCCACCAAGGCGCGGGCTGCCAGCCGTCCGGCCAGGAAGCGGTGCCGGTCCGCCTCGCGGTACATGGCGGCTGCACGGGCGCGCACCGGTTCGGCAAGGCTGCCGGCAGCGCTGATATCCGCCGCATCCAGCCACCGCGTGGCAATCCGGACCGCCATGCTCCCGGCCCCGGCCCTTTCATCCCCGGCCCCGGTTTCCCCTGTCCCGGTTGCCGCGGCCGCCTCCCCCACTGCCCCCACTGCCGGCTACTGCCCGTCCGCGGGCGTGGCGTTCCCGGGACAGCTCAGTGCTCCGGGGCCGGCTGCTGCCGCCTGCTCCGGCGGCTGCAGTTCCGTGAAGCCGGCTCCGATGACCATATCCACGGAAGCGTCGGTGCGGTCATCGCGGACGTACTCGGTGTCCGGAATGTGCTGCTGCAGCGTGTAGGCGGAGGCGAATCCCGAGGGCCCGGACAGGATCAGCGCGGTCATGCCTGCCCGGTTGACGCTGCTGTTGCCCACCTGCGCTACCTGGAACCCCCGGGTGCCCAGCTCGGCCCCCACCGTATTGGCCAGCCCGGCAGCCGCCGTCGAGTTGTAGATGTTGACGGTCACCGTGGCCGGATCCAGATACGGAAAAGGCCCGGCCGGACATTCGTCCGCCGGACCTGCAGGTGCTTTGATCTCTGTTGCGGCGGGCAGCTTCACCCAGCCGGACACCAGTCCCTGCGCGAGGATCACCGCTGAAAGCAACAGCAGCGCCAAGACGCCGATCACCGAGTTGTGCAGCCGCCGCCGTCGTCGTGCCCGCCGGACCATCTCTGGTTCGTCGGTGGGCGCGAAAACCGCGCCCAGCTCGCCGCCGGTAACAATCCGGTGCCCGTGCCACTGCCTCGAATCGTCCCGATCGTCCATGGCGGCCAGGCCGCCCGGAGCTCCGTCGGGAGGTTCCTTAGTCATCGAGGACCAGCACGCGTGCGTGCAAAATGGTCCGCTGGTGCAATGCCGTCCTCA
Organism: Arthrobacter sp. zg-Y20; assembly: GCF_030142075.1. Taxonomy (NCBI): domain Bacteria; kingdom Bacillati; phylum Actinomycetota; class Actinomycetes; order Micrococcales; family Micrococcaceae; genus Arthrobacter; species Arthrobacter sp. zg-Y20. Next base: position 360,493 of record NZ_CP126241.1, on the reverse strand, counting down.
CAGCCCGGTGCAGTCCGTCTTCGAGATACATGGTGCCCTTCCATTGGACGACGTGCGGGAACAGGTCTCCGAAAAAGGTGGAGTCCTCGGCCAGCAGCGCACCGAGGTCCAGCGTGGCCTTCGTGGTCACCAGTTCATCCAGGCGAACCTGCCGGGGAGGTACCGCTGCCCAGTCCTTAGGTGTGACATATCCATGGTCGGGGTAGGGGCGTACGTCGCCAACAGCTTTGAAGATCACTAGTACAGAGTAAAGAACATCTGGGGCCAAAGAAACAACGCCGCTCGGTGCGGGGCGGGGTTAAACGGCTGAATCGGTCCTTCCGGCGCCCGCAGGGCCGTCCGGGCGGTCCGCGGGCACTGGAATACTGGAGGGGTGAATACCCCTGCCCCGCGCTTTGGCCTGCTGCTCGACGTCGACGGACCCGTTGCCAGCCCCGTTTCCCGGACCGTTCGTCCGGCCATCATCCGCAGCCTGGTGGCACTGGCGGCCGCCGGCTGGCCCGTTGTCTTCAACACGGGGCGCTCCGATGCCTTCATCCGGGAGCAGGTGATGCAGCCAATGATGGCAGCAGGGCTTCCCGCCGGCGTCCGGGTGCACGCCGTGTGCGAAAAAGGCGCCGTGTGGTTCTCCTTCGACGGCACGGGGCCAGGGCAGCCGCAGGTGGATCCGGAGCTGAAGGTCCCGGGCGACTATGCCGAGACCATCCGCGGCCTGGTGGACGCCAAATACTCGCGGACCATGTTCTTCGACGAAACCAAGCTCGCCATGCTCTCCGTGGAGCAGCATGTGGCCGCGGACAACGCTGAGTACCTCACCGAGCAGCGCAGGTTCGACGCCGACGCCCTGGAGCAGCTGTCCCTCGCCGGCCTGGGCGGGCAGCGGCTGGACCATGCCATCCCGGACGCTGCCGGCACGGTGGCGTACCGGATCGATCCCACGATCATTTCCACCGACATTGAAGCTGTCGGGGTCGGCAAGGACCTCGGCGCCCGCCGCGCCCTGGCGATGCTGGAGGCCGACGGCACGCCGGTTCCGCGAGGGTGGCGGACCATGGGTGATTCGCGCACCGACTATGCCATGGCCGATGAGCTGTTCCGGCTCGGTTTCGACGTGGCGCACGTGGACGTGCGGCCGGCGGACGGCGTGCCCGCCACGCCGTATCCGGTGCTTCCGGTCGGCGCACTGACCCACGACGACGCCGGCGCGGCCTACTTTGATCGCTGGGAGGCCATGGCTGCGGGGCAGGCCGCGGACGACGCCGTCGTCCTCTAGCGCGGCCGGCTCCCTGCTGCGGCCGCTACTCCAGGCGCAGGACCGCCTCGACGGACTCCTGGATTTCCGGCGAGCCCGGTGCGACGTCGGAGGCGAAGCGGCCAACCACCTCGCCGCTGTCGGTGACCAGGAATTTCTCGAAGTTCCAGCCAATGTCTTCGCCCAGTTCGCCGTCGCGGAACTGGGTCAGGGCGGCGTAGAGCGGGTGGCGGTCCGGTCCGTTGACGTCGGTCTTGGCCGCGAGCGGGAAGGTGACGCCGAAGTTGGTGCTGCAGAACTCGGCAATCTCCTCGGCGCTGCCCGGCTCCTGTCCGTTGAACTGGTTGCTGGGCACGCCCAGGACGGTGAAGTTCCGTTCCTGGTATGTCTCGTAGAGCGACTGCAGGCCTTCGTACTGCTTAGTGAACCCGCAGCGGGAGGCGACGTTGACTACCAGCACGGCCTTGCCGCGGAACAGCTCTCCGAAGGTGGTTTCGGTGCCGTCCAGCAGGGTGAGCGGGATGTCGTACAGGTTGGCGGTTTCCACGGTGAACCTTTCGCTTGGCGTATCTCCATTGCATCCCATGGGCGTCCGGAACGCCCAATCCGGCGGCCACCGCTTTTTAAGGGGACCTGTTCCACCGCACTTCGTAACAATTGGTTCATAGTTGACAAGGCCCGGTGGTAGCTTGCCGGAATGAGCGAGATTCCCGAGGCAATTCCCGTCCTGGACCTGAGTACCGCCCGCAATCCGGACGGCTCCTTCAGCCCCGAATTTATTGACCGGCTGCGTGACGCGACGCATCGGATCGGTTTCTTCCAGCTGGTGGGCTACGGCGCCGGTGAGGCGATGGTGGAGAAGCTGTTCGACGTCACCAAGCAGTTCTTCGACCTGCCGCTGGAGGACCGGCTGGCACTGGATAACCGCAAGTCCCCGCACTTCCGCGGCTACACCCGGCTGGGCACCGAAATCACCCGGGGGCGCCCGGATTCGCGTGAACAGATCGACTTCGGCCCCGAACGCGCACCTGCTGCCGGCTACCCCGCAGACCAGCCGTACTGGCTGGTGCAGGGGCCCAACCTGTTTCCGGACAACGTACTGCCGGAACTGCGCAGCACCTCCATGGCCTGGGCCGCGCAGATGGAACTGGTGGGCGCGGAACTGCTTTCCGCCATCGCCGTGTCCCTGGAGCTGCCGGAAGACCACTTCACGGAACCGTTTGTTGGCGCCCCGGCGTGGATGGCCAAGCTCATCCACTATGTGGGCGGCGTCGTGCAGGAAGCCGGCACCCAGGGCGTCGGCGCGCATGCCGACTACGGTTTCATCACCCTGCTGCTGCAGGATTCTGTGGGCGGCCTGGAAGTAAAACCGCATGAATCAGACACCTGGCTGCCGGTGGAACCGATCCCCGGCGCACTGGTCGTCAACCTGGGCGAGATGCTGGAGGTGGCCACCCAGGGCTACCTCTCGGCCACCATCCACCGTGTATCCGCACCGGCTCCGGGCGTGGACCGCTACGCGATCCCGTTCTTCTGGTCCCCTCGCCTGGACACCGTGATTGACCCGGTGCAGCTGCCGCCGGCCCTGGCCGCGCAGTCGCGCGGGATCTCCGATGATCCGGAGAACCCCATGCTCGCCTCCTACGGTGCCAACGTGCTGAAGGGTTGGCTGCGGGCGCACCCGCAGGTGGCCAAGCTGCACCACCCGGAGCTGCTTCCCGGGGCCTAAGCGGGAATTCCCGCGGTTTGTCCGGAATTCCCGCGGTTTGGGTAATTCCCCGCGCCGCGCGGCGCGGGAACCGGCACAAACTGCGGGAACCCGCCCGGTCCCATGCATCGTCCTGCACCAGTCCTCCGGCCCGCCGGTCCAGCCCGGGCGGCACGGGTCCGCCGGTGCGGAGTGCGGTCGGGGCGGTCAGCTCAGCCGGGAGGCGGCGTCGTCGTCGGCCAGGACGGTGACGTGCCCGTGGGTCTGGAGGACCGAGGCGGGGCAGTCCGTGCCCACCGGTCCGGTCAGTGCCCGGGCCAGCGCCTCGGCCTTCCCTGCGCCGCGGACAATCAGCAGCAGGTGCCGGGCCTCCAGGATGGTGCCGAGCCCCTGGGTGAGGCAGTGCGTGGGCACGTCGCCGAGGGAGGCAAAGAACCGCTGGTTGGCCCGGCGGGTGTCCTCAGTCAGGGTTTCCAGCCGGGTGCGGGAGTCCAGCGGCGCCCCCGGCTCGTTGAAGGCCAGGTGACCGTTGCGGCCGAGGCCCAGGATCTGCAGGTCAATTCCGCCCGCGGCGGCAATCTGCCGTTCATAGCGGCGGGCGGCGTCCTTCAGGTCCACCCGGTGCGGGTCCGGCAGGTGGACACGCTGCGGGTCGAGCCCCAGCGGTTCCACGATTTCCCGGCGAAGCACTTCGGCATAGCTTTCCGGATGTCCCGGCGGCAGGCCCACATACTCGTCCAGGGCGAACCAGTCGGCGGAGCTGAAGTCCGCCCCGCTGGCGGCCAGCGCCTTGTACAGGGGCGACGGCGAGGAACCCGTGGCGACGCCGATGACCGGCTCCGGTGCGGCGGCCAGGGCTGCCAGGACGACGTCGGCCGCGGCCTGCCCGAGCGCGGCGGGATCGGAGCAGCGGATTAGGTTCAAGGTGCGGGAGCTCATGAGGCCTCGTGCAGCTTGGCGAGTTCGGCGCGGATGCCGTCAAAGTGCCGGCGGAGCCGCTCGGAGGCCAGCTCTTTGTCCCCGTCTTTCACCGCTTCGAAAATGTCTCGGTGGACGGCCGCGGTCTCCCGCAGGTTGATCAGCGGATCAACCCCAAGTTCGGAGTGGATCTTCCCGTAGACCTTCCAGAACACGGACATCAGGTTGGATAGCAGTTCGTTGCCCAGGGGTTCGAACAGCTGGTAGTGGAAGGTTTCGTCCACCTCGGTGAAGATTTCCCCGCGTTCGGCCAGCGCCTCCATCTGCCGGACGGTGGCTTCGATGTCGGCCAGGTGTTCGGGTGTGAAGAGGTCCATCGCCTCGCCCACCAAACCTGCTTCCAGCGCCTGCCGCACGTCCACCAGCTGCAGGGCTTCCTTGCCTTCGTGGCGGAGCGAAAGCCGCCCCCGGAAGGTCAGCCCGTCCGCCAGCGCGTCAAAATTGGCCGGAGCCACGAACATGCCGAATCCGTGGCGGATTTCCACCACACCCAGCGCCTGCAGCACCTTCAGCGCCTCCCGCAGCGTGTTCCGGCCAATGCCGAGCGCCCCGGCCAGTTCCGCTTCCGTGGGCAGGGCGTCGCCGGCTTTTAAGTCGCGGTCGAGGATGAGCTCCATGATCTCCGCCTGCAGGGCACGGGAACGGTTTTGGGCACTGAACCGCGCCGGCGGCAGTGATGCGTCGGGCAGACTCATTGAGATCCTCCTGGGACAGAGTTGCAGGTGGTGCACAAGCAGAACCCGGTGGGGTTGCCGCCAACGATATAGGATGTCCTACCTATCCGGAAGGGGACCTGGTTTTTCCAAAGTGAAGGGTTGACGGAGCGATGTGACGAAGCTTACAGTTTCCGGGACAGCCATCGGACATCCTACGTCCGATAAGTGACTTCCGGATGTGAGGCAGTAGATGAGCACTTCGTTTGAATCCAGCGGGCTTTTGAAAGATTCCAGCCGGCGGAATTTCCTCAAGCTGGCCGGCGTATTGGGCACGGCGGCAGCATTTGCCGGCTCCCTTTCCGCCTGCAGCCCGGGCGGTAACCCTGCTCCCGCCGGCAGTGCCGCCGCAGAGGGCACCGGTTCCATCGAAGCCGGCATTTCCTATCAGCTCTCCACGGGCTTTGACCCGATGCTCTCCACCGGCGCCACTCCGCAGGCCGCCAACCTGCACATCTTCGAAGGCCTCACCGAGCTGCACCCGGCCACCCGGGAGTCCTACCTGGCCCTGGCCAAGGCGGACCCGGTCAAGGTGGATGACACCACGTACGAAGTGCAGCTCCGCGACGGCGCGAAGTTCCATAACGGCGAACCCGTCACCACCGCCGACGTTGTCTTCTCCTTCCAGCGGGTCATGGATCCGGCCAATAAATCACTGTTCGCGGGATTCATCCCCTTCATTGACTCGGTCTCCGCCAAGGACGACTCGACCGTGCAGTTCAAGCTCAAGTACCCGTTCCCGGGCTTCAGCTCCCGCATCTCGGTCATCAAGGTAGTGCCCGAAGCCGCGGTCAAGGCCGACCCGGCCGGTTTCGACCTCAAGCCCATCGGCTCCGGCCCCTACAGCCTGGTCTCGGCGGTCAAGGAAGACCGCATCGTGTTCAAGAAGTTCGACGACTACAACGGCAAGTACCCGGCCCGCGTGGCGGATATGACCTGGCTGCTGCTGGCCGACCCGGCGGCCCGCGTGGCGGCGGTCCCCTCCCGCACGCAGGCCATCGAGGACGTCCCGTACCTGGACGTGGACCAGCTTGCGGCCAAGGTGGACGTGGAATCCGTCCAGTCCTTCGGCCTGCTGTTCCTGATGTTCAACTGCGCGTCTGAAAAGTTCGCAGACAAGCGCGTCCGCCAGGCGCTGCACTACGCCATCGATACCGACGCGGTGATCTCCAAGGCCCTGCTGGGCAACGCTACGGCGGCGTCGTCGTACTTCCAGGAGGGGCACCCGTCCTACACCAAGGCCTCCACCACCTACGGCTTCGACGCCGCCAAGGCCAAGTCGCTGCTGGCCGAGGCAGGCATGCAAGACATGACCATCACGCTGACCTCCACCGACACCGGCTGGGTTACCCGCGTGGTGCCGCTGATCAAGGAATACTGGGACGCCATCGGCGTGACCACCACCCTGGAAATCCTGCAGTCCGCTGCCGTGTACGCCCCGGAAAAGGTGGGCGGCAAGAACTTCGACGTCCTCTGCGCTCCCGGCGACCCCTCTGTCTTCGGCAACGACGGCGACATCCTGCTCAGCTGGTTCTACCGTGGCGCCACCTGGATGGAAGGCCGCGCCGGATGGAACACCACCCCCGAATACGCCACCGTGCAGCAGAAGCTGGACCAGGCCGTGCAGGTGGACGGGGACAAGGCGAAGAAGCTCCACGCCGAAGTGGTCGACATCGTCTCCGAGGAAGCCCCGCTGTACCCGCTGTTCCACCGCAAGCTGCCCACCGCCTGGGACAGCAATGCGCTGGACGGCTTCCAGCCGCTGCCCACCACCGGCGTGTCCTTCATCGGGGTAGGACGCAAGTAGCACCGCACACTTGGCGGGATGCCTGCCCCTGGGCGTCCCGCCAGCACCTCCCCCTGCATTGGAGCTATTGAGTGACAACGTTTTTCCGCCTGCTGGGCCGCCGGCTGGCCGCCCTGCCGATCATGCTGCTGGGCGTAACCATCATGGTCTTTGTGGTGCTCTCCGTGGTCCCCGCGGATCGCGCCACAGCCGTTCTGGGTGAGAACGCCAGCGAGGACGCCAAGGACGCCTGGCGTGAGGAACGGGGGCTCAACGACTCCCTGGTGATCCAGTTCTTCCGCTACCTCGGCGGGGTTATCCGGCTGGACTTCGGCACCACCAACCCGCCGGAAGAGTCCGTGGCCGCCAAGATTGCCGCGGCTTTCCCCGTCACCCTGCAACTGACCTTCCTGGGCATCCTGCTGGCTGTTGTCCTCTCACTCACCCTCGGTGTGGCCGCTGCCCTCTACCGGGACCGCTGGCCGGACCAGGCCATCCGCATCTTCTCGATCGCTGCTATTGCCACCCCCTCCTTCTGGCTGGCGATCCTGCTGATCCAGTGGTTTGCCCTGCCGGAAGGCTCCATTTTCCCCACCGGCGGCCTGGCCTGGGCGGACCAATACGGGTTTGTCGGCTGGCTCTACTCCATGGCGCTGCCGGCCCTGGCCCTGGGCATCCCCGTCTCGGCCTCCCTGATCCGCGTGGTCCGCACCTCCATGGTTGAGGAACTGGACCGCGACTACGTGCGCACTGCCATCGGCAACGGCGTGCCCTACCGCACCGTGGTGGCCCGCAACGTGCTGCGCAACGCGCTGGTCACCCCGGTGACCGTGCTGGGCCTGCGCGTGGGCTACTTGCTGGGCGGCGCCGTCGTCATCGAGAAAATCTTCAGCCTCAACGGCATGGGCGACCTCATTGTGGTGGGCCTGACGACGTCGGACACCAACCTCGTGCAGGGTGCCGTACTCACCATCGCCGTCGCGTTTGTGCTGGTCAACATTGTGGTTGACCTGCTGTACCTGCTCATCAACCCTCGAATCCGGACGGTGTAACCCATGCGCAACGGACTTACCGAACGGCTCAGCAACACCGGGGCCCGCTTCACCGCGCTGAGCATCAGCTCCAAGCTCGCCCTCGGATTCCTGGCCTTCATTGTGCTTGTGGCCGTCTTCGGGCCCTTCCTCGCCCCCTTCGGCGAAAACGAATCCAGCGTTCCCGTCCTCTCCCCCACCGGAGAGCATTTCTTCGGCACGGACGGTTCCAGCTATGACGTATTCTCCCGGATGCTCTACGGGGCACGGGTGTCCATTTCCATCGGCCTGGGCGCCGTCGCACTGGCCCTCATCCTGGGTGCCATCCTCGGCGCCATTGCCGCCACCTCACGCAAGGCCGTCAGCGAGACCGTGATGCGGATCCTGGACATCATGATGGCTTTCCCCGGCATCGCCCTGGCAGCAGCCCTGCTGTTCGCCCTCCGGGAGCACTCCCTGAACCTCTTCGGGTCCACCGTTCCGGTGCTGATCCTCGCGATCGCCATTGTCTACACCCCGCAGCTGGCCCGCGTGGTCCGTGCCAACGTCCTGGCCCAATACGGCGAGGACTATGTGCGCGCCGAACGCGTCATCGGTGCCGGCCGCACCTACATCCTGCTCAAGCACATTGCCCGCAACTGTGCTGCCCCGGTGCTGGTCTTCGCCACCGTGATGGTGGCGGACGCAATCATCCTCGAAGCGTCCCTGTCCTTCCTCGGTGCCGGCGTGCAGCAGCCCGCCGCGTCCTGGGGCAACGTGATGGCCGACGGCCGGAACGTGGTGTTCAGCGGCGCCTGGTGGCCCACCACCTTCGGCGGCATCACCATCCTGCTCACGGTCCTGGCGCTGAACGTCCTCGCCGAAGGGCTCACCGACGCCATGGTCAACCCCGGCACCCGGCGCTCCAAGAAGCGGGCCGCCGAAGCCGTGGCCACCACCGCCCAGCCCTCCGTGCTGGATCCTGCCGGCACCTCTCTGGCCGACTCTCCGCTCACCGCGTCTGCCGCCACCGGAACCGACGCCGACCTTGCAGCCGGTATCGCGGCAGCCGGTATCGCGGCGGCCGGGCAGGCGCGGTCCGACGCCGGAGCCAACGTCACCAAGGCCGGTTCCCTTGAGGCGCTGGCCGCGGAACTGGAGCTGCTGGCCGCCGCTGAGGCCCGCCGCTCCGACCGGCTGCCTCCGGTCAGCGACGACGCTCCGGTGATCCTGGAAGTGAAGGACCTCTCCATCCGGTTCCCGGAACGCTACGGCGACACCGCCATTGTTGACCGGGTCAGCTTCACCGTCCGCGAGGGCGAAACCATGGGCTTGGTGGGTGAATCCGGCTGCGGCAAGTCCATCACTTCCCTGGCGATCATGGGCCTGCTTCCGGCCACCGCCCGGCTGACCGGCTCCATTAAGTACCGCGGCAAGGAACTGCTCACCAACAACCCCAAGGACCGCGACAAGCTCTACCGGGGCCTGCGCGGTGAGCAGATTGCCATGGTGTACCAGGACGCCCTCAGCTCGTTGAACCCGTCCATGCTGATCAAGGACCAGATGCTGCAGCTGACCCGGCGCGGCGGGCGGAAGAGCCCGCGCGAGCTGCTGGAGATGGTGAAGCTGGACCCGGACCGTACGCTCAAGAGCTACCCGCACGAGCTTTCCGGCGGACAGCGTCAGCGCGTGCTGATTGCCATGGCCCTCTCCCGGTCCCCGAAGATCGTGGTGGCGGACGAGCCCACCACTGCCCTGGACGTCACCGTGCAGAAGCAGGTGGTGGACCTGCTCAACGAGCTGCGCGAACAGCTCGGCTTCGCCATGGTCTTTGTCAGCCATGACCTGGCCCTGGTCGCCTCCCTGGCCCACCGGGTCACCGTGATGTACGCCGGGCAGGTGGTGGAATCCGCCGATGTCCCCGAGCTGCTGGGCAACCCGCGGCACGAATACACCCGCGGCCTGCTGGGCGCGGTGCTCTCCATCGAGGCCGGCGCGGACCGGCTGCACCAGATCCGGGGCACCGTCCCCTCCCCCAAGGACTTCGCTCCCGGGGACCGGTTTGCCGAACGCTCGCTGCGCCCGGATGCCGATCCGAACCAGGTGCTGCAGTTTGTCCGCGTGGGCACCAAGGACCACTTCTGGGCCAGCCATGAAACCGGCACGGAAGCACCGGCTCCGGCCGCCCTGGCGAACTCCGGCACTACAGCAAGGCAGGACTCATGAGCAGCAACGCGATCCACGCCGACACCAGCCCGGTGCTGGAACTGAAGGACGTTAAGGTCCACCACCGGGCCCGCTCCGGTTCCCTGTTCCGCCCGAACATCGTCAAAGCGGTGGACGGCGTGGACTTCACCGTCCGCCGCGGCGAAACCGTGGGCATCGTGGGCGAATCCGGCTGCGGCAAGTCCACCCTCGCCTCCGTGCTCGTGGGGCTGCAGGAGCCGACGTCTGGCTCTGTCCTGTTCCATGGCCAGAAGGTGAGCACCCGGGCCTCCGTCTCGAAGAAAACCTTCGGCCGCGACGTCGGCGTGGTGTTCCAGGACCCGGCCACCGCCCTGAACCCGCGGATGACCATCCATGACATCCTCACCGACCCGCTGCAGGTGCACGGCATCGGCAACCAGCAGACCCGCGACGCGAAGGTGAAGGAGCTGCTCAGCCTGGTCGGCCTGCCGCAGTCCGCCGCCGAGGTCACCCCGCACCAGGTCTCCGGCGGCCAGCGCCAGCGCGTGGCGATTGCCCGGGCGCTGTGCCTGGACCCGTCGGTGATCGTGGCCGACGAGCCGACGTCGGCCCTGGACGTGTCGGTGCGGGCGCAGGTGCTGAACCTGCTCTCGGACCTGAAGAAGGACCTGAACCTGGGCATGGTCTTCATCTCGCATGACATCCAGACCGTCCGCTACGTCTCGGACCGGATCTGCGTCATGTACTTCGGCCGCATCGTCGAGGAAGGTCCCGCCCGGCAGGTCTTCGACTCACCCGCCAATGACTACACCAAGAGCCTGCTCGGCGCCGCGCCCAGCCTGCTGCACACCTGAGCGTCCAGACCGTTTTATCTATCCCCCGCACCAACACCAAGCACTGGAGAAGTTTTTGTCACACGCACCACAGCCCCGCTTCCACGGCGTTATCCCGCCGGTTGTCACGCCCCGCACCGCGGACGGCGCCATTGACACCGCCTCGCTGGAGAAGCTGACCAAGTACCTGCTCGACGGCGGCGTTTCCGGCCTGTTCGTGCTGGGCTCCTCCGGCGAGGTCCCCTACCTGACCAACAGCGAGCGCGACACGGTGATGCGCACCATCGCCGGGGTCAATGCCGGCGAAGTGCCGCTGATCGCCGGGGCCAGCGAGCAGACCACGCCCCGCGTCATCGAGGAGGGCCGGCGGCTGATCGGCCTGGGCGCCGACGCCATCGTGGCCACCTCGCAGTTCTACGCCATCTCCGACATGGCCGAGACCGAAACCCACTTCCGTGCCCTGCACGCCGCCTTCGACGTGCCGCTGTTCGCCTACGATGTGCCGGTCCGCACCCACTTCAAGCTGCCGCTGCCCATGCTGGTGACCCTGGCGCAGGACGGCGTCCTGGCCGGTGTGAAGGACTCCTCTGGCGACGACGTCTCCTTCCGCCAGCTTCTGCTGGCCACCCGGGACCTGCCGGACTTCGCCGTATTCACCGGGCACGAGGTAGTGGTCGACGGCGCCCTGCTGGGCGGAGCGCACGGCGTGGTTCCCGGACTGGGCAACGTTGACCCGGCCGGTTACGCGGCACTGTACGCCGCGGCGCAGGCCGGCAACTTCGCCGAAGCCGCCCGGATCCAGGACCGTCTGGCCAACCTGTTCAACATTGTGTATGCGCCCACCCCGGGCCGCGTTTCGCCCGGCGCCGCCGGACTGGGTGCCTTCAAGACCGCGCTGATGCTGCTGGGCGTCATTGACACCAACGTGATGTCCGCGCCCATGACCGCACTCAACGAGGCCGAAACCGCGGCCATCCGCGTGGTCCTCGAGCACAACGGCCTGCTCTGATCGCCATGCGGCACGTCATCGGGATCGATCTGGGCGGCACCAAGACCGCGGGCGGGATTGTCGACGCTGAAGGAAACGTGGTCTTCTCCTTCTCCGTAGCCACCCCCTCGCAGTCCGGTGCGGAGGAGGTCGTGGAGACCGCCGCACGGCTGGTCCGGTCCCTGCAGGACGAAGCGGCCCGGCGCGGCCTGGCCGTGGACGCGCTGGGCATCGGCTCCGCCGGCGTGATCGACTCCGGCCGCGGCACCGTGGTGTCCGCGACCGACGCGATCCTCGGCTGGACCGGCACGGCGCTGAGCGCCGGGCTCACTGCCCGGACGGGGCTGCCCGCCGCCGCCCTGAACGATGTCCACGCCCATGCGCTCGGCGAGAGCTGGCTGGGCGCCGGCGCCGGTGTGGACAGCGTCCTGTTCATCGGGCTGGGCACGGGTGTGGGCGGCAGTTACGTGCTGAACGGCGAGCCTGTCGAGGGCGCCACTTTCACCGCCGGGCATGTGGGGCACTTCGCTTCCCCGTTCGCCTACGAGGCCGGTGTTCCGCTGGCCTGCAGCTGCGGCGGCGCCGGACATGTGGAAGCGATTGCCTCCGGGCCCGGCATCTTTGCGCTGTATGCCCGGCTGGGCGGCAGCGCGGCCGGGGACACCCGCGAGGTCTACCGGCTGGCCGCTGCCGGCGATCCGGTTGCTGCCGAGGCCCTGCACCGCGGTGCATCGGCCGCCGGGTCCGCCATCGGCGGGCTGGCCAACATCCTGGACCCCGCCGCCGTTGTGGTGGGCGGCGGACTGGCGTTCGCCGGCCCGCTCTGGTGGGAAACCATGGAGCGCACCGCGCGGCACGAACTGCTCCGCCCGCTCACCGAGCTGCCCATAGTGCCTGCGCAGCTGGGCCAAACCGCGGCCATCCGCGGTGCAGCCCGCCGGGCACTGTCCCTCACTACCGTTCCCGAAGGTTCCCATGTTTGACCTTGATTCCCTCCGCTCCCGTCTGATCGTCTCCTGCCAGGCCTACCCCGGCGAGCCCATGCGGGATCCGCGCACCACCGCGCAGGTGGCGCAGTCGGCAGTGATCGGCGGGGCAGCGGCCGTCCGGGTGCAGGGCATCGGGGACATCCAGGCGGTGCGTTCGGCCGTGGAGGTGCCGGTGATCGGTTTGTGGAAGGACGGGCACGACGGCGTCTTCATCACTCCAACGCTGCACCATGCGTTGGCCTGCGCGAGCGCCGGCGCGCACATAGTGGCGCTGGACGGCACCCGCCGGGAACGGCCGGACGGGTTGACGCTGGCCGAGACCGTCGCCGGGGTGCACCGGCAGTCCCCGGCACTGGTGATGGCCGACTGCGGTTCGGCGGCCGACGCCGTTGCTGCCGCCGAGGCCGGGGCGGACATCATCGGCACCACGCTGGCCGGCTACACCGGGGAACGGCCCAAAACAGACGGACCCGACCTGGAGCTGCTGCACGAGCTGGCCGGGCTGGATCTGGGCGGCCGTCCGGTCATTGCCGAAGGACGGATCCACAGCCCGGGACAGGGCCGTGCCGCCCTGGACGCCGGGGCCTTCGCGGTGGTGGTTGGTACGGCCATCACCCATCCGGCCACCATCACCGGCTGGTTCGCGGACGCGCTGGCCTCATGAAACCCTTCCTGGCACGGGTGGATCCGGAGCTGCTCCCCGGCTTGGAGTACTCGCTAATGCACCCCCCGCCCACCACACTGCCGGGACTGGCAGCCTTCCGGGCGAACGCCGCAGCTCCGGCCGGTACCGCCCTGCCGGAGGGTGTCACTGTCCGCGACTGCACCGTGGACGGGCTGGCCCTGCGGGTGTTCACGCCGCCGGGCGCGGGTCCGCATCCGGTTATCTACTGGCTCCACGGCGGCGGCCTGATTGCCGGCACCGTGGATCTGGACACCCCGTACTGCGCTGCCCTGTGCGCCCGGACAGCTGCCGTGGTGGTGGCCGTGGACTACCGGCTGGCACCGGAACATCCCTACCCTGCCCCGTTGGATGATGCGGCCGCGGGGCTCGCGTGGCTCTTCGCCTCGGCTGCGGAACTATCCGTGGATCCGTCGCGGGTGGCCGTGGCCGGCTCCAGCGCCGGCGGCGGCCTGGCCGCGGCCCTCACTCTGCAGAACCGCGACGCCGGCGGACCGGCTCTTGCCTTCGCCTACCTGATGTACCCGATGCTTGATGCCACGCACACCTCCCCCTCCGCCCGGGAGTTTGCTGCCCTTCCCACCTGGAACCGGGCCCACAGCGAGTTCGCGTGGAAGTGCTATCTGGGCGCTGCTGCAGAACTTTCTCCTTATGCCGTCCCCGCACTGGCCAAGGATCTGTCCGGCCTCCCGCCCACCCTGATCCAGACCGGCGAACTGGACCTGTTCCGGGACGAGGACATCACCTACGCGTCCCGGCTGCTGCAGGCAGGCGTGCCCACCGAGCTGCACGTGTATCCCGGCGCGTATCACGGCTTCGAACTGAACTGTCCGGAGTCCGCCGTCGGGCGCCAGAGCCTGCGCGACCGTGACCGCTCCCTGATCCGGGCGCTGCATGGCCGGCCGGCGGATCCCGTTACATCTCCCGTTTCATCCATCTCCACCCCCGCGGAAGGTTCCCTGTTATGAGGCTCGAAGGCTGGCAAATCCTAGTTGTTGTTGTTCTGGCGATTGTGCTGTTCGGCGCACCCAAACTCCCCGGCCTGGCCCGCAGCCTGGGCCAGTCCATGCGCATCTTCAAGTCCGAGGTGAAGCAGCTCAAGGATGAAAACAACGAGCCCGCAACCGGAGCGGATCCCCTGCCTGGCGCCCGTGACGCGGACGGCCCTGCGCTGCCGAAATAAGGCAGAAAACCCAGCCTTCTTTCCGCAGATGTTTACAGTGTAAACATCAGCTGTAAAGTACCACTGTGAGTACAAAAACCTTCCCCCATTTGATGTCCCCGGGCCGCATCGGCCCCATGGACACGCACAACCGGATTGTCCTGCCCGCCATGGACATGAACGTTTCCGAGCACGGTGAAATTGAACAGACGGAGATCGACCACTACGTCTCCCGCGCCGCCGGCGGCGCCGGTCTGATCATCACCGGTGCCTGTGCCATCGCCTTCCCGCACGGCGCCGCTTCCATGAAGGAGCCCGGACTCTCAGATGACAAGTACATCCCCGGACTGAAGGCCCTCGCAGACGCGGTCCACGCCGCCGGAAGCAAGCTGTGCATCCAGTCCACCCACCACGGCAAAGTCGCCCGCGTGGATGTGGCCAATGACCGCCCGGTGCTCGCCCCCAACCAGCCGGACTACACCTATGACATGTCCGCCCTGGCCGACAGCACCCGCGAAGAGCTCGGCAAGATGGGCGCGGCCACGGCCGGCAAGAAGACCGAATACCGCGACATGACCGGCGAGGACATCGCCTGGCTCGTCTCCACCTGGGCCGACGCCGCCGAGCGCATCGCCAAGGCCGACGCCGACGCCATCGAGATCCACGTCGCTCACGGCTACATCCTCGGCGTGTTCCTGAACCAGCGCGACAACAAGCGCACCGACGAATACGGCGGATCGCTGGAAAACCGCGCCCGGCTGGCCTGCGAGGTCATCAGCGCAGTCAAGGCGCGGGTGGGCGACCGCCTGGCCGTGCTGGTCCGTGTTGCCGGTGAGGAATACGGCCAGGAAGGCGGCCTCTCCCTCGAAGAAGCCGTGGAGGCCTCCAAGCTGTTCGAACAGGCCGGCGCAGACGCCATCCACGTCACCGGCTGGGGACGGAACCCGTTCGACAACTTCACCGACGGCCCCCTGCCCAACAAGGTGGGCGCCTACCTGGAGAACGCTGCCGAAATCAAGAAGCACGTCAGCGTTCCCGTCATTGCCGTCGGCCGGATGCTGCCGGAGGTTTCCGAAAAGGCGCTGGCCGCCGGACAGATCGACTTCGCGGCCATGGGACGCCAGCTGCTGGCCGACCCGGAACTGCCGAACAAGCTCCGCGACGGCAAGTTCGACCAGGTCCGCCCCTGCATCAACTGCTACCTCTGCGTTGCTGAGAACTTCTTCGACGACACCCCGTTCTGCGCGGTCAACCCGGCGCTGGGCAATGAAGCGCTGCTGCCGCTGAAGCCGGCCTCCGCCACCAAGCACGTGGTAGTTGTGGGCGCCGGTCCGGCCGGGCTGGAAAGCGCGCGCGTGCTCACCGAGCGCGGCCACCGGGTCACCGTTGTCGACAAGTCCGACCGCCTCGGCGGCACCATGTGGTTCTCGACCATGACCACCCCGGACAACGAGCGCCTGCTGAAGTGGTTCAAGTCCGAAATTAAGCGGCTGAACATCGCGGTGAAGCTGAATACCAAGGCCACGGTGGAATCCATCAAGGCCCTGCACCCGGACCACGTCATCATCGCCACCGGCGCCGTGCGCCCGAAGCCGGATTTCCCCGGCGGCGACCTGCCCAACGTGCAGACCGGCGACACCCTGCGGGCCATGATGCTCGGCACCGCCACCGCTGAAGAGGCCGGCGCCCTGCTGAGCACCCTCGGCAAGCTCGGCCGGCTCTCCGGCGTCACGAAGAGCCCGGAGTTCGTCCGCCAGTTCACCAAGTTCTGGCTGCCCATGGGCAAGAACATCGTCGTGATCGGCGGGTCCCTCGTGGGCCTGGAACTGTCCGAATTCGTGGCTGAACGCGGCCGCAATGTCACGCTGCTGCACGAAAAGCAGCAGCTCGGGCTGCCGCTGGCCATGCCGCGGCGCTGGACCGCGGTGAAGGACGCCGAAAAGCACGGCGTGAAGATCCACCGCAACGTCTCCGTCACGCGGATCACCCCCAAGAGCGTGGAGTGGACCGAGGACGGCGAGAGCTTCTCGGCTCCCGCGGACATGGTGGTCTACGCAGACGGCACGACGTCGGCCTCGCCGCTGGCGGACGAGCTGCGGGCCGCGAACCTGGGCATCGACGTCGACGTGGTTGGTGACGCGGGTGCGGTCAACTACATCCACGGCGCCATCCACTCCTCGTGGAAGGTCACCACGGAGCTCTAGACCGTAGGAGCGGCTGCGCCCCGCGTGGGTGCAGCCGCCCTGCCTTTTCGGCAGCGGAGCCTGTAGCCGTGGCACTATCGACCCATGACACCGGCTGAAGACGTTCCCGTTGCCCTCCGCGCCACGGCCTTTATTGCCCCGTCGCGGTGGCTGCACCGGCCCAGGCGCCGACTCCGCTACGACGCCTGGTGGAGCGACGGACGAGTGGAGTTCGACGTGGATCTCTTCGCCCTGCTGCGCGGACGGCACACCACGGACGCCGGGACCATCCGGGAAAACCTGCATCGGCATTGCCCCCGGGCGGGAACCGGACCCTGGATAAACGAGGCCGGAAGCGTCACCGACGGGCCCGCCGCTTTGGCGTAACCGCCATGATTCAGGATCCGGCTGCGGGAGCCAGCAGCCGGCAGGCCGCCGCGACGGCGGCCTCCCGGCGCCGTGCCCGGGAACTGTGGTCCGCTGCCGCTTCCCCGGTGAAAAGACGTTCCGGAGAATGCGCCCAAGACGTGGCCAGCCCGAACAGCAGCGTCATCAGTTCATGCGGATCCCACGCGGGATCGATGAGGCCCTCGGCTTGCGCACGGGCAACGTCCTGGTCAGTTGGCCCCGGACGTCCGAAGGAGGCCTGCGGCAGCAGGTCCTGCGCCCCCTCCAGGCGAGCCCAGTCGAGGATGCGCAGGTGCTCGGGGCTTTCTGCAGCGTGGTCAAACATGGCGCCGACAAACCCGGGCAGGTCCTGTGCATCCCGTGGAATACTCGCCGTGGTCTCCTGCAGGTTGCCCGCCAGCACAGCGGTGAACAGGGCGTTCTTGCTGCCGAAATACGCGTAGATCCGCTCCTTGCTGGCCCGGGCTTCTCCCGCGATGCGGTCCACCCGGGCACCGGCCAGCCCGTACTGCGCAAACTCCTTACGTGCCGCTGCCATGACCCTGGCACGGGTAGCTTCGCCGTCGCTTCTCATCCCTGTAGTCTAACTAAGCCAACCAACCAGTTCGTTTGATGAGGAATTCCCCTTTATGGACCGCACCACCCCTGCCGGAGCCCCTCCGGCGCACGACCACTCCGCGCACCCGCACCGCTGGCTGCTGCTGGCCGTGCTGGCCCTTGCCCAGCTGATGGTGGTCCTGGACGGCACCATCGTGAACATTGCCCTGCCCGACGCGCAGCGTGAGCTCGGGATGTCCGACGGCGACCGCACCTGGGTGGTGACCATCTACGCGCTGGCCTTCGGTTCGCTGCTGCTGCTCGGCGGCCGGATTGCCGACTACTGGGGGCGCAAGCGCACCTTCATGGTGGGCATGGCCGGTTTCGCCGTCGCGTCCGCCATTGGCGGCTTCGCGGAAAGTACCGAAATGCTGCTGGCCGCCCGCGGACTGCAGGGCGCCTTCGCCGCCCTGCTCGCCCCGGCGTCGCTGGCCATCCTGACCATCACATTCCCCACCGGCAAGGACCGGATCAAGGCCTTCGCCGTGTACGGCGCCATCGGCGGCGGCGGCGCGGCCATCGGCCTGCTGCTCGGCGGCGTGCTGACCCAGTACGCCAGCTGGACCTGGTGCCTGCTGGTGAACGTGCCCATCGCCGTCGTCGCCATGGCCGCCGGCCTGCCGCTGATCCGCGAGAGCAAGGCGCACGGCAACACGCGGTACGACCTGCCCGGCGCCATCCTGGTGGTGGCCGGCCTGGCGTCCCTGGTGTACGGCTTCTCGCAGGCCGAAAACGGCTGGGCCCGCGTGGAAACCATTGCCTTCCTGGCTGCCGGCGCCATAATCCTGGCGCTGTTTGTGTGGGTGGAGAGCCGCGTCTCGAATCCGCTGCTGCCCCTGCGCGTACTGGCCAACCGGGTCCGCGGCGGTGCGTTCCTGACCTCTGCGCTGACCGGTGCCGCACTGCTGGGCGGCATCCTGTTCCTGATCTTCTACTTCCAGATTGTGCTGGGCTACTCGCCGCTGAAGTCGGGTCTGGCCTCGCTGCCGATGACCCTGGCCATCATGGTGGGCGCCGGCGTGCTGTCCAACCTGCTGCCGCGCACCGGCGTCCGCCTGCCCATGACCGTGGGTCCGGTGGTGGGTGCGGCCGGTCTGGTGTGGCTGTCCTTCATCTCGGTGGAGGGCAACTACGCCGTGGAGGTCCTGCCCGGACTGATCCTGCTGGGCCTCGGCCTGGCAATGATCTTCGTGCCGCTGCAGAACGTGGCGCTGGCCGGGATCGATGAGCACGACGCCGGTGTGGCCAGTGCCGCTGTCTCGGCCACCCAGCAGATCGGCGGGTCTATCGGCACCGCGCTGTTCACCGCCGTCTACACCGCTGCCATCACCGCCTACATGAGCAGCGCCAACGCGGCCCAGCCCGCCGCACAG
This sequence comes from Arthrobacter sp. zg-Y20, assembly GCF_030142075.1. NCBI lineage: Bacteria > Bacillati > Actinomycetota > Actinomycetes > Micrococcales > Micrococcaceae > Arthrobacter > Arthrobacter sp. zg-Y20. The sequence goes on along the minus strand of NZ_CP126241.1, from coordinate 341,644 downwards.
CTGGAGGCGCTGGTCAGCGGCTACTCCACCGCGTTCATCTGGGCCGGCGTCGCGCTGTTCCTGGCCGCACCCATCGGGTTCTTTATGATCCGTCCGGCCAAGGAGGACCTGTTGAAGGTTCCCGACGCGGCACACGTGGGCTAACGGAATTATTCGGCACCCTAACCAGTTGTAAGCACCATGACTACAATCGCGATCATTGGTGCAGGACGCGGCCTCGGAGCTGCCGTCGCTCGACGGTTCGGCGCGGAGGGATTCTCCGTTGCGCTGATTTCCCGGAACCAGGCCAAGCTGGATGCGCTTGCCGAAGACCTCGGCAAGGCCGGTGTCCAGGCCCGCGGCTTCGCTGCCGACGTCCGCAACCCGGAATCGATCGCTGCGGCCCTTGAGGCCGCTGCCGAAACCCTCGGCCCGGTAGAGGTGCTGCAGTACAGTCCCCTGCCGCAGAAGGACTTCATGCGGCCCGTCCTCGAGACCACCCCGGCGGACCTGGTGGGTCCCGTTGAGTTCTCAATCTACGGACCGGTGGCTGCAGTCCACCAGGTGCTGCCCGGCATGCGGTTCCTGGGCGGGAACCGCGGCACCATCCTCTTCGTCAACGGTGGATCGGCCGTTAAGCCCGGACGCGGCGTCACCGGAACCTCGGTGGCGTTCGCGGGCCAGGCGGCCTACGCGCAGCTCCTCAATGAGGTCCTCGGCGAGGAGGGCATTCACGTGTCCCAGCTCATCATCGGCGGACGCATCATCGAGGGCGATCCGGAAAAGGATCCCGACGTCCTCGCAGGCGTCCTGTGGGACCTCCACACCCGCCGGGACACGTTCCGCCACCAGATCAGCACGGACTGATCCGGGTGACTGAGATTTCAGGGCAGCCCTCCGTTCCCGCCAGCCTGAGCCTGCTCCAGGACGAGCTTGCCGCGGCGGCGGACGGCCTGCAGGAAGACCAGCTTGCCGGTCTGGTGAACGAGATCCGGCAGGCCCGGCGGGTCTTCGTCACCGGCGGCGGACGCAGCGGCCTTGCGCTGCGCATGCACGCCATGCGCCTCATGCACCTCGGACTTACCGTGCACGTCGTAGGCGAAACAACGACGCCGGCCATCGGCCCCGGTGACCTGCTGATTGTTGCCTCGGGATCCGGAACCACTGCCGGCGCAGTAGCCGCTGCGGAAACAGCCGTCTCCGTGGACTCCCGCGTGGCCGCGCTGACCACCGACGGCGAGTCGAAGCTGGCCGGGATAGCGCACCATGTGGTCCTCATTCCCGCAGCCCAAAAGACCGATCACCGCGGCACGGCCTCACGCCAGTACTCCGGCAGCCTCTTCGAGCAGGCACTGCTCCTGGTGCTCGACGCCGTCTTCCACACCCTCTGGAAAATCGACGGCACCCCCGCCGAGGACCTCTGGCCCCGGCACGCGAACCTCGAATAACGCGTGCCCCCTCAACTTCCATCCCCAGTTAGCAAAGGAAACACCATGAAACTTCAACTCGCCATGGACGTACTGACCGTCGAAGACGCCCTCGAGCTCTCCGGGAAGGTCGCCGAGTACGTCGACATCATTGAACTCGGCACACCGCTGGTCAAGAACGCCGGACTGTCCGCCGTCACGGCCATCAAGGAAGCCCACCCGGACAAGATTGTCTTCGCGGACCTCAAGACCATGGACGCCGGCGAACTCGAAGCCGACATCGCTTTCAAGGCCGGCGCCGACCTCGTGACTGTCCTCGGCGTCGCCGATGATTCCACCATCACCGGAGCCATCAAGGCCGGCAAGGCCCACGGCAAGGGCGTGGTGGTGGACCTCATCGGCGTCGATGACAAGGCGGCCCGCGCCAAGGAGGTCACCGACCTCGGTGCCGAGTTCGTAGAGTTCCACGCCGGTCTCGACGAGCAGGCCCAGGACGGCTATGACCTCAACACCCTGCTGACCGCCGGCAAGGAATCCGGTGTCGCGTTCTCCATCGCCGGCGGCGTCAAGCTGGCTACCCTGGCTGATGTCCAGGCCTCGGGTGCGGACGTGGCCGTCGTCGGCGGCGGCATCTACAGCGCCGATGACCCCGCTTTGGCCGCCAAGGAACTGCGCGCCGCCATCAGCTAGCAGGACAAGCACCGCAGGAAAGAGGCCCGGGACACCGGGCCTCTTTCCGTGTCCGGAGCCGCTATCCGTTCTCCGGACCGCCGTTCTTCGCGCGGGCGCGGAACATGCCGAACCCCACCAGCAGGGCAGCCAGCGCGGTGAGCGTGCAGGCGGCGAGCGTGGTTCCGTCCCGAAACTGCCCGGCCTGGGCGGCTGTCCACTCCCCCGCGGCAATGCTGCCCGTGAAGGCGGCAGCGATGAACGTGCCGGCAAGGGTGATGCCGACGCCGGTGGCCAACTCCCCGGCCGTGTCAACGAGGGCCGCGCCCACGGTGGTGCGGTCCGCCGGCAGCCCGCGCATCACGTTGTTGCCGGAGACCACGCCCACCACGCGCATTCCCGCCGCGACCAGTACCATGGCCACGGCAGTCCAGGGATAGCTGCGCTGGCCGAACACGGCGTAAACGGCAAGCCCGGCCACCACGGCGGCAGCGCTCAGCCGGGCGGCGTGCTCAAGACCGATCCGCTTAATGAGCGGGCCAATCAGCGCACCCCCGGCAATAAGGACCGCAACCTGCGGAAGCAGCCCCAGAGCTGCCTGGGCGGGGGTCCATCCCCACTCGAGCTGCAGCTGCAGGGTCACCATGTAGCCCAGGCCGGCAACGGCCAGTGCCGCCGCGGCTTTGAAGGCCAGGCCGCTGGACACCAGCGGGCGGGCCACCAGGGCGAAGTCCAGCAACGGGTTGGCCGCATGCCGCTGGCGGAACGCGAAGCCCGCCCCCGCCAGGACCGCCACCGCGGCCACGGCTTCCGGGCGCCCGGAAGCTGCGCCGTCTCCGACCAACAGCGCGGGCACGGCCAGCACGGACACGATGGTGATGGTGCCGGCGAGGGCACCAATCAGGTCAAGGGGCTGGGCGTGGAGTTCGTCGGCGCGGTCCGCGGGGATTGCGGCGCGGATGCAGATGACGGCGACGACGGCGATCGGCACGTTGACCAGCAGCAGCGCCTGCCACGGGGCAGCGGCCAGCAGGAACCCTCCGGCTGCGGGGCCGATTGCCAGGCCAACCAGCCCCACGGTCGAGATGAGCGTCAGGGCCCGCACGCGCAGCCTCTCATCGTCAAAGAGGCGGAAGGCCAGGGCCATCGAACCCGGGGTGGTCATGGCGGCAGCAACGCCCATCACGGCGCGGACCCCAATCAGCTGCCCTACGGAGGTAACAGCCAGGGTGGCCATGCTCGCAGCGGCTAGGAGCACCAGCCCGGCCAGCATGACCTTGCGGCGGCCGGCCCGGTCGGCGAGCGCACTGAGCGCGATCATCAGCCCGCCGAAGACCACGGAATACGAGCTGGTCACCCACTGCAGGGCCGCCGTCGACGCACCCAGGTCGCGGCCGATCGTGGGCAGCGCAACGTTCAGGACCGAGTTATCCAGCATCTCGAAGAGGAACACCGCGGACAGCCCGGTCAGGGCGAGCCACGCCGCGCGCAGCGACTGCGGGGATTTCCCGGGCGGTCCGGCGGGGCCGGGTGCGGTCGCGGCGGCAAGTGCCTGGCCGGGTCCGGAAGCAGGTGGGCGGTTATCCATAGCGCACTCCTCTGATTAGGGAGAAGTGGCTGCCCGGCGGGCGGCGTATGCGTACAGACCCAGGGCCGTATTTTTACTTCCGGTAACAGGAGGTTACTGCCGTGCGGTGTTTGGGCGCAACGGCTCCAAAAACTACCCGGCGGGCGGTCGCGGAGCAAGCGGCGCGGAGCACAGCACACGGCCATTACTGTATGCGGGGAGCTTCGCTCCTGAGACTTTAACCGGCTGCGCCGTTCCGTTTCGGCTTTGGATGGTACTGCCCGCCCTTCTCTTGGCAAGCCGGCGCCGGGAGCTTTCGCGGCATATCCTCACTCGCTTCGCGCCCTCCGGTATTCCACGGTCCCCCGGCTCCGGCTGGCCAATTCACTTCGCGGGCAAGTCTTGACGGCGTTGCCGAAAGGAACGGTGGCAAAGAGAAAAGGAGCAAGTCCGTGAAGCAACTCATCACCCCGGAACAGGTATCCCGTAAATACGGTGTCAGTGTCCAGGAGCTGGCCGAATGGCGAGGCCGAAACATCGGCCCGGACTACTATCTGCTGGGTAAGCGGGTCATCCGCTACCAAACGTCGACCAATGGTTCCGCGACCCCGCCAACGCACGCTGGCATGATTTCCCCGCAGTGGCATTCGCCAACACAAATAAAGGCCTGGAGGACAGCACCATGCCGTGGTTAAGTATCGACATACACCGCCCGCTCACCTGGTGGCGGGCAACACCGGATCAATTGGATCAATTGGCTCCGCGAGTGGCGGATCCGGATGTGTGAGCCCGAGTGCCCCGCTGGGAGTCATACGACCAGAACTGGAAAGCCATCGGGCAGGCCCTCGAGGATGTCGGAGACATTCTCGCCTGCGGCTCGTACGAGGACAGCCCCGCACCGGCGGAACTTTACCGCTGCCCCGCTGCTACACATAGGTTGGGGCGACGGCTGGTGACTTAGATCCTGAAGGTAGTCTGCAGCTGGCGTGCGCTCCGGGGGAACAGAGCCGGCATTGCCGACCCTGAAACGGAACCGGGGGCGATTCACACCGCGGCACGGGCAATCCCTACGCTAAAGGGGCACGTAGAACACGTCTCATGAATTCTAGTGCTGGGGACCTCCAGGAATCCGTATCTAACTTTTCAGCGAACTCTAGGTTTATATTTTGGCTTGTAACAAGTTTTCTATACAGCTATAGTCATAAGCGCAGACCCCCCCACACACGTGGATCAGGGGGTCTAGCTGTTTAACCGACTCATATTTCTTGCGGGCTGCGTCTGGGATCCCGTTCGCTGAGGTACTTCTCAAACCACTCCCAGGCAAACTCGTTCCTCGGATGCCGGTCTATCGAAGAGTTGGCGCACCAAGCCACGAGGTCCGCCATCTGCACGAGCTGTGAGCTTCGGGAGTCCAGGTGGATCGCGTCTTCGATCACGCGCCGCTGACTGAGCCGCAGGTTCCGGTGGGTGCTGCGGTATGAGGTGTCGCTTCCGTCACCGTCCATGAAAACAAGCGCCAATGAATCGGATCGTGCCAGTTCCGCTTCCAGACGATCAACTAGTGCCGCATAGGCCTGCTGGCGCGTGTGCGCGATGTCCTCGGGTTTCCCTTTTCGGTACACCGCTCCAAGACTCAGTCCCTCGGTGTTTCGTAGCGTTTCCAGACACTCCAAAGCAACCTCCCGTCCGAAGTCTTTCCAATACTCGACTCCGTTGTGGATATGCCGATCCGGGATTTGCGTGGAAATACGGCCGCGCCCGTTTACATACTCAGTGGTGTGCAGCTCCTGAGTGAGAGGGATCCTGTGCTCTCGCCAAAGGCGTTTACGCATCTGCAGCCAGTTACCTAGGGCGGAGGGCCAATGGTCGGGAGTGAACTCCACCCATCCATATACGACTAGTCCTGACCGAGGGTTGCCGGAGTCATCAACATAGATGAGCCGGTTGAGAAGCGAAGGCACCGTCATACTCTATTCGCATTTGGCCACCGGCTTACGGGCGTTCTCATGCAAACTCCAAGAACCATTTACTCATCAGGTCCGGCGTCGCCATCTCCAGTTGTGTCAGTTTTTGCTCATACACTGGGTTCAACGCAATCAGGGGGACCAGTATGGCAAACTTTCAAAGCTACGATCTGAAGCAGGTTAAGCGCGGATCCACGGTTGTGGTCACCCTAAAGGGCAGCGCCGCTAACGTGCGCCTACTTAATTCGTCCAATTTCTCCGCTTATAAAGCAGGAAGGCGGCACCGTCTACACGGCGGAGGGCTCGTCAAAAGGTCTCCCCACCGGATGACGGTGCCTCGTGATGGACATTGGTACGTGACAGTTGACCTCATCGGCATGGCCGCGAACGCTCGGGTGAAGTCATCAGTGTCTGTAGATCCGCCACCATTGCCTGTCGCACGTAGCGCGAAGCCATCTACGCTTTCTCAGGTACGGGCGGAGCTTCCGCCGGCTGTAACATCCAACGCCTCTCTCGAGGTGTGGGATGTTTTCATCTCCCACGCCAGTGAGGATAAAGTCGCCGTAGCCCGTCCCCTACGAGAGGCGCTTGAAGGATTCGGCGTACGAGTTTGGTTCGACGAGTTTCAGATGGGAATCGGTGACAGCCTGCGAAGGAAAATTGACCAAGGTCTAGCTCGGAGCGCTTTCGGAGTAGTCATTTTATCTGAGCACTTCTTCTCAAAAGGATGGCCTCAATACGAGCTGGACGGGATGGTAACTCGCTCGGTTTCAGGCGAGCAGAATCTTCTTCCGATCTGGCACAAAGTAACAAGAGACGAGGTCATGGCGGAAAGCCCCTCGCTAGCTGACAAGGTCGCCAGGTCCACTAGTCAGTACACTGTGGCCGCAATAGCTGAAGAGATTGCGCGTCGGGTACGGCCGGACCTGTTTGATGACTCTGAGCAGCTCCTCAAAGAGGACCTGTAGGCGTGTGACATTGAGTCCAAACCCGATCAGAGCATGTGACGAAACAACGGCCTTATTGTGCCCCGCCGATCTACCTGACAAGAGCCGGGGAAGGTGGCGAAACTGGCCAGTTGTCCCGCTTAGGGATCCTTGACAGCACACTTTTCAACGGACTCTCACTTGACCTTTAGACCGGCTTGCGGACACTTCGGCGGGAGGGACGTCATGTCGCCTCGAATGCAGGCGCAGCCACCCGTAGCATGAATTCATGACAGAGCTGCAGAAGATTGGCGTTACTGTCGGGACCGATTGGTTGCCGCCTGGCAGCTCAGCAGAAACATGGGTGGGAAGCAACTGTCCTGCCGCAGAGCCAGCAGTGGTCACGCGGCTGCTCATCATCCGACGGATCCTAGGCCAGGAGCCGGAATTCTTCTGTGTTCCAACTACCAGAGGACTAAATCTCCCGACCCGTTATTTGTACGACCGATCTAGCCGCGAGTCCCTATCTTTAGGTACTTCGCGACTGATATGGGAGATTTTCGAGAAAGCTGACGTCATGGTCCACTGCATTGGCTTTGTTCGAAATGTGGTCTCGACTCCCAACTCCAACTACATCTACCCTGTGCCCTGGGCTCACGTGCCCGTATTTCTAGTTGCCAGCTCCGAACAACCGATTGCTGTTGGAGAGTGGATTGGAGTTGACCGTGCCCGATTAGAGCTAGCCGACCGACACTGGTGGCCAATCGTCGAACATTACTTTGCCGGGGACGACGGCTGACGCTTGAGCAAAGCTCTCGCAAGCTCCCAGGCCGACCGTACAGGGATCCCTCTATGGCGTATGTGACGCACCGGCCTAGCTCAATGAGCAACAATGATCACAATTCCCACCAGGAGGCAGAGGTTGTGAAAAGGTTCTATGTCGCGTCGAGCTTCAGCAATAGAGCTGGGAGCGAAGCTCCCTTCAAACTCGACGAGCAAAGCAACCAAGTCAAAGGCAGGATCCACCGTGGGGATGGGCTGATCCGTACCGGTTGGAGCTGCCTCTCGTCGAGAGAGGCGGATCCAACCTGACTCCTACTACCTGCTTCGCGACTGGACCGCTTAGCAAAACATACTGCAGGGGCTTCCGGGCACGGTCGGACTATGCCATTTCCCGATGTTGGAAAACGACCGTTCGCCGACGCACGACGCTTCAACCTCCGATACGGCCCACACGAGTCCTGCTCTTGGGAAGATTAATCACAGAGCGCAAGAGCGGCATCAATGACCGGGCTGATGTCTTTTTTTAGCCCGGAAACATCTGGATTCGACGCCCAAATCGGATCAATGTCGAGAAAGTTGCCGTGATCCTTGGCTGTTCCGTTTACTGCGTAGGTCTTGCCATTTGAATCATCTACGGTCGCCACTTGGAGGGATCGTCCTGACACTGTGATGTCCTCACAGTGTGCAACTACATAAGGAACGGTCAGCGGCCACTCATCTCCGAATGTGGTGCTGACCATCAGACCGGGATCTTTAGCCACCTCAGAGGGCACGTCGACAGGGGCCTGTACTTTTTCGTCTGTTGGTAGATAGCTTGCGCAAAGTCCGTCCTGAGGCTCTCCCAGCGTGACCATTGGGAACCTGACGACAACATAGCCAGCACTCCCACCAAGACCATCCAGGCCCCCTCCTGGCTCGTAGGTGCGGTCAACGCAGACCTCGGATTCATTGACGATGACCCCCTCAAAGCTCATACCTTTCCAAATGGGAGCATCGGGGAGTTCAGCCTGAACTGCGGCCTCTGCCGCGGCCACACGTTCCGTATCAGTCATCTTCACGGCCGGAGTCGCTGGTGCCGACGGTGTCGGAACCGCTGGGGCGGAAGTCTCCTCTGCGGTTGAGGGAGCCGGCGCGGCGCAGCCGGCGAGAAGCAGAGCGGAAAGAGCGACACCGGAAAGGGCCTTAAACCCAGAAGTAATCATGCGCTCACTGTACCGAGACCATTGGGATCACCCGCTCTGAACCATTCGTACGGTTTGGGGGTATCCGGATGAATTTTCCGGAGATGTGATTAAAAGCCGATAATAGCGCATATGTCAGTCCTCTCCGGGGAAAGCTTTCCGAGCTTATCCGTAAGGGCGGAAGCGGGCCGGCCTGTTTAGGAGCTGGCTGCTTGATAGGCCTCGACGATGACTTTGCTGATCCGGCCCCGACTGCTGGGGCTGTAACCGTTCTTCTCCGCCTCACGGATACGGTGGGTTTCATCCCGAGAAGAAATCTTTGAGCGCTGCTGGGGCCCCGCCCTGCCACGAACTTTACGACCCTTTTCCAAGTAAACGCTCAACTCGTCGCACCAGAACACCTGATCGCCATCCCACAGGAACACAGATTTCCGTGTTTCCGTGTTAGTGCCTCTTGAGAGGGGCGGAAGACCACCATGGGGAAAACACCTGTTTCTATTCGCAAAGACAGGTACTGTCTCGCCGCAGACAAGCGCATAACGCCGGGTTTAGCGTGCACTCACCGGAGCAATCAGCCTCCGCGTCAGTCTCGATTTCTTCGGGGGTCATCATGTCCATAGCGTTATCCCGCCGTGCCCAAAAAGGACGGCGCCGGGAACCTCACCGCCGACCCCTCCGGGACGTACAAGTACAACGGGGCCGAACAGATGACGACGGCCACTGTTGGCGGGAAGGCCTACACCTACAAGTACGCAGGCCCAGCCCAGAACGAGCTGCTGTCCCAGACCACGCCTCAGGGCACCTATCAGCTCACCTACGGCCGCACGGACGCGCAGGGACTACCGGTGATTGAGCAGTTGAAGAAGGACAACCTCACCGCCTATGTGGAACATGATCCGGTCACCGGTGAGCCGCTGATGCTGCGTACCAGTTCCGGCATGCAGTCCCTGTATGTTTACGACGGCACCGGTAACCCTGCCGCCCTGATCACCAGCGGCAAGTATGTGGCCTTCGCCTATGCCTACGATCCCTACGGCAGGCCCGCCCTCACCGAAGACTCTGGGGGCCTGGGCGTGCCGCAGAACCCGTACACCTTCAAGATCGGGCTCCAAGACCGGGCCACGGGGTGGGTGAAATACGGCCAACGCTGGTACAACCCCGGCATCGGACGGTGGACTCAAATGGACACCCTGGACACCCCCCTTAACCCGGCTAATGCCAACCGCCATGCGTACGCAGCTAACGATCCCGTCAACAACTCTGACCCACTCGGTCTCTTCTCACTGGGAGACGCTGTTGGAGGACTAGCCGACGCCGTAGTGGGCGCTGTAGGCACTGCTATAGGTGTAGGTTTGAAAACTTCTATAGGTGGCTGGGTCGCCGGCGCTGCCGGCAGTTGTTTAGCCGGTGCCCTAGGTGAAGGAATCGGCAATGCCATCGATGAGGAGTCAACGTCTCTAGGAGACGTAGGTGCCGCCTGTGCTGTAGGAACAGGGGCATTCGTTGCTGGAGGACTCGTGGGGGCAGGTATTGGCAAGGTGACGGGAGCGGCACAGCCGTGATCTGGTGGTATCTAATACCCGCTGCCCTTTTGTGCCTCACAGCACTATCGCTCGCGGTTCTTCCCTCCCATATGGGAGGGACACCATCGCAACGACGAAAATATTATGCCGCTTCCGTGGTTTGCACTCTCATAGGAGCCGCCCTCCTCCTAGCGACGGTAAACTGGTGACGCTTCTTCACTAGCATTACCGGTGAGGGGCCGAGTCTTCCGCGGAAGGACTCGGCCCCTTTCTCGCGTCCTCATAAGTTCCCAAAATACCGGCGGTGTCCTTCTGGCTGGTAAAGGCCGCATTACCGTGTTGGCCAACGATCTTCTGACGGGGGCGCGTTGTCGGCGGCCCGGTGACCTTGGCTTGGGTGTGGTGGACGCGCAGCGTGTCCTTGCGGCGGCCGGGGAGCGCGCGGCGGAGGCCGCCGCACGCGCACCCAGGGAATTTCGGGGCACACGACGGAAGGGCCCGGAATCCCTTGATCTGCGATTCCGGCCCCTCCCCCCCCGGCCTTTCTATCTACCCGGCTTCGGGCACGGCTGGTTTAGCGGAGTGAACAAGAGTGTCGGTGCGGACCTGCTGGCCGGCCTGTCCGATATCCGGCAAACCGCCCTCGCCAAGTTGAAGGAGGAGGCCTACGCGCTCGGATGCAACGCCGTGATCGGCGTGGATTTCGATTACCTGACCATGGATCCCGAAACCGCAACCAGTTCCGGCGGCACCCTGTATCTCCCCTTCCTCTTTGCGGTCACCGCAAACGGCACCGCCGTGGTGCTCGAAAAGAACTAGCAGTCCGGGCAAAGCCGGCGGTTAGGCCCGGCCCAGCACCGCCACCAGGAAATCAGACTCCGGCGTAAACAGCCGCAGGTCCCAGGTGCCGAAGCGCTGCTGCACGGCCAGCCCGGCCGCGGCGGCGTCGTCGAAGAACGTGTCGAAGGCGTAGCCGCGGTTTCCGCCGAAGCCCGCCACAATCCGGCCGTCGCGGGCCAGATGGTTCCGCATCCGCGTGAGCACGTCGACGGCGGTGCCCGGCGCCAGGAATGTCATGACGTTTCCGGCGCACACAATCAGGTCAAAGGGCTCGGCCACGCCGGCGGCGGGCAGGTCCAGTTCCGCCAGGTCGCCCACAAACCACTGCACCTCGGGAAAGTCCTGCCGGGCGGCGTCGATCAGTTCCGGGTCCACATCCACGCCCACGACGGTGTGGCCGCGCCGGGCCAGTTCCCCGCCCACCCGTCCGGGACCTGCTCCGGCGTCGAGGATCCGGGCACCCCGCGGCAGCATTGCATCCACCAGCCGGGCCTCGCCGTGCAGATCAGCGCCGTCGCGGCGCATCTGCTCAAACCGGGAGATGTACCAGGCCGAGTGTCCCGGATTCTGTCGCTTCTTGGCTTCCCACAGGGTTTCGTGTCGCATGCTTCCAGCCTACGTCCGCAGAACGGACGCGGCCGTCCGGGCAGCCGCGAAGGCTGACCGGACGGCCGCAGTCCACGCTCGGCCTAGGCCTGCGCCGCTGCCTTGCTCTTGCGGTGCTGCTTCCTGGCCTTGAAGTAGTCACTGGACGGCTTCAGGAACAACAGCACGGTTGCCGCCAGGGTCAGGACAACGGATACCAGCGTCACCCAGGCAACCTCGTAAACATCCACAAGGCTCCCGGAGAACTGCACCCGGGTGTTCAGCGCGGTCAGGACCACAACCACAATGAGCACAATCCTCGGCCAGCCGTGGCCCATCCGGGACAGCAGTGCCAACGCGATGAGGACGAGGGCGGTGATGATGCCCGCCGTGGTAAAACCTTCGATCTGGTTATTGGCCCAGATCTCAGCGTTTTCCGGCCCGAGGGAGCGCTCCATCTGGGATTTGTACCGGTCCTGGTTTGCGGTCACGATCGCCACCGGAATGCGGATCAGCACCGTAGCCGCTGCAGCCAGCAGGAGCCAGAAGGCGGTTTCCACCGTCTTCGCCCGAGCCGGAGCCATGGCTTGGGTTGGTGCCGGAGCTGCGGGCTGGAATCCTCCGGAATTGCTGTAACTGGTCTCTTGAGACACGTTTCTTTCCCCCATAGAACTGACGTATTCAACGGCGGATCCGCCGCGTCGGTAGGTAGCATAACGGACAGTGTGCTGACTTTTTCATTCCGGGCGGGAATAGAAGAAGGGCGCCGTGTCTTGTACCGCAAATGAAAGCAATCGTGTACTCCACCACAGGCCCCTCATCCGTCCTCACGCTCGAGGAGCGCGACGTCGCCTCGCCCGGTCCGGGGGAGGTGCGGGTCCGCGTCGTGGTCTCCGGCGTGAACCCCACCGATTGGAAGGCCCGCGCCGCGGGAAACCTTGCCTTCCCCGAGGTGGTGCCGAACCAGGACGGCGCCGGCACCATCGACGCTGTCGGCGAAGGGGTGTCTGACCTGCAGCCCGGTGACCGGGTGTGGATCTACCTCGCGGCGCACGGCCGCCCCACCGGCACCGCACAGGAACTCACGATTCTGCCGGCCGACCGTGCGGTGAAGCTGCCCGAGGGCATCGGATTCGACGTCGCGGCCAGCCTTGGCGTCCCGGCCATGACTGCGCACCGCGCGCTGACCGTGCATGAAGAAGGTCCCACCCGGCTCGCCCCGGGCGCCCTCGCCGGACGGACCGTCCTCGTCCAGGGCGGCGCCGGCGCTGTCGGGCACGCCGCCATCCAGCTTGCCGTGTGGGCCGGTGCCACCGTGATTGCCACGGTCAGCAGCGATGCGAAGGCCGAGCTGGCGCGCGCTGCCGGCGCCCAGCACATTGTCCGCTACCCGGACGACGCCGAGGCGGACCGGATCCGCGAGATCGCCCCGGACGGCGTCCACCAGATCGTGGAGGTCTCCCCCGCGCAGAACGCGGCACTCGACGTGGACGTAATCGCCAACCACGGCAGCATCGCCTACTACGCGAACAACAACGGCGAGGAATTCACCGCGCCGATCGTCGCCAGCTTCGCCAAGAACGTCCGCTGGCAGGGTGTGCTCATCTACACTGTCGGTGAAGCGGCCCAGCACGCCGCGGCAGAGGACATCACCGCAGCTCTGCGCGACGGCGTCCTGCCGGTGGGTGAATCCGCCGGGCTCCCGCTCACCTGGTTCCCGCTGGAGGAAACCGCTGCCGCGCACGACGCCGTCGAGAACGGCACCACCGGAAAGATCCTCATCCGCGTGGCCGAAGAAAACGCTTAGTCAAGGGAAGTAAGGTCCGGTGCCGGACCGTGCGGGGGTTACGCCCGGCCGCGGCCGGGTGCAGGATGGGTGATACCCACCGAGGCAGCTGGACCTGAGCCTCAACCCCCAGTGAGGAAAGGCAGAATCCCATGGCAGATTTGGGCGGCATGGCAGACAAGGCCAAGGACGCGGCCAAGGATCATCCCGAGCAGGTTGATCAGGCCAAAGACAAGGTCAAGGACAAGATGAGCGGCAACAAGGACGACGAGCAGAAGTAGCTGCAGGCAGGAGGCCGGGCCATCCCCAAGGGATGGCCCGGCCTCCTCGCTTTCGGCGTGTTGGATAGGCTTAGAACATGTCAGTCCATACCCCGGGAACCTCAGTCGCCGCGCAACTGCAGAAGCTTATTCTCGACCACCCGGTAGTGAGTCCGTTCCTGGAGGCCTTTGCCGTCCATGCGGCTGACCTGTTCAGTGACCCGACCAAGCTTCTCTGCAGCATTACCCTCAAGCGGGACAAACACGCCCAGACCGTGGCCACCAGCGGGCCGGAGGCGATCGAACTGGACGAGCTGCAGTACGGGTACGGCGACGGGCCCTGCCTGCACGCGGCGGAGACTGATGAACAAAGCCTGGTGGACGACACCGGCACGGACCCCCGCTGGCGGGAGTATTTCGAAGAGATCCGCAGCCGGGGCTATCACTCGATGCTTGCTGTGCCCTTGCTCATTGGGAACGACGGCGGCGCCGCCCTGAATCTCTATGCCCGGGCCAAGGGGATCTTCTCGGAAGAGCTGACCGGCCGCGTTCAGGAGTATGCGGAGGAAGCTGCCATCACCCTTCAGGTTGCCGTTCAGATCGCCAACCACCAGGACATGGGTGAGAACCTGCGCAAGGCCATGGAATCCCGCACCGCCATTGACGTTGCGGTTGGCATTGTCGCCGGCCAGAACCGCTGCAGCCAGGAGGAGGCCTTCGCCATCCTCGGCCGCGCCTCCAGCAACCAGAACATCAAACTGCGCGAACTGGCCGAGCGTTTGGTGGAATCGGTCACCGCCGCCAAGGTGGCAACCCACTTCGCCTAGGCGTCTTTCGGAGTGCAGCGTCCGGTGATTCTGCTGGTCGCGGCAGCCGCGCCTGCGGCACACTGGTCGCGTGAGCGGAAACCATTGGGTGCTGCACGTTGACCTCGACCAGTTCATTGCGGCCGTTGAAGTGCTGCGGCGCCCGGAACTGGCGGGCAAACCGGTGATTGTGGGCGGCCGGGGCGACCCGACCGAACGCGCCGTGGTCTCCACCGCGTCCTACGAAGCGCGGGCGTTCGGCGTGGGCTCCGGGATGCCGCTGCGGATCGCCGCCCGCAAGGTGCCCGACGCCGTCATCCTCCCCGTGGACACCGAAGCCTACCTGGCCGCGTCCGACGTCGTGATGGCCACCCTGCGTGCCCAACCCGGCGCCGTCGTACAGGTGCTGGGGTGGGACGAAGCCTTTGTCGGCACGCAGACGGAAGATCCGGAAGCCTACGCCCGGCACCTCCAGTCCGCCGTGCTGGAGCAGACGCAGCTGCACTGCAGCGTGGGCATCGGCGACACCCTGGTCCGGGCCAAAAACGCCACCGACCTGGGCAAGCCCGCCGGCGTCTTCCGGCTCACCCGGGAGAACTGGCTGGAGGTGATGGGTGCCCGCCCCACCCGGGAGCTGTGGGGTGTCGGCGCCAAGATTTCCGGCCGGCTGGCCAAACTCGGCATCAGCACCGTTGCGGAGCTGGCCGCTGCCGATCCGCAGGCCCTGGTGCCGGAGTTCGGCCCGAAGATGGGGCCGTGGTACGCGGAGCTGGGCCGCGGCGACGGGTCCAGCACGGTGGATGACACGCCCTGGGTGGCGCGCGGGCACAGCCGGGAAACCACCTTCCAGCAGGACCTTACCGAGCCGGCACAGGTGGAAGCCGCCGTCCGGGAGCTGGCCGCGAACGTCCTGAAGGACGTCGCGGCCGAGGGCCGTCCGGTGATCGGCTTGACCCTGAAAGTCCGGTACGCACCGTTCACCACCAAAACGCACGCGCGGAAAATCCCGGAAACCTTTGACCGGGACGAGGTCCTGGCCCGATCGCTGGACCTGGCCGGCGCCATTGAGCCCGGTCGTCCCATCCGGCTGCTGGGCCTGCGTGCGGAAATGCCGATGCCCGATGACGCGCGGAAGGGACACACGCCCACCCGCGGCGGTTGTCGAGCGCGGCCGCGGCCGGCGCGGGGGCCTCCGCTCAACCGTCCAGCTGAAGTGCCGTCGCCGTGACAGCCGAGACGCGCAGGAAATCGAGTTTTCCTGCCGCCTCGGATCCGGCGGCAGCCGTGTAGGCGACAATGTGCAGGTCCGTGCCGGCCACGGTGAAAATGTCGCAGTCCAGCTCCACATCCCCGACGACGGCGTTCTGCACCACTTTCATTTCGGACTGGTGCTCGCTGACGGTTCCGCTGTCCCACAGTGCACGGAACCGTTCACTGGAGGCAGTCAGATCAGTAATTAGCTCCTGCACCCTGCGGTCATGCGGGTACCGTCCGTAAGCGCGGCGCAGGTCCGACACCAGGGACGCTTCAAAAAGCTCCAAGCTGTCCTTCGGACAGATGATCCGAATTCCGCTGCTGCCCAGCGTTCGCCCGGCAAAGTGCGAGCGCAGGAGATTGGGACGCCCCTTGTCGGGCGGGATGGGCTCCCCGAGAAGGGCCGCCCACAGCGGACTGAAGGACAGCAGGTCCCAGGCGGCGGTGAACACGGCCACCGGTACTTCACCAAGCCGCGCCACCAGCCGCTGCACGCCGGGCGGGATATGCGTCGGAACTTCTCCGGGCCCGGGCGGAAGCAGCCCGGAAATCTCGAAGAGATGCGAGCGTTCGGTGTCGCTCAGCTGCAGCGCACGTGCCAGTGCCGCCGCCACCTGGGCGGAGGGCCGGCGGGCACGGCCCTGCTCAAGGCGCACCAGGTAATCAACACTGACACCTGCCAGCTGGGCCAGCTCCTCCCGCTTCAGCCCCGGCGCCCGCCGGAACCCGTAAACGGGCAGGCCCGCGTCCGCCGGCTGCAGCCGGTTCCGCCAGGAACGGAGAAGGGCACCCAAGTCAGAATCCTGCATGGCTAGAGTGTGACAGCCGCAAACCGGTTCTGGGTGGCACTGGCAGTCCCTATGCTGGCCCGTGCCACGACATCAGTCCGCAGCGGATCAAGACTAAGGCCATGACAACAACACTGATTACCGGCACCAACAAGGGCCTGGGTTATGAAACAGCACGCCGTCTCCTCGAAGCGGGGCATACCGTCTGGATGGGGGCACGCGATGAAGTCCGCGGGCGGGAAGCGGCCGAGGCACTCGGCGGCATGTTCGTCCAGCTCGATGTCACCAGTGATTCCTCCGTGGAGGCCGCCGCCAAGACGGTGGCAGCTGCCGGCGGCTTGGACATCCTGGTCAACAACGCGGGCATTCCCGGACCCTTCGCCAAGGCGGAGGAACTGACGGCCGCCGATGCAGAGGCGGTGTACGGCACCAATGTGGTGGGCATTGTCCGCATGATGCACGCTTTCCTGCCGCTCCTGCGGAAGTCCGCCGCAGGAACGGTTGTGAACGTCACCAGCGGAGTGGGTTCCTTCGGCTTTGCGCACGACCCGGAGCGTGTCGAGTCCACCGTGGTGATGCCGGTGTACACCTCCTCGAAGTCCGCGGTGACCATGCTGACCGTGCAGTATGCCAAGGCGTTCCCGGAGCTGCGCATTAATGCGGCGGACCCGGGCTACACCGCCACTGATTTCAACCGGCGGCAGGGCACCCAGACGGTACGCGAGGGAACGGACGCCATCGTGGAGCTGGCCACCCGCGGCGGCTCCGGTCCCACCGGCACGTTCATCGACAGGTCCGGTGCCGCCCCGTTCTAGTATTACCGGCGCATCATCGTGCATGCGTGGCCGGGCGGGGTTTCTTCAGCACCCGCTCGGCCAGCTGATTGCCTGCGGGGTCCGGGTCCATCTCCATCCGCAGGCCCATCAGGGTATTGACGAGCATGCCGCGGGCAATGAAGCCGTCGGCCTCGTCGGGGGCCAGCTCCGCTTCCTCCAGCAGGAATTTCAGCAACCGAACAAAACCCGCACGTGCTGCGGCCCCGATCACGGGATCCGAGCCCATCGCAAAGGCATGCATCAGGGGAAGATGGACGCCGCGCTGCTCAGCCAGCCGGATGTACGCGGCACCCAGGCGCTCCGACCTTGACGGCTCATCCCCGGGCAGGGCCTTGCGGAATTCGTCCAGGATGAAATCCAGGGACTGGCCGATAACCGCGAGGAAAAGCTGTTCCTTGGTCCCGAACATCCGCACCACGTAGGCCTGGCTGATGCCCGCTTCACGGGCGATCCGGTCCGTCGTCGCACCGTGGTAGCCGTGTTGCGCGAAGACCTCGGCTGCCGCACCCAGGGTCTCCTGGCGCCGCTCTGCCGCGGACAAACGGGGAACAGTCTGGCGGGGGGCTTGCTTATCCATGCATTGAGGTTATCATTCGATTACTTGTTAAGTAATCAGTTGATTACAACCTAAAGGGGACATCATGAGCTTATCCAAGCCCGCCACGCCATCGCCGGGACCAACCGGAGCCCGCCTAGTGGCCATGCTGGGGAGCCAGATCATCGTCACGGCCCTAGTTGCCGCCGCCTTTGTCGGCCTATATGTGGGGCTTCAGCGGGACCCGCAGCCGCATCATCTGCCCCTGGTGGTGGTGGGCACGGATCTGGTCGACGGCGCCTCCCGCGCCTTGGGCGCGAGCGCGGCCGTGGTTCCGGCCACTGACGAGGCGGCGGCCCGGCAGCTGCTCCAAGAGCATCAGGCCGTGGCGGCGCTGATACCCCGTTCCGATGCGGCGGGTTTGGATCTGATCACGGCCGGGGCTAACGGGCGCAGTGCGGTGGGGGCGGCAAGCGCCATGGCCGCAGGGGTGGCTGAAGCGGCACATTTGCCGATCGTGTCCACCACGGACGCCGTACCGCTCGCCCGGCAGGACCTGCAGGGACTGTCCGGCTTCTATCTCGTCTTCGGTGTCACCCTCGCCTCATTCATCCTGGCGCAGATCATGTACTCGGTTGCCGCCCTCGTCCGGCTCCGCTGGCGGGTCCTAACCCTCGTGGCCGGCGCGGTGGCGATTGCCGCAGCAGCCGCCATCCTCGCCGGGCCGGTATACGGGGCCGTCCCCTCCCCTGCGGTGGCGGTGATCCCGATACTGACGCTGCTGGGCATCGGGGTCTCATTCTCCTCCCTGGCTTTCGCCAGCCTGCTGGGCCCCTTCGGCAACATCATCTCCACCCTCCTGTTCACCACGCTGGGCAACGCCGCCGGCGGCGCCACCGTCAGCGCCTTCCTGATGCCGGCCGCGATCGCCCGCATCGGCGCCGGCCTACCGCCGGGTGCCGCGTTCCGGGCCATCACCGACACGAGCTACTTTGGCGGGCGCGGCACGCTGGCGCCGGTCCTCATTCTCCTGTGCTGGGTTCTTGCAGCGGGCGGCGCCCTGGGCCTGCATGCGGCACGTGATCGGCGCAAGTCCGGTGCCGCGTCGACGGCGGAACGGGCCGACACCCTGCATCTGGGGGCAGCCACTGCGTCACCGGCCTGACCACGGCCCGGCAGCAACAGCTACCGTTTGCTGAATGGTTAACCCGTTGTGCTTTGTAGCTAAGGATGTTAGCTTTGCCGTACACACCTAGCCGGAGGGCACACCATGACCGAGTACATGAGCATTGGATCACACCGCCTCGCCTACGACCTGCAGGGGGACGGCCCGCTTGTGGTCCTCGCCCACGGCATGGGCGACAGCCGCCGCTCCTACCGCTTCGTTATGCCGGCGCTGGTCGCCGCCGGCTACCGGGTTGCCAACCTGGATATCCGCGGCTGCGGCGAGTCCAGCACCGACTGGCCCGGCTACAGCCGGACGGACATCGCCGGGGACCTCGTGGCGCTGGTGAAACACCTCGGCGGGCCGGCGGTTCTCGTGGGACAGTCCATCAGCGGCGGCGCCGGCACCATCGCGGCCGCCGATGCCCCGGACCTGATTGCCGGCGTCGTTGAGCTTGCCCCGTTCACTCGGAAACAGTCCATGGACCTGGCCGGCATGCTCCGCGTCCAGCCCTACCGCGCCGCCTCGGTCCAGCTGATGCTCACCATGCTCCGCGGGAACGTGGCGAACTGGCTGAAGTACCTCGACACCGCAATCCCCGTGAAGCCCGCCGACTGGGCTTCCGAACGGTCACGGATCGCCGCAACCATGCAGGACCCGGGGCATATGAAGGTCCTGCAGGCCATGATGAAGACCACGCCCGTCGACGCCGGTGCCCGCCTCGCCGATGTTGCCTCCCCCGTCCTCATCATCCAGGGCTCCGCCGACCCGGACTGGGCGGACCCCCGCGCCGAGGGCGAACGCATCATCGCCGACCTCCCCGCGGGCCTCGGCCGGCTCGAGGTCATCGAGGGAGCGGGCCACTACCCCCATGCGCAAACGCCCAATGAGGTTCTGGACCTGATGCTGCCGTTCCTTGCCGGCATCTTCGGGGAACCCGATCATGCCTAGGGCCGGGCTCAGTACGGCCGCCGTCGTCGAACGCGCGGCACAGATGCTGGACGAGCCGCACAGTGAGGGCCTGAACCTCGCGGCGGTTGCCGAAAGCTTCGGCGTCCGGGTGCCCTCGCTGTACAAACACGTCGACGGCGTGGCCGGCCTCCAGCGCGGCGTTATCCTCCTGGCGAAGCGTTCACTGACACGCGCCATCACCCAGGCCGCGATCGGCCGGTCGAGGGACGAGGCGATCATCGGCATTGCGGACGCGTACCGCGGATGGGCACTGCAGCACCGCGGACAGTACCCCCTGACAATGCTGCCCCTGGCCGGCGAGGACCCTGAGGAAGCTGAGGTCGCAGCCGCTTTCCTGGAGGTCATGAACAGTGTCCTGGCGGGCTACCAGCTGACTGGGGAGGATGCCGTTGACGGAATCCGGTTCCTGCGGGCGGCGCTCCACGGTTTCGTTTCCCTCGAAACCATGGGCAGTTTTGAGCTGCCCAACAGCCTCGAACGCAGCTTCAACCGTCTGGTGGAGAGCATCACCACCGCCCTGGACAGCTGGGGGCGCCCGTAAACGCCGCTGCGGCAAATAGTCACCATGCTTCCGTTTTGACGCTGGGCTGTGACCGGTGCCATAGTCTACGGGTGCATTTGTTAGTGCCCCGAACAACCAGAGGGCACAAGTAAGCGCATGCCAACGCCCTTCAACGCCTGCCGCTGCGGCTTTTAACTCCGGCGGCAACCCGGCCGGATCACATAGACAAAAGGACAACGACCGATGACACAGCAAGCGGCCAGCCCGGAGCAAAAGGCTCCCGACCGCACGGCCGAAACCAGCATCGAGCACGAGGATGCGGGGTACCAGAAGGGCCTCAAACCCCGTCAGGTGCAGATGATCGCCATTGGCGGCGCCATCGGCACCGGCCTGTTCATGGGTGCCGGCGGGCGCCTGGCCACGGCAGGGCCGTCACTGGTCATCAGCTACGCCGTCTGCGGTTTCTTCGCCTTCATGATCCTGCGGGCCCTGGGCGAACTGGTCATGCACCGGCCCACCACCGGCTCCTTCGTCTCCTACGCCCGCGAGTTCTTCGGCGAAAAGGCCGCCTTCGTGTCGGGCTGGCTGTACTGGTTGAACTGGGCAATGACCGCGATCGTGGACATCACCGCCGTCGCGCTGTACATGAACTTCTTCAAGAAATACTGGGCGCCCATCGCCGAGGTGCCGCAGTGGAGCTGGGCGCTGGCCGCCCTGCTGCTGGTACTCGGCCTGAACCTGATCAGCGTCAAGGTGTTCGGTGAACTGGAGT
The DNA here is from genome assembly GCF_030142075.1 of Arthrobacter sp. zg-Y20. Lineage (NCBI taxonomy): Bacteria > Bacillati > Actinomycetota > Actinomycetes > Micrococcales > Micrococcaceae > Arthrobacter > Arthrobacter sp. zg-Y20. Next base: position 320,524 of record NZ_CP126241.1, on the reverse strand, counting down.
TCTGGTTCGCCCTGATCAAGGTGGTGGCCCTGGTTGCCTTCCTGATCGTGGGCATCTGCTTCGTGATCTTCGGTACTCCGGTGGACGGCCAGCAGGTTGGCTTCAGCCTCATCTCCGACAACGGCGGCCTGTTCCCCAACGGCCTGCTGCCCGCCGTCGTCGTTATGCAGGGTGTGGTGTTTGCCTACGCCTCGATCGAACTCATCGGCACCGCCGCCGGCGAGACGGAACACCCGGAAAAGATCATGCCCCGCGCCATCAACACGGTGGTTATCCGTATCGCCGTGTTCTACGTCGGAACGCTGGTCCTGCTCTCGCTGCTGCTGCCTTACAGCTCCTACCACGCCGGGGAAAGCCCGTTCGTCACCTTCTTCGGCTCCATCGGCGTCGGCGGCGTGGACGCGATCATGAACCTGGTGGTCCTGACCGCGGCGCTGTCCTCGCTCAACGCCGGCCTGTACTCCACCGGCCGCATCATGCGCTCCATGTCCGTGGCCGGTTCCGCCCCGAAGTTCGCGGCGCGGATGAACAAGGCAGGCGTCCCCTACGGCGGCATCGCCATGACCGCCGTGGTGGCCCTGCTCGGCGTCATCCTCAACGCCGTGGTCCCGGCCGATGCCTTCGAAATTGTGCTGAACGTGGCGTCGCTGGGCATCATCAGCACCTGGGCCATGATCGTCCTGTGCCAGATGGAGCTCACCAAGCGGGCTAAGAAGGGTGACCTGGAGCGCCCGGCATTCCGGATGCCCGGCGCTCCCGTCACCGGATGGATCACGCTGGCGTTCCTGCTCGCAGTGCTGATCCTGATGGCCTTCGATTCACCTGTGGGCACCTGGACCATAGCCTCCCTGGTGGTCATCATCCCTGCGCTGATGCTCGGCTGGCGGCTCTGCCGCGACCGCGTCCTGGAAATCGCCGCCTCCCGCGGGGGCGACGGCGAGTAAGCGGTTGTAGCGGGACGTCCGGCCCCGGGGCGTCAGCTCCGGGGCCGGACGTCCCAGAGGTGGTGGAGTGCGTCGTGGATGAAATAGCGGGCCAGGGAGTCGACGGTAAAGGCACTGCCGTCCGAGCGCAGCCCGCGCCGGGCCAGCTGGCCGGGGCCGACGGCGGCAAAGGCTGCCGCCGTCGACTCCGCTTCCGCACCCAGCTCGGCAACCACCACCGCCGGATCCTGTTCCGCGTACCGTTCGGCCACTGCGGTGGCGTCCTGGTCCCAGTCGGCGAATCCGACGCCGTCGTTCTCCAGCATCAGGCCTAACCTCGTCCGATAGACCCGGCACAGATCCCGCACGTGCGCACCGTATTCCAGCGGCGACCAGGTGGCGTCGTCCGGACGCTGCACAGCCGCCGGGTCGGCGAGGATGCCCTGCCACTGGTCCGCGCTGTCGCGGAGCAGGTCCGGCACGTCATCGAAGGCCGCGGCCGCAGCATCGAAACCGCATTCCGGGCAGGGACGGTACAGGACCCAGGTCCAGTTCTTGGTGTCGGGGGTTATCGGCATGCGCACATCCTGCCATACGCCGTCTGAAGGAACTGCTCCGGGCGAGGCTGCTAGGGCGAAACCGATCCGGCTAAGAGGTCATCACCCGCGCGGCGTCCGCGTTGCCCTCAACCCAGAAGATGCGCTGCTTGAGGCGGTTGATCTTCCACCCCTCGGCAGTCCGGACCATGTGGTTTTCGTACGATCCGCGCATCAGGTAGAACTCCCCGCCGGGAGCCCCTTCCTTGTAGTGCTGGGCATACATATAGGAAGTGCAGAGCGCTTTGTCCGGGTCCTGGTCGTCGAACTCCACAATATGGTTGGGGCTCAGGTGCTGACGGGCATCCCAGGCGCCCAGGCCAGCTTCGGCAAAACCGACGAACTGGTCCCGGGCGAAGTCTGCGGCTGGAAGGCCCGCTTCGGAAAAGTCAATGTGGACAGGATCGGTGAAGAGTTCCGCGTACCGCTCCCAGTCCGCAGCATCAATCGACATGGCGTAACGGATCACCACGTCAGTGATTTCCTGGCGGTCTTCGATGCGCTGGATGCGGAGGGACAAATCGGCTGTTGTCATGGGGATTTCCTTCTTGAGGGGGCCAGTACGTTGGGGCCTGCATGCTCCGGGAAAAAGAGGCAGAATAGATTGCAGGCAAGTAGGTTGGCTACTTATTGTTGGTTACTCGTAAAAAGTAAGCGTGGAGGACGGGAATGTCAAGGACACCAGCACCGGATCTGTTCTCCCCAGGGGAGCAGGCGAGCGCCTGCGACGTACTCAGTGAGCCCCTGGCCCGCGTCATGACCATGCTGGGAAAGCGTTGGACGGGCGTAGTGCTCAGCACCCTCATGCAGGGGCCGGTGTTCTTCAACGATTTGAAGCGCGGCATTCCGGGGATTAGTGACCGCATTCTCAATGAACGGCTGGTCGAGCTGGCGGAACTCGGCCTGGTCACCCGCACCGTCGTCGACGCCGGCCCTGTCCGGGTGCAGTACGAGTTGACCGGGCACGGAGCTGCCATGCGCCCGGCTCTTCTCGAACTCACACGCTGGGCCGAAGAGCACCTGCGGTAACCCCCGCACCGGCAGGGCATTCGGCCCAGCGTGAAATGTGTTGGTGCTGGACCACGGCGCAAGGAAACTGCGGTGAAGATCCTGGTGCCGCCGTCGGGCAGTGGTAGTACGGTCACAGGATTCACGGCGGCATCCGGGAGGCTCTCATGGAACTGACCAAGTACGGGCACGCCTGCGTCCGGCTCACGGCGGGTTCCGACACCGTGGCCATCGACCCGGGCGGCCTGACCCCGCAGCCGGAGGCGTGGCGCACCGCCCGGGCGGTGCTGATCACGCATGAGCATTTTGACCACTTCGACCCGCGCCTCCTTTGATGCCGCGCTGGCTGAAACTCCGGACCTGCGCATCCTCACCTGCGCCGGGGTGGCTGGAAAGCTCGACGCCGCCCCGCACCTGCGTGAGCATGTGGAGGTGCTGAAGGACGGCCAGGCCGCCACGGTTGGGAACTTGGCCGTAGCGGCCGTCGGATCGCTGCACAACTACAGCCATCCGGATGTGGAGCCCGTCAACAACATCGGGTTCCTGATCAATGACACCGTGCTGCACCCCGGGGACGCCCTCACCGCCATGCCGGCGCCGGTGCTCCTCGCTCCCGGACAGGCACCGTGGCTGACGGTGCCGGACCTGATTGGCTATCTCCGGGGTGCGGAGAGTGAGCGGATTTATCCGGTTCATGACGGGCTGCTGAACGAGGCGGGCCTGCAGGTGCTGGACGCCCCCACGAAAAAGCAATATTTACCGTTTTCCGGCCGGAAAACGGTAAATCGTGCCTTTTCGAGCGCGACGACGGTAATTTTTGCCTTCGTTTCGCGACCCCCAGCCGCCCGCGCCGTCGTCGCTCCCGGAAAAGTTTGTCAATCCCTCTTGACACTGCTCAGACCGTCAATCACAGTTGACGGCATGGAAGACCATTCACAAACGGCCGCCGCGGCGGCAAGCCCCGATCCGGCAACCGGCCTGCGCGCCGTCGTCGCCCTCGGCAGGCTGCGTGACCGGCTCGAGGCCGTTCAGGTGGCCAACGCCCGCGCACAGGGCTGGTCCTGGCAGGCAATCGCGGACCAGCTGGGCATCAGCAAGCAGGCCGTCCACCAGAAATACAACCGGAAAGCGAAGTAGCGCCATGTTTGAACGGTTTACTGAACAGGCCCGGCAGGGCGTCATCAACGCCCAGGAGGAAGCCCGCTCCCTGGACGCAACCCAGATCCTTCCGGCTCATCTGCTGGTGGGCATAGTTGCGGCGGCGGAACAATCCGCACCACCCCTGGCTGCCCTGCTGGGCGGGTACGGGCTCACTTCTACCCAGCTGCGCTCGGAACTGCAGGGGCAGGGTGAGGAGCACGACGACGCCGCAGCGCTCGGGTCCCTGGGCATCGACCTGGAGGAGGTGCGCCGCGCCGTCGACGCACAGTTTGGCGAGGGCACCCTGGACGCTGCCGGCCCCGCCAATGCTCCGCGGCGCCGCCGTTTCGGCTTGGGCGGCGGGCATATTCCGTTTACTGCCGCGGCAAAAGCGGTCCTGACGTCCAGCCTGCGTGAATCGACGGCGCGCCGGGACGGCTCCATCGGCGTGGAGCACCTGCTTCTGGGGCTGCTGCGCGGCGCCGACCCGGCCGCCCTGGCCCTGGTCCGCCGGCATGTGGGGCCGGACGAACTCAGGGCGCGGATCCTGGATGCGATGGACGCGGCGGCCTGAGCAAACGGCCGGCGGGGCGGGGCGAGACAGGTCGGGGCGAGGCTGGGAGCGAACACAAGGCCCGCGCCCGCCCACGCCGCCAGGTTCGCGGCTAGACTGAAATGGACCCTGGCAACAGTGCAGCCACCCCGCCCCGCAGAATCCGGGCGACGCCGGCAGCCCTGCAGGCACTCATCTCACGAGAGGATCATGATGTCTCGTCTTACTCTGGGGAACATCTTCAAGGTCGCCGTCGCGCTCTTCTTCTTCCCGTTCCTGCCGCTGCTGGTGCTGATGATCGGCGTGCGCAGGAGGAACATCAAAGTGATTCTCGAGGGTGCCCTTTATGTCGGCCTGGTCCTGGCCGCCGTCGCCGCCGCGGACACCACGTCCTTCCTTCTCACCACCTTTGTGGTCCTTGGGATGATTGCCGTGTCGGGCATCCGGTCCTACAACCTTCGCGACCTCTGGCTGCATCGGCGGGTCCGCGCATGGCAACGCAATGGCATGGCCCCGTTCCCCGCAGCCGAGCAGCCCGCCGACACCCCGGCTGGGGCAGCCTCTTCAACACTGGGACTGTCACCGGCCCTGAAATGGTCATCCTCAGTAGCCAAGCAGAACAGGAACAGGCTTCCGGCCGAGGCGTATGCCAGCGTCCTGGAAATATGCCGGACGCTGGACTCGGTGATCGAGACCGAAACGCGGCAGCCTTCGGGCGACCCCCAGTTCGAGTACGAACTTTCGGCCACCGTGCGCGATTACCTGCCCAGCGTCCTGCGGAGCTACCTGGCCATCCCGGCCAACATGCTGGACAGCAAGCAGGCGAGCGGGCGGACCCCCAACCAGGAACTCGTTGAGCAGCTTGAGCTCCTGTCCGGGCAGGCCAACACGCTGCACGCCAGCCGGCACCGCCGCTCTTCGGCGGACCTGACCACCAGCGGAAACTTCCTGCGGGACCGGTTTGGTTACCGTCAGGGCGGCTACGACTTCGGGATCAAATAACCGCCGCGGGATCACCAGAAGCTGGAAAAGCGGACGATGAAGAAAAACGCCGCGCAAAAGACCGCTAGGCCAGACACCCACAGGGCACCCTTCTGGAGGGCCCGGCTCCCAACATGGCGCCTCAGCCGAACGATTGCCCAGATGAGCATCGCGACCGAGATCAACGGGAAGAGGAAGTACACCAACCCGATAATGGAGCCCACGAGGAGCCAGATATCGGCCCAGGAACGTGCGGGATCAGACGGGGCGGCCGGTGCGGGCGTGGCGGCCGCGGCAATCTGCTCGACGGGACCGAAATCCGCGATGACGCGTTGGGCGGTCTCCTCCGATGCTCCGTACCGGTTGAGCATCTCGGCGGCATCCTCGCGCATGGCCTGGACCGTCTCTGCGTGCTCGCGCGGATCGGTGCCGATCAGCGCCCGGTCCAGATCGGCGAAGTAGGCCTCCAGCAGTGCCGGCATCGGTTCAGTGGTGGTCATGAGGTTTCCTTAGTCATGGTCGTAACGTCTGCGGCGAACTGGTGCCAGGTCCGGGTAAAGACCTTCAGTGCGCTCTCGCCCGCATCGGTGAGGTGGTAGTAGCGGCGGGGCGGCCCAACCGGTGACGGCTCCAGCGTTGTGATTACCCAGCCTTGCTGCCGCAGGCGCGAAAGCAACGGATAGAGGGTGCCCCCGCTGGCGAACAGCACTTCACCCTCCCCGAGACGCTCCGCGATCTCCAGCCCGTACGCGGGACCGGAGCGCAGGCAGGCGAGGACGCAGTAGTCCACTGTGCCTTTGCGAAGTTGAGTCAGAATGGACTCAGCGGTAGGTGTCATGCACTGCACGGTACCGGTATCTTGCAGTGCATGCAACCGGCAACCGCCGTCTTCGGTGGTGAACGGCCGGACTCGCCTCGACCTGCCGGATTTACAGCCGGACGGTTCCCTTGATGCAGCTCGTGACATGGCCGCCCACCCAGATTTTCCCGTCGCGCTGGCTTATATGCACCCGGCCCCGGCGGCCGAGGACGGTTCCCTGCGACGCCGTGTAGGGCGGTGCCGCGTTAGCCGTGTCGGTGAGCCACTGCCCCAGGCCCGCGTTGAGGCTGCCCGTTACCGGGTCTTCCCATACGGGGTCTCCGCCCACAAAGGCACGCACCTCAAAGGCAGCCTCACCCGCGGCGTCGTAGGGTCCCACAACACCGATTTCCAGCTCGCCCGCTTTCCCCGGATCGGGCTGCAGGTCCAGGACCTCCCGGGCCGAGGCAAGCCGGACCCCAATCCACTGCGGACCGTTCACCAGCCACGACGCCGCAAGGATTTTCTCCCGCTGGATCCCCAGGATGTCCGCCAGCCGGCGGATCAGCGGCTCGTCAACCGGACCGTAGCGGGTCAGCGGCGGCGCCTGGAAAGCCAGTGAATCCCCGTCGGCCCGGACCGGGATCAGTCCCGCGGCGCATTCCTGCCTAACCGTTCCGTCCACCCCGGGGCGCCCGCCGGCGTCGAGCCAGGCCCGGGCCGTTCCCAGAGTGGGATGGCCAGCGAACGGCAGTTCTTCCTTGCCGGTGAAGATCCGCACCCGGTAGTCAGCCTCGGGGCTGCTCGGGGGTAGGAGGAACGTAGTCTCGGACAGGTTGGTCCACGCCGCGAAGCGCTGCATCTGCTCGGCACTGAGACCGTCGGCATCGTGGACCACCGCCAGTGCGTTGCCCCGGTAGGGCTCATCCGAGAAGACATCGACTTCGCTGTAGGGGCGCGTTCTCACCCCGCCACTGTAACAAGGTCCCCGGACACCGCGGCGCCCGGGGACCATGCTTACAGCTCAGCCGTTGTAGGGGGCTTCGACGTCGATCACCCAGGTCACGCCGAAACGGTCCGTGAGCATTCCGAACCCCGGGCTCCACGCCGAAGCCGCGAGCGGCTCGATGATCTGCGCGCCGTCGGCCAGTGCACCCCAGAGCTTCTCCACTTCCTCCATGCTCTGCCCGCGCAGTGACTGGAAGAAGGTGCGGTCGGTAACGGTGGTGCCGTTTTCCCGGCGGGTAGTGCCGGCGGCCCCGGCGGTGTCCGTACCGTCCTGGCCGGGGATGTCGTAGGCCATCAGGCGGAAGCCGTCCGCGGTTTCAAGCTGGCCGAACACTATCTTGTCCGCCCCCGGCATGTCCTTCGGCATTCCGAAGTCGCCGTACGTGGCGGCAGTGACGTTGCCGCCGAAGACCGACTGGTAGAACTCAAGCGCAGGAGCAGCGGTGCCGCGGAAGTTCAGGTGGGTTGTGGTGGTGATGCTCATGGGATCTGTCCTTTTCAGTGACGGCGAGAGCCGCTGTTTGCGGCTCTGAGAACACACTGAACCCGGTAGCGGACAGGTTGTGTCCTCTACTCCGGGCATACTCGGACCATGCCCGGAACCTCGTCCCGAATGCTCGCCCTGCTCTCGCTGCTGCAGTCCCGCCGGGACTGGCCGGGGCAGGTCCTGGCCGAGCGCCTGGACGTAACCGCCCGGACCGTCCGCCGCGACGTTGACCGGCTGCGCGAGCTCGGCTATTCCATCGCCGCCATCAAGGGGCCCGACGGCGGCTACCGGCTGGCGGCCGGCTCGGAACTGCCGCCGCTGCTCTTTGATGACGAGCAGGCGGTGGCCATTGCCGTTGCACTGCAGAGCGCACCCTCAAGCGGAGTGGAGCTCGACGACGCCGCGGCCAGGGCGCTGACCACGGTGAAGCAGGTGATGCCCTCCCGGCTGCGGCACCGCATTGAGGGAATCCGGTTCACCGACACCGGCTCTTCCGCGCGGGTGGACCCGAAGGTCCTCGAAGCGGCCAGCACCGCCGCCCGGGACCGGCGGATCCTCCGCTTCGACTACGGCGGGGACGAGTCCGGGCCGCCGCGGCGCGTAGAGCCGCACGCCGTCGTCGCCCGGCAGGGCCGCTGGTACCTGATCGGCTGGGACCTGGAAAAGGCCGACTGGCGGATCTTCCGGCTGGATCGCATAACGCCCAAATTCCCGGGAGGGGCGGTGTTTGCGCCGCAGCCCATCCCCACCGGCAGTGCGGCCACGTTCCTCGCCGCCCGGATGAAGGGCTCCGACGACGGCGACGCCTGGCCTTGCTACGGGGAGCTGCTCATCGAACTCCCTGCCACCGGGATTGCGCCGTGGCTGGGTGACGGCGAATTAGAGCAGGTCTCCGACACTGCCTGCCGCGTGCGGGTAGGTTCGTGGTCATGGGCGGGGCTGATCTCCTGGGCACTGCGCTTCGACACTCCGTTCACCGTCCTTGGCCCAGACGCGTTTCGGAACTCGCTCGCCGGCTTCGCCGCCCGGATCACCGCCGCCCACGCCGACCCGAGGAGCACCGCCGATGCCTGACACACCCGGACCACCCGAGCTCCTGGTTGCCGACGCCGCCGCCTGGCGGGCCTGGCTGGATGAGCACGAATCCACCAGCAACGGGGTGTGGCTGATCCTCGCCAAGAAGGGCGTGCTGCTGCCGACCTCGCTGACGTACGCCCAGGCCCTGGACGAAGCGCTGTGCAGCGGCTGGATTGACGGCCGCAAGCAAAGCGTGGACGCCACCACGTACCGCCAGCACTTCACGCCCCGGCGGGCACGGTCGCTGTGGTCGCAGCGCAACATCGGTCACGTCGGCCGGCTCATCGACGCCGGGCGGATGCGCGAGCGCGGCTTCGCCGAAATCAGCCGCGCGCAGGCGGACGGGCGGTGGGACCGGGCCTACGCCGGGGCCGGAACCGTCGAGGTCCCGGTCGATTTGGCCGCAGCGCTCGACGCCGATCCGGCGGCCGCCGCTGCGTTCGCCGGCCTCAGCCGGGCCGCCCGCTATCCGATCCTGCTGCAGATTGTCACCGCGCCGAACGACGCCGTGCGTGCAGCGCGCATCGTTCGGGAAGTTGGCAGGCTGGCAGGTGATTGATCTGGCCTGCGGAACTGGACACCCGGCGGCGGTGTTGGCGCGCTCCCGATCAGACCTCGAGATCATCGGAGTTGACAGCACGCCGGCCATGATCGAGCGGGCCCGGCAAAAGTCGGCCGAGGAGAGCGACCACGTCCGCTTCGAGGTGATGAGTCTTGAAGCCCGCAATCACAATGCCGCATTTTGATGCTGTCGCGCGCGGGCTGCAGCAGCCCGCCACCTATGGGCCGGGATCAACGCGGCTCCGCCCCTGGAAGATAGGCTCCGCCCCTGGAAGATAGGCTCCGCCCCTGGAAGACATAGGTCTAGTGGTGGGTTGGCGGGTGGAGGAGCGTATCGAAGTCCGGGGCGGTGTTGGCTGGTGCGGCAGGCCCCTCCGGGATGTTTTGAAGTGCTGCGATTAGTTCGGCGGAGGCTCGTTGAACACGGGTTTCAAGGGATTGTTCCGTAGCCGAGCCGGCACCCCAGTCTTCAGGCGACGCGTAGACCGCCGTGGGCATGACGGTGGCGCGCAGGTAGATGAACAGGGGCCGCATGGCATGCTCCAACATGAGTGCGTGGCGCGGGCTGCCTCCTGTTGCTGCGAGGAGGACGGGCTTGCGGGCAAGGGCTGCGGTATCCAGAAGGTCAAAAAAGGACTTGAAGAGCCCACTGTAGGATCCGGAGAACACAGGACTGACGACGATGAGGGCGTCAGCCCGGCTGATCCGATCGATGATCGCTGCGAGCTTTGGTGCGGGGTATCCGGTGATGAAATTGCCCGCGACGTCCAGGGCGTGATCACGCAGTTCCACGGTGTCCACTTCGAGTGAAGTGCCCGGTGGGCTTATCCGGACCACGGTCTCCGACAGTTGATCTGCCAGCATCCTGCTCGAGGAGGGATCTCCCAGGCCAGCGGTTACGACCATTAGTTGTGTCATTGCTAATCCTTCTACTTGCCATTTTATGTTGCCGGGCACATAGTTGAACGGTACCTCCGGTCCGTTCATTCCCAGCCCGAAGCATCCAGGTGGTGGGAATACATTTCATTTCCACCCAGTTACGTGGTTGGCAACATAAATTCATACTGCTCCACCCACCGTGACCATGGCCGCGAAAGGGATGAAGCTACTTCGAGGGGAGAGATCATGCAGATAGGCATTTTCAGCGTCGGCGACCGCAGTGCTGACCCGGCAACGGGCCGGGCACCTACTGAACAGGAACGGATCAAAGGAACCGTTGAACTGGCGCTTCGGGCCGAACAGGCAGGGCTTGACGTGTTTGCCACCGGCGAGCACCACATCCCTCCATACATCGCATCCTCACCCACGACCCTCCTCGGTTTCATCGCGGCCAGGACAAGCACCCTGCGTCTGTCGACGTCGACGACCCTGATCACAACGAACGACCCGGTAAGAATTGCCGAAGACTATGCGATGCTCCAGCACCTGTCCGACGGCCGTCTTGACCTGATGCTCGGGCGCGGCAACAGCGCCCCCGTCTACGGCTGGTTCGGGAAGGAACCCCGCCACGGCATCGATCTAGCGGTTGAGAACTATGCACTGCTGCGCCGCCTGTGGGACGAGGAGCGTGTCACATGGGCGGGAAAGTTCCGCACACCGCTGCAGAACTTCCAATCCACACCTCGGCCCCTGGACGGCAAAGCCCCCTTTGTTTGGCACGGCTCGGTGCGCAGCCCGGAAATCGCCGAGCAGGCCGCCTACTACGGTGATGGGTACTTCGCGAACCATATTTTCGGCCCTCCCCAGCACACGGCGCGCATGATTGACCTGTACCGCGGCCGGTTCGAACACTACGGACACGGCACGGCAGACCAAGCGATAGTCGGCATCGGTGCGCACGCATTTATCCGCAAGAATTCACAGGACGCAGTCCGTGAGTTCCAGCCGTACTTTGACAATGCGCCGATGTTCCCGGGCGGCTCGGCACTGTCCGACTACATGTCGCAGACCCCCACTATCGTCGGAAGCCCGCAGCAAGTCATTGAGAAGACCCTGTCTTTCCGGAGCTACACAGGTGATGTGCAGCGCATCCTGTTCGCCCTCGAAGTCGGAGGGGTTCCCTTGAAGACGACCCTGGAGCAGATCGACATGCTGGGGGAATACGTCGTTCCTGTCCTCCGGAAAGAGCTGGCCGTCGCGTCGGCCTGACTATTCCCATCTGAACGAACGGCTGCGCTGAGTAATCGGAGGCGGCCGACGCCGGCGCTGAGCCGGCACCCCGGCGGCAGGGCATGCATTCGGAGTAACCAACCCAAATCGACCACTCAAAATGTGGTCGGCAACTTATAGGAGAAATCATGAACTCTAATCGAGTAGTAGTTATCACCGGCGCCGCCGGTGGAGTCGGATCCGTCCTCGTTGAACGGTTCCTCGCCAATGGCGATGCCGTCATCGCCGCTGACGCCAGTGAGGACGTCCTGGCGGCTTGGCGTGAGCGGTGGGATGCCGACGCAAGACTGTTCACTATTGCGGGGGATATTTCCACCGACGAGGACGTTGCCCGTCTGGCCGAGTTCACCCGCACGAGCACGGGACGCGTCGATGTACTGATCAATGCCGCTGGATTCTTCCCTTTCGCTCGGGTGGAGGACATGAGCGCCGCTCAATGGCGAAGAATCATTGACGTCAACCTCACCGGAACCTTCCTGGTCACTCAGGCGCTCCTTCCCCTGATGAAAGAGCAGGGTTCGGGGCGGATTATCAATTACGGCTCCGGATCGGTGTTTGACGGCACACCGGGACAAGCCCACTATGTGGCTGCCAAGGCGGGAGTTGTCGGGTTTTCCCGGTCCCTGGCTCGGGAAATCGGCGGTTACGGCATCACCGTCAACGTCATTACCCCGGGGCTGACCGTCACGAAGGCCGTCCGCGACAGCTTCCCCGAATCGATCCTCCAGGCACAGCGCGATGCCCGTGCGCTCAAGCGCGACGAGACCCCCGAGGATCTCGTCGGGCCAACTTTCTTCCTAGCCTCGGAGGACTCGGCCTTCATTACCGGGCAGACCCTCAACGTGGACGGCGGTGCATACATGTACTGACCTCCAGTCCCCCTCGCCATCCCGGCGGCCCCCGGGGCAGCCCCCGTGGCCACCGCGGCAACCAGCAGAAAAATGCAACATCCAAAACAAGAACAGGAAAAATCATGACCACTCTTTGGGACCCCATCACCGTCGGCAATGTCCACCTCAACCACCGTCTCGCCATGGCTCCAATGACCCGGAGCCGTGCTCGGGCCGATGGAACCCCGGGGGAGCTGACGGCCGAGTATTACGCCCAGCGTGCCTCGCTCGGCCTGATTATCACCGAAGGTGTGCAGCCCTCGGATGACGGGCAGGGGTACATCAATACTCCCGGCATCTACACCGACGCGCATGTAGCGGGCTGGCAGCCCGTAACCGACGCAGTTCACAGCGCGGGAGGGGCGGTCTTCATGCAGCTGATGCATGTGGGCCGCATGTCCCACCCGGACAACACTCCGCACCACCGTACCCCCGTGGCTCCGTCAGCGATCGCACCCGGACTTGCGATGTTCACTGCGAAGGGGATGCAGGAAGCCCCCACCCCTCGGGCACTCACCGTTGCCGAAATCCAGTCAACGGTGCAGGACTTCCGAACCGCCGCTGCAGCGGCAATCCGCGCGGGAGCCGACGGCGTCGAAATCCATGCCGCAAATGGTTACCTGCTCCACCAGTTCTTCGCACCCAACGCCAACGAGCGTACCGACGAGTACGGGGGCTCTGTCGAGAACCGCGCCCGATTCGCTCTCGAAGTGGCCGCAGCAGTGGTGGAGGAAATCGGGGCGGAACGAACCGGCATCCGCATCTCTCCCGCTGCAAAGATCGGAGGGCTGAATGAAGGGCCGGGAAGCGCGGATCTTTACCGGCACCTCGTCAGGGAGCTTGCTCCGCTCAACCTCGCCTATGTTCACCTGATGCACTCCGGAGACGAAGAGCTGCTCCGGGACATCCGGAGGATCTGGCCCAACGCACTCCTAGTGCTGCGGCCCGGACGAGCACGTGCCGACCTGGCCAAGGACGTTGAAGCTGGTTTGGCTGACATTGCCCCGATTGGATCATGGGCGCTGGCGAACCCGGACGTTGTGGAACGTCTCCGAACCGGAGCGGACTTCAACGAAGGAGACCGGACGACCTTCTACGGCGGAGGCGCAGCGGGATACACGGACTACCCAACCTTGGACACTGCCACTGTCCGGTAACGACTATGGAGGTCCCGGACCGGGTCGGCCCGGTCCGGGACCTCCAAGCGTGCCACTGGTACAGTGGATGCGCTCGGGCCGCGCACGAGATGCGGCGTGAAGCTGTTTCTCTCGAGACCACCCACCAGAGAGTGAGACATGAAAGCTTCACAACGAACTGCGGAGACGGAGCTCTCGACGGCGATCGATTTCCCCGCGAGCTGGGCCATCTTCAGCGTCGCACGGTCCCACCGCGCGCTGGCCGCTTCCAAGTTGGCTGCAGTCGGGCTCTTCCCCAGCCAGGAGCTAATTCTCATGCAGTTGTGGGATGAGGACGGCCAATCACAGAAGGCCCTTGGCCAGACCCAGCGGTTCGACCATTCCACGATCGCCAAGTCGGTCCGGCGCCTGGAGAATGCCGGGCTGGTGCGGCGGGAGAAATCCCACGCGGACGGCAGGGTGACATTGGTTTTCCTCACTGACGCCGGACGGGCTCTTAAGGAACCCGTCCTGGAGATCTGGGCCGAGTTGGAGCGCCGGACGGTGGAGGGATTGTCGGCAGACGAGAAGAACCAGCTTGTGTCACTCGTTGCCAAGATCCTCCCCAATCTTGAGTAGGCATCCGGCTGCCACTAATTCGTGAGTAGCGGAGAAACTCGCGCCGCACGCACTAGACCACCGTGGTCAGCACTCCCCCGTCCACGCGCACCGCGGCGCCGTTTGTTGCGGAGGCGGGAGACGGCACCCTCGGCCGGTGCACAAACCAGAAGGGTTGTGATTCCGGGTTCATGCAGTCCTCACCTAAACGTTGCGGGGGGACACGGCGCTTTGCTGGGTGCTTTTCTGTATCGCCCGTTCGGCTGCCTCTATGACGGCCTCCCGGCTGATCCCTTTGCGTCGAAGTACCTCCGAACCGTTTCCCGAAAGTCCGAACCCTTCCACTGACACTGTCTCTCCGGTAGCACCAACGAAGCGGTACCAACCTTGCGCTATTCCCGCCTCGACGCTGACGCGTGCGGTAACAGAGGACGGCAGCACCGATTCCCTGTACTCCTCTGGCTGGGCATCGAACCACTCGATGCAGGGCATGGAAACAACGCGCGCGGCAACGCCGCGTTCAAGGAGAACGGTTGCGGACTCAACGGCTACGTGAAGCTCCGAACCGGTTGCGATGATGATAATTTCTGGATCGTTTCCGTCCCCAATGAGCACGTAACCGCCCCTTCCAGTTCCGGATTGTACGGAATCCACTTGCTGCAGAGTGGGCAACTCCTGCCGGCTAAGGACCAGTGCCGTGGGTCCTGAGCGTTCCTGAAAGATTTTTTCATAAGCAGCCACCGTCTCATTTGCGTCACCGGGACGAACCACTGCCAAGCCTGGAATGGCCCTCGCAGCCCACAAGTGTTCGACAGGTTCGTGGGTAGGCCCGTCCTCGCCGACGGCAACCGAGTCGTGTGTCCAAATGTAGGTAACCGGTAGCTTCATGAGGGCCGCCAGACGAACAGATGGCCGCATGTAGTCGGAAAAGACGAAGAACGTCGCTCCGAAAATACGGGTTAGTCCGTTCAGGGCGATGCCGTTGAGGATTGAACCCATCGCGTGCTCGCGGACCCCGAAGTGCAGGACCCGGCCGTACTCGTCTCCGGGCCAGTCAGCATTTGCCGTGTTTGGGGGGAGCATTGATGGAAACTCCGCCGACCATGTCCCGTTTGTTTCGGCTAGGTCCGCAGAACCGCCCCAGAGTTCTTCCATGTTCTTCCCTGCAGCGGCAAGCACCTTTGCTCCGGCGACCCGGGTGGCCAGGTGCGAACCTGGGGAAAACGTGGGAAAGCCCGAGTCCCATCCCTCCGGGAGATCGCCCTTGCGTAGGCGTTCCAACAGTTTTGCCTGTTCAGTATGGGAACCTGCCCAGGCATCGAACTTCGCCTCCCATTCGTTCTTCAGCGTGTTCGCACGAGTGGCGGAAGCGGATCGCGTCGCCGCCAGCAGGTTCTCCGGCATAAAGAAGGCCTTTGCGGGATCCAGTCCCAACAAAGCTTTGGTCGCAGCCACTTCCTCGGCACCTGGTGCACCGGAGTGTGCCTTCGCCGTTCCGCCCAGGCCTGGCATGGGGAAGCCAATACGTGTCTTGAGGCGAATGAAGACCGGCGACCCTGTAAGCCGGAGTGTCGAATCAAGCACCGTGCGGATATCTTCCCGAGACTCAGCGTCTGAGATTTCCAGGACCGTCCACCCGTAGGAGGCCATTCGGGCGGATACGTCATCGCTGGTGGCTGTCGCGGTAGGTCCTTCTATTGAAATCTCGTTGTCATCCCAGATGAGAACCAAATTCTCGAGCTTCAAATGCCCAGCGAGTGAAGCAGCCTCGTGGCTGATGCCTTCCTGCATGTCCCCATCTGAAGCGAGGCAATAGATCCTGTAGTCAAAGGGACTGGTGCCCCGTTCGGCATCCCGATCCAGCATTCCACGCACCCGGCGCGCCGCCATGGCCATGCCGACCGCGTTGCCGATGCCTTGACCCAAGGGCCCTGTGGTGGTTTCGACGCCCGGAGTATGGCCATATTCAGGGTGACCTGGAGTGATCGAATCCAAGGTCCGGGTTGCCTGGAGATCGGACATCTCGAGGCCATAGCCATGCAAGTACAGCTGCATGTACAGGGAAAGGCTGGTATGGCCGCATGAGAGAACAAACCGGTCTCGTCCTAGCCATGCAGGATCAGCCGGATCGTGGCGCAGATATTCCTGGAACAGGGTGAAGAGAAAGGGTGTTAAGCCAACTGCTGTTCCAGCGTGGCCTGACCCTTTGGCCTGGACCACGTCCAGTGGGATCACCCGTGCATGCCGAATGGCATCTTGGTTCATAGTTTCAGTGCCAACCGGAGTGGAAAAGGTCATTTTCTATCTTTCTGGGGCCATCTGCTGGCACGCTCGGGATGGATGTAGGGCGAATGGGGTCTGCGGGAAGACGACTGCCGCAGTTGAGGCGGCTGGGGCCCGGCTTCGCCGCCACCATCCGGCGCCCCTTGTTCTGCCGGTGGATTAGTCGGCGTCGAGATCCGTCTCCAAGAGGCGCACGAGCCGCTCGAGCGCCTCATCGGCGTCAGGGTTCTCCGCGCGAAGCACCACTTCCTCGCCGTATCCCGCGCCCAGAGCCATGAGGGAGAGGATGCTGGCAGCGTCAACGGCTTCACTGGCAGGATCATCCGCACGTGCAATCGTGATGTCGAAGTCGAATTCTCCAACGGCTTCGACAAAGATCGTCGCCGGTCGGGCGTGCAGGCCAACCTTAGTGGCAATGGTCGCGATACGTTCAGCCATGTTTGTTCCTTTGTGTTAGTGGTGTTGTTAGTGCGGTGATGGTCAGAGGCCAAGAACTTCGAGAATGGGAAGCTCAGCGCGAACCAGCAGCCGGGCCGCTGAGGCTTCCGGGGCCTCCAAAGCTGCCGCTGCCAGTCGCCGTGCATGTTCGAGGGTGACTGTTGTCAACACGGCAGAAACGGGAGCAAGTGCCCGTGCACTCATGGAAAGTGTTGAAATCCCCAAGCCCACGAGGACGACGGCGAGAGCAGGATCCGCAGCTGCCTCTCCGCAAACGCCCACAGGTTTGGAATCGCCTGCGTTACAAGCACCTTCGACGGTCAACTTGATGAGTTGGAGAACAGCCGGTTGCCAGGGATCATTTAGTCCAGCAAGCTGGCCCAACTGGCGATCGGCCGCCATGGCGTATTGCGTGAGGTCGTTTGTACCAATGGACGCGAAGTCGGCATGCCTCATTACGGCCCCTGCGGTTAATGCCGCTGAAGGGACTTCCACCATGACGCCCGTCGTGCGCAATCCTGCTGCCGCAGCCAGTGCGGCGAAGTCATGTGCCTCCTCCGCCGTGGAAACCATGGGAGCCATGACCCATACCTCGGCAAGATGCGCCGCTTCAGCCGCCGCAATGGCAGCGAGCTGGCGCGCAAGCACCCCCGGATTGCTGCCATCCGTGCGGAATCCGCGCACGCCAAGCGCCGGATTTGGCTCATCTGCATTGGTCAAAAATGGCAGAGGTTTATCGGCACCCGCGTCGAGAGTGCGAACCACCACCTTCTTGCCGGCGAAGGCGGCAAAGACTGCACCATATGCGGAAATCTGTTCATCTACCGTGGGCTCTTCGTTACGGTCCAGAAAACAAAACTCAGTGCGCAACAGGCCAACGCCCTCTGCGCCGGCGTTTGCCGCCTTTATGGCGTCGGCTCCCGTGCCGACATTAGCTAGCAACGGGACTTGGACGCCGTCAGCCAACCTGTTTTCACCGCTAAAGGCAGGCACGGCCGAAGCCTGGGCGGTCCATATCTGGGCGCTTGAGATGAGTTCTGCATCAGGATGCAACGTGATGGTCCCTGATGAGCCGTCCAGGTAAACTTCGGATCCACTCTCAATGCCGTCCACGCCCCGGGCGGCCACCACAGCCGGCAGCCCAAGGGCTCGGGCCAAGATGGCGGTATGTGACTGGGGTCCGCCGTCGGACGTGATCAACGCGAGCACCTTGGACGCATCCAGGGTGGCCGTGTCCGCGGGTGCCAGATCAGTCGCTGCCAGGACAAAAGGATGATCGGCAACCGGGACACCCGGTGCCGGCAGACCCCTCAGTTCGGAGACTATACGGGCACGGACATCCAGGACATCCATTGCCCGCTCGGCCATGTATCCGCCATGCGCTTTCAGAGTCTCCGCGATAGTTTCTCCCGCTTCCCAGATGGCCCGCTCCGGTGACCGAGGGCCTCCGGGAGCCTCCGGCGAAAGCATCTTGACGGCCGACTTGATCAACATCGGGTCGGCAGCCATGGCCGCGCTGGCTTCTAGGATTTTTTTGCCGTCACCTGTCGTCGTCAGCGCCCGGTCCCGTAACTGCGTTTGAACCGCTTTTGCCGCTGCTCGGAGTCGAAGCTCAGCAGCTTCCGCGTCGAGGATGGAAGCGCCCTGCCCGCCGGCGGGGGGCTCCTGTACGGGCTTGGGCATTTGTTGCACCGGACCCACAACACGTCCCGCAGATACTCCTACACCCTGAAACGTGAGGGCCGGTTTTGTCGGAACCTGCATATCAGCACGTGAGTCACGGATCGCGTCCTCAGTGCCGGTCAAAGGTGAGGTAGACATACCAAACTCCTGATTGTTCGCTTGTGCCATGCACAAAAAATGAGTCTGCCGGGAGTCGGCGCTCCCGGCAGACTCACGACGGGATGCAGCGCGAATTGGCTTGGCATCACATAAGACGCGTCACATCAAATGGTGATCACAGTGCCGGATCAGTGAGCAGCGGTTTCCGTCCCGGGGGCGATCCGCTCGCTCTCTGCAGCTTTTTCTTTCGCGCGGGCGATCCGCTCGTTCTCTGCAGCTTTTTCTTCGGCCAGCCATGCGTCCCGCTTTGCGCCGGGAACCCAGCCTCGGTCTACGACCTTGACTTGGAACACGATTGCTGCGGTAACGAGGACGATGGCAATAATGACCGTCAGGATGGCTCCAAGCGCGGTTCCGCCCCGCAGGCTCACACCGATCAGGCTGCCGAACCAACCAAAGTCAGCGTCACCGAATGTGCTGTTCGACAGGCCGAAGTCACCGAGCACCAGCAGCAGGATGGCCGGCAGGATGGTGATGATGACTCCATTCACGAATCCGCCAAGAACCGCACCACGCCGCCCACCGGTGGCATTGCCGTAAACGCCGGCTCCACCGCCGGTAAAGAAGTGGGGGACCATGCCGGGCAGGATCAGCGCAAGCCCGAAGGCCGGGTTGAGCCAGACTGCGAGCAGTCCGAGAGCGATGAGGCCGCCTGCGAAGGAACTGAGGAAACCAATAAGAACGGCATTGGCACCAAAGGGGAAGACAATCGGGATATCCAGCGCTGGCCTTGCTCCCGGCACGACCTTCTCCGCAATACCCTGGAAGGCGGGAATGAGTTCGCCCAAGACAGTGCGCACACCGTACAGAATGATGGCCACACCTACGCCGAACTGCAGTGCTTGAGCGAAGCCTGCCATGATGAATGCTCCGGCGTCGGGAACATCAAAAATAGCCAGGGCCTCATCCGTGGGCAGGGCGATGAGCCCCCAAATGGTAAACACCATGTAGATGAGAACCATGGACAGGGACGTCGCCACCATTGAGTCGCGAAGGAACTTCAGGCTCTGGGGAAACTTGATGTCCTCAGTCGACTTACTGCGGCGCCCAGCGGCCTGCCCTGCGGCACCGGCGGCCAGATAGCCCAGCGACCCAAAGTGTCCGATGGCAATGGAGTCATTCCCCGTGATCTTCTTCGTCCAAGGGTGCAGGAACGCAGGCATGACAACCATGATCACGCCGAGCAAAACAGCACCGATCAAGACCACGAGCCAGCCGAGCTTTTCACCGAACCCGACGGACAGGACAACCGTCAACATGGTTGCCATAAACACCATGTGATGCCCGGTGAGGAATACGTACTTCAGGGGAGTGAAACGGGCAAGCACGAGCATCACCAGGAAGCCCAGCGTGAGCACGTAAGCGCTCTGGGCACCGAACTGCTCCTGGGCCATTGCGGTGATCACTTCATTAGTGGGAATGACTCCCTGCGCACCTGTAACCTCAAGGATGAGACGGCCGAGCGGATCCAAGGACCCGGTGACGACTGTTGCCCCGGCACCCAGAATGAGGAAACCGATGGCTGCTTTGAGCGCTCCACCAATAACCTGTCCTGAATTCCGGCGTAATGCCATCAAACCGATAGCGGTAATAATGCCGATGAGATAAGCGGGCACATTCAGAATTTGTTGCCCGATAAAATTTAGTACGACTACGAGCCACTCCATGGCAGCGAGTCCTTTCGAGGTGTTGGGACCAGGCTACTGGATGGCTTCTGTGAGCTTCGCGGTGATCTCATCGGTGTCAAAAAAGTTGTCGATGATAATCACGCGTGCCGGGACTTCGCCAAGCTCGGTGGCCAGCTCTTCTGAGGTGAGCACAATCTGCGCAGTCTGAGCCGCACCCTTGGCAACTCCCAGATCTGCTGCTTCAACATCAGCGTCGATGCCAAGCTTGGATAGCACTTTTTCTGCGTTCATTTTGAGCAGCACCGAAGTGCCGATACCCATGCCACACACTGCAACGATCTTCATGGTGGAGCCTTTCGTTGGGGTTGGTTGAAAAGGTCTAAATCGAAGAGGCCTTGCTGAGAAGCGAGCGCAGTTCATCTGCCGTGGTGACGGCTACCAGCTGATTGAGGATGTCCTTCTGGGAGAGGACACCGGCCAAGGCCCTCAAAACGTCAATATGGGTTGTGTGGTCCACCGCAGCCAAACCGATAACCAGGGAAACCGGATCGTTTTTCGAATGCCCGAACTCAACAGGTTGCTCCAGACTTACCCAGCTCAGCCCGCCCTGAAGAACAGCTTCAGATGGGCGTGCGTGCGCGAGCGCAATGCCGGGCGCAATCACGATATAGGGTCCATGAACCTCGACCGCATCAATCATCTGCGCGGTGTACTCATCCGTTGCCGCCCCGCCTGCAACCAGCCCCTCGCCGGCCAACCGAATGGCATCCCGCCAATTAGCTGCGGTTGCTTTCGTCGCGATGGAACATACGGCTTCCGCCAAATCTAGGGCCACGATCATTCTTTCGTCAGTGAAAAATGTCTACGACACCAGCGGATACCGACTGTGTCTCAAGTCACCCTACAACCTCGTCCGCCCTTTCGCCTATAAATAGACCAAAGGGCGTGTTGTTATCGCAAGGGCACTGACGGGGCGCTTAGGCCTCGGAGTGCGCTAATCGCTCTTCACGGCATCTCGGGTCAATTTGCTGATTCTGTCGGGAGCAAAGAGGGCATCCTGTGCAATCAGCGATGCCCCGGTGACGCCGGCAATTGCCCCCAGGCGGGAAGGCTCGACGACGAGCCCGGCCAAGGCATAGTCCCTAGCTCCGGCAAAAATCGCCTCGCGGATGCTCGCCAGAAACGCTTCGCCCGCTTCTGCCAAGTTGCCGCCTACTACAACCGCTTGAGGATTCAGCAACCCCACAACGTCAGCGAGAGCCTCCCCAATAACTGACCCCGTTTCCGAGAGAAGCCTCAGAACCTCTCGATCGCCCACACGGGCAAGATTCACAATGTCTTTGCTCGTCCTGACTTTGTATCCGCGGGAGCGTAATTCCTCGCGGATCACGCCGCCGCTGGCCACCTCTTCCAGGCGCTGGAGCCTCCCCGCCCGCTTCGGCGGATAACTTAGGTCTCCCGCCCCGCCGCGGTACCCGTGATAGATGGAGCCGTTGAGTACGAACGCCGAGCCCAACCCGATGCCTGCCTTGACTACGACAACGTCTGTGTACTCCCGCCAGCCGCGACGCGCTTCCGCCAGGGCCAGAATGTTAACGTCCCGATCAACTGCAAAGATGGCGTGCGCATACCTTTTCGCAAAGAACTCCTGAACGAGCACGCCTTCCCACTGCGCATCAACCTGTGGTGTCCCAAGACGCCCAGTTTCACGGTCCACAGGCCCGGGAACGCCAACTCCGACGCCGACCACGTCTTGATGGGTTTTTCCAAGCCGAGCCAGCATGTGATCGAACACCTGACCCGCCCAATCAAAGATGTCATCCGGTCCCTGGCTCGGACCAATGTCAGCCTCATCCTCGCTCAACACGTTTGAGGTCAAGTCGGTAATGGCCAGTCTCGTGTGTGAGCCGCCGATATCCATGGCAAGCAGCAGGCCCGCACTCGGATTTACTGCAAACTCTTCAGGCGGCCGCCCTCCCTGAGAGTCTGACGGTCCCACACTGATGATGATTGACGACTCAAGCAGTTCTTTGAGTCGCCGTTCCAGCGTGATCCTGGACCAGCCGAGTTCATCCCTTAGGCTCCGTCTTGAAGTGGCTCGCCCGGATCGTATGAGGTTCAGGGCTACTCCGGAACCAGTGGCCATGACGTGCGGCATGGGGTCCTGCTCCATTCTGGCGGCAGACTGAAGCCTGCTGAGCGAAGAGATACGTTCATTTATGTACCAAAGGTAGCAGAACGACCGCATTCATCCGCCGTTTCCTAGACCACCGCGGTCAGCACTCCCCCGTCCACGCGCACCGCGGCGCCGTTTGTTGCGGAAGCGACCGGGCTGGCCAGGAACGCCACCATCGCGGCAATCTCTTCGGGCTCGATAAAGCGCTCCAGCAGCGAGGTCGAGTTCGTCCCGATGATCGCCTGCTTCATGGCCTCCTCGGACTGCCCGGTCGAGGCGGCCAGGGCCTGAACGGTGCGGGCCACGCCGTCGGAATACGTGGGCCCGCCCAAGACCGAGTTCACAGTCACGCCGGTGCCTTTGGTGAGTTTCGCCAGCCCGTTGCCCAGGGCGAGCATGGCGGCTTTGGACGCACCGTAGTGGATCATGTCGGCCGGCACGTTGACGCCGGATTCGCTGCTGATGAAGACCACCCGGCCCCAGCCGCGGGCCAGCATGGCCGGCATCAGCCGGCGGGCGAGCTGCGCCCCGCTCAGGGTGTTGACCTCGAAATACCGATGCCACTCGTCGGCGGTGATCTCCGTAAACGATTTCAGTTCGAAGAGGCCGACATTGTTGATGAGGATGTCGACGTCGGACAGTTCCGCGCAGAGCCGCTCGACGTCGTAGGGCACGGCGAAGTCGGCCGCCACACCGTCCACCGCCGCTCCCGGGACCTCGCGCTGCAGGGTTTGAACCGCGGCGGCCAGCCGTGCGGCGTCCCGGCCGTTGAGCGTCACGCCCACACCCTCGCGGGCCAGCGTCCTGGCGGCGGCGTAGCCGATCCCTTCGGTGGAACCGCTGATGAACGCGGTCTTTCCGGTGAGCTGCAGGTCCATGGGTGGTGCTCCTTCGTGTGGTGCGTCGTGTCGGTGCGTGGCGTAGCGCGGGCGTTGCAACCACACTCCCCCGCCCCGATCAGCGCCCAATCAGCGCGCGGCCGCGCCTACTAGAATCAGCTGGTGAGTAAGCTGTGGATCCGCGTTCTTGGCCCCATCGGCGCCGAGCTCGCCGGCACCCCGCTGCGCCTGTCCAAAGCCCGGCACCGTGAACTGCTCGGCATCCTGGCGGCCGCCCGCGGCCGCACCGTTTCCACCCAGCGGCTGGTCGATGAGTTGTGGGAGGACGCTCCGTCCGGCGCCGTGGGAGCCGTCCGCACCTTCATCGGCGAGCTGCGCCGGATCCTGGAGCCGGACCGCCTGCCCCGCACTCCCCCGGCGGTCCTGCTCACCGTCGGCAGCGGGTATTCGCTGCGGCTGGGGGCGGACGACGTCGACCTCTGGCGGGTTGAACAGGATGCGGAGGCCGCGGCAGGACTGGAGCCGGCAGCACGCGAACGGGTGTTGGCCGCGGCGCTGGGGCAGTGGCGCGGCACCGCCTTCGAAGAGTTCGGCACCCGTCCGTGGGCAATGGCCGAACGGGCGCGGATCGCGGAATTGCGGGCAACTACGGTGGAGCAGCTGGCGGACGCCCGGCTGGAGCTGGACCGGCCGCAGGAGGTGCTTGCCCTGCTGGATGCGCATATCGGCGAGCATCCGTGGCGCGAAGAGGGCTGGCGGCTGCTCGCGCTGGCGCTCTACCGCACGGCACGGCAGGCCGACGCCCTCGCCCTGCTGGCCCGGGCCCGCGCGACGCTGCGGCAGGATTTGGGCCTGGACCCCGGGCACCGGCTGGCCGAGTTGGAACAGCGCATCCTGCGCCAGGATCCGGCGCTGGATCTGGCGTCCGGGCCGGTGCCCGGTGCGGACGCGGCGCCCGACGACGGCGGCTCGCTCCTGGCGCGGACCGCCGCCGCCGCTTCGGGAACCGGCACACGTGCACAGCTGGAGAGTGTGGCCGGCCTATTGCCGGTGCTGGCGGTGTCCGGATCTGTCCGGTTGGCGGCGGAGCAGCGGCTGGCGGCCATTGCCGCCGCCGAGCAGTTCGGCGATCCGGAGCTGGCGGCGCGCGTGATCGGCGGCTTTGAGGTGCCCGGGAGCTGGACCCGTTCTGACGATCCCGCACAGTCGGCCGCCGTCGTCGACGCCGCGTTGCGGACGCTGCGGATCCTGCCCTCCGGGGCCTCTGCCCGGGTGCGGGCGCGGCTGCTGGCCACCATTGCGATGGAATCCCGCGGCACGGCGGACCGGCTGGCGGAGGCCGTTGAAGCGGAACAGATTGCCCGGCAGCTGAACGATCCCGCGCTGCTGTGTTTCGCGCTGAGCGCCCGGTACCACCAGACGTTTTCCACCGCCGGGCTGGCCGCCGAGCGGGCTGCGATCGGCGCCGAGATTGTTGCGCTGGCGGTGGAGGCCGAGTTGCCGACGTTCGAGATCCAGGGACGGCTGATCCGGATGCAGGCGCTCTGCGCCCTCGATGACCTTGCGGCGGCTGAGCAGGAGGCTGACCTGATCGACGCGCTGGCCGCCCGTTTCGACCGGGGCCTTGCAACGGTGTTTACCGGCTGGTTCCGCTGGACTTTCCTGCAGGGGCCACGGCCGCCGGACGGAGAGGAGATGCCGGGCTTCCGGACCGGCCTGCCTGCCCTGGCGGAACTTACTGCTGCCGTCCGTGCGGGAACCGAGCTGCCGGACGGGGACTTCGGCCCGCATGAACCATGGGTCCGTCCGCTGCTGCTGGCCCGCTCCGGCCGGCTGGCCCAAGCCCGTGCTGCCCTTGACGTCCTGCCCGGGCCTCCGCGGGACCTGCTCCTGGAAGTGTTCTGGTTCCTGACCGGGCTCGCCGCCGTGGAAACGGGTCACCGGGATGCGGTCCGCCGTGCGCGCAGCGCCCTCCTGCCGGCGGCCGGGGAACGAGCTGCGGGCAGCGCGGCAATCGATCTGGGACCGATCCGTCTTCTGCTGGAGCGGCTCCGCTAGACAGGCGCCGCAGTTAGAGCGCCCGGGCCGCCCGCGCCCGGGCCTTGATCGCCGAAATGACGTCGGTTTTGGCGTCGGCGTAGTCGTTCATGTCATCCCACCGCCTGTTGAGCAGTGTTCTTTTGGTCGCCTCGTAAAGGGCACGGTCCTCCGCATCCGCCCGCAGATGGTCGCGCAGCAGGAGGTAGTCCTCCACCGCGGGATCACCCTGCTCATACAGGTGCACGTGCACGTCCCGGGCCGGCGTCCGGACCAGGCGATGCCCCGGTTCACGTACCCGCAGCTGGTATCCAGCGGCCAGCAGCTGATCGAGGTAGTCCTCTTCGGCGGTGATGTCCTTCACCGCAACCACAATGTCGATGATCTGTTTCGCCGCCAGTCCGGGCACCGACGTCGAGCCGATGTGTTCGATGCCGACGCGGGCTGGTGCGAGGGCGGCCTCGATCCGGTGACGGTGGGTCAAATACACCGCCGGCCACTCGGCGTCGTAGTCGTGCAGCGCAATCTCGAGTTTCTCGGGGCCGCCGATCAGCTCCACGGTCGTCACATCCGGCCGGCGCTGTTTTCTTCTGTTGCTCACCAGGTGATCCTCTCAGGGCTTCGCCCCTAAATTATGTCCGGGCTTGGGCCCGGCGCGCCCCGTATTCGTGCCAGGTCAGCCCCACGACAAAAATATCGAACAGGGTCAGCAGCACCAGGGCCCATGAGAACGAGGCAAAGATTTCGTAGGCCTGAAAGGCAATGAAAACCAGCAGGAACCCGATCATCCAGGGATAGGCCCAGAGGTAGTCCTTGAGCACCGCCCAGACCAGGACTATTTTCACCAGGCCATGCAGCAAGAGGTACGCCGCTCCAAAGAGTGACGCGGAGACGGTCAACGAGTCGGCCCAGTGCTTCAGCGCGTTGGCGATCAGGTTTCCCGGGTCTTCGGAGAGTTCATGCTGGGTCAGAAATTGAACGATGGACCCGATCTCGCGGGGGGTAACGAGCAGCAGGAATATTCCACCAACAAACTCCAGCAGTCCGTCCAGTCCCTTGAGGGTCAGGCTGATCCGAAAGGTCCGGCCCAGCAGCGTCTTGTCCGGCCCACCGTCTGCCGGTTGTTCCACCAGGGCCTCCCTCGTTGCCGCTGTTGCTCTTATGCGTCTGACGCCTTAACGACTGAGTCCTCCGCTCCGTGCGGATATCTCGACCGCACGCGTTTCACAGCTTCCGACGGCGGTGTTACGGTCACAATTCGTTGTCCGTTTTCCTGCCGTGGGGCTTTCGGAAGAAACCCTTTCGCCCGCCCGCAGGCCTGTCGGCTAACCGACCGGTGGGACGCGATGCTACTTTTGGCCGTAGTGACATACCTATTTTCTCTGTGATCCAGAGTCGATGCAGCAATTTCCGCCCGCTTCCCTTGGGAGTGGTGATTTTGTGTGCCCTGGAGGGGAACTCCTTCACGAGTTCCCCTGGCACCCGGTCCTTCATTGAACTCACTGAGAAAAGATCACATGCCCTTCACATCGAACGATCCCACCGCGTCCTCCGCACCTGTCCTCGACCGGCAGTCCTTGCGCCCCGATTGCAGTAACTGCTTCGCGCTCTGCTGCACGGCCCTGGGGTTTTCCCGCACCTCGGACTTCGCCATCGACAAACCGGCAGGGACTCCCTGCAAAAACCTCGATACCGGTTTTTCCTGCACCATCCACGACAGTCTGCGCCCGCGGGGCTTCCGCGGATGCACCGTTTTTGATTGCTTCGGCGCCGGCCAGAATGTCTCCCAAAACCTTTTTCAAGGAGTCAGTTGGAAAGCGGAGCCGGCTACATCAAAAGATATGTTCCAAACGTTCAAAATTGTCCGGCAGCTTCACGAGATGCTCTGGTACCTGGCAGAAGCCGCCGGCAGGACCTTTGACCCGGATACCTCTCACCAGGTTAACGACCTCAGAAGGGCGATCGAGAAGGCGATGGGCGGTGTGCAGCAGACGTTATCCCTCGATCTTGGCAGCACGCACGAGCGGGTTCGGTCCATACTGATGAGCGTCAGCGAAGAAGTGCGGTCCGCATATCTTGCCACTGGTGATGATCACCTGGATTCCTGGCTTGTCCCGGGAGCGGACCTCATGGGCAAGACGATGAAGTCCCGTTCGTTGTGCGGAGCGGACCTCCGGGGCGCGTATCTCATTGCCGCGGACCTGCGGGGCTGCAACCTTTCAGGGGCTGACCTCCTTGGGGCTGACCTCAGAGACGCCCGGCTTGAAGGGGCCGACCTCTCCAAAAGCCTTTACCTGACACAGGCGCAGCTGAATGCCGCCCACGGTGACGGGTGCACGCGCCTACCCCCGGAACTCGACATTCCTGCTCATTGGCCAAGCAACAGCTAAGGGCGATACGAGCGGCAGCCAATACCCGGCTGACGGGATCGGACGGCGAGGCTGGGAACGGGCTCTCCAGCAGCTGCCGCGCCTTGGCCTGCGTGCTTGGCACGCTGGTGATGAGGGAATCAGGCGAGAACGACGACGTGTTTCCCCGGCCGGTGCCCCGGGAACCCTTCTGCCAACCTGGCACACGCGGGTACGAGCGGGCCATTGCCGCTCCGGGCAGCGGCATCCGGATCGTCCGAACCCTAAATCAAGACCGCAGGGGTTATGTCACAGCGTCCGTGCGCTTGCGGCGTGTGGGGCCGGTAAGGCGGTGCATCATCGCGGCGCGCAAGGTGCACCCGTCGGCCAGAGAATGAAGTCGTCGCAGACTAGCCGTACCGGGTCCGGACCTGCAGCGTCCAGGGCAGATCGCAGCATGTGCAGATGTTTGGTTGTCATTTCGAGGGGCGGCTCGTCAGGCTGGTAGGTCGTGCGTTCCGGATAGTCGACGCCCGCCGTGCTTGTCATTTCGATGTGACACCCCACGACGTAGGTCACGGGGTGCGAATTGCAGAACTTGATGAGGCGGTCAATGCTCTGGGAGAAGGCCGGCCAGTCATTGATGTACAGCCGGCCCCGGTACACCGAGTCACCGGTAAAGAGGATCCCGGTCCGCGGGTCGTAGAACGTGACGGCACTACTATCGTGACCCGGCGTGGGGAGAACTGTGAGTATCCGTCCACCCAGGTCAATTTCGCCGGACTGATCCGGGGCGTCAGCGAACCCAAAGTATTGCCAGGCGGCCATCTGGTGTGCCGGCACGAGCGTTGTGCGGGGGCGGCCGGAGAACTGGGCGTCACCGGCGACGTGGTCTCCATGTGCATGTGTATGCAGGATCAGGAGTTCGTAGGAAGGGTCTACGCCGGATTGACGGTGAAGCCAGAACTCGATGAGTTCGTCGACGACGGCGCGCAGCGGGAAGTGTTGGTGGTCGGCCGTTGCTCCAGTGTCGAGCAGCACCACGCGCTCCTCTCCAAAAAGGAGGAACATGAAGGGAGCCTCGTAATGAACCGCCTTATTCTGCCGCAGGACAACCGTGTCGTCGTCGTACCAGTAGACCTGCACATCGGGGTCCGCATTGTGTTTCGAAGACTCCGACCCATGGATCCATCGCGTCGGTAAAGGACGCGCAACGGGTCCCCCTGCAGATCGAAACTTCATTGCTCTCGCCACAACAGCAGGTGAAGCCCGCTGTGTGCGACGGCGCTGGCATCCGTTCGGCGTTCAAGGTGCTCCCTGAAGAGCGCCGCCTCCGGCCCCTCGGGGCGGGCCAGCCTGGAACCGGCTGCAATTAATGCCGCCCCGAGGCGGATCAGGGCACGGGAGGTGAACCCCGCATGCACGTTGAGGGTGGCGGGAGGGCAGTACCCGAGGCTGGCAGAACTCATGGCTGCTCCTGGAAATCGGTAAGGGGAAAGGCGTTGAAGTGCAGCTGCACTGGGCGGGCCCTGGCTGCTCCGGGTTCACTGCGGTAGGTCTCGAGCTTCTCGCGCAGGAACGCTTCCATGTCGCGGTTGAGTGCCTTGAGTTGGTCCGGGGTGAAGTAGGCGTTGAGCGTGCTGAGCATGGCGGCGTCGGCCCACTCTTCCGGCAGTGCAGACGGGTCGCTTGCCGTGAATGCCGCCAATGCCTCTGCACGTCCCTGGGCGAAGTGCCGGTTGACCTGCCGGGAAGCCTCCCGGAGGGCGGGGTCTTGTTCCGACGCGGAGGTACTGAGGATCAGGGAGCCGCGCGGACGTTCCCACCACCGCTCACGCGCGGACCCTCGATCCGGGACTTCGCGGACCAGGCCGTGCCGAGCCAGTTGCCGCAAGTGGTAGCTCGTCGCTCCGCTCGATTCCCCAACCCGCTTACCCATGCTGCTCGCTGTCTGCGGCCCGTACTGGGACAGGATGTCGAGCAGCTGCACCCGGAGGGGGTGGGCGAGGGCCTTGAGAACGGGGCCGTCGAGGGTGCGGTCGCCGTCGCGGGTTGGTTGCGGATCAGTCTGCGGGGTCATGCCCTCATCATGACAGTGCAAAGGTTTATTTGCAAACGTTTCTTTGCACTGCCGATCCGGGGTACAACTCCGCCAGGATCGCAGCAACCCCCGGGACGACGTCGCTCCTCTGCGGGAGAAACGGTGAGCCTTCCGGAAGGGGCGGGCGACGACGACGGCTCGGACCTGCCAGAACCACAATTGTCCTCACACGCGCCACGGACGGGCTCGGAAGAGCGCCGGCCACACCCGCCAGCTTGTGGGAGATCAGCGAGAACCTCTGCCCCGACGCGGCCACCCCGATGCAGGACCAGACCCTCAAATAGTGCGGCAGATCGTCCCGGCTACACGCGGTGCGTGCTGGCCAGCGGGCAGGCCCACGTATCCACGCCTCCGCGGCCCACCTTGTTGATGTAGGCGGTGACATCCCGCAGGGATTGGCCCAACGCGGTTTCGGTATACCGCACGCCCAGCTGCTCACAGTGCTGGCGGACCAGCGGGGCAACTTTTCGCAAATTCGGGCGGGACATGGAGGGAAACAGGTGGTGCTCCACCTGGAAGTTCAGGCCTCCCATAAAGGTATCCACCCACCGGCCGCCGGTGATGTTTCGGCTCATCAACACCTGGCGGCGCAGGAAATCGATGCCCGCGTCCCGGGGCGCAATCGGCATGCCGATGTGGTTCGGCGCGAAGGAAATACCCATATACAGGCCGAAAACGGCGAGCTGGACGCCGATGAACGCTGCCCCCTTGCCCGGTGACAGCACTACGAAAACCAGCACCGCATAACTGGCCAGGCGGACACTGATGAAACCGAGTTCCACCCACCGCCGCTTGACCCGGCCGGGTCCCAGTACTCGCTTGAGGCCCTGGACATGCAGGTTGACGCCCTCAAGCAGGAGCAGCGGGAAGAAAAAGTAACCCTGTTTCATGGCAAGCCAGCGTGTGAAACGGTTTTTGCGCGCGTCGGCCGCCTCGGGGGTGAAGGCCAGGACGCCGGGCGCGATATCCGGATCCGTGCCGATCTTGTTCGGTGCAGCATGATGCTTGCTGTGTTTTGAATTCCACCAGCCCAGGCCCATACCGGCAAAAAGGTTAACCACGATCAGTGAGACCCATTCATTCCACTTCGGCGACACGAAGATCTGCCGGTGCGCGGCGTCGTGCCCCAGAAACGCGATCTGTGTCATCAACAGCGCCAGCACCACCGCGGTCACCATCTGCCACCAGGTGTTCCCCAGCAGGACGAAGGCCAAGGCCAGCACCAGGCCAATCAGCGTCAACCCGATCAACTTGCTCCAGTAGTAGCCGTAGTTCCGGCGCATGTAGCCGGCTTCCTGGACCTGCCGGGTCAAAGCCGTAAAGTCACTGATGTGCCGCTGGCGGGCCGGGCCAGATGGTCGGTGTTTGCCTTCTCCACTCGAATCCACACTGGTACCCGTCATAAGGGCGTCTTCCATAATTCACTCTCATATCGGCGGACAAAGTCCGTGTCATATTAAGGAACAGCACCGAATCCGCTCCTTTGGCTGGGGCGCAGATCCGCTGCTGTGTGCATTTCCGGCTGATGGCCGGCCTAAACTAAGGGTGCTTAGTATATACGGAAGACGGCAACTCCGTTTACACATAGACACGGCGCGCCGCGCTTACTCGGCTGCCAAGCTACGGGCGGAGGAGCGACGAGGTGACCCCCTACGGGGCCGAAGTGGTGGTGGTCCACTTTGTCCTTTTTGAGGACTAGGGTTCGTCACGGCGTTCTACGAGTCGGGAGGAATCAGAGAGCAAGACTTCCCGTCGGCGCGGAACCGAGAATCGCTTCCTGGTTTGAGGTGGTGCTCCGGTGGCCGAGTGTCGTCATCAGGAGGATCACGCCCAGCACGGCACCCCACATGGTGAGGGTATCGAAGGCGAGGCGCTCGATAATGCCGAGGCCCAGTGAAATCGATGGCCCACCGCTGATCGCATCAATGAAAAGAACAAAACCGGCAATCGAGAGTGCGAGACTCACCAAGGTCAGGGCTGACGCCCATCGTGCGGCCGCGCTGCCTCTGAGTGCGAAGGCAAGGAAGGCCATCCCGATCCACTGCATCAGGGCCTGGGCAAGGGCCACGGCGTCATGAGCCTCCGGGTGAACATCCCAAGGCAGGAAGCCGACCAGCATCACAAGTACACCGCCCGCGGCGAGGAATGACATCGCGGTTTTCCCTGTCCGCTGCCGAGGCCAGGCCGACCACAGCAGGATGGCTCCGACGGCCATGAGGGCTCCGTTGGCGATCGTGGAACCGTTGGCCAGCAGATGGCCGGGGGAACAAATGTATCGCTCAACGCGCGTGCCGGCGTCGAACGTCCTGCACGCAGTCACGCCCAGATCGCTGATGAAATTTGCGGACCAGGAGTACGGGTTTGGCCACTGCGCGGCCGCAATTACCTGAGCCGGAAAGGTCAGCAGGCACAGAGTCCATAGCGCGGCGCCCAAACGAAGTCGTGTCATGCCCCGAGCATACAATACGAACGTATGGTTTGGTTCGGAGTAATCTCGAATCATGACCTCGGCGGGCGCGCAGCGCATTCTTACGGCTGTGCAGGACATTCTTGTTGAGCGGGGCCTTGAGGATGTGACGATCCGCAACGTCGCCGCAGCCGCCGGCCTCTCCATAGGTGCCGTCCAGCATCACCATAAGACGAAAGACGATTTGATCATGGCGGCCATGAACGAGGTCTCCAGGAACTTCATCGAGCGGGTGGCCTCCGCCGTGCACCCGGAGGCATCAGCGCGGCAGAATCTGGGCGCGGTGTGCAGGATTCTCGGAGGGGTGGACGACGAATCCCGCACCGCTTCGGTCATTTGGTTGTCCTACGCCTCGAAGGCGACAACCAGCAGCGCAGTTGCCAGCGCCCATCAGGCATCCTGGCGGCTTATGGAAGAAGGCCTGACAACTCTGCTCCGACAATGGAACCCGGACCTCGCGGAGGATGACGCCGCCATGCTCATGGCGCTGCTCGACGGCCTGGCCATCGCCAGGGTAACCGAGACCGACCGAATGACGTCCGAGCGGGCTCAGCGCCTCATCGACCAACACCTCAAAGGGCTCGAACCTCCGTCCCGCTAAGGCGATCCAGGAGCGGACACCCCTTACTATCGCACTGCGGCACTGAGTTGCTGCAGCCAGGACTGGAACTGTTCGGGGCTGTCGAAGTGGGCGCCGGCTATATTGCTTACTTCCGGAGCCATGTCAGCGCCGTCAATAACTAGCGCGTGCCCGCCTGCTGCGGTTGCCGCTTCGAACGCTGGCATGTCTCCTCTATCATCACCTGCGTACGCGACAGTCTGGATATTCCCAGCATTGATGATCCTCTGAAGGGCAGTGCCTTTGTCCTGTTTGAGAGGCATTCGGAGTTCCTCGACGAACTTGCCGGGTTCATGGCGCAGCCCATGAGTGTCGATCACTTCTTGGACGAGCGGGGTGATTCGTTTCGTGGCGCTGTCACGATCTGGTGCCCGCCGCCAGTGGACAGCGACTGCGAGGGACTTTTCTTCGACGTAGATACCCTCAAGGTTGTCTAGTTCCCGGTGCAACACCTGAGTGGCTGCTCTCACCGCTGTCATCCACTGTTGAGCTTCGGGGACAACCTCGATGCCATTTTCAGTGAGGTGTTCAAGACCGTATGAACCATAAAGTTCTACTCCTGGAATGGATGCCCGCGCCGCCAGAAAGCCGGCAGGTCGCCCGGAGAGGAGCGCTACAACCGAGAGTCTGGTCGCCAAGCTTGAGAGGATCTCCTTCGTGCCTGGCAACAGCTCGCTGGCATCGGGATCCTCGGTTATTCGAGAAAGAACGCCGTCAAAATCCATGACCAACCCAGCGTTCTCATTGGCTATCAGAGCTTGCATCACCGTGGTCGCTGCATCCATACATTCACCCTAGCCGAGAGCATTCAGCGCTATTCGGCGGAGACCCGATCCCCACCGCAACAGTCCCGTGCCATTCCAGCGAGGACAGCAACAGAAAAGCTGTCCCGCTCACGGATCCCCTCATGGAGCGGAGTCCACCACGGAAGTCCGCACCGATCGCCAGGACGAAACGGTACCGGCGGGGGCGCCGTCGTAATCCTGCAGCGAAACAACCTGCTCACCGATCACCAGTCCCGTGGCAGGATCGATGACGAGATCACTGCGCCATATGCCATCGAGGCTGACCATGCCGAGGGCGACGCCCTCCCTGCCGTCGGCCATGACCACGCTGCCCACAGCGTCGACGCCGGGAATCAGCGCGGCGGCCCGGTACAGGGCTACACGGAGATCCGACGGGATCACGCCCGTGCGAAGGATTTCCTTGACCATCTCAAATGCCTTGTCGTCCGGGGTCCCACGGTCCTTCGTGTACTCGTATATCCGGTCGAGGAGCTTGGCCGGATCCCGGGGCAGCCCGCTGGTATCGGCCGGCGGCACGCCAAGTATCGTGTAGCCGGCACCGTCGAAGTCACCGCCCGGCGCCCGGAAAACCCCCACCATGGCGGCTTCTGTTCGCGGATCATTAACCGCCCGGTTGCGGGCGAGTTCCTTGACCACCTCGGGTGCCGAGTCTGCCGGAACCTGAGCTTCCCGGTTCCACACCCACTCACCCTCCAGATCGGAGGGAACATAGAGCTGATCGCGGGAAAGCGCATCCCAGGAAAGCACTACGCCGTCCGCCGCGAAAGTGTTGGAGAACAACTCCTCCCTTTCGATTTTCAGATACTGCCCCGGAAGGAGCACCGGATCCGCGGTACTCATCGCGGCCGCTTCCACGTCATCAAGCAGTTGGGTTGCCTCCGCTGTTGCCCGGCCGCGATCAGGCAGAACGACGTCGGCCGTCACCAGGACGCCGACGAGGAAGGCCGCCGCTGCCGCCAACAGAGTGATGCGGCGGCGCGCCTTGCCGCGGCCGGCTGCCCGAGGCGGTGCCGCGACTGCGGTGTCCACGGAGGAAACAACCCCTATGCCTGCCAGAACTTTGCGGCGGTGGCGGGCCAGTGTTGCCGGCGGAGGGGAGGCAATGCCGCTGCGCATTCCGCGGAGCAGTGTTATTTCGTCCATGCTTGTTCTCCTTTGTCTGCAAGCTGCACGGCGTCAAGCGCGCTGCGCAGGGTCCGCCGTGCCCGGTTCAGACGGGACCGGACGGTACCGATCGGAACGTCCATAGCGGCGGCAATACCCTCGTAGGTCAGGTCTCCCCAGGCATAGAGAAGCAGCGTGTCCCTGTCGATGACGGGCATCGACTTCAACGCCACGGCGATCTGGCCTGTGGCCACCAGGGCATCCGTCTGGGCAGCGACCCTGTCGGATTCATCCGCCACGGAGTCCCGCAGACCTGCCTTCGCTGCGGCTTTCAGCATCCTGGCTTCTGTCCGGTGGTGTCGACGCAGCAGGTTGGTAGCGATGCCGAACAGCCAGGGCCGCGCGTCGTCGTGGTCGTAGTCGTAGCTCTCGAGCCGTTCCCATGCGACCAGGAAGGTTTCGGCAATAACATCGTCGGCAGCGAACTCCCCTGCCCGGCGCGCTGCATACCGGTAAAGGCCGGCAGCGTGCCTGTCATACAGTTCCCCGAAGACGGCCGGGTTGTCCCGGGCAAGGCGAATGATTTCGCCGTCAGTGTCTGTGCTCACACTATGTATTGCCCGAACATCGCTTTAGGGTTCACGGACCCAATACCGGCACGGCTCTCACTCAGGATGTCGGATTTCACCTGACCACTAATGGAACCAGCAGTTTTTTGAACACCAGTCATCACTGCATTCACAGTTTGGTTGCCTGCCTCAATGCCGACCTCCGCCACCCCTTGGCAGCACACGGCGAGCTATGACGAAAGCCCAACACCCGCCGCTCAGCAACGGTAAGAGCACCCAAAAAACAAAAGCCTGCCCGAGTGTCATGGAACCCACAACCGCCTGCCACAGGACAGGGACGGCTAACGCCGCTAGCGTAGCCGCGAGAAAACAGGTGCACAGAGCAATCCACGGCGGCCGACTAGATGCCGCATGCATCAGAAGAACCACCGGTCCCCCCACGAGGAGTGAAAAAATAAACCAGGGAACTGCAACCCATGCAGCGAAGATAAAACCCATGCCAGCAGGACCGAAATCATCCGTGGCACCGGGTGGACTCATCACCACCAACACCCAGACAAGCCCGCCAACAGAGACAGCATTGAGCCATGCACCACGAAAATAAAGACGCCAGCTGGATCCTGACACTCCTCGTTCTATGTGGGCTCCCGTCTCTTTTTCATTGGACACGTACCAGAACATACAGGAGCTCGAACGCCAATCCGTCTGATCGGACGCCTCCGGGTTCCAGTTGATGATGATCAGAAGAAACTCTGGCATCGGCGGTAGCTGACTGGTTGTTGTTCGACGCGCCCCCCATACTGTCAGTTTCTGAAACGGTGAGTTCTGCGCCAGTTGCATTCCAGTCCAGTGTGTAGGACCCTTCTTCGATTGGCCGGTATCCGTCGTCAGTGCTCTATGTCTGCGATTGGTGTTCAGCTTCCGCTTCTCCAATTGGATCTATCAAATAAATGAAAGCTGAACGTGCCACGCGAAGAGACTCGTGACATGCGTGGATAAGTTCCTGAATGGACGGCTGAGGGCAGCACCGGGACTTCGAGTGCATCTCGGTGAATGCTCCCACACCGAGCTCGGCCGACGACATAGCTGAACTCTTCAGGGGCGCGATCCGTTCCGGGCAAACGGTCAGAGAAACCATGCGTACACTCGTCGAAGCCAGTGACACCGCTGGAGTATCACTGGATGATGTCATCGCGATACTGCGCAACATCTGGACTGCATCGTCTGAAACAAACAAGGGTGACGATGAAATGCAGTCTCCTTTAGTCCCCAGGCGTTGGACGCCGCTAATTAGTAGCAGCTCGCAGTGATCCTTGTCCTGAATTGCACGCATTACCCCATTTCGCCCGCGAGAATGTTACCCATAAGGCGTTTGGTGATCCTCCTGCGCGCTGGCATTATGGCCCACCAAAATAAGGGCACGCGAACGCTCGTCACACCGGGAGTCATCGGGCTGAATAACCTGGACATGTCATGGATGAAGCAGCACTGAAGCGCGCTGGAGCCCAATGGCCTATTAGATCCTGTTGTACAGTCGGTCATAAATCGCCGTAGGGTAAGTTCGCGAGGCGAGGTTATGATCACTAACGAATGGAGGGGATTCGATGCGGTCGACCAAGACTCTGAAGCACATCAGTGCAGGGAGCTTAGTATCAGCTCTGACATTGTCAGTTTTCCTATTAAGCGGTTGTGGCAGTAGTAACTCGGAAGCGCCGACAGCGACGCCCAGTCCGACGGCGAGTCAAAGTTCGACAGCAAGTCCGAGCCCAACGCAGAGGCCCTCTGCCACGCCGACGGCCTCTGAGCCGGTGTCTGAAACACCGGCGGCAGAAGCGCCGGCCGCTGAGGCTCCCGCTCCTGTTCCACCTCCAAACCCGGCGATTAACCCCCAGCCGGCTACTGTGGAGTTTGTTTCGGCGGAGGAAGCCGTAGACATCATTGCGGAACACCTCCAGTACAGTCCCGACCTTAGGTATGACGTTACCGATAATGGGGACGGGACCTACAGTGTGCAGGTCACTGTTCTGTCTATCGTGGCGCAGGGAGGATCCGGGGACGCAGGGACATACCTGGTGAGGCAGGATCGAGCCTATTTCTTGAAGTAGATCAAGAGGCGGGCCTGAGGCTGTTGCGACAGGTCCTGGAGTCCGTTTCTCTGTTTAGCGAAGCGATCTTGCCACCACCCCTATGGTGATGCGTCCGTAAGCAGCCACGATATTTGAAGTAGTTCAGTCATCCTCAGAGTGTTTCAGAGGAAAGTTCGCCGGTTAGTCGATCCTTCCTCGATGACTCCGGATGGTTTGATGTGGTGCGGCAGAGGCTGGCTAGGGAACCCTGCTGGTCATTAGTCTCGGCCGACGGCGAGATCCTCGCCAAGGGCCGCTGTACGTTTGCGCCGGCCTAACTGCCGTTCGCTGCAGAGACCGTTGAGTAACACAGGTAAGACTTCCTTGTCCGGTAGGGTGGGGGCGTCGCGCCCGTGGGGCGCGAGGGAGAGGTTCGGGGGGGAACGTTTTGCTTCGGAGACCGTCAGTAGGAATGGTCGTTACTCTGTCGATGTTGGGTGGTTTCGCCCTCGGGATCGGCACGCTACCCGCCCATGGGCTCGATGAATCCGAGACGGAGTCCACGACAAGCTCATCGGCTGCTGATGAGCTTGTGCCCTCACCTGCTTCGGCTACAGGATTTCGTGGGCTCAAGGATGATCCAAAGACAGCTGTGTACGAACCGTTCATCGGTTGTTCTGCTGAGTATGTAAATGGTCCAGGCGCTGCCCTGGACCGGAGCAGCATGATCGGTCCGGAGAATAGCGTGATGGTTTCTCCCGCTGAGATGAGTTCCATGGGTCGGCCCGGAACTGAGGTTGAGGCACAAGCTCAGGCCTGGAATGAGCTAAGCCAGGAAGAACGCGGTGAACAGTTGTGCCGCGCGGCTCAACAGAACGCTGTTATCGACGAGGTGCGTTGAGTACCGAACGCAGGGCTACGAGCCTCCATGGACCGGCCCGGTCAATTAGGCCCGACCTTTTGGTAAGAATAGTGCTGATTGCCACCCTTCTTCCCATACTTCTCTTGGTCATGCTTTCAGCCGCCACCATTGTCTCCTTTGCCCGGGGAACGGGTGCCGTGTGGGCCCAAGTAACGATATATCTGCCGTTCCTCGCAGCGGTTCTCGCCGCGGTCGTGACCGGTGTCCTAATGAGACGAGCTGAGACGACCCGGAGGGCATGGGCGATGTCCCTTTGTACGGTCACGCTGCTCCTCGTCGCGGCGTTTCCGCCCATTTATAGCTTCAGTAAGGCAATGGCTGAGGAGTTATGCGAAAACGCGCCCGGCGGCAGGGGGTACTACGGGGCACCTCATGAAGCTCCCGGCATCTGCCACTGGGCCAGAAACTAATTGCGCTTGGGGCAACGTTGATGGGGGTGACTGTTCTCGGCTACGCTCACGAACTCGTCGAGATTGAGGCTCTGGCAGCGGCAGTTGACTAGCAGCTGCCCTCTCAGGCCGTCGCTATAAACGATCCTCCATCGGGCGCTGAAGCCGTCTCTGCTGAACCGGTCCTTGCCGCCTGCTCTTAGTCTCCGTGTGTTTTGCGGAAAGATGACGGGGATGTTTTCGCTTTACGGTCCTACCTGAGCAGAAGACCAACGACCCACAGAACGATTGCGATCGCGCCGGCGATCGCAACGGCGAAGCCGCGACGACGGGAGATCGTTAGGCCTTGGAAGATCATTCGCAAGAAGAGCTCAATGCAGAGACCAATTGCTACGAGAGCACAAACTAACGCCGCACCCATCACTAGGGCAAAGTGGCTTGAGTGATGAGGGATCGCCTCAAAATATCTACCGGTAAGCATGACCCCGCCTAGAAGCATGACGACGATCTGTATCCAAACCCATGATCGGGCTTCCCGTACATCGCCCTGATTCCGGTTTTTCGAAGAATCGCTCATCTAATTGCTGGCTTCCCTATGTGAGTCCGCCATCCCTGATGAGAACGGCACCGACTAGTGGTAACTACTTGAAGGTCTCGAGCAGCTTTTCTGGTCATCCTATAGTCAGCATCGCGCGGTGTTGTCGGTGTACAGCTGTCCGTAAGCCGGTCCCTAGCCGCGGCACAGGCACCCGCACCTACTCGAACTGACACGCCCAGATACCTGTTTGACCTCGCGGTTCGCGTATACCCCGCCCGGGCACGTGCCCGGTGAAGGTAGCCCAACCGCTACATTCGCAACCATGAGCGCCCACGTCGTCGGTTACGCCCGTGTATCCACCAGCGAGCAGGACCTCACAGTCCAGCAGAACCAACTTGCAGCCCTCGGCGTCCCCAAGGATCTGGTTTATACCGACCACGGACTAAGCGGCACCAACCGTGACCGGCCTGGGCTACGTCAGGCCTTGGCAGCGGTTCGTGACGGGGACACGTTGGTCATCACCAAACTCGACCGGCTCGCCCGCTCCCTTCCCGACGCCCGCGACATCATCGAAGAACTTACGAAGAAAAACGTGAAGCTGAGTATCGGCGGATCCGTCCATGATCCTTCGGACCCTGTCGGCCGGCTGCTGTTCAACGTCCTCGCCATGGTCGCCGAGTTTGAATCCGATCTCATACGCGCCCGCACACGAGAAGGCATGCAGGTTGCCAAAGCCAAGGGCAGGCTTCGCGGCAAGCAACCCAAACTCTCCAGATTGCAAGAAGCGCACGTGGTGTCCCTCTATAGCGCGGGAGAACACACCACCGCCGAGATCGCCGAACTCTTCAAGGTCGCCCGCAGCACGGTGTACCGCATCATCCAGCGCACACACCCGTCAGGCAGTTGACGCACGGTGCCCACAGTCAGCGTCCAGCCCGCCCCCCATGACTACGCTAAGGACATGGCAACACTCATCCTCGTGCGGCACGGCCGCACCACCGCGAATGCCTCCGGGCTGCTGGCCGGCCGGACCCCCGGCGTCGAACTCGACCAGGTGGGCCGCGACCAGGCCGCCGCCACCGCCGACCGGCTGGCCAAAGTCCCCGTCGTCGGCGTGGTGTCCAGCCCGCTGGAGCGCTGCCGGCAGACCGCGCAGTTCATCCTCGACCGCCAGGCCGGAACCCCGCACACCCCGGTCGAGGACGGACTGACCGAGTGCGACTACGGCTCCTGGCAGGGCCGTAC
This sequence comes from Arthrobacter sp. zg-Y20, assembly GCF_030142075.1. Taxonomy (NCBI): domain Bacteria; kingdom Bacillati; phylum Actinomycetota; class Actinomycetes; order Micrococcales; family Micrococcaceae; genus Arthrobacter; species Arthrobacter sp. zg-Y20. Next base: position 280,182 of record NZ_CP126241.1, on the reverse strand, counting down.
CCTCGAGGAGCTGGCGAAGGAGGACCTGTGGAAGACGGTGCAGTCACAGCCCTCCGCCGTCGTTTTCCCCGGCGGCGAGTCCATGGCCGCGATGCAGGCCCGCTCCGTGGCCGCTATTCGGCGCCACGACGCCGCGTTCGAGGCTGAACACGGACCGGGAGCGGTGTGGGTGGCGGTGAGCCACGGCGACATCATCAAGTCCGTCCTCGCCGACGCGCTCGGCATGCACCTGGACATGTTCCAGCGCCTCCACGTGGGCCCGGCCTCCGTGTCGATTGTGCACTACGGCACCGGGCGCCCCACCGTCCTGGCCACCAACACCGACGCCGGGGACCTGTCCTGGCTGGCGGCCAGCCCGACGCCGGACGACGCCCCGGTGGGCGGTGGTGCCGGTCACGAGGCGCCGCCGGCCGGATGAGCCTAGAGTAGTTCCATGCCTACAACCGTTCACGATTTCGACTGGCCCGACCGCGTCGTCATCGGCACCGTCGGCGTCCCGGGCCAGCGCACGTTCTACCTGCAGGTGCGCGCCGGGAAGCAGATTGTCAGTATCGCCCTGGAAAAGCTCCAGTCCGCCCAGCTTGCCGAGAAGATCGACGAGATCCTCGACCAGCTTATGACCGTCGACGGCAACCCCTTCCACGTGCCCGCCAGTACCCCCATCGAGCTTGTCGACAATGACGATCTCGACGCTGTGGAGGAACAGTTCCGCGCCGGCGTCATGAGCCTGGGCTGGGATCCGACGACGGCGCAGCTCGTCATCGAGGCCTACCCCCTCGATGAGGTGGACGAGGACGATGACGGCGGCTTCCTCGACGAAGACGACGACGAGACTGACGCCTCCGACGCCGAAGAGGTGCTGCGCGTGCGGATGCCCGTGGGCACCGCCCGGGCCTTCGCCAAGCGCACCCGCGAAGTGGTGGGCGCCGGGCGGCCGATCTGCGTGATCTGCGGGCAGCCGATCGACCCCGACGGGCACACCTGCACCTTCCCCGAGTCCTGATGCCCGCGCCCGACCTGGTCACCGACGAGCTCACGCTCACCGGACGCCTGACGACGGCGTCCAACGCCACCTTCCTGGGCAGCATCGGCGACGCCGCGGTGGTCTACAAACCGATTGCGGGCGAGAAGCCGCTCTGGGATTTCCCCGACGGCTGCCTGGCGCACCGCGAGGTGGCCGCCTATGTGGTCTCCGAGGTGCTGGGGTGGAACATCGTGCCGCGCACCTGGCTGCGGGACGGCCCGCTCGGTGAAGGCATGGTCCAGCTCTGGCAGGAGACCGACCCGGAGCAGGCTCCGGTGGACCTGGTGCCGGAAGAGGACGTTCCGGAGACCGGGTGGAAAGAGGTCCTGCAGGGCCAGGACGACGTCGGGCGGATCGTCTCCCTCATCCACGAGGACACTCCGGTACTGCGGCGGATGGCAGTGTTCGACGTCCTCACCAACAACGCCGACCGCAAGGGCGACCACGTCCTGGCCATGGCCGGCGGGCACCGGTACGGCGTGGACCACGGTCTGACCTTCCACCAGGAGCACAAGCTGCGGACCGTGCTGTGGGGCTGGATCGGCGATGCGCTGAGTGCCGAGGAACTCGAAGGCATCGACCGGGTTCTCGACGGACTGCACGGTGAGCTGGGCTCGCAGCTGGCGAAGCTGCTCACCGCCGAGGAGATTGCGGCGTTCGCTGCGCGTTGCGCCTTGCTGCGATCGGCCGGGCAGTTTCCGGCTCCGAGCGGTGACATGCCGGCGGTTCCCTGGCCGCTGTTCTAAGTCAGCGGCACTTGACCTACACCGCAGCTACGAGACGCGCCCGGCCACGGCGGAAACGTCGAGCTGCACCGGTGGAAGCGCCTCGAAGGCCGGTTTGGCGAACCAATACCCCTGGAACAGGCGGATGCCGGCGGCTTTGAGCACCCGGAACTCCGCCTCGGTTTCGATGCCTTCGGCCAGCAGGGTGATGCCAAGGTCCTTGGCAATGCCGATGATTCCGGCCAGGACGGCCCGGCGGGCCGGGCTGGTGTCGATTCCACGGATGAGCTGCATGTCGATCTTGATCAGGTCCGGCTGGAAATCGACCAGCAGGCCCAGCCCCGCGTGCCCGGCACCGAAATCATCCACGGCGGTGGTGAAGCCGTGCTTGCGGTATTCGGTAATGATGTTGGTCAAATGCTCGGTATCGGCCACCTCCTCGTTTTCGGTGAATTCGAACATGATGGACGACGTCGGAAAGTTGTACCGTTTAGCGGCCAGCAGGGTGGCACGCAGGCAGGCGGCCGGTTCGTACACCGCCTTCGGCATGAAGTTGATGGAAAGCATCAACTCCTCGCCGGCCGGGAACAGCCGCGATGCCAGCTCCACGGCCTTGACCCGGCAGTCCTGGTCGAAGCGGTATTTCTGTTCGGGCGAGACCTTTGACAGCACCTCGAACGCGCTCTCCCCGACCACACCGCGGACCAGTGCCTCGTAGCCCCAGACTCGGCCGGCGCCGGCGTCGTAAATCGGCTGGAATGCCATGCTGAACTCGAAGTCGAGCTGTGACCCTGTGCTGCAGCCGGCGCATGCCATGCGGTGTCCCCCTGAGGAAGTAAGTTCCCAGCAGTCTACGGGCGCCTGGAGCAGGAAGCCGGAGGCCACGGGGAGCCGGGGCAGCGTCACTCACCTGCATGACGAGCGCCGGCAGCAGCAACACCGCCCGCAGCTTCAATTAATTCCGTTTGGGCCCGCCGTTCAACGAAGGCTTTCGAACACCATGGTCGCCTGGATACGGTCACCACCGCCAAGACCCTTGCTGCCGCTGCTGGCTGTAGTGATCGTGTGAAGCCGGTAGCCTTTTGCGGCTTGATCATTGATGGATTTCTCCACGGCTGTCAGGTTCCCTGAGCCGGTCCCCAACAGTTTCTCTTTCAGGATCACCTGTAAAACGACGTAATGCGGCACTTGTGTTATGTCCTTCCACTGTCTGGTTGATTGGGAGCAACCCTACTCGATGCCGCCCGCGATCATTCCGGTGGAGTGAGGCCATTTCATCCGTTAGGAACCGACATTTCATCCTCCGCGAGGTTCGGCGGATAGACTGCAGGTCTGCTTGGATCAAACACAGGAACCATGCGGCCACAATAGTCTTGCGGCTCGGAAACAACAGTTCTGGCCGACCCTTTTGCTCGAGAGGATAACGATGTCCCGGCACACCGTTGCGAACATCGTCAAGGTCACCCTTGCCATCGCCTTTTTTATTTTTATGCCCTTCATCGTGCCAATTCTCGGCATAGTCAAAAAGAACTGGAAAGTGATCGTCGAGGGCGTCCTTTACTCCGTCCTCTTCGTAGCCGCTCTCTCAATCGACGCGGAGAGCCCGCTTAGCACTTTGTCTTCCTTTGTTGGTCTCGGTTCCATCGTTGTATCAGCCGTACGGTTCTACATGCTTCGAGATCTTTGGCTCAGTCGAAAGGCTAAGGGCACGGGACGGAATGCCACTTCTCAGCCCAATACAGCGTGGCCGGCTGCATCGCACCCGTCCGCCGTGGCGGCGCCGGTGACCCCCTCCACGGAACACTTGTCGCAGTCATTGGCATGGGTCGCCACGCAGGCCAAGCAGAACAAGCATCGCCTTCCCGCAGACGCGTATGTTTCCGTCTTGGAAATCTGCCATACCCTGGACGCTGTTGTTGACGCGGAAACGCGTCAGCCGCTGGGTGACCCACAATTTGAGTACGAGCTGACAGCCACAGTGCGGGAGTACCTGCCGGCCGTCGTCCGGGGTTACTTGGCCATCCCGCCCAGCATGGTGGAGAACCGGCAGGCGAACGGACGGACTGCCAACGAGGAACTGGTCGAGCAGCTCCAGCTGCTCGCCCGGCAGGCCGAGACGCTGCACGCCAGCCGCCACCGCCAGACCTCGATGGACCTGTCCAACACCGGGAACTTCCTCCGGGAGCGGTTCGGCCACCAGCAGGGCGGGTTCGACTTCGGGATCAAGTAGCCGCTTGGGCTTACGGCGGAAGGTGGAATCCTGATGCCGGTTTGTCGCCCGGTGCGCCCCTCCGGTCTACCAGACTCAGCGCTGCGGCGGGACGGGGTAGTGGTCGCGGAGGTATTCGCGCACCGTCTTCGGCTTGCGGCCAAGGAGTTTCTCCAGGTCGCCACTCGGGTTATCTGAGCACTCTCCGAGATCGGGACCAAGAGGACTGCAGTCCGTAGAGCAAAACGCTGCCTCACGGCATCCAGTCCACCCCACTGCTCCCCTAGTTCACCACGTCCACGTCCTTGCGGCGCGCGGGGTCGGTCACGCGATGCATCATCGCAGCGGTTCCGCGCCGGCTCATCAGCCGGGCGGCGGCCGCACCGACCCGGTTTAGCCGGCCGTCGATCACGCTCGGGCCCGGGTTGCGCCGGGCCAGGTGAGTGAGGGCGGTGGCGACGACGTCGTCCGGCGTGCGCATCCGGGCTCCGGCAGTGGCATCGTCGGTGCCGACGACGGCGTTGAACTCCGTGCTGGTGGCGCCGGGCGACAGGGCGAACACGGTGACGCCCGTGCCGCGGCTCTCGGCCCACAGTGACTCAGTGAAGCTCAGGACAAAGGCTTTGGCCGCGCCGTAGACGGCCATCCGCGGGGTGGGCGTGTACGCGGCCATGCTGGCGACGTTGATCAGAAAACCGGTGCCTGCCTTCACCATGCCGGGCAGGAACGCCGCACTGATCTGGACCGGTGCGCTGATGTCGACGGCGATTTCCTGGGCCAGCCGGCCGGGATCCTCTTCGACGAAGTCCCCGAACGTGCCGAAACCTGCATTGTTAATGATCCCGGTGACCTGCAGCCCTGCCTCGGCAACCGCTGCCGAAAGCTCCGCGCCCGCCGACGGCGAGCCCAGGTCCTGGGTGATCGCGGTGACGGTCACCCCATGCGCCGCCCGAAGCTCGGCGGCGAGGGCGTCGAGGCGGTCCCGGCGCCGGGCGACCAGTACGAGGCCGGCTCCGCGGGCGGCCAGCGCGCGGGCAAAAGCAGCGCCGATGCCGGATGACGCTCCGGTGATGAGAATGGTGTGGTTCGGAAAGTCCAGTACCGGCATGAGGAGCTCCAATATTTCCGGGGTGGATAGCGCATTGCTGCGACCGTATGCCTTGCTGGCACTCAGTGTCAATGAGTCATTGGGGTACGCTGAACCCGTGACCGAAGAATCGACTCTATGGCAGCGATCGCGCCAGGCGGCCTATGCCGAAATCACGGGCACGGCCATGCGGCTGTTCCTGGAGCAGGGCTTCGAACAGACCACGATCGATCAGATCGCGACGACGGCGGGGATCTCGCGGCGCTCGTTCTTCCGGTATTTCGGCACCAAGGAAGACGTGGTGCTGGGCGGTCTGGCGCACCAGGGCGAGCTCATGGCCGATGCGCTGGAAAATGTTCCCCTGACGGTGGAGCCGTGGGACGCACTGCGGCAGGCGCTGCACGCGGTGGATGCCCTCGCCGTCGAGCCGGGCGTTACGTTGAAGATCGCGAAGATGATGTACGGCACGCCGTCGCTCCGGGCGCGCAGCATCGAGAAGCACCTGCACTGGCAGTCGCTGCTGGTGCCCAACATCCGCCGGCGCCTCGGGCTCGCCGACGACGACGCGGCAGACCCGGCGCCCGCTGCGATTGTCGCGAGTGCGATTACCTGCCTGGACGTGGCCGGCGAATTGTGGGTTCACGGAGGAGGCACGGAAGATCTGGGCGCACTCTACGATCGGGCTGTTGCGGCAGTGCGTTCCGGCGCATAAGTAATGCGCCCGGGACTCCTCTGGTTCGTCCCCCGTGCGAGCTACTCGCAAGTGTCCACTCCAGGGTGACGATTCCGAGACCGGAGCTCCGTAGCGTGAAGTGGTGTCGCGGCAGGTTGCCGACGGCCTCACTTTCGGAGGACCACATGAAATTTGTACTGCAGCTGCTTGCCGTGACAGCGGTCGCTGTCCTTGGCAACCTTGCCCTTCAGGCGGTGGACGGAAGCCCCTGGCCCGCTCTGGCCGTTGGCGTGGCAGTCGCCGTACTCGCTGTCTTGGCGTACCGCCGGATAGTGCGGGTAACAGAGCGGCGCTCTGTGGCGGAACTGGCGTGGCCGGGCGCCGCGCGGGCGGCCGGCCGCGGCACCGTGGCCGGCGTCGTACTCTTTGCCGCCGCCATTGGAATCATCGCAGCCTTCGGCGGCTACCAGATCACGGGGCTCGGCTCCGCAGCCGGAGCAGTCGGGCTGATCGGTCTTATGTGCGCTGCAGCCGTCACCGAAGAATTGATCTTCCGCGGTGTGCTGTTCAGATGGGTGGAGGTCGCAACCGGTACCTGGTGCGCGCTGGTCCTGACGGGATCATTGTTTGGCTTGGTGCACCTGCTGAATCCCCATGCATCCCTCTGGGGCGCCGTCGCGATTGCCGTAGAAGCCGGCGGGATGCTCACTGCGGCGTACATCGCCACCCGCAGCCTCTGGCTTCCGATCGGACTGCACTTTGGCTGGAATGCCGCCGCCTCGGCCCTGTTCAGCACGGAAGTGTCCGGCAACAACACTCCGCAGGGGCTTCTGGACGCCGCCACGTCCGGCCCGACGCTGCTCACCGGGGGTGATTTTGGACCGGAAGGCAGTATCTTCGCAGTCCTGTTCTGCGGGCTGGCCACCCTGGCCTTCCTGCACCTGGCGGCACGGCGCGGCAACATTGTGTCATTCCGTGCGGCCCGCGGCACCGCACGGGCTAAAGTGGCGCAGTGACTACGATCACCGATAGATGGCGCCGGCTCGACGTCGTCGTGCGGGATCTACCGCTTGCGGCGGCACTGTTTGTCCTGGCCCTTCTGCCGGTGACCCACGGATACGGAACAGTGCTCGGCGGGCTGCCTGACCGCCCCTTTTCCGGCCCGGCCCTAACCGCAGTGGCTCTGCAATCCCTTCCTCTTGCCGTCCGCCGTCGGTGGCCGGCTCTCTGCCTGTCCCTGGTTTCAGCGGGGTTCGCCCTGGACCAGCTCAACGGCTTTCACACCTTCGCCGGCACCGGCCTGGTGGTGGCCCTGCTGAGCGCCGGCTCCTATCTTGAGCGGCACCGCAGGCTTGCCGTAGCGGTTTTCACCGTCGGGTACACCGTCCTGGTTGCCGGCATGTACCGGCTGGAAACCCCCGAGCCCCTCAGCGAGTTCGTGACGTTCTACGTGGCCATGGCCTTCGCCGTCGGCGTCGGGGCATGGCAGCGGGCCGGACGGATCGCTGAGCAGGACCGCCTTGACCGCATCGCCGAGGACACGCGCTCCGCGGAACGCACCCGGATGGCGCGGGAACTGCACGACGTCGTCACCCACCACGTCACCGCCATGGTGGTGCAGGCGGAAGCGGCACGCTACCTCAGCGGGTCTCCCGACCGGCTCGACGGCGCTTTGGAAACCATCGCAGGCACCGGACGGCGGGCGGTCTCGGATCTGCGGCAGGTGCTGGACGTGCTTAATCCCGGCCATAAGGAGCCCGGCCGCACCCCGGGCACCGCCGAACTGCGCAGCCTTGTGGAGCACGCGCGCCGCACCGGCCTGCAGGTCGACTTTGCCGAGGAGGGCGGGCCGCCCGGGGACATGGATGACGGAGCCCAACTGGCCCTGTACCGGGTGGTGCAGGAAGCGCTGACCAACGCGCGGAAGCATGCAGCCGGCAGCCGTACCGCTGTCAGCATCTGCTACAAACCAACGGAGACCACAGTTTTGATTCATTCGGACGCCGCGGCGCCACCGTTTCCTGACACCGCCCAGTTGCCTGCCGGCAGCGGCCGCGGTCTGACCGGGCTTCGCGAACGGCTGGCGGCAGTGAGCGGCGATTTCAGCGCCGGACGGCAGGAGGACGGCAGCTTTACGGTGTCTGCCCGCGTGCCGACGGAAGGCCCGGCATGAGCCTGCCGACCAGGGTCCTGGTGTGCGACGACCAGCCGCTGATCCGGACCGGATTCGCCACGATCATCGGCGCGCAGCCGGATATGGAAGTGGTGGGCGAGTGCGGTGACGGACGGGCCGCCGTCGAACTGGCCCGGCAGCTGCTGCCCGACGTCGTCGTGATGGACATCCGGATGCCGCAGCTGGACGGCATCGAGGCCACCCGCGCACTCGCCGGCGCCGGCGTTTCCATCCCCGTCAAGGTGCTGGTGGTGACCACCTTCAACCTGGATGAGTATGTCTATGAGGCGCTGCGCGCCGGGGCCAGCGGCTTCCTGCTCAAAGACGCGCCGCCGGCACAGCTGCTCAGCGGTATCCGCACCGTAGCTTCGGGGGCCGCCCTGCTGGCACCGGAGGTGACACGGCAGCTCGTGGGCCGCTATGCCGAACGTATCCGGCCGGTGGGCAGCGCAACCGCCGATTCCGGCCTCACGCCGCGCGAGCGCGAAGTGCTGCAACTCATCGCCGCCGGACTGTCCAATGCCGAGATCGCCGCAGCACTGGTGATCAGCTCGGAAACAGTGAAGACCTTTGTCTCTCGGATCCTCGCCAAGCTCGGCCTCCGCGACCGGGTCCAAGCCGTGGTGTACGCCTACCGGCACGGCCTGGTTTCCTAAGCGGATGACGCTGCGAGAAGGCCAAGGAGTCACTGTTGTTGACGGGATCGTTGGCGGCGTAGGCGTATAAGTCGGCAGCCCGGCCCTGATGCCTCAGCCGGGCAGACGGGTCGCCTTGACGGGTGCGTCCTCGAGGGCGTTCGATGCCGCAGCATGGACGGGGTCGCCCGCGAGGGCTTGCGCGACCGCCGCGTTGACCCGTTCATCCTCGCGTTCCTTCTCAGCGGCGATACGGTGCCTACGACGGCGGATGTACAGATACGTCGCGGCCGCCAGCAGCAGGATGATCACCATCGCGGCCCACGGGATCGCCGCGCCGACAGCGGTTCCCGATACCTCGGCGAGCGGCGTGGTGGAACCGGATGCATCGGTCATCACCGGGGTCACGGTCGTGCTCGCCAGCAGGACGAACAATGGCAATATGCCGTCCACGGTCACCGTCCGTGTCCAGCTCTCCCCGGGTAGTAGCTCGGGCACCTCCTCGCCCTCGGCGGCGTCCACCGGGAACCAGCCGAACGGCCCACTCACCACGTCGGCGGGCTGTACGGACAGCGCCGCATTACCGGTGTTATGCAGCGTGTACGTCATGGCGGCGTCGCCGCCCGCGAAGGGGTTCCAGCCGCCGTTCCAGGACACGGACGGGTCCTCGACGGCGAGTGAGGGCGCCAAATCGCCGCCGACGCGCAGGTTGACGCGTATGCCCAGCCGTCGGTCGACGCTGACGCCGGAAGGCGCGTCCGGGACGGTGAGTGAGGTCACCAGCCCTCCGACGTAGTCCCCGGGGGTGGCGTTGGCAGGGATGTCCACGGTGAACGGGATAGTGGTGACCGTGTCAGGGCCGATGGTGACAGTCTTCGTTTCGGCAGTGATCCAGGTTCCGACCGCCTGCGAAGTCTCGCCTGCGACGAGTAGCGAGAGCTCCCCGTCGTCGGAGGTGAAACCGTCGGCCGCGTACACGGAGAGAGCCACCGGTTCGTCGCCGCGGTTGGTGATGACCATAGCGTCCGTCAGCGAACCGCCCGGATCGACTGTGTAGGTGAAAGTTGTGCGGTCGGCACCGAGGTCGTTGGACGCAGTGCGGACGGTCCATGTCACGTCGTCGGGGCCCTCGGCATGGGCGGGGAAAGCGGGGAGAAGGAGAGCAAGGGCCGCGAGGGCGGCGACCCGGAGCGCCCGGCGGCGCGGGCGCCGGTATACGAGGGAAGCGTTCACGTGAGATCTTTCGGGAAGGGCGGAAACGGGGGCGATCCGTGGGAGTGGGGCAGCCCTCCCCCACGGATCTGAGGACATGTTGTTGTCAGCCCGCGAGCGCGGTGACCGTCAGGGTTGCGCGGTAGCTTCCCTTTTCCGTGCCGGCTGGCAGCTTCAGGTCGAGACCGGCACCGAGGAGCGCCGAACCCTTCTCGTGGCCGTTCGCGGCGGAACCGAGCGCCCGGCTAACCGACAGTCCGCTACCGCCGAAGTATCCGGAAGCGACGGGGGCGCCCGCGACGGCACCGGCACCGGGGATGAGCACCTTCGGGGTCCAGCCCAGGTAGCTGCCGGAGAAGGTCTTGCCACCGTCGGAGAAGTCGCTCACCACGGCCGTCAGCGACCAGGGTGCATGCGAAGAACGGCTGTCGGAGACGTTGATCGGGTTAATCTCCCCGTTGGCCACGAGGGAACCTTTGGATTCCTGTGCGGTGCCGAGGTCCACAAGACCGTTCTGTCCGTCAATCGTCCACCCGAATTCACCCGGCGCGGCCGTAGGAACAGTCACCTGAATCTCCTCGGAATTGCCGTGGAAGGGGTGGATGGTGACGCTGTCGATGACACTTCCAACACCATCCACCGCCGTTGAGGATCCGGCGGTACCGCACCAGGACGACTGCCCGCCTTCGACCGTCGAGTCGCAGGTTCCGCTGCGGATGCCTTCGACGACGAGCTCGTCCGCCTTCACCTGGACCTTCACATAGCTGCGTACATGCTCCTGGTTCTGCACCGAGTTGTACCAGTAGTTAGCCGGGTTCAGCGGGTCCCCTCCGTTGCCGGCACCGCTGGTGCCGGTTGCGTCAGGCGCCGAGATGTCGTAGTACTTCGACCCCGATGCCGAGTTCGCGGTCATATAGATCACGCCGCCCTCGCCAACGAAAACCTCGTTCTGGCCGGGCACCTCGTCCGCGTTCGCCTTCGCACCATCGTTGATTTCATAGCTGCGCGTGTACACATGATCGTGACCCTGCAGCACGAGATCGACGCCCAGGTCCGAGAATACGGTGGGGAAATCGACACGGCGCACCTTGGCGTCCTTGTCCTTGGCGTGCGCCGCTGCCGAGTAGATCGAATGGTGGTAGGTGAGCACCTTGTACTTGGCGTCCGCACCGTGCGCGTTCACCACATCCGTGACGTACTGCACGTGAGCCTGGTCGCCGCCACCGGTAGCGGAGTCGTAGCTGTTGCTGTTCAGATCGATAAACAGCACATCCTTGTAGATGTACCAGTAGTCACCGCCCGAGGTGGTCGACTTCTGGGCAGCCTTGGCGTAGTACGCATCCGAGTAATCGGTGTTGGGGGTGTGGAAGTGCTGCTCGTATGCCTTGCCGCCCACGTCGTGGTTACCGATAGTTGCCGCCCACGGGTACTGCCGCAGCTGGTCGGGGGCAAGGAAAGCGTCCCACTGCGACTCGGTGTTCGCCGCTTCGACCTGGTCGCCGCCTGAGACGAGGAGCTCGGCGTTCGGGTTGGCATTGAGGGCGACGTTGAGGGTGTCAGCCCAGCCCGCCCCGTCCTGTGCGGTGTTCCCGGAGGCGCCGATCTGCGGATCCCCGAAGAACAGGAAATCGAAGTCCCCTTCAAATGACTGGGTCTTGAAGGAGTAGGTGGTCGACCAGTTTCCAGCAGAACCGACACGGTACGAGTACTGCGTGTTCTCCTGCAGGCCCGAGACGACCGCATGGCGGTTATACCCGCCGCTGGTGGCGATGTTGGCGGCGCCGGTTGCTGAGAACGTGGTCACGGACGGGCCGAATTCTCCGTTCACCAGCGAGGCTGTCGGTGCAACCTGCACAACCTGCGCGCTGTCGGAGCTGGTGTACCAGGCGAGCGTGCGCTGGGTCTCATCGGAACCGACGCCGAGCACAATGCCGGTGTAGGACACAGGGTCAGCGGCGTGGGCTGCAGACGGTGCGACGGCGATAACGCTACCGGCGGCCAGTGCCGCCGTGAGGGCCACAGTCGACAGCCACCGTGCCGCGCGGCCCGCGGGCCGAGGGGGTGCTACCAGGAACATGTGTATTCCGTTTCTCTCATGGAGGTGCGGTGATGGGGGAACCGGACGCGCTCTCGCGGCCGCGTCCGCCCCAAGGATCTAGGCGGCAGATTGACGACAGGTGAACAATCGGCGGTCCCGCCGCATCGCAAACGGAAACATCTGGCGGCCGGCGGTTTCCATGCATGGCGTCACCAGCCCAGGCGAACATGAGGAGCCCATCCGGTGAACAGCCCGGTAACTTGTCCGTGGCGAGTCGGCTCCAGCGCATTTGCAGATGCACTCTGGAATCGCTCGCCGCTGTCCAACCGATGAGGATATTTCCGTGCATCACCGCCCCGCGATCGCGACCACCCTGAGCGTCGCTGTCCTGCTCCTGTCCGGCTGCGCTGCCAGCGACTGGGACGACGCCCGCCCCACGACCACTGCGACGGGTCTGCCCGCCGCGGGCTTCATCCCAACACCGTTACCGTCCCCGGAGGGGACCGTAACGCCGGCGTCCGGCTCTTGGGCGGGTGTCGACCCTGCGCCCGGTTACCGCGTAGTCCTCCTCACCAGTGGCGAGGAGGAGCGCACGGCAACACTTTCCGCAGCCGTAGTCGAGTGGGCCGACGCCGTGTCGGCGGATCTGCGTCAAGTGGATGCCGGCGAGGACACGATCCGCAGCATCACCGAGGCGATGGATATGAAGCCCGAGCTGATTGTCGCCGCCGGTGACGGCCTGATCGATCCGCTCGCCATCGTGACACCCAACCATCTGGATATACCGTTCCTCGTGCTCGGTGCTGAGCTGGCCGAGCCGACCGCCAACGTCACGGCTGTCGAATGGACGGGAGCGGGGTTCCGCGGCTCCGGCCTCGGGTCAACCACGCAGTTTGATGCGGCCTCGTTCACCCCGGAGCGTAGCGCGGAGGCGATCCGGGCCGGCGTCGCCGCCGTGCTCACCCGCATGACCGGCGTCGTACTCTGGCTCGATTGAGCGTTTGTTTGGGGTGGCCTCGCGGGTTCTGAGCCACAGTGCGGCAACCACTGCCACGAGTCCGAGGTAGAAGGGTACGGGGAAGTGCGCCATGGCATCGAACAGGGGCTGGAGGACAGAATCCTGACCGGTGCTGATGCCAACGATCCAAGCGATCGCGGCGACCACTGCCAGGGAAGCGGTCACGAGGCGGAACCCGGCGTACGCATGGGAGTGTGACAACCAGATCAGCAGTGGCAGAACCAAAGCTGCTGCGATGATTTGTGCCAGCTCAATGCCTATGTTGAACCCGATGATGGCGACGAGTTTTTCGCTGAACCCGAGGTTCAGCTCGAGGATAGTCGTGGCGAAAGCGGTGCCGTGGACGAGGCCGAAGCCTCCCGCTATGAGGAGCTCACCGCGGGACAGAAGCGGCCGGGCGGCATGGATGGCGGCCACGATGATGGAGACCGCCACCAGGACCTCAACGGGCTTGGTCGGGAAGGAAATCAGTCCGAGCGACACCAACGCGAGAGTGACCAGGTGTCCGGCGGTAAACGCGGTGATGATGAGCGTTGCCCGCCCGATCGTCCGCTTTGTTGCGATTGGCTCGTTCCACCGCAGCCCCCGCGCGCCGCGTCCAGCAACCGATGGAGCCACCACCAGCAGCGTCGTGAGAAACAGCAGGTGATCAGTGCCCTCGGCAATGTGGAGCATCCCCAGCCGGATCACGGCGACGAATCCGTTCGTGGGCGTGGACGCATTCCGGTCGAGGACCATCTCAGTCACCCCGCCGCCGAGGACGCCCACCACGCTCGGCTCGCCCTCTGTAAGAACGCCGTTGTTCCAATCGCTAACCAGGGACACATACACCTGGTGCGAGGGGACCACATCCAGGATGAAGCGGTAATCCAGCACGATGTTTCCCTCGATCGCACGGTTACCGTTCGCAAACCGGACTGTCGTGACAATGGCGTCCTCGCCGTTGATGCTCTTGAACTCGGGTTCACTTACGACTGTCGGCTCGAGAGCCGACACGCTGTCGGCGACGGTCACGCGATTGAGGATGAATGACAGGAGGTTGTCAGCGATGTCATCGAGCGCGGCTTGGTCGGATCCGATTTCCATGCCGGTTGCGGCGGTGAAACCGGCGTTGTGGATCTGCATCTCGAGGTCGACTGAGTCTGCCCGCACGGTCACCTGCACGCCGGTGGTTCCCGTGGGGTGGGCGGATGCGGTTTGAGCGGGCATCACGATGAGAAGCAAAGCGAACACAGCGGTAAGGCAGACAAGTATCGGCCGGGAGAGGCGGGGGGAAATAGCAATCACGACGCGACAGTAACCGTCGTGTGCGAACGGGAAGCAAACCCCCGGTGACGGCGGCATGGAGAGCTCCTGCCGCTCCACTGCGACGGTGACGAGCGCGCAGCTGCCGCGTTGGCTCGGGCCAGACCTAGCGTCCGTCGGGTTTGCTTCAGCCGACGAAGATACGGAATGGATGGCCAGCCGGATCGGCGTAGACGTATAACGGCTCGTCCGGGTCTTCCGTGCGGTTGAGGAGGAGCTCATCAAGGGTCTCCTCACCAGTGTTCGCAAAGCCGGGGCAGTCCCGGGTGTGGGCGGTTGAGTCGGGTCATGAGCCCGCGGTTGGCGCCACCTGTTTGGTCGTTAGGCAGCCCCTGGACTATGTTGACGGCGGCGGAAGCAGCTACTTCGAGCGTGCGTTAGGACGATTAGTGAATACAAAAGCACAGGTCGATGAACGAAATGCCAGACAGCCCTTGATCATCGACCGCGTCTTTTCAATCGTTTTCTTAGTCGCGCAGCCGTTCGTCGCCGTCGCGCAGTTCTTGATTGTCGCCCTCGGCGCGTCCGACTGGATGGACGGAACCCGTTCAATACCGCAATGGGCGGCAACGACTGCCTACGTTCTGATCTTCCTCATTGCTCTCGCGGCGACAATCGCCACGATCACGATGCTCGCCAAGCGCCGGATCGCGTTCTGGGTACCGCTCCTCGCGATGGTGGTTACGTCCGTGATGGTACTCGTCCTCAGTGCATATGATCAGAAACCTGACATCCAGTAAACCTCGGTCCTGAGCACACTACGAGATCGGGACCATTGGGACTGCAAACCGTAATGTCTCAATCGGACCTAGGAGCATCGTCTGCCACCAGCCGGTGTGCATCCACGGCTTCTTTGCCGGGGTTGCTATCGGCTGCGCCGCAGGAGCTGCAGGTACGACTATTTCAAGCGGGGCGGATGGAGGCGTGGATGGCACCGAGGTCGGCAAGGGTTGTCTATCGGGTGGAATTGCTGGTGGCGTGACTGGTGGCCTTGGAAATCTGCTGAAAGGCGCATTTCCTAAATGACTATGACACCTGACCTCCGGCTCGGGCTGCTAGCTACTGTTTTCCTGATTGGGGCCGTTGTAGCGCTATACGTGCCGATCATTCGGGGTGGAACGATCAAAAACGCTTCACTGACCAGAAAGCAGTGGACGATCTTCATTGCACTCATGGCTGCTGCGGCTTTGCCGATATTCATCGCGCTGATCAATTAGTTAGGATTCATGAAGGGCCGGAGTGCACTCAAGATGCACCCCGGCCCTTCGCTGTATTCCGTAATCGGCTGTTCACACCGTCTGGCCGAATTTCCTGAACTATGCGGGCGCTATTTGGTGACGTTGGGATGGTGGGTGTGGACATCGGTCAGGACCACGGTGCGGTCACAGACGTAGAACCAGATCCGGGCTCCATTGCTCAGTGCGTATGCCGTATCCGCTGGATGGTTCCGGCGTCGGTGATGAATTCCATTCTGACGTACAAAATAAACAACCTGTGGTGGAAGCACGGCGCCGATGAGGCGTCCGCGCAGGGCGAATGACCTCGGGGGCGCGCAAGCCTTACAGCAACTGCCGCGCGTTGGCCTTTGCCAGGTCAATGAGTTCGCGGCCGTTCCCGGCGAGCACCGTGCGCATCGCGTAGACCGCAAAGCCCGTGGCCTGCTTCGCGTCGATCTTCGGCGGCATGGAGAGTTCCTGCCGCTCCACCGCGACGGAGACGAGGGCGGGGCCGTCGTACTCGAACGCCCGGCGCAGGGCGCCTTCGAGGTCCTCCGGACGCGTGACGCTTTCGCCGTGCATCCCCACCGCCTGCGCCACCTTGCCGAAGTCCGGGTTCTGCAGTCCGGTGCCGAAGTTGACGATGCCCGCCGCCTTCATCTCCACCTCCACGAAACTGAGCGCGGCGTTGTCGAACACCACGATCTTGATCGGCAGACGATGCTGCACCGCCGTCAGCAGCTCGCCGAGCATCATCGCCAGCCCGCCGTCGCCCGCCAGGATTACCACCTGCCGGTTCCGGTCCACCGCCTGGACGCCCAGGCCGAGCGGGGTGGCCGCGGCCATGGTGCCGTGCCAGAAGGAGCCGATCAGGCGCCGTCGTGCGCCGATGTGCAGGTGCCGGCACGCCCAGATGACCGGGGTGCCGACGTCGGGCAGGAAGACCGCGTCGTCGTCGGCGAGTTCGTCGATCAGGTGCGCCAGGTGCTGCGGGTGGATGGCGCCCGGGCCCTGCTTCTCCAGGTCGTCAAGCTGCCGCCGGGTGCGGCGGTAGTGATCCAGCGACTTCTCCAGGTGGGTGCGGCTGGACTTGCGCTCGAGCAGCGGCAGCAGCGCCTCGGCCGTCTCCCGCACTCCGCCGACCATGCCCTGGGTGAGCGGCACGCGGCGGCCGAGCTGTTCGCCGCGGATGTCGACCTGCAGGATCTTCGCGTGCTTCGGGTAGAACTGCTGGTAGGGGAAGTCGGTGCCGAGCATCAGCAGCGCGTCGCAGTCCTCCATCGCCCGGTAGCCGGACGCGAAGCCCAAGAGCCCGGTCATGCCGACGTCGAACGGGTTGTCATGCTCGATGAATTCCTTGCCGCGGAGGGCATGCACAATCGGCGCGCCCAGGGCGTCGGCGAGGGCGAGGACCTCCTCGCGCGCCCCCTCGACGCCGGCGCCCGCCAGGATGGTGACCTTCTCGCAGGAGTTCAGGGTGGCGGCGGCCTCCTGCAGCTCCGCCGGGGAGGGCACGGTGACCGGGTTGGTGCGGCGGACCGTGAAGACGCGCTCGTCCTTGGCGTCTTCCAGCGCGGTGTCGCCCGCCATTATGAGCACGGCTACGCCCCGCTTTTCGATGGCCGTCCGCATGGCGATCTCCAGCAGCCGTGGCATCTGCTCGGGGCTCAGCACCATTTCGCAGAAGACCGTGCAGTCGCGGAACAGTTCGGTGGGCCGGGTCTCCTGGAAGTACTGGCTGCCGATCTCGTCGCTCGGGATGTGCGAGGCGATCGCGAGCACGGGAACCCGGCTGCGGTGCGCGTCGTAGAGCCCGTTGATCAGGTGCATGTTGCCGGGCCCGCAGCTTCCCGCGCACACCGCCAGCTCGCCGGTCAGCGCCGCCTCCCCCGCGGCAGCGAACGCGGCTTCCTCCTCGTGCCGGGTGAGCATCCACTCGATGCCCTTCTCCCGGCGGATCGCCTCGGTCACCGCGTTCAGGGAATCGCCGGGGACTCCCCAGATCCGCTGGATCCCGTTGGCGGCGAGGTTGTGGACGACGGTTTCGGCGATCGTGGGCATGCTGCTCCTCAGCTGGTGCGTTCAGACGGCCCCGCCAGTCTAGGCACCGGGGATCTGGCTATGCCAGAGGTGTGACGGGTGTTACGCAGAGACTGAGGCTCTGCGTCCCCGCTCGGGAGTCTGGTACCACTATTCGACGAATAGAGCGTCTGGAGGGGTTGCCACGGTTGACGGGGAAGCATAAGGTGGTTGCTCAGGTTGACAAGGAGGGTACTGAATTGACTCCACCTACGAGTAGACGCCTCAAAACACGAATTGCTAGGAATCCCGGTCAGAAGACTGAACAACTTTCAGGCATCGAAGATATACACAACTTCGATGCCCAGCAATCGCGGGCTGATCGTTCTTCGCAACCAAAATCTTTGCCTGAGGTGTTCTGGCGGAAGACCGATGAGCCTTGGACGCCCGCCACTCCCTCAATCATGTACGCGATTGCCTTACACACCAATGATGACTGGGTAGAGCCTCTAGGGCGAACGAGATACCAGGACACTACTATTCCTCGGGATGTCATCCAATCTTCATGGAACCGAGCCGTCCAGCGTTTTGGTAAAGCTGGCACTAAGGCCCAGACAGTTCGTGCCCTCACAGACGCTTTGTATAAAGAGCTAGTTGAAGCTGACATCGATATGAAAACATTTGATTCAAAACGCCTCGCTCGGGCCATGATGCGTCTTGTTCCGCTGCGCTCCAGCACGCTGGCGGATCGGGTTGGACCGTTCTATGACACGGCGGCGATGAGCGAGTGGTTGGGAATCACGCGGCAGGCCTTGGATAAAAAAGTCAAAACTGGCAAGCTCATCGGACTAATGACTTCGGACCGCAAGAGGTTCTACCCGGAGTGGCAGTTCACCGCAGAGGGTGAACTGATTCCTTATCTACCCGAGGTTCTCGCCGAGCTGCGGAATGGGACCAGTGATGAATGGATGATCGCACTCTGGATGCGCAGCCCGAAAGAGGCGCTCAAGGACGAATCCGCAGCGGAATGGTTGGTCAAGAGAAACGATCCTGAAGCGGTCCTCGAGTTGGCCCGCCACGACGCAGCAGCTTGGGCCTCATGACGCGTGAGAATGCCGCACTGAAGAAACCCGACGACGTCACCGATTTCCCTGTACACAAACAGGGCGTATCAGACGACCTCTTCCGCGCGGTGGCCAAGGGGAACGGTAGTTGGTACTTTGCCTCGACACCGACTGGCAGGTTCAACCTGTCATCACCCAGAGGGACCTGCTACATGGCCACGGACATCCCGACAGCGATTCGGGAAAGGCTAGGAGAGACCTTCACCCGGGAGCGCTTGGTGCCACAGGCGACCGTCGACGCGATGGAAGTAACGACACTTCGTTTGCCGGCTGAAGCAAAGCTAGCTGACACCGGTGCTGAGGCGGCCGCCAACTTCGGAGCTATTCGAGAGCTTGGATCCATATCTAACGCCTATGCATTAACTTGCCAATGGGCGACGGCCTTTGATTCCGCTGGATTAGACGGTGTGCTCTACGGATCACGATTTACCAGCATCGCGAGGTCGACGGCTATTGCATATTTTGGAGCAGAAGGACCAAAGCCGACTTGGGACGATTCGGGTGACAGGTACACGGGTGAGGAGGCCTTCATCCTGGCAGACATGGAGGCATTCATCGAGCCGATTCCAACATCTTCCGCAATGCGAATGGCCTCCACGCCAAAACTCGCCTCGACTCCAAAATGGATAAGCAGTTAGTGTAGGAATTGAGGCGACGACCTAGTATCTCCGTTCTAATCTTTAACGAATACAGCAATGTCAAGCAAACAAAATTGGATGATGTTTGTGAACGGATCTGCCGATATGGATCACCTGCCAGGGCTTTGACCTATAACTCTGGTTGCCCAAGTGTGACTCGACTTTTCCTGCCGATGAGCTTAGGGCTCTAGAGGGCGCCGCATATTTGCTGCCCATAGCAATATTCCGTATGCATGAGAGCAACGTGCCGAGGGCGCCGCTGGACCGCGCTTCTGAACGGATGCTCCTCTAAACCGAAACCGCAGGCACCCCTCCAGCGCCGTATTGCCGGATACCGGTGCTGGCCCTCTTCCGCGAAGCCTTCACCCGCACCAGGCCCCGGGTCCCGCTGGACGATTTCCACGCCATGACGGACAGCTTCCTGAACCGGCTACGGATGGACAGCGTCCAGCTGCGCGAGGACTGGACCGGCCGCAACTACGCCGATGACAGGGTGGCCCGCCGCTTCCTGGACCGTCCGCGTGCGGACGGAAAGTTTGTCGGTCGGCGCAGCCGGTCTAAGCGGCGAGGTCGGGCTGGGCCAGAGGGGTGGTGGTAGCCAAATGCTTGGCTACAGGTTCCAGCGGGCACTCCAGACGACTGGTCGATGCTGCGGTCGAGGAGGCTTGCGACTGTCCCACTTACTCTTAGCCGCCAAGCCGTCCTCAACTCATGTCGGGCTCGTCGCTGGGGCTCAATCTCGTACCCAAGACACTGCCAGAAGGATCACCGTCGTGCAGTGTGAGTACAACTGAATCGCTGAACACCGACCGCACAGAGAACTCCTGCCAAGGCACATTGTCGCTATTCATGGTCAATAGATGTTGGTAGCCAAACTCGCTTGCGGATGCAGACGCTACCTCAATGGCTTTTGCAGTCTGTCTTTCATCCACGTCCGCAAAAATCGCGCTGTCATGGAGTAGGAACCCAGGACCTCGTCCGCGAGCTGCCAGATCCTCCGCTAGTGCTACGTCATAGGCAAAGATTGCCATCAAATGGACCCCGCCCGACCCAGTCTTCGGTAAGGCAACCTTGAACTGAATTCCGCCCCTTCCCGGGGATACTCGAAGATCAGCTGGCTCCCCGTAAAGCGACTCCATGATCTCACCAAAGCGTGCAATCACTCCAGAACGCAATTCGAAACGCTCCTGCAGGTCGAGTTTGGTCCTGGTGACTAGGTCCAGCTCGAGTGATTTAAGCTTGGACTTGCGATCCCCCAGCTCGCGCAACGTCCGGATCTGTTCCTCAACCTGAGCAACCTGCACTTGAGATTCGGCAAGCCGCTTTTGCAGAGCTGCGAAGTCATCAAGCGCACCTCCACTGCGCAGCAGTCGCATGTCTTGCTCTTGGCGAACTGCATTTTCAGCTTGCTCAGCTTCGCGTTGAGCGATCCGTTCCCGAATCCGGCGCGCTTCATCTTCCAGATACGAGGCCCGGTTGGCTGCCACCTGTCGCTGAAACTCAGATGCTTCATCAAGGCTACGGACGATGGCATCGCCCAAGACCATTCCAGCTTCGGCGAATAGCCTCTGGACGCTGATGTTGCTCGTCGTGAACTCGTCGCGTACCTGCGACTCATACAAAGCAAGCTGTTGACGGTCAGTAAAGTTTTGGTTCGCTAGAGATTTGATCCTAGACGTAGCCTCCTGAACCCGGGATTCGATCTTCCGATACTCAGGCAAAACCGAGAAGGTGCGTATGTCTTCTGTTAGGGATTCCGCACGCCGCTTTAGCCGGACAAGCTGAGGTTCTAACGCGGCGATGCGTGCGTCGATTGTGTTGTCTGGGTCATCGGCCAGTGCGACACGGGCCTTACGTTCCTTGAGTTCAGACCATTCCTTCGCAAACCGCCAGTCGAGATTGAGGAGGTAAGCGTTTTCGGCTTGGACAGCCTCGGCGCGCTGGTTCGCGAGGGTGCGGAATGGATCGATCAGCGAGTCTGTCCGGTAGCGAGCAAAATGACGCACGAGGCTTCGAAACGACGGGGGCGCCGCCGGCATTCCTTCCCTCACGAAACACTCTTGCCCTAGCCAATTCGTCCATTGGCGCGACCCTATGGTGGTTGTTTCATCCAGGTTGGCACCTTCTCGCAGGACAATCCCTGCCGTGACGACGTCACCCTCGATATGGACTTCACCGGGAGAGTCAGGACTACGAGAAACACTAAGTGCTATGCCTGCCCTCGTCGCGAATGACAGCGTGAAGTACCATTCATTACCCTTCATCTGCTCCAAGCGGGCACTCATGTTTGCGCCCAAACAAAAGTCGATAAGAGCAATAACAGTGGTTTTCCCGAGCCCATTCCTAGAATCGGTCTTAGTCGATTCCTTAGCTCTATCCGCAACAACTATGTTTAGCCCGTCCTGGAAAGTGACGGCACGAAACTCCTCAAAGTTCGCTGTCAGTGAGTTCAAGCGCATTTCACACCCTCCATTCGAGGACACCGGAGTCGAGAGATACAAATCCGAGCAAGTACAGCAATGTCAACGCTTCCGTAAATGTGTCAAAGGACGAATCTGGGCTGGCTACCCTGTACGAGTGCCACAGCTCACTGACTGTGGGGTTTTTGCCCCTCAACGGCAGGACTGAGGCTGCTCGCCCTAGAACGCTGTCGGATGCGGGGATGTATTTCGTGGGCAGTATCATGCGGGTGGCTCAAAGACATCGCAAACCTCGAATAGGTGGCAAAGCACGGCAGCGGCAGCGGCACGGATGACGAACATCCTCGACAGGTCGGTTTGAGGACTGACAGCGCTGTTCGCACCGAAGTCCAGAAGCGATAGGAAGAGCTCGTCGCCCACCCGCCCCTTCGAATGCAGGCGGTCATACTCTTGAACGAAACCAGCCCGGATTCGAGCTGGAAACCTGGACGATAGCTGAGCTTGGCGACGAATAAAGTCCGCGGCTTGTGGAGCCTGTGCAAGGCCGATGGTCATGGTCGGGCGGATCGCTTCAGTCAGACCGTTCGCATCCATCTTTTCTTGAGGCGGGACGGCAATCATAGGAGTGGACGGAAGGTCTATGTCGCCGTCAGCAAAGGCATTACAGACGATCTGCAACTCAGCAAAAGACACCGATGTTGCGCCAATTGAAAGCCTTTCCGCAGTCGCTTGCTCGGCAGCTCGCTTCCATTCCTGCAAAGTCTCTACGGGATAGGCGGAATCTATCTTGTCGACCAGATTATGGTGGTGAGCGCATAGGATAACGAGGTTGCCGTAACCGTCGCGTGAACTCGAACTTAGCGACGGATTAGGCCGCGGCCCGTCATCAGATGATCCCTCGATATGAGCGATTTCACCCAGAACAACCGGGCCAGAATCAGTGAAGTGCACGATTGCGGATGTGCACTCGGGAAAAGCACAATAATGGCCGGAAGTTAGGAAGAGTTGCTTCAAGGTTAGAGGTGAATAGTTCCTCGGCATCAATCCCCCAATTTCATTGTGCGGCATCTCTCGACTATGGCGCAGATGTGTGCGCCATACGCGAAAGATGCGAGACTTGCTGAATCATCTTCTCATCATCACCCAGCGCGCCCGTCAATTCAGTTTGAATCGGCGTGGCTACATCGGGGTGATTAGTGCTAGGGCCACTGCTAGGTGCATTACCGTTGCCGAAGCTTCCCGTCCCCGGACGCCCTTGCCCCATCCCACCCTCCCACCCGGCTAAAATCGAGGAGGCCCGTTTTACCCCACCGCACGGGCGGAAAGCGCAGAATGTCCTTCATCGAGAACGCCGTTGCCCGCTGGGCCGAACTGCAGCGGCTCCAGGCGGCCCCCGGCTGGAAACTGACCAACGCCAACGCCTGGGTGCTGGCCCTCTTCCGCGAAGCCTTCACCCGCACCCGCCCCCGGGTCCCGCTGGACGACTTCCACGCCATGACGGACTCCTTCCTGACCCGGCTCCGGATGGACGGCGTATCCCTGCGCGAAGACTGGACCGGCCGGAACTACGCCGATGACTGGGTGGCCCGCCGCTTCCTGGCCCGGCCCCGCGCGGACGGAAAGTTCGTCTACGAACTCACCGAATCCTCCGCCCGCTTCCTCTCCTATCTGGACGGCTTCAGCAGCGACAAAACGTCCCTGAACTCCTCCCGTCTGGCCACCCTGCTGGACCGGGTGGAAAACCTGGCGCAGGAATCCAACCCGGATCCGGCCGCGCGCATCGCCGTGCTTAAGGAAGAGGTCGCCCGGCGTGAGGACATGATCCGCGCCCTGGAAACCGGGGAGGCTCCCCCGCCGCTGCCGGAGGACACAGCCGTCGAAGCCGCCCGCGACATCCTGGACCTGGCCGCCGCCCTGCCGGCCGACTTCAAACGCATGCGCGACGGCCTGGAAAAGATGCTGCACAACCTGCGCCAGGAAATGGTGGAATCAAACGCCGCCAAGGGCCTGACCATGGGCGAAATCCTCGAAGCCGACAAAAAGCTGCGCAGCACCGCCGAAGGCCGCACCTATGAGGGCTTCACCGCCTTCCTGAACGACGCCGACCAGCAGGCCCGCTTCCGCGCCGCGATCGCCGAGGTCCTCGAACGGGACTTCGCGGACAACCTGACCCCGGAGGACCGGCAGAGCCTGTACCGGCTGATTTCCGACATGCGGGACCAGGCCACCGAAATCCACCGCATCTACGGCCGGCTCTCCGAATCCATGCACACCTACGTGCAGAGCGACGAGTACCGCGAATCGGTGCAGCTGCGCCAGCTCATCCGCGCCGCCGAGGCCGCCATCCACAAGGCCCCGCGCGGACGCCGCCGCGCCGCCGTCGTGCCCGCACCGCAGCTGTACGGGTCGGGCTTCGAGTCCCTGAGCATGGTCCGGGTCTACAACCCCGAAGACCACGCTGCCCCGCGCACCCTGCCCGAACCGCCGCAGTTCACCGAGGCGGACATCCACCGCTCGGCCCGCACCCCGCGCGCGGACCGGCGGGTACTGGCCGACGCCGTCTCCCGGGCGACGGCGTCACGCCCCACTGCCACCGTGGCCCAGGTGTTCGAGCAACTGCCCCCCGAACACCGGCACCTGAACAGCATCCGTGCCCTGCTTGCCGGCGGCTCTGCCGCAGGCGACACGCTTGAATCCGTTACCTTTACCCAGATCGACGGCAGCGAGCGCACCGCGCTGCTGCCCGCCGTCGCCGTCGCGAAAGCCCCCGAAAAATGAGCGAGACCATCCACGCCGCCCCGGACGAGAACGTCATGGAAGAGAACCTCCCGGAAAACCCGGAGCTGGACGCCGAAGACGCTGAGGAACAAGACACAGAAGCCCCGCGCGACCTGCTGGTCGACGGCCCCGAACTGTTCCCCGGCGACACCGGCACCCTGCCGCTGAAGCTGCGCCAGGCCCTGATCCGGCTGCTGCGCGGCCCCTATCTGGACGCCACCTCGAGCGACAACGTGTACGAGACCGTGGTGGACAACCAGGAGCAGCTGCGCGTGCGGCTGAGTGAGCTGTTCCTGTCCCTGGTCATTGACGAGGACCGCAAGGTCGCGCTGCTGCGCCCGGTGGACATGGCCGAACCGCACACCTCCGCCCTGCAGCGCCAGCGCGAAATGACCCGCGAGGAAACCCTGCTGCTGCTGCGCCTGCGGCTGATCCTGGACCGGCACACCGGCACCGGGAACGAGGCCACCATTGCCCGGCAGGACATCCTCGAGGTGCTCGAGGCCTACGTGGACCCGGGCCAGCGCGACGCGAAGTCCGTGGAGGACACCGCGGATGCCGCCATCCGCAAGCTCGTCCAGGAACGCCGGCTGCTGATCCCCACCGAGCTGGACAACGTCTGGGTCATCTCCCCCGCCCTGCCGCTGGCCCTGCCCTACAGCCAGATCGGCGACATCGTCACCTTTATGCAGACCCTCTCCGGCGAGGATCCAGACGGCGCCCCCGCGCTGGATCTGGGCGACACCGACACTGAACCCGCCACGAACGACGGCGAGGAGCCGGCATGAGCATCGAAACCACCCTCCCCATGGGAGACCTGATCAACCCCGGCCAGAACCGGCTCTCCTCCGTGCAGATCGTGAACTGGGGAACCTTCGACGGCGCGCACACCATCAAGGTGGACCGCGCCGGCACCCTGCTCACCGGCGATTCCGGCGTGGGTAAATCCACCGTCTTCGACGCCATGCTCCTGGTCATGGACGCCCGCCCCCGCATGAACGAGGCCGCGCAGAACAACAACGGCACCAACGCCGAGGAAAAGCGCACCGCCTTCTCCTACATGCGCGGCCGGCTCGGCACGCAAGGAGCCGACGACGGCGCGGGCACCGCCTACCAGCGCCCCGGCGCCACCTGGTCCGCGGTCTGCCTGACCTTCGACAACGGGCTTGGCCAAATCACCAGCCTCTCCGTGGTGATGGACCTGCCGGCCACCGGCACCGAACACAACCTGGGCCGCTTCTACCTGGTGCACAACAAGCCCCTGGACATCACCACCCTGCAGACCGGCATCCGCGGCCGCTTCACCAAGGGCAGCCTCGAAGCGCTGCTGCCCGGCGCTGCCGTGTTCGATTCGCACAAGATGTTCGCCGAACGCTACCGCTCGGCGCTGGGTGTGGAGGATGAGAAGGCCTTCAACCTGCTGCGCATCCTGCAGACCGGCAAGGGCCTGGGTGGCACCGTTAATGACTTCTTCCGCACCAACGTGCTGGACACCCCGCGCACCCTCACCGCCGCCGAAGAAGCGGTGGAGGACTTCAGCCACCTGCGCAGCATCCGCCGCCAGCTCGAACGTGCCCGCCAGCAGCGCGACCATCTGGCCTCCGTTCCCGAGCTGCACACCCGCTACCGGCAGGCCGCCGACGCCCTGGCGCACAACCGCGCCCTGACCACCGAGGGCCTGCCCGCCTACCGGCAGCGCCTGGCCCTGGAAGGCGCCTCCCGCACCGCGGAGAAGCTCGACGCCGCCGCCTCTGCCGCCCGCGCCGAACTGTCCGCCGCGGAAACCCGCCGTGCCACGCTGAAGGACCAGCGCGACGCGCTCAGCGCCCGTTACGCCGCGGAGGGCGGCGGCGCCATCGCCACCCTGGAACGCGAACTCGCCGCCGCCGCCGCGCAGCTGCGTTCCCGTGAAACCGTGGAAACCGCGTTCCGGGACGAGCTCGCCGCGGCGGGGATCGACGTCGACTTCTCCCCCGCCGGGCTGGTCACCGCCCGCAGCCGCGCCACCGAGCTGGTGAAGTCCCTCGGCGCGGACCTGGAGT
This sequence comes from Arthrobacter sp. zg-Y20, assembly GCF_030142075.1. Taxonomy (NCBI): domain Bacteria; kingdom Bacillati; phylum Actinomycetota; class Actinomycetes; order Micrococcales; family Micrococcaceae; genus Arthrobacter; species Arthrobacter sp. zg-Y20. The sequence continues at coordinate 253,845 of NZ_CP126241.1, read as the reverse complement.
CTGCCAAGGAGCGCAGCAGCAACGCGCACGGCGAGGCGTGGTCCCTGAAGGGGCAGATCGCGAAGCTGGAAAACGAGATCGGCTCCTTCCGCCGCCGCAAGTCCAACATCCGGCAGGAATCCCTGGACCAGCGCACCCGGATCTGCGCCGCCACCGGCATCCGAGAAGCCGACATGCCCTTCGCCGCGGAACTGATCGACCTGCCCGCCGAGCACGCCCAGTGGCGCCCGGCCGCCGAGCGCACCCTGCGCTCCCTGGCCACCGCCCTGCTGGTCCCCGGCGAGCACATGGCCGCCGTCACCCGGTACCTGAGCGAGAACGACATGCAGGGCTACGTGCGCTGCATCGATGTTTCGGTGCCGCTGGACGGTCCCGCCGAACCCGGCCCCGATGACCTGATCACCAAGCTGCTCACCCACGACTCCGAGATGGGCGACTGGGTGCGCCGGAAAATCACCGCGCACTACGACTTCGTGTGCGTGGAGGATCCGGCCGGGCTGGCCGGCGTCGCCAAGGGCGTGAGCAGAGGCGGTGCGGTCAAGCGCAACCGCAGCACCACCGAGAAGGACGACCGGCACACCAAGGCCTCGGACAACGTCCTGGGCTTTGACAACAAGGACACCGTCGCCGCGCTCGGCAACGAACTGCTGGCCCTGCGCACTGTGTTCGAAGAGGCGGACACCGTCTCGAAGCAGCACGCCGCAGAGCAGGATGAGCTGATCCGCCGGCTCGCCGCCGTCCGCCGCGTCGCCGAGGACGCACGGAGCTGGGAGGACCTGTCTGCAGACGAGGCCCGCGCCGCCGTCGAACAGGCCACCGACCGGCTGGACGCGGCCCGGGACGCCAACGCGGACCTGGAACAGATCCGCTTCGAACTGGACACCGCCGAGCTGGACCTGACCGCTGCCACGGAGAAGGTGGGCGGGCTCAAGGGCGAAGCGGCGAGGCTCGACGCCGACCTTGCCGCCGCCGTCGAACGCCGCACCGCGCTCTCCGCGAAGGCACCGGACGCGCTGTCCGAGGGTCTGCGGACCGCGCTGGCCGAGCTGTTTGACCCGTTCGGTGACCTGACGGACGCCGCCCGGCTGAAGGAAGCCGCCGGCGAGGTGGAGCGTGCCCTGATCACCGAACAGGCCCGGCTGGAGAAGACCCTGCTGGAAACCCGCGCGAAGCTGGAGCGGACCTTCGAAACGTTCTCGGACAAGTGGGGTTCGGACTTCGGCACCTCCGTGGAGGCTGCCGGCGCGTACGAGGACCGGTTCGAGGGCATCATCACCGAGGGCCTGCCGCAGCGCGAGGCCGAATTCAGCGAGTACTTCAACAACCGCACCTATGAACGGTTCAGCGACCTGCTGCAGCTGCTGGACGAGGAACGCCGCAGCATTTCCTCCCGCCTGCTGCCGCTGAACTCCGTGCTCCGCCGGGTGGAATACCACGCCGGCAGCCACCTGGAGATCGAGGTGGCCACCACCATTCCCGACGCCGCGTACAAATTCCGCACCGAACTGAAGAACGCGCTGCCGATGATGGGCTCACGCCAGGATCGGGCGGACATGGATGCCCGGTATGCCGCGCTGGAGGCGCTGGTGGACCGGCTGAAGGATCCGGAGGAGAAGCGCTGGCGGGCCGAGGTGCTCGACGTCCGCTCGCACGTGACCATCACCTGCACGCACCGCCTGGCCAACGGGCACACCTACACCAACCTGCAGGCCTCGCTGATGTCCGGCGGCGAGGGCCAGCGGTTCACCGCGTTCATCATGGCGTCCGCGCTGGCCTACCAGCTGGGCATTGTGTCGCAGGGCTTCAGCACGTACGGCACGGTGATGATGGACGAGGCGTTCGTGAAGTCGTCGCTGTCCTTTGCGGAGGCGTCCATCAACGCGCTGCACGAGTTCGGCTTCCAGCTGCTGCTTGCCGCGCCGGAGGACAAGGTTGACCTGTCCCGCTTCCTGGGCTCGGTCACCGAAATCCTGCGCGACGACGTCACCAACCGTTCCGGCGTGCTGGAACGCGGGCTGGGGAACTCCCGGTCGGTGGACATCCTGCTGCGGTAGGCGGTTCCTCTGGCATTGCGGGGGCGCCGGGATGGAGACTGGGAGACGTGATTCCTCTTCTCGAGTCCTGGCGCCGCCAGTTGATCGGCACGTTCAGCAACAACGCCGCCGAAATCCCGCAGTGGGAGCTCGAGCTGGCGAAGGGCGACGACGTCGGCCACTTCGGTCCGGAGTCCGCCGTCTGGGCGGTCCACGGCTCCATGACGCCGATCATCGCGGGTATCCGGGCGCTGCTGCTGCAGGCCCTGCATCCCGGGGCGATGGCCGGAGTGCATGATTTCTCCGACTATAAGGAGGATCCGCTGGGCCGGCTCGCCGGGACCATCCGCTGGATCTTCACCGTCACCTACGGGGACACACATGCGGCGAAGTCCGGGTCGGACTGGGTGCTGCGCCTGCACGAGCGGGTGCACGGTGAGTATGTCGACGCCGACGGGGCGGTCCAGCCGTATTCGGCGAACGATCCGGAGATTGCCCGCTGGGTCCATCTGGCGTTCACCGACGCGTTCCTGTCCTCGCACCAGCGCTACGGCGGGGAGATACCCGGCGGTCCGGACGCGTATGTGGCCGAGTGGGCCGTGGCCGGGGAGTTGATGGGCATTCCGGATCCGCCCCGCTCCGAGGCGGAGCTGCGCAAGCAGATGGCCGGGTTTGATTCCCAGCTGCGCAGCAGTGACTACGTGCAGGAGGCACTGGGGTTCCTGCGGCGGCCTCCGTTGCCGGGGAACCAGAAGCTGGGTTACCGGGTGCTGTTTGCCGGGGCGGTGGCCAGCCTGGAGCCGAAGCACCGGGAGTTGTTGGGGTTGCGGGCGCCGCGCTTGGGGCCTGTTCCGCTGCCGATGACGTTTCCCGTGAAACTTGTTTTGGGTGTTATCCGGTTCGGTCTGGGTCCTATGGGGCCCAGCGAGCGGTCGGCGCGGGAGCGGATTGCCCGGCTGGCCGGGCGGGTGTGAGGGCGCGAGTGGTGCTTCCGCGGGCAGCTTTTGGGGCGCTAACTGAGGCAAGTAGTGGGCCTTTAAAAGACGGGTAAATGAAGCTCCGTCGTGGACCGTTTTTGGCAGTTTTTCGGCCCTGAAATGTCAGTGCCGGATGAAAACCTTAGGCATGGACCAGATCGGGAACACCGAACCGACAACTGAAGAACCAGGGATTGGGCACTGCACGGACGAAGGCCACGCCGGCACCAAGGACGAGCCCACACTTGCGGTATACCGGGCGGGTACAGATACGGCCGACGACGACGGCGCACGTGCCAGCGGAACCGCCGGCGCGGCGGGTCCCGGCACCACTGACCCCGGTTTTCCGGATGGTTTCAGCGGAACCCTGGCTCTGCAGAACCTCGAATCCTTCGACGACCAGGCCACCGGTGAAGTCCTGGTCCGGGTGGCGCACCTGATCGCGTGGGCGGAGGCTCAGCGGGCCCGGATGCTGAACCGGATGGAAACCCTCTTCCGGGAGGATTACGCCGGCCCGACCGGCCGGGTGGAACCCGGGATGGCGTTCACCCTTGCCGCAGCGGAGTGTGCCGCCCTCCTGCAGATACCGCACGGCACCGCCCAGCGGCTGATGTTCGAAGCCGGCCTCCTCACGGACACCCACACCGCCACGCTGGAAGCGCTGCAGGACGGGAGGCTCAGTTACGGGCATGCGCAGGTGGTGCTGGACCAGTGTGAGAGTGTTCCTGCCGCCGAGCTGCCTGAATTTGAAGCAGCCCTGTTGAAGGCTGCAGAAGGTCAGACGCGGTCTCAGTTCTCCGCCAAGGCCCGCCGGCAGCGGGAGCGGAAGTATCCGCAGACCATTCCAGAGCGGCACCTGACAGCCTTTGATAAGCGCCGGGTTGTTTTGGAACGGGATGAAGACGGCATGTCGTGGCTGTCCGCCCATCTGCGGGCGGCCGAAGCCCAGCAGATCTACACGGCACTGAGTACCGCTGCCCGCGGCGAGCAGGCCAACGGCGATCAGAGGACTGCTGACCAATTGCGCAGCGACATCCTGTCCCAGCTGCTCATGGGCGGCTGCGGATCCACCCGTGTCACTAGTGCGGCCAGTGAGGAAACCACCGTCCTGCCGCGGGCGGAAATCATGGTCCTGATCAACGCCGAAACACTCTTCGGAGCCAACGACCAGCCCGCCGAACTGCACGGCTACGGACCCATCAGTGCCAAAGCTGCCCGCAGGCTCGCCCGCAACGCCACCCGCTGGACCGGCCTCGTCCAGGACCCGGACACCGGGGAAATCCTCGGCGTGGGCAGGCGGCGGAAAGTCCCTGCCGGACTGGCCCGCTGGCTGCGTGCCCGGGATGGGACCTGCCGGTTCCCCGGCTGCCGGGTCAGCACTGCACTCTCGGAAATTGACCACACTACGGATTGGGCGGCCGGAGGTCCCACCGACCACGGAAACCTGGCCCATCTGTGCCGGCGGCACCACCGGTTCAAAACCCTGGGATTCTGGAAGGCCCGGCAACCGGAACCGGGCGTGGTGGAGTGGACCTCACCGAGCGGACGGGTCTACCGAACCGAACCGTTTTTGGAACTGGCGCCACCACGCCCGGTACCGGTTCACGCATGGGAAGCAGCCCCGCCATTCTGAACAGGAGGCTGTTCCGCGGAGGCCGGTCCAACGCTTCACCAACGGTCCGGCCCTGGAACTCATCGGCCCCACCCGGTGAACTACGCCCTGCGCCGCTCGATCAAGATCACAGGATAAGAGCGAAAAACCCCTTTCGAACCCCCGGAACCGCTGGAAAAATGGAATAGAAGCATCTTCCAACCCCCGTACCCGAGCGTGCTCCCGCGCGCTTCCCCGATACTGGAAAGGAATTATGCGCAGGGTCGTACCCTCTCTGATCATCGCTGGAATGCTGGTTGGCGGAGGGGTGGTGTCCTGCGGGACGCCGGCAGAATCCCCCGCCCCCGAAGCATCGGCCAGCGTCTCCGCTTCCCCCAGCACCTCCGCCTCCGCAGAAGTCACCGTACCGGCGGACCAGATGGACAAGCTGGTCCCCTCAGACGCCCGGACCATCACCGATCCGGCAGATCCGCAGGCCACCCTGGTCCTCTTCACCGATTACCAGTGCCCCTACTGCGCCATGATGGACCCCTTGATCCAGCAGGCCAAGGCCGACTACGGCGACCAGGTGCGCATCGTTATCCGGAACTACCCACTGCCAAAGCACCAGAACGCGGAGCCGTCCGCCCGAGCCGTGGAAGCCGCTGCTGAGCAGGGCAAGCTGGAGGAAATGGCGGCAAAGGTCTTCGAGCATCAGGAGGACTGGAAGACCGAATCCGATGTGGACGGAATCTTCGCCTCCTACGCCGAGGAGTTGGGGCTGAACATGGATCAGTTCAACGCTGACTACTCTTCCGATGCCATCAAGGACCGCGTCGCCCGGGATCTGCAGGACGCCCAGGATCTCCAGGTGAAGGGCACTCCCACGCTGTACCTCGACGGGCAGGCCGTCCAGCTGGAGTCCGGCGCTTACAGCGAGATTTCCGAACCACTCGACAACGCACTGGCAAAGTAGCGCCTCAACTCAGGCCGGCACGTCTCGACGACGCCGGCAGCCAAACCCTAGCGACCGGCGGTTTCGGAACCGCCGGTCGCTACCTTCAACAGGCACCTTTAACAGGAACCCATAACAGGCACCACAAAGGCCCACTAACCCGCGGCACCCCCAGGCACGGCCAACAGCTGCCAACAGCTGCCACACCCGTACCACGACGGCGGCACACCGCGTCATAATGTGATCGAAAGCATACTGAATATCAGGGCCCCTAATAACATGTTTTGCCGCCCCCATGGGGTAAAACAGTCTAATGACTATCGAAGCCGGGCCTGCCCGATCCGCCTGGCGCCGCCTTTTCGGCGTGCCGCTGCTGGTTGCAGCAGCTTTCACCGTAATCATGCTGGTGACCGCCGTCGTCGCCGATCTCCCCGTCCGTGACCCGGAAGGATTCCTCGGCCCGAGCTATGTGCGGCTGCCGCTGATGGTGATCCTGATGATCGCCGCCGACGTGGTTCCCCGGGTCTTCGCCCGACGCCGGGACCTGGGCGGCGTAGGCGCCGCCGCGTCCCATGTGCTGCGCACGCGCTGGGCGGGACCGCGGCTGGCTGTGGCCATCGCCGGACTGGCCACGTTCTACCTGGCCTACATGTCCTACCGGAATATGAAGAGCTTCCTGCCGTTCCTGCGGGACGGGCTGACCGATTCGATGCTGGAGGCTTCGGACAAGTGGTTCGCCGGCGGGCATTACCCGGCCGATGTGCTCCAGGAAGTCCTGGGCACCGGTTCCAGCGCGGACCTGCTCTCCGGCGTTTACATGCTGTTCATGGTGTTTGTGCCGATTTCCCTGGCCGCTTCACTGGTGTGGTCCGACAACCTGCAGCGCGGCGCTTGGTACGCCACAGCACTGTCCTTCAACTGGATCCTGGGCACGGTCAGCTACTACGCACTGCCTTCGCTGGGGCCGGTCTACGCCGATGCGACCCCGTTCTATGACCTGCCCGAAACCACGGTCTCCACCCTGCAAGACACCCTGTATGAGAACCGCGCCGAAGTGCTGACGGATCCGTTCGCCACCGAAAACGTGCACGGCATCGCTGCCTTTGCATCCCTGCACGTATCCATCATCTTCACCGCCGCTTTGGTGGCCCAGCTGACCCGGCTGCCCAAGCCGGTCCGCTGGATCATGTGGATCTACGTGGCACTGACCACCCTGGCCACGGTCTACTTCGGCTGGCACTACGTCCTGGATGTCTTCGCCGGCTTCGCGCTGGGCGCGGTGTCCGTCTGGCTGGCGTCCAAGGCCGTCGGTACCAACCGCCAGGACTTCGCCCCGCGCATTGAGCTGGCGGACCCCGACGTCGAGCCTGAGCTTTCCGCAGCCATGCGCTAGGCTCCCCAGCAGCGGGAAATGCCCGCCGGTGTTAGGGGGAACGCTGAGTGGATGTCCAAGTTGAGCCGCCCGACTATCTACGTCCGCCAGCGAAGCGCAGGTTCAGTCTGCTCCGAGTGACCCTGACCGCTGTCCTGGCCATCTTCGCCGTCGTTATCTTGGCCGCGGGCTACGTAGCGGTTCTCAAAGCGAGCACCCGGCAGGCCGATGAAGATGCGCGGACAACGGGCATCATTGTCGTGGCCGCACGAACCTACCTGCATGCATCCTCCGATCCCCTTCCCGCAGGTATGAGCGAAGAAGACTATGCAGCCTTCTGGAGCGAACCGGCGATGAACACCCCGGATGCCGCAGCCCTGCTGGACCTCCTCAACCAGAGCTGGAAGGAGGACCTCCGAAGGAACCAGGAGTACTGGCAGGACCGGGCGGCAACCATCCAGGATCCCGTCAAACGCACCAGCGCCCAGACCGCCGTGGACGAAGTATCGGCCCTCCTCTCCCAGGGCACGGCCCAGCGGGCCAAACGGATCGTCTTCGACGACCTGGCAGAGCTGGCGAGGCGGACCTGCCACCGCGCCAAGGTGAACGGTGTGACGTATCTGGACAACGGCCGGCCCATCATCAACTGGTATGCCACCGGCTACGGCAACGCCGGAGCGCGGGACCCGCTGGAATCCGAAGACCGGCGGACGCAGGCCCTGGTGGAAAAGGTCTATCCCGTGGCCTTTGAAGCGGCCCATCCCTATGTCTGCACCTTTCCGCCGCCGCCGGAAAGCGACTACCCGGCGGACGAGGAGCATCTATCGAACATTGTCCAGGAGGCAGAGAATCTACTCCGCACCGTGCATGTCCACCCCAACGCCGAGGGGCACCTCTCCGAAGAAGACTACGAAGCTTTCTGGAACGGGCCGGTCATGACTTCGCCGAACGCCCAGTCCTACCTTGACCGGGTGGGGGAACAAGCGGTCAGCGACTCCCGCGGGTCGGCAATGCACCTGCAGGCGGAGATCGACCAGATCCAGGACTCCGGCGTCCGGGACCATGCCCGGCAGTACCTCGACGCGGCCCTCAGCGAGGTGGCGAAGGACAACGGCAGGCGGCTTGCCGTAGGTATGGTCCATGCGGACCTCGAACAGTACTGGGAGGACACGTGCGTTAGCGAACCGGACAGCTGGACGTATCCGAAGTCCGTAAAACGCAACCGCTGGACCTCACAGATGGAACCGGAGTTCAGCTCCCGCTATCTTCACTCAGCGTGGAGCGGACGGGATACCGGCTGGAGCGAGACTACGTTTGAGCTGGCCCTGCAGTTCTACCCGGAAGCGTATGAGGCCGGACTTGAGGAGTACTGCACATAGCGAGCCATTCCTACCGGCACCGCCCTAAACAGCCCCAAACGCCGCCACCGCGTTTTGCCCGCCGAACCCGAACGCATCGGTCACGGCAAAGCGCACCGGGGTTTCGCGCGCCGTACCCGGGACATAGTCCAGGTCGCACTCCGGATCCGGAGTGCTGTAGTTGATGGTGGGCGGAATGACGCCGTCCCGGATGGCCATCGCGCACAGCAGGGACCCCAGGGTGCCGGCCGCCCCGATCAGGTGCCCGGTCATGGACTTGGGCGCGGTCACCGCCAACGACGACGCGTGCTCACCGAACGCGGTATGCAGGGCCAGGGTTTCGGTCCGGTCATTGGCGAGGGTGGAGGTGCCGTGGGCCGCGACCAGGTCCACGTCTTCGGGATTCAGCCTGGCCCGGCTAAGGGTCTGCGTGATGGCCGCGGCAGCGTACCGGCCGCTGGGATCCGGAGCCACAATGTGGAAGGCGTCGCTGGTCATCGCCCCGCCCAGTACCTCCGCATACACCTCTGCTCCTCGGGCCCGGGCATGGCTGAGCAGCTCCAGCACACACACCACGGACCCCTCGCCGAACACAAACCCGTCCCGGCCGGCGTCGAACGGGCGGCTGGCCTCCTGCGGTGAGTCATTGTTCCGGGACAGTCCGCGCATGGCGGACAGCCCCGCAAACATCACCGGCGTGATGGCGGCATCCGTGCCGCCGGCCACCACCACGTCCGCCTCCCCGGCCAGCAGGGTGCGGCGGGCCTCCAGCAGGGCCGCGGTACCGCTGGCGCACGCCAGGGCACTGGCGTTCACCGGACCATGGACGGCCAGGTCAATCGCCACCTCGCAGGCGGGCATGTTGGTCAGCGACGAGGCCACAAAACTGGGGCTGATGGGCCGCAGCCCGTCCCGGTGCAGGGTTTCGGTGGCGTCCTGAACCTCCGGATAGCCGGAGACAGCACTGTTGAGGATCACCGCCGCCTCGGTGCCCTCCAACGTGCCGCCAAGCCCGGCATCGGCCACCGCTTCCCGTGCCGCCGCCACCGCCAGGTGCGAGGCCCGGGAGGAGCGCCGCAGCCGTTTGACCGGCAGGATCTGTCCGGGATCGAAATTCTTCACCTCCCCGGCAATCCGCGTGGGAAAGTCCGAGGCGTCAAACGCGGTGATCTTGTCGATCCCGCTGCGCCCGGCCAGCAGCCCGGACCAGGTGTCGGGCCAGGTGTTCCCGAGCGGAGTCAGCGCCCCCATCCCGGTAATGACAACCCGCTCAGCCATCCGTCGGCGCCTTCTGGGCCGCACCCGCCGCACCCGCCGCACCCGGCACAGCCGCGCCCGCCGCCCCCGGCACATCCATCCGGCCGTCCAGCCAGTCCTGGGCAGCGGCGTCGGACACTTTGTAGTGCATCTTTTTGCCCGTGGCGGTCATCGGCAGTTCCTCGACAAAACGGTAGCCGCGCGGCCGCTTGAAGTCCGCCAGCCCCGGATGCTCCCGGCAGAAAGTGTCCAGCCCGGAGGCATCCACGCCCTCGTCCCGACGGACCACGTAGGCCACCACGCGCTGTCCCCACTGGTCATCGGGCACCCCCACCACCACCGAATCCAGCACCCCGGGATGGTCCGCGAGCGCCGCCTCCACCTGCACCGGATGCACGTTCTCCCCGCCGGAGAGGATCATGTCATCGGTCCGGCCCATGATGGTCACATACCCTTCGGCGTCCCAGGTGGCCATGTCCCCGGGATACAGCCACCCGTCGTGGAACTTCTCCTCCTCCACATCCGGCAGGTTCGCGTAGCTGAATCCCGATTTCGGCGAGCGCATAATCACCTCGCCTATCTCGCTGCCGTCCCGGGCCGCCAGCTCATCCGGACGGGCACGGCGGCCTTCGAACACGCGGACAACGGCGACGTCGTCGTCCGTGCAGGAGCGTCCGGCGCTGCCCGCATGGGCCGGGAGGTCCTCCGGCCGCAGGAAGGTGTTCCAGAACCCCTCAGTGGTCCCGTAGCCGTTGAAAATCCGCGGAGTCAGCAGCTCCTGGTACCGGATGGCGGCCGCCCGGTCCAGCGGCGCCCCCATGGTCACGATGCCGTGCAGGGTCTCCAGGTTCCGCGGGTTCTTCTCCTGCTCGGCGGCGATCATTTCCAGGGTGGTGGGCGCCCCGATCAGGTAGGTCAGGCCCTGCTCCCCCACCCAGTCCAGCACCGTAGCCGGGTTGAAGTTGCGCAGGGGCACCACCGAGCCGCCAATGTAGAACACCGGGTTGGGTCCGCCGGAGTGCAGCCCGCCGCGGTGGAACCAGGGGGTCATGTTCAGGGTGCGGTCCGCCGGGGTGAGCGGAAAGTGCATGATCACGTCGTGCGCGCTCATCAGCTCCGCAATGGAGGGAAGCGGCACCCCCTTGGGCATCCCGGTGGTGCCCGAGGTGTAGAACCGGGTGCTCTCCTCGAAGGTGGACAGCTCCCCGGCCAGGTCCGGCAGGGTTCCGGACGCACTGTCCACGGCAGCGTCGAAATCCTGCCCCAGCTGCCCGGACCCCATCCCCCAGTGCGCTGCCTCGTCACCGCCGGCCACCAGCACCACCGGCGACACTTCTGCCAGCTCCAGCGCGCGGGCTGCGCCGTCCACGTGCTCGGCGTCCACCACAAACACTGCCGGATCACTGTCCCGCAGGATGTGCGCGGTTTCCGCGGGCGCCAGCCGGTAATTCACCGGCACGCTCACCGCACCCAGCCGCTGCGTGGCCAGGTACAGCAGGGCGAACTCCACACCGTTGTAGAGCTGGTACAGCACCCGGTCCCCGCGCCCGACGCCGCGTTCGGCCAGTCCGCGTGCCACCTGGTCCACGGCCACCCCCAACTGGGCGTAGGTCCATTCCCGGCCCGACGGCGGATCGGCAAGCGCCACATTGTCGGCATACCGCGACACGTTGCGCGAGAAGCCGGACGCATAGGTGAGGCTGTGTTCGAAGTAGTCCCGGTAGCGGCTGGAATCGTAACTCACTGTGCGTCCTTTCAGTAACGCTCAATCCGGTCCGGAGAAGGGGCGGTTACCGGTTGCGGTCCCGGGTGGGTTTCTCCGGCAGGGTGACCGGCGGGCCGGAGGCTTCGGAGTGGAAGGGCGGAGCAATCACGGACAGGCCGCCGTCCACGGCCAGCACCTGCCCGGTGATGTACCCGGCACCGGGCGAGAGCAGGAATTCAACGGTGGCGGCCATTTCATCCACGGTTCCGGGCCGCCGCTGGGGTATGCGGGACAGGACGCTCTCCATGGAGGCCATCCCCTCCATCGAGTAGAAGTAGTCCAGCGAGTCCGACTCGATCAGCCCGCCGTTCACCGCGTTGACGTTGATGCCGTAGGGGGCAAACTCCACGGCCATGAACCGTACAAAGGACTCCACGGCAGCCTTGTAGGAGCCCAGCGCAGCATAGGTGGGGAAGGCACGGATGCTGCCGTAACTGGTCAGCGCCACTATGCGGCCGCCGTCGTCCATCAGCTTCACCGCTTCCTGCGCGCCGAGGACAAAGGGCCGCACGTTCACCGCATAGGCCCGGTCCAGGTGGTGGGGTTTCAGGTCCACCACGTTCTTGAACGCGGCGGCAGCAGCATTGTTGATGAAGTAGTCCAGCCGGCCGTATTCATCCGCGGCGGCGTCGAAGAGCCGGACAATGTCTTCGGGGTTCTCCACGTCGGCCTGCACCGCAATGCCGCCGCCGCCGAGCTCCTGCAGCCGGGACACCGTGTCCTTGGCCATTTCGGCGTTCTGCCGGTAGCCGACCACCACGTGGGTTCCGTGCTCCGCGAGCCGCTCCGCCACCCGCCGCCCGATTCCGCGGGACGCACCGGTGATCAGCGCAATCTTTGCCTCGCCTTGTTCCACGTGGATGCCTCCTGCGCCGGTCCGTGCATCACACCTTGTCACCGGACGCCGCCGGGAAACAAGACCCGGCGCGCTACAGGCTGCGGGAAAACAGCTAGGAACGCAGGTAGGCCAGCGTTGCGAGCACCCTCCGGTGGCCGCTGTCCGACGGCGAGAGCCCCAGTTTCGTGAAGATGTTGCCGATGTGTTTGCTCACCGCGGTTTCGGACACCGTGATGGCGGACGCAATGGCGGTATTGCCCAGGCCTTCGGCCACCAGGCCCAGCACCTCGAACTCCCGGGGCGTCAGTGAACGGATGGGGTCCTCGGTGCCGCGGCGGCTGAACAGCTGGGCAATCACCTCGGGATCCATCACGGTGCCGCCGCCCAGCACGCGGCGCAGCCCGTCCACGAACTCCCCCACGTTGCCCACGCGTTCCTTCAGCAGGTAGCCCACTCCCTGCGCTCCCGAGCCCAGCAGCCGGCTGGCGTACCGGTCCTCCACATAGGCGGAGAGCACCAGGACGGGGAAATCGGGTACCTGGGCGCGCAGTTCCAGGGCGGCCTTGAGTCCTTCGTTGGTGAAAGTGGGCGGCATCCGGACATCCAGGATGGCGCCGTCCGCGCTGCCGGGCTCAAAGGCGGACAGCAGGTCATCGGCGTTGTCCCAGGCACCGGCCACCTCGAAGCCTTCGCTCTGCAGCAGCAGCTGCATTCCGGCCCGCAGCAGGGCGTCGTCCTCGGCAATCAGAAGGCGCATGGCAGTTCCACCCTTATGTGTGTTGGTCCGCCGGGCGGACTCGTGAGGATCAGTTTTCCGCCGAAGGCCGCAGCGCGGCGGGCAATTCCGGCCAGCCCGGTGCCGGAGCCGTCGTCTTTGCCGCCGCCGTGGCCGGTGCCCGACCCGTCGAGGGGGCCCACCGACGCACCGCCGCGGCCGTCGTCGTCCACCTGCACCACCAGGATGTCCTCCCGGCCGGAGGTTTCGGTGCGCAGCACCACGTCAATCCGGGAGGCATTGGAATGCTTGGCCGCGTTGGTGAGGGCTTCGGCGAGGACAAAGTACGCGGCCGACTCCACCGCGGCCGGCGCCCGCTGCAGTCCGCTGACGTTCAGCGAACAGGGGATGGGCGAGCGGCTGGTCAGCGCCGAGGCGGCCCCGCCCAGGCCGAGCTCGTCCAGGACTGGCGGATAAATGTCGTGTACCGCAGCCCGCAGCCCGGCCAGGGCCTCGGACGCGGCGTCCTGTGCCCGGCCCAGGAACGGCACGGCGGCGGCCGGGTCGGTCTCGGCGGCACGCTGCGCCAGCCCGAGCATCATCACGACGCCGACCAGCCGGTTTTGCGCGCCGTCGTGCAGTTCCCGTTCGATGCGGCGCAGCTCGGCGCCGTGTGCGGCGAGCGCGCTGGCACGGGCCGCGGAGAGGTCGGAGATCCGGCGGGCTAGGTCGGCGTACCGGCGGGGCGACAGGATGCCCAGGGTGGCTCCGGTCAGGCGCCGGGCCATCCACGGCAGCAGGATCCACCCGGCAACCATATAGATGCCGCCCAGCAGAACCATCAGGACGGCGTCGCTCCAGCTGGTAACAGTCACGGTGAGTTCCAGCGGTGTTTCCGGCGGGAACAGGAACCAGAACGGCGCGGTGAGCACGTAGAACAGGCCGCCCAGCGGCAGTGCCAGGGCCAGCAGGGCTGCCAGCACCGCAAAAGCGCAGTGGAACAGCAGCCAGGACACATCCCGTTTCGTTTCCGGGGCGCTGACCATGGCGGCGAGTTCGCCGAAGGTGTGTTTACCGGCCAGGCGGCGCCGGTCGAAGGGAATCACGGCGGACGTAAAGCCCGCTGCCCGTGCCTGGGCCCGGGCAGCCAGGCTATCCACGGCACCCAGCAGGCCAGGCACCGCATACAGGCCCACCCCCAGGGGCAGGAAGGGCAGCAGCGCCAGACCTGCCGTCGCCACGGCCAGGGACGCCGCCCAGTAACCGCCTTCGCGCAGCACAAACGCGGCATCCCGGAAGCGGGAGCGGAGGCCGGCGCGGATAGTCACCTGCTTGATTATGCCGGAGGAGCACGGCCGTGTCGGTATAGCCAGCTATACCCCAAACCGGCCGGTTGGCTGTATCGGAACGGGGTTTGCACATCCGTAGCGTCGAAGACAGCAGATTTATCCGCCCGAATCGAAGGATGCTTCCCATGTTTACCGATGCCACTGAATTCTCAGCCCCCGCGGCCCTGCAGCTGCAGGGCGTGTCCAAGAGCTACGGGTCCGGCCCCTCCGCCGTGCCGGCCCTGCGCAACGTTTCCCTGGCTGTTCCGCAGGGCAGCTTCACCGCGGTCATGGGTCCCTCCGGCTCGGGCAAATCCACCCTGCTGCAGGCTGCTGCCGGGTTGGACGCCCCGGATCACGGCCGGGTGCTGCTGGGCGACACGGAAATCTCCGCCCTGCGCGGCAAGGCCCTGACCCGGTTCCGCCGGGACCACGTCGGTTTTGTTTTCCAGTCCTACAACCTGCTGCCCCAGCTCACCGTGGCCCGCAACGTCACCCTTCCGCTGCTGCTCGCCGGACGCGCCCCGGACACGGCCTGGCTCAACCATGTGCTGGACGCCGTGGGCCTGAGCGGGTTCGGGGAGCGTAAACCGCAGGAGCTCTCAGGCGGCCAGCAGCAGCGGGCAGCCATCGCCCGGGCCCTGATCACCCGCCCGGCGGCGGTCTTCGCGGACGAACCCACCGGAGCCCTGGATTCTGCGACCGCCCGGCAGGTCCTGGACCTGTTGCGGCACACCGTCTCGGAACTGGGACAGACCGTGGTGATGGTGACCCACGACCCCGTGGCCGCCGTCTCCGCAGACACCGTCATTTTCCTGGCGGACGGACAGCTGGACGGCAGCTTGTCCGGCGCCACCGTCCATGAAGTCACCGAGCACGTCGCCTACCTGGGAGAGCGCTGATATGTGGTCATTTGCCAAAGAATCGATCCGCCACCACCGCGGCGGCTTTGCCGGCGTGTTTGTGGCCGTGTTCCTGTGCGCGGCGCTGATCACCGCCATGGGCGTCCTGATTGAGTCCGGACTGCGCGGCGGCACCGCCGCCGACAAGCTGCGCGGCGCCGACGTCGTAGTGGGCGCCCCGCAGTCACTGCCCGTGGTGGAAGACGTGGACGCTCCGCTCTCCGAGCGGGTCCTCCTTCCCGAAAACGCAGCGTCCCGCATCGCCGATGTGCCGGGGGTGGAGCAGGCCGTAGGCACCGTCACCGTTCCCCTGGCCGACGACGCCGGCAGGAGCCTTTCCGCCTCGGCCTGGGACTCCGCCGTGTTGGCCCCGTACACGCTAACCTCCGGGGAAGAACCCCGGACCGTCAACGAGGTGGTGGTGGACGGATCCTTCGGGGTATCCCCCGGTGACCGGTTGGTCCTCTCCCACGGCGGCGAGCCGTCCGAGTACACCGTGTCCGGCATCGCGGAAGCGGAAAAGGCCGGCGGCGCCCCCGCGGTGTTCCTCAGCTCCGCCGGCGCGGCCGCCCTGTGGCCGCACGGCGATACGTACGCCACTGTCGGCGTGATTGCCGACGGATCCGTGGCACCGAAGGAACTGGCCGCGGACATCGAAGCCGGCGTGGGCGGCGTCGTCACTTACACCGGCGACCGCCGCGGTGACGTGGAGGACCTGGGCGGCTCCGCTGCCCGCTCCACGCTGCTGCTGCTCAGCGGCTCCCTGGCCGGTGTGGCCCTGATGACCGCCGTGTTCGTGACCGCCGGAACCCTGTCCCTGTCCATCCTGGCCCGCCGCCGGGAGTTCGCCATGCTGCGGGCCGTCGGTGCCGGCAGCGGGCAGACGCTGGGCATGATCATCCGCGAAGTCCTGCTGGTGTCCGGTGCCGCTGCCGTCCTGGGTGCTGCGCCGGGCTTCGGGCTGGCGTACTTTCTGGGCGCGCAGTTCACTGCCGGGGGTGTCATCCCTGAGGACTTCGCCTTGGCCTACGGTCCGCTGCCGGCACTGGCCGCGGTGGCCCTCAGCGTCACAGCCGCGGTTGGAGCGTCGCTGGTTTCGGCGCGCGGAACTGTCCGCATGTCACCCACTACCGCCCTGCGCGAGTCGGTCACCGAAGCCGCAGGGCTGGGCCGTGGCCGCAAGATGAGCGGGGTGGTCCTGCTGGCGGCCGGATTGGTTGCGGCAATGCTTCCCCTGGCCATTCCGGGCACCGGCGGCCTGGCCATCGCGGCCTCGAGCGTGCTGCTGCTGATCATCGGCGCGGGCATGCTGGGACCCTGGATTGTGGCCGGCGTACTCCGGCTGGTGAAGCCCCTGCTGGGCCGCAATCCCTCCGCGTCCCTGGCCCTGGCCGAAGCCAACGCCTCTGCCTTCCCCCGGCGGCTGGCCGGCGGCATCATTCCCCTGGCCCTGGCCATCGCGCTGGGCTCGGTGCAGCTGTTTATGCCCACCACGGTGGAAACCGAAGCCGAGCGGCAGTCCCGCGACGGCATGATGGCCGACTACATGGTCACCGCACCCGGCTCCGGGATCTCCGCTGGCCTGGCCGAGGAAGTCTCCAGCCTGCCGGCAGTGGACACCGCCACACCGGTGGCCCATTCGGCGGTGCTGGCCGATCTGCGGTTCCTCGGCACCGAGGACGGCATGGAGTCCTACGGCATCCAGGGCGTGGATCCCCGGAACCTGGACTCCACCCTGGACCTGGGCGTGGGCGATGGCGGGCTGGACGGGCTGTCCGAACCGGAGACGGTGGCGCTAAGCGTGGATCTGGCCCGGGAATCCGGTGTCGGTGTGGGTGACCAGTTCGCCTTCCACTACGGCGACGGAATCGAAACGTCCGCCGTCGTCGTCGCCACCTACTCCCGGGGACTGGGATTCGGTGACGTGACGGTAGCCAATGACACCCTGCTGCAGCACACCACTGCGGGCCTGAACGACTACCTGCTGGTGAGCGCTGCACCGGGCACCGATGACACCGCCATGGCGGACCAGCTGGAAGACCTGGGCCTGACCGTGGTGGACCGGGAGTCCGCCGGCGCTGCGGGTGCGGCGGGTGCGGCGGACCGCAAAGCCCAGTCCTGGGTGAACATTGTGGCCATGCTGGTCCTGCTCGGCTACGTGGGCCTGTCCGTGGTGAACTCGCTGGTGATGGCCACCGCCCGGCGCCGGCCGGAACTGATGCTGCTGCGCTCCCTCGGTGCATCGGACCGCCAGCTGCGCCGGATGACCGGCGCGGAGTCGCTGCTGCTGGTAGTCGCCGCCGTCGTCCTCGGCACCGTCCTGGCCATACCGCCGCTGATGGGCATCGCCGTGAACGTGTCCGGGCTGCCGATGCCCACCATCCAGCCGCTTGTGTACCTGGCTATTGCCGGCGCTGCGGCGGCCATCGGGTTCGGTTCAGTAGCCGTGGCCACCCGCGCGGCCCTGCGGCCGGAGGCGCGGGTCTAGGGTCAGCAGATAAAGAAACACCCCGGTCCGAGGACCGGGGTGTTTCTTTTTGGCGGAGGATGGGGGATTTGAACCCCCGAGGGCGTTAACCCAACACGCGTTCCAGGCGTGCGCCATAGGCCGCTAGGCGAATCCTCCAGGCTTGCTCCGTAAGAAGCAGATATAAGACTACCCGACGCAGGGCCAAACCAACGAATCGGCGCCAGGACGGCACTTGGTGGCCCCTTCCCGGCGCTTCCTACTGTGGCTCGGCATGCCGGCGCCCGTAGAAGCGGAGCAGGAAGTTCAGGGCGATAATCGCCAGCCAGGACAGGGCGCCGGCCCGAGGCCCCCAAATGAGCGTGATTGGAATGGAGGCAAAAAACACCACGGGCGTGACCGGCGCGCGGACCGTCGCGAAGGCAGGGAGCCGGGGATCGACGTCGTCGGCAAACAGCCCCATGTACCGGCAGTAGACCCACAGCCCGGTGTTGGCGGTGCCGATCAGGCCGAGCGCCGCCGCATAGATCACGACGCCGAGGGCCTGGTCGCCGTAGAAGGAGAGCATATCGGTGGCGTACCCAATCAGGCCGACAAAGAGCAGCAGCACCAGGTTCAGCTGCTGCAGTCGGCCGGTGAAGCCTGTCAGCAGCCGGAACAGCCGGTGGTGGCTCAGCCAGTAGGCGGCGGTGACCGCAAAGGACAGGGCATACGCACCGAATTCGGGGAACTGCTCGACGACGGCGGCACCCAGCTGGTCCGGCGGCACCTGCGGGACCTTGATGTCAACGGCAAGCAGGGTCATGGCGATGGCGAAGACCGCATCACTGAAGAACGTGGTGCGCTCGAGGTCAGGCCCGGAGTTGACCCGGCGGTAGGGCTTGTTGATGTCCGGCACGTCACCATTGTTGCCCTGCTGCGGGGCCGCCGGTGAGGGGGCAGGGGATAAACGGCAGGGCCGCCAAACAGATAGAGCCGTTAAACAGATAAGGACCCGCACGTCCTTGTGCGGATCCTTATCTTGAACGTATGTCCGGCGGTGACCTACTCTCCCACACCCTCCCGGATGCAGTACCATCGGCGCTGTGGGTCTTAGCTTCCGGGTTCGGAATGGGACCGGGCGTTTCCCCCACGCTATGACCGCCGTAACCCTTGCTCCGGCTGCCTTCGCGGCGGGAAAACCATGGTTACAGGCTGCCCTTACGGGTTTTGCTGCTCCTATAGTCTACCGCGTCTCCGGCGCGGTTTTGACCACCCAGTTTGGCGAACCGCCTGTTGGGCTACTACCCACACCGCGTCTTGGCACAGCGGCCCGTCAGCCCGCGGCGTCGTACTCCCTGCGGTGGGCGGAAACCTCGCCCATGTTCTCCTGGGCCCAGTACCGCAGGCCCTGAACCACGTTGTAGAGGGATCGGCCCAGATCCGTCAGCTCGTAGGTGACGGTCACCGGAACGGTCGGCGCAACGGTGCGGGTCAGCAGCCCGTCACGCTCCAGTGCGCGCAGTGTCTGGGTGAGCATCTTCTGACTGACCCCGCCCAGCAGCCGGGATAGTGCCGAATAACGCATGGTGATGCCGGCGGCCGGGTCGCTGGAGTTCCCGGCGACGGCGGCGGTGGCGGTGGTGCCTGCGGCGTCGCCGGTGGCGGTGGTGCCTGCGGCGTCGCCGGCGAGGGCGCAGAGGACCAGCACCACCCACTTATTCGATATCCGGTCCAGAAGCTGGCGGCTGGGGCACACTGCCAGGAACGCGTTATAGCTGGCTTGAGCGTCCGCCTGTTCTACGGACTTAGGTGGAATCACGGTGTCCCCTTTATCGGATGGTGGGCTACGCACTTCAAAGTGCCTACTTCCCAGAAGGAAGCAACTCTCTAATACTGGTGCAGGAAGTGCCTCAGCACCACCCTTTACCGAAAGGCAACACCATGGATGCATCCACCTCACCGGCCACACTCCTGCCCGGCGGAACATGGACATTGGGAGACCGAACCGTTTCACGGTTCGGCTACGGTGCCATGCAGCTGGCCGGCCCCGGGGTTATGGGCCCGCCGTCCGACCATGCCGGAGCCATGGCCGTCCTGCGGGAGGCCGTAGACCAGGGCATTACCCATATCGACACCAGCGGCGCGTACGGGCCCCATATAACGAACCAGTTGATCCGCGAAGCGCTCTACCCCTATCCGGAGACCTTGTTCATCGCCACCAAGGTGGGGGCCGAGCGTGATGCGCAAGGAGGTTGGCCCACCAAACGGCAACCGTCAGATCTGCGTGATCAGGTTCATGAGAACCTGCGGACCCTCGGAGTGGAGCGCCTGGATCTCGTCAACCTGCGCATGGGCGATGCCGGCAGCCCCCGCCCCGGATCCCTGGCCGAGCCGCTCCACGCCCTGGTGGAGCTCCAGCAGGAGGGGCTGATCGGCGAACTCGGACTCAGCAACGTTACGGATGCGCAGGTTGCCGAGGCACAGGGCATTGCCCGGATTGTGTGCGTGCAGAATATGTACAACGTCGCCTACCGGCAGGACGACGCCCTCATCACCCGGCTCGCCGAGGAACGGATAGCCTACGTTCCATTCTTCCCGCTGGGAGGCTTTACGCCGCTGCAGTCCGCAGCCCTTTCCCGGGTGGCCGCAGCAGCAGGCGATTCACCGCTCTCCGTTGCACTGGCCTGGTTGCTGCAGCGCTCACCGAATATCCTGCTCATTCCCGGAACATCCTCGGCGGCACACCTGCGGGAGAACATTGCCGGAGCAGGGCTGGTGCTCTCCGCGGAAGACGTCAGGGAGCTGGACGCCATCGGCGGCTGACACCCGGTGACGGAGGGGCCAAGCGGCCGTTCCGCCGCCGCTGACGAGCAGCCGACGGACCGCGGGACTAGGGTTGGCGGGTTAAACAGGTGAGGCCCGTACCAACACTGGTACGGGCCTCACCCCACAATTTGTCCGGCGGTGACCTACTCTCCCACACCCTCCCGGATGCAGTACCATCGGCGCTGTGGGTCTTAGCTTCCGGGTTCGGAATGGGACCGGGCGTTTCCCCCACGCTATGACCGCCGTAACCCTTCCACCCGCACCACACACCCAAAAACAGTGTGCGTGGGGAAAACAATGGTCACGAACATCAAAAAGACGTAAGCAAATATTCAGTTATTGTTCCCAGGGGAACAACCCTTGACGGGTTGTTGTCCGGGAACCACATAGTGGACGCAAGCAGCATGATCACAACACCCTCTACATTGGGAAACCGTTTGAAGTCGTGTTTCCCCAGGTGTTGATGTGGTGTAAGTTATCGGCCTATTAGTACCGGTCAGCTTCACGGGTCTTTAGTCCCCGCTTCCACATCCGGCCTATCAACCCAGTGGTCTGGCTGGGGGCCTCTCACACACAAGGTGTATGGAAATCTCATCTCGAAGCGGGCTTCCCGCTTAGATGCTTTCAGCGGTTATCCCATCCGAACGTAGCTAATCAGCGGTGCACTTGGCAGTACAACTGACACACCAGAGGTTCGTCCGTCCCGGTCCTCTCGTACTAAGGACAGCCCTTCTCAAATTTCCTGCGCGCGCAGCGGATAGGGACCGAACTGTCTCACGACGTTCTAAACCCAGCTCGCGTACCGCTTTAATGGGCGAACAGCCCAACCCTTGGGACCTACTCCAGCCCCAGGATGCGACGAGCCGACATCGAGGTGCCAAACCATGCCGTCGATATGGACTCTTGGGCAAGATCAGCCTGTTATCCCCGAGGTACCTTTTATCCGTTGAGCGACGGCCATTCCACAATGTACCGCCGGATCACTAGTCCCGACTTTCGTCCCTGCTCGAGATGTCTCTCTCACAGTCAAGCTCCCTTGTGCACTTACACTCGACACCTGATTGCCAACCAGGCTGAGGGAACCTTTGGGCGCCTCCGTTACTCTTTAGGAGGCAACCGCCCCAGTTAAACTACCCATCAGGCACTGTCCCTGACCCGGATTACGGGCCGAAGTTAGATATCCAGTATGACCAGAGTGGTATTTCAACGATGACTCCACCCGAACTGGCGTCCGGGTCTCACAGTCTCCCACCTATCCTACACAAGCCACACCGAACACCAATACCAAACTATAGTAAAGGTCTCGGGGTCTTTCCGTCCTGCTGCGCGTAACGAGCATCTTTACTCGTACTGCAATTTCGCCGAGTTTATGGTTGAGACAGCGGGGAAGTCGTTACTCCATTCGTGCAGGTCGGAACTTACCCGACAAGGAATTTCGCTACCTTAGGATGGTTATAGTTACCACCGCCGTTTACTGGGGCTTAAATTCCCAGCTTCGCCCCAAAGGGCTAACCGGTCCTCTTAACCTTCCAGCACCGGGCAGGAGTCAGTCCGTATACATCGTCTTGCGACTTCGCACGGACCTGTGTTTTTAGTAAACAGTCGCTTCCCCCTGGTCTCTGCGGCCCCGATCCCCTCCGGACAGCAAGTGTCCATCAAGGTTGGGGCCCCCCTTCTCCCGAAGTTACGGGGGCATTTTGCCGAGTTCCTTAACCATAATTCTCTCGATCGCCTTAGTATTCTCTACCTGATCACCTGTGTCGGTTTGGGGTACGGGCGGCTAAAACCTCGCGCCGATGCTTTTCTAGGCAGCATAGGATCACCGGATCCCCCCGTGAGGGAGTCCCGTCGGATCTCAGGCACGTCATCAAAGACACCGTGACGGATTTACCTATCACGGACCCTACATCCTTAGACCAGGTCAACCATCGCCTGGCCCGGCTACCTTCCTGCGTCACACCTGTTAATACGCTTACCTCCCAGGATCAGGTCCCGTGCTCGGCCAAAACCCTCACACCACAAGGATGCTCGGGCAGGCTCCGGACGGTTAGTGTCCCCTGCTTGGTATGGGCGGTTTTTCGCCGGTACGGGAATATCAACCCGTTGTCCATCGACTACGCCTGTCGGCCTCGCCTTAGGTCCCGACTTACCCAGGGCAGATTAGCTTGACCCTGGAACCCTTGATCATTCGGCGGACGGGTTTCTCACCCGTCTTTCGCTACTCATGCCTGCATTCTCACTCGTGTAGGCTCCACAACTGGTTTACACCGCTGCTTCACTGCCCACACGACGCTCCCCTACCCATCCAGACGACTGAACCACGAAGGCTTATCTAATATCTGAATGCCACAACTTCGGCGGTGTACTTGAGCCCCGCTACATTGTCGGCGCGGAATCACTTGACCAGTGAGCTATTACGCACTCTTTCAAGGGTGGCTGCTTCTAAGCCAACCTCCTGGTTGTCTGGGCAACTCCACATCCTTTCCCACTTAGCACACGCTTAGGGGCCTTAGTTGGTGGTCTGGGCTGTTTCCCTCTCGACTATGAAGCTTATCCCCCACAGTCTCACTGCTGCGCTCTGACTTACCGGCATTCGGAGTTTGGCTGACGTCAGTAACCTTGTAGGGCCCATTAGCCATCCAGTAGCTCTACCTCCGGTAAGAAACACGCAACGCTGCACCTAAATGCATTTCGGGGAGAACCAGCTATCACGGAGTTTGATTGGCCTTTCACCCCTACCCACAGCTCATCCCCTCCATTTTCAACTGAAGTGGGTTCGGTCCTCCACGACGTCTTACCGTCGCTTCAACCTGGCCATGGGTAGATCACTCCGCTTCGGGTCTAGATCACGCCACTGCATCGCCCTATTCAGACTCGCTTTCGCTACGGCTTCCCCACACGGGTTAACCTCGCGACGTAACACTAACTCGCAGGCTCATTCTTCAAAAGGCACGCTGTCACAGCAATCAGAGCTGCTCCAACGGTTTGTAGGCACACGGTTTCAGGTACTATTTCACTCCCCTCCCGGGGTACTTTTCACCTTTCCCTCACGGTACTTGTCCGCTATCGGTCATC
The DNA here is from genome assembly GCF_030142075.1 of Arthrobacter sp. zg-Y20. Classification (NCBI taxonomy): domain Bacteria; kingdom Bacillati; phylum Actinomycetota; class Actinomycetes; order Micrococcales; family Micrococcaceae; genus Arthrobacter; species Arthrobacter sp. zg-Y20. The sequence continues at coordinate 230,404 of NZ_CP126241.1, read as the reverse complement.
AGGGAGTATTTAGGCTTACCAGGTGGTCCTGGCAGATTCGCACGGGATTTCTCGGGCCCCGTGCTACTTGGGATCCTCTCCAAGCGGCAGCATACATTCCGGTTACGGGGCTAACACCCTCTACGGCCTGGCTTTCAAACCAGTTCACCTATGCACCTGCACTCACTTCACCAATCCGGCAGAATCGGTACGGAAAGTCCCGCAACCCCAGTGATGCAACGCCCGCCGGCTATCACACACCACTGGTTTAGCCTCTTCCGCGTTCGCTCGCCACTACTAACGGAATCACTGTTGTTTTCTCTTCCTGTGGGTACTGAGATGTTTCACTTCCCCACGTTCCCTCCACGCACCCTATGTGTTCAGATGCGGGTCACCCGGTCACTCGCGCGCCGGGCGGGGTTTCCCCATTCGGACATCCTGGGATCAAAGTTCGGTTATCAACTCCCCCAGGCTTATCGCAGATTCCTACGTCCTTCTTCGGCTCCTGATGCCAAGGCATCCACCGTGTGCCCTTAAAAACTTGACCACAAAGATCAATAATTAATATCGCTATCGAGAAAACCATGGAGGCCGGTAAAAACCGGTCACCAGGTTTATCTGAAATTGCACTTAATAATTTTTAAGATGCTCGCGTCCACTATGTAGTTCTCAAACAACAACCCCGTCACACCCATCCCCACCACCAACCAGCCCCCCAAAGGGAACCGGCACCCGTGATGTACCCGGCATGCGCAGGAACAAACAGAAACAAACCACAACCATGAACACCCCCACCCCCTCAAAGAGGGAAGAAGCCCCACAGCCCTGTTGTCTCAGGACCCAACAGTGTGCCAAACGGTCAACCGGTAACCTGCCCGCACCGCTTTCCAGAACCCCAAAGGGAACGTACTCACTGATGCCAGGCAATCATGCCGGCGCCTATCCATTGATATTCCACCCTTGAGCACCCACCGGAAAACATATGCTTCCGACATGGGCATCTCCTGCAAAGCACACATCCAACACTGTGGAAGGACATCCGCTTCGAGGTGCTCCTTAGAAAGGAGGTGATCCAGCCGCACCTTCCGGTACGGCTACCTTGTTACGACTTAGTCCCAATCGCCGGTCCCACCTTCGACGGCTCCCTCCCACAAGGGGTTAGGCCACCGGCTTCGGGTGTTACCAACTTTCGTGACTTGACGGGCGGTGTGTACAAGGCCCGGGAACGTATTCACCGCAGCGTTGCTGATCTGCGATTACTAGCGACTCCAACTTCATGAGGTCGAGTTGCAGACCTCAATCCGAACTGAGACCGGCTTTTTGGGATTAGCTCCACCTCACAGTATCGCAACCCTTTGTACCGGCCATTGTAGCATGCGTGAAGCCCAAGACATAAGGGGCATGATGATTTGACGTCGTCCCCACCTTCCTCCGAGTTGACCCCGGCAGTCTCCTATGAGTCCCCGCCATAACGCGCTGGCAACATAGAACGAGGGTTGCGCTCGTTGCGGGACTTAACCCAACATCTCACGACACGAGCTGACGACAACCATGCACCACCTGTAAACCGGCCACAAGTGGGGGACCTGTTTCCAGGTCTTACCGGTTCATGTCAAGCCTTGGTAAGGTTCTTCGCGTTGCATCGAATTAATCCGCATGCTCCGCCGCTTGTGCGGGCCCCCGTCAATTCCTTTGAGTTTTAGCCTTGCGGCCGTACTCCCCAGGCGGGGCACTTAATGCGTTAGCTACGGCGCGGAAAACGTGGAATGTCCCCCACACCTAGTGCCCAACGTTTACGGCATGGACTACCAGGGTATCTAATCCTGTTCGCTCCCCATGCTTTCGCTCCTCAGCGTCAGTTAATGCCCAGAGACCTGCCTTCGCCATCGGTGTTCCTCCTGATATCTGCGCATTTCACCGCTACACCAGGAATTCCAGTCTCCCCTACATCACTCTAGTCTGCCCGTACCCACTGCAGACCCGGGGTTGAGCCCCGGGCTTTCACAGCAGACGCGACAAACCGCCTACGAGCTCTTTACGCCCAATAATTCCGGATAACGCTTGCGCCCTACGTATTACCGCGGCTGCTGGCACGTAGTTAGCCGGCGCTTCTTCTGCAGGTACCGTCACTTTCGCTTCTTCCCTGCTGAAAGAGGTTTACAACCCGAAGGCATTCGTCCCTCACGCGGCGTCGCTGCATCAGGCTTTCGCCCATTGTGCAATATTCCCCACTGCTGCCTCCCGTAGGAGTCTGGGCCGTGTCTCAGTCCCAGTGTGGCCGGTCACCCTCTCAGGCCGGCTACCCGTCGTCGCCTTGGTGGGCCATTACCCCAACCAACAAGCTGATAGGCCGCGAGTCCATCCAAAACCGCATAAAGCTTTCCACGAACCGCCATGCGGTGGTCCGTCGTATCCGGTATTAGACCCGGTTTCCCAGGCTTATCCCGAAGTCAAGGGCAGGTTACTCACGTGTTACTCACCCGTTCGCCACTAATCATTCTGTGCAAGCACAGAAGTCATCGTTCGACTTGCATGTGTTAAGCACGCCGCCAGCGTTCATCCTGAGCCAGGATCAAACTCTCCGTAAATGTTCATACAGACACAATGCCGGGGCCAAGGAAAATTGGCCGCCAGGCACTGCACTAAATTCGAAACCAGCTAAAAAAACCATTCCAGCCCACGGGGTGGGCGGAACAGTCGATTCAACCAATTAAAATAAATTGGTATCAATAAACTTGGCACACTATTGAGTTCTCAAACAACAGACGCAATCCGAAAATACTCGGGAAAACAATGTTTTCCTTTTCTTCTTCGCTGCAACCTTCGTTTATCTGTGCCATTCCGTGGGCCATAAGGCGCACCGGAACTACTCACATTTCCGAAGGGGTTTGGCCGCCATGCTCAGGCGCTTTCTCAGCGTCCCGGCCGCGGCGACTTAGAAGACTTTACACAGGTTTCACCCCGGTTGCAACTCGGCCCCAGCCGCCCGCTTCAGCGCCGGGTTTTGCCCATCTGGCGGGGAGTAAGAGCCCGGCGCCGGCAGGGCGGCCGCTCGGAGCGGATCCGTGGCAGGGAACCGGACGCTGGCATCGGGCTCTACCCACCAAGGGTCGGCTGTGTACAGGCCACTGGCCCGATCAGTTGGGGCTTCCAACCGCGACATGCCTCCTGATCCACCGCCGCCGGTCCCGTGAATAGTGCAGGTAGCGGCCCTGGTCCCGTACGACTTCCTCCATCGGAGCTGCTCGTTGCTTCCCCCAGTGGGCGTTCGCGTGAACGCGGCAGAGCAGCGCGATCCACCAAGTATTCGGCTCCCTGTCGACATGCCACGGCAAGGGACCACCAATGCTGCGGGGAGCCAAGGACTCCGCAGCGGGAGATGCAACGGTTGATGTGCCCGTCACGGTCGTAGCCAAACAAACAATGCTTCACTGCACCCTGGCCTCGAGAGCTTCTGGGATGAAGCCGGCACCGGCAGTCTTTCGCTTATGCAGCTCGTGCGGTGTGGCCACCCGATGTGGGATCGGAATGCTTTCCACCGACAATCTCCCGCCCATTGATAGGTTGTGGCAACTGAACAAATGTTTGAACAATAATCAGTTCCTGCGTGCAAGGCCCTGCCGACGGTTTCCCGTAGATTTTGAGAGCGATGGTGCCTTCGCTTTCCTCAACGGAGGCTGACTTAGGAAAGCTGCATTCAAAGTTCTGGGTTGTGAGATGAATTCTCTGCTCTGATTCGTCAACCTCGTTTAGAGTCCAGGGTATTTCTTTCAGGGTTCACTCGGTGTCTTCTGGATTGGGATACCACCGCTAAATGTAGGCAGAGACGGCTCAACCGGGGACGGAGGGTCTTGCCCGCAGGAACTTAGAGTGGTCACGAGGCAGCCAACAACAGCAACTCGGGCAAGTTGCCTGACTCGTGACCAGAAAAGCCTAGTAGCTGGCAACCGATACACCCCCCCGACCGCAAACCATATTCCCGTACGCAAAATTGGTACAAGTGTCTAAAGGGCCTACCGTACCTACGCCGGAAAAGCCTGTGAAGGATCCTGCTGCGCAATTTGACCTGCTGTTGCCTGCGGACGCTCGGCCCATGACAGCCAGGGCGGAGCTGGAGGGTGTCCAGATGGTTGGCGCGTAGGAATTCCCGGAGAGAATAGCTGCATCGATGACCCCATAGCCGCAGCCGAAACCGATACGAGCACGGCACCGGCCTCGTTTGGCGAATCGGCGGACCCAATAGGTTGTTCATGACCGCGGCTTGGGGATCATTTGGCCGGCGTGCGAAATCCGTGCTGGGACCCACGGCCGTTGCACCCGGTACTCGAGGCCCGGCGTGGCCGGGAGCCGTCCAGGCCGTTAGTGTTCGCTTATGGCCGGCTTTCCCCAACTCCTCCACACGGTTCTGGATACTCCCGATGTCCGGGGTCTGGCGGAGTTCTACCGTCAGCTTCTCGGGCACAAGTACCGCCCCGGAGACGAACCGCAACCGGGCAGCGCCGGCGATGGCGTTGATTGGCTGGTACTGACCGATGCCCGCGGCAACCGAAAGCTGGCGTTCCAGCATGTGGATCAGCTCGCGCGGACTACCTGGCCCCGGCCGGATGTGCCCATGCAGATGCACCTGGACCTCACTGTCCCCAACCGGAAGACCCTCGCAGACCAACATGCCAGGGCACTGGCGTTGGGCGCGGAGCTCCTCTTTGATCGCACGGATGACCGCGAAGAACCGTTGTATGTCTACACCGATCCGGCCGGACATCCATTCTGTATCTTCGTAGCCTGACCCACACAGACCGGCGTGGCCTGCAGGGGGATCCCGGGCCGGCCGCTCGGGACCGGACCGCGGGACTAGGGTTGGCGGGTTAAACAGGTGAGGCCCGTACCAACACTGGTACGGGCCTCACCCCACAATTTGTCCGGCGGTGACCTACTCTCCCACACCCTCCCGGATGCAGTACCATCGGCGCTGTGGGTCTTAGCTTCCGGGTTCGGAATGGGACCGGGCGTTTCCCCCACGCTATGACCGCCGTAACCCTTCCACCCGCACCACACACCCAAAAACAGTGTGCGTGGGGAAAACAATGGTCACGAACATCAAAAAGACGTAAGCAAATATTCAGTTATTGTTCCCAGGGGAACAACCCTTGACGGGTTGTTGTCCGGGAACCACATAGTGGACGCAAGCAGCATGATCACAACACCCTCTACATTGGGAAACCGTTTGAAGTCGTGTTTCCCCAGGTGTTGATGTGGTGTAAGTTATCGGCCTATTAGTACCGGTCAGCTTCACGGGTCTTTAGTCCCCGCTTCCACATCCGGCCTATCAACCCAGTGGTCTGGCTGGGGGCCTCTCACACACAAGGTGTATGGAAATCTCATCTCGAAGCGGGCTTCCCGCTTAGATGCTTTCAGCGGTTATCCCATCCGAACGTAGCTAATCAGCGGTGCACTTGGCAGTACAACTGACACACCAGAGGTTCGTCCGTCCCGGTCCTCTCGTACTAAGGACAGCCCTTCTCAAATTTCCTGCGCGCGCAGCGGATAGGGACCGAACTGTCTCACGACGTTCTAAACCCAGCTCGCGTACCGCTTTAATGGGCGAACAGCCCAACCCTTGGGACCTACTCCAGCCCCAGGATGCGACGAGCCGACATCGAGGTGCCAAACCATGCCGTCGATATGGACTCTTGGGCAAGATCAGCCTGTTATCCCCGAGGTACCTTTTATCCGTTGAGCGACGGCCATTCCACAATGTACCGCCGGATCACTAGTCCCGACTTTCGTCCCTGCTCGAGATGTCTCTCTCACAGTCAAGCTCCCTTGTGCACTTACACTCGACACCTGATTGCCAACCAGGCTGAGGGAACCTTTGGGCGCCTCCGTTACTCTTTAGGAGGCAACCGCCCCAGTTAAACTACCCATCAGGCACTGTCCCTGACCCGGATTACGGGCCGAAGTTAGATATCCAGTATGACCAGAGTGGTATTTCAACGATGACTCCACCCGAACTGGCGTCCGGGTCTCACAGTCTCCCACCTATCCTACACAAGCCACACCGAACACCAATACCAAACTATAGTAAAGGTCTCGGGGTCTTTCCGTCCTGCTGCGCGTAACGAGCATCTTTACTCGTACTGCAATTTCGCCGAGTTTATGGTTGAGACAGCGGGGAAGTCGTTACTCCATTCGTGCAGGTCGGAACTTACCCGACAAGGAATTTCGCTACCTTAGGATGGTTATAGTTACCACCGCCGTTTACTGGGGCTTAAATTCCCAGCTTCGCCCCAAAGGGCTAACCGGTCCTCTTAACCTTCCAGCACCGGGCAGGAGTCAGTCCGTATACATCGTCTTGCGACTTCGCACGGACCTGTGTTTTTAGTAAACAGTCGCTTCCCCCTGGTCTCTGCGGCCCCGATCCCCTCCGGACAGCAAGTGTCCATCAAGGTTGGGGCCCCCCTTCTCCCGAAGTTACGGGGGCATTTTGCCGAGTTCCTTAACCATAATTCTCTCGATCGCCTTAGTATTCTCTACCTGATCACCTGTGTCGGTTTGGGGTACGGGCGGCTAAAACCTCGCGCCGATGCTTTTCTAGGCAGCATAGGATCACCGGATCCCCCCGTGAGGGAGTCCCGTCGGATCTCAGGCACGTCATCAAAGACACCGTGACGGATTTACCTATCACGGACCCTACATCCTTAGACCAGGTCAACCATCGCCTGGCCCGGCTACCTTCCTGCGTCACACCTGTTAATACGCTTACCTCCCAGGATCAGGTCCCGTGCTCGGCCAAAACCCTCACACCACAAGGATGCTCGGGCAGGCTCCGGACGGTTAGTGTCCCCTGCTTGGTATGGGCGGTTTTTCGCCGGTACGGGAATATCAACCCGTTGTCCATCGACTACGCCTGTCGGCCTCGCCTTAGGTCCCGACTTACCCAGGGCAGATTAGCTTGACCCTGGAACCCTTGATCATTCGGCGGACGGGTTTCTCACCCGTCTTTCGCTACTCATGCCTGCATTCTCACTCGTGTAGGCTCCACAACTGGTTTACACCGCTGCTTCACTGCCCACACGACGCTCCCCTACCCATCCAGACGACTGAACCACGAAGGCTTATCTAATATCTGAATGCCACAACTTCGGCGGTGTACTTGAGCCCCGCTACATTGTCGGCGCGGAATCACTTGACCAGTGAGCTATTACGCACTCTTTCAAGGGTGGCTGCTTCTAAGCCAACCTCCTGGTTGTCTGGGCAACTCCACATCCTTTCCCACTTAGCACACGCTTAGGGGCCTTAGTTGGTGGTCTGGGCTGTTTCCCTCTCGACTATGAAGCTTATCCCCCACAGTCTCACTGCTGCGCTCTGACTTACCGGCATTCGGAGTTTGGCTGACGTCAGTAACCTTGTAGGGCCCATTAGCCATCCAGTAGCTCTACCTCCGGTAAGAAACACGCAACGCTGCACCTAAATGCATTTCGGGGAGAACCAGCTATCACGGAGTTTGATTGGCCTTTCACCCCTACCCACAGCTCATCCCCTCCATTTTCAACTGAAGTGGGTTCGGTCCTCCACGACGTCTTACCGTCGCTTCAACCTGGCCATGGGTAGATCACTCCGCTTCGGGTCTAGATCACGCCACTGCATCGCCCTATTCAGACTCGCTTTCGCTACGGCTTCCCCACACGGGTTAACCTCGCGACGTAACACTAACTCGCAGGCTCATTCTTCAAAAGGCACGCTGTCACAGCAATCAGAGCTGCTCCAACGGTTTGTAGGCACACGGTTTCAGGTACTATTTCACTCCCCTCCCGGGGTACTTTTCACCTTTCCCTCACGGTACTTGTCCGCTATCGGTCATCAGGGAGTATTTAGGCTTACCAGGTGGTCCTGGCAGATTCGCACGGGATTTCTCGGGCCCCGTGCTACTTGGGATCCTCTCCAAGCGGCAGCATACATTCCGGTTACGGGGCTAACACCCTCTACGGCCTGGCTTTCAAACCAGTTCACCTATGCACCTGCACTCACTTCACCAATCCGGCAGAATCGGTACGGAAAGTCCCGCAACCCCAGTGATGCAACGCCCGCCGGCTATCACACACCACTGGTTTAGCCTCTTCCGCGTTCGCTCGCCACTACTAACGGAATCACTGTTGTTTTCTCTTCCTGTGGGTACTGAGATGTTTCACTTCCCCACGTTCCCTCCACGCACCCTATGTGTTCAGATGCGGGTCACCCGGTCACTCGCGCGCCGGGCGGGGTTTCCCCATTCGGACATCCTGGGATCAAAGTTCGGTTATCAACTCCCCCAGGCTTATCGCAGATTCCTACGTCCTTCTTCGGCTCCTGATGCCAAGGCATCCACCGTGTGCCCTTAAAAACTTGACCACAAAGATCAATAATTAATATCGCTATCGAGAAAACCATGGAGGCCGGTAAAAACCGGTCACCAGGTTTATCTGAAATTGCACTTAATAATTTTTAAGATGCTCGCGTCCACTATGTAGTTCTCAAACAACAACCCCGTCACACCCATCCCCACCACCAACCAGCCCCCCAAAGGGAACCGGCACCCGTGATGTACCCGGCATGCGCAGGAACAAACAGAAACAAACCACAACCATGAACACCCCCACCCCCTCAAAGAGGGAAGAAGCCCCACAGCCCTGTTGTCTCAGGACCCAACAGTGTGCCAAACGGTCAACCGGTAACCTGCCCGCACCGCTTTCCAGAACCCCAAAGGGAACGTACTCACTGATGCCAGGCAATCATGCCGGCGCCTATCCATTGATATTCCACCCTTGAGCACCCACCGGAAAACATATGCTTCCGACATGGGCATCTCCTGCAAAGCACACATCCAACACTGTGGAAGGACATCCGCTTCGAGGTGCTCCTTAGAAAGGAGGTGATCCAGCCGCACCTTCCGGTACGGCTACCTTGTTACGACTTAGTCCCAATCGCCGGTCCCACCTTCGACGGCTCCCTCCCACAAGGGGTTAGGCCACCGGCTTCGGGTGTTACCAACTTTCGTGACTTGACGGGCGGTGTGTACAAGGCCCGGGAACGTATTCACCGCAGCGTTGCTGATCTGCGATTACTAGCGACTCCAACTTCATGAGGTCGAGTTGCAGACCTCAATCCGAACTGAGACCGGCTTTTTGGGATTAGCTCCACCTCACAGTATCGCAACCCTTTGTACCGGCCATTGTAGCATGCGTGAAGCCCAAGACATAAGGGGCATGATGATTTGACGTCGTCCCCACCTTCCTCCGAGTTGACCCCGGCAGTCTCCTATGAGTCCCCGCCATAACGCGCTGGCAACATAGAACGAGGGTTGCGCTCGTTGCGGGACTTAACCCAACATCTCACGACACGAGCTGACGACAACCATGCACCACCTGTAAACCGGCCACAAGTGGGGGACCTGTTTCCAGGTCTTACCGGTTCATGTCAAGCCTTGGTAAGGTTCTTCGCGTTGCATCGAATTAATCCGCATGCTCCGCCGCTTGTGCGGGCCCCCGTCAATTCCTTTGAGTTTTAGCCTTGCGGCCGTACTCCCCAGGCGGGGCACTTAATGCGTTAGCTACGGCGCGGAAAACGTGGAATGTCCCCCACACCTAGTGCCCAACGTTTACGGCATGGACTACCAGGGTATCTAATCCTGTTCGCTCCCCATGCTTTCGCTCCTCAGCGTCAGTTAATGCCCAGAGACCTGCCTTCGCCATCGGTGTTCCTCCTGATATCTGCGCATTTCACCGCTACACCAGGAATTCCAGTCTCCCCTACATCACTCTAGTCTGCCCGTACCCACTGCAGACCCGGGGTTGAGCCCCGGGCTTTCACAGCAGACGCGACAAACCGCCTACGAGCTCTTTACGCCCAATAATTCCGGATAACGCTTGCGCCCTACGTATTACCGCGGCTGCTGGCACGTAGTTAGCCGGCGCTTCTTCTGCAGGTACCGTCACTTTCGCTTCTTCCCTGCTGAAAGAGGTTTACAACCCGAAGGCATTCGTCCCTCACGCGGCGTCGCTGCATCAGGCTTTCGCCCATTGTGCAATATTCCCCACTGCTGCCTCCCGTAGGAGTCTGGGCCGTGTCTCAGTCCCAGTGTGGCCGGTCACCCTCTCAGGCCGGCTACCCGTCGTCGCCTTGGTGGGCCATTACCCCAACCAACAAGCTGATAGGCCGCGAGTCCATCCAAAACCGCATAAAGCTTTCCACGAACCGCCATGCGGTGGTCCGTCGTATCCGGTATTAGACCCGGTTTCCCAGGCTTATCCCGAAGTCAAGGGCAGGTTACTCACGTGTTACTCACCCGTTCGCCACTAATCATTCTGTGCAAGCACAGAAGTCATCGTTCGACTTGCATGTGTTAAGCACGCCGCCAGCGTTCATCCTGAGCCAGGATCAAACTCTCCGTAAATGTTCATACAGACACAATGCCGGGGCCAAGGAAAATTGGCCGCCAGGCACTGCACTAAATTCGAAACCAGCTAAAAAAACCATTCCAGCCCACGGGGTGGGCGGAACAGTCGATTCAACCAATTAAAATAAATTGGTATCAATAAACTTGGCACACTATTGAGTTCTCAAACAACAGACGCAATCCGAAAATACTCGGGAAAACAATGTTTTCCTTTTCTTCTTCGCTGCAAGGTTTTCCATCTTATTCCATTCCGGCGTTTTCCGCAATTCCCGGTTTTCCTTATCGGAAGCCCCGGGAAAGCGTGTCAACCGCCGTTCCGGCCCAGCAAAAAGCCGGAGTCTTTCCTGCCGGCCCCGTGAAGGGCGCACCAGAGAAACTCTGTTTTTTGGTGGGTTTGGCCGCCATGCTTCGGGCGCTTATTTCAGCGTCCCGGCCGCGGCGACTCGTCTATCTTTGCACACCCTGCCCGGTCCCCGCAAACCGTTTCGAAGTGACCTGTCACACCCCTTCCGAGGGTCGCAGACCACCGCCCGGCGGGCAGCGGCAAGGCCCGGAATCCGACACCCGCTCCCCGTGCGCAATCCCTTATAGAGGCGCACGTAGAGAGGTGCATATAGAGGGGTACATGCTTACGGGTTTTCGGGACCACTATGGATGAAGTACAGCTCCTCTGCTGCCAAGCCGGTGGCCGGAACGCCGAGCCTCCGCGCTTCAGCCAGGACGTCCCGGCAAATCACCTTCGGTTCCTGAGTCTCCGGGTCTGCGTGCGCCTCGAAGTTGGCGCGCGCCGGCGGGAAGTGGGCAAGGACCCAAGCCAGGATGGTAGCCGTCAACCATGCGGGTGCCCTGAATGGAAGCACCAAACCTCGGTGGCGGCGCAGATCGACGCCGCGGGCCTGCAGCAGCGCCAGCAGTTCCCGGCTGGTTTTCATCGCTCTGCGCAGGCCGGCCTTGTTCCCCACCAGCCCCGCCATCGACCCCGCCTTCAGACCCTGGGCGTGCAGTCCTGCGTCCGAAACGAAGTGGGTCCACAGCCAGCCGCGAAAGTCGGGTTGCTCGCGAACCCGGAACCCGGACTGGCGAAACATTGCCCGGACCGCCCGCTCCCGCTCCTGTTGAGGACGGCCGAACGTGCCAAAGATGACCGTGGCCAGCAATGTTCCCCGCAAGACGCCGTCGGAGCCGAACCCGCCTCCGCCCTGGGGGAAGCCCCACACCACACGCTCAGGATCAAGAGCCGCGACGGCCTCGAGCGGCTCATCCCATACGTTGCCGAAAACCAGCACCGACGCACTGCCGATTCGGGGAGCCAGGAACGCTGCCGCTTCCGCCAAGCGGTAATGCGGCACGCTCAGCACAACGAGGTCGAAGCCGTCCTCAGGCGTCAACTCTTCCCGGAAGCGCAGCGGCATTTCTCCGGTGCGGCGTCTGCCCCACGGCCGGCGCCGGGCATCCAGGAGGTCCAGTTCAACGCCGTCGCCGTAGTGCGCCGCGCGGCCGGGCCGGACATGGAATTCCACCTCGTGGCCAGCTTGCTCAAGTGCCCACCCGTACATAGTGGCAATAACGCCTCGTCCGAACATCAGGATCTTCATGCAGTACCTCCCGGAATCGGTGGAAGTGGAGACTGTCTCCACTTGGTACGATATGGAGATCGTCTCCATTTGTCGATCCCGAGGAGTGCCATGACCGCCACCAAGCAGCTGCGCGCCGATGCCCGGCGGAACAGGGATGCTCTCATCGCTGCGGCGCGGCATGTATTTGACGCCGGCGACGTCGAGCTGCGCTTTGACGACTTCGCCCGCTTGGCCGGTGTTGGCACGGGAACCCTGTATCGCCACTTCCCCACCCGGGAAGCGCTGGCTGAGGCCGTTTACCAGGAAGAGATCGACTCCCTGTGCGAACGGGCAGGGGAATTGCAGGACGCTATGCCCGCCGAAGAAGCACTGGAGGCATTCCTGCACGGGATGGTCGATCATATGGAGTCGCAGAAGGGACTCGGGGCAACCCTGGCGGTCCTCCTGTCCGGCAGTACGACGGCGATCGCCGACGGCACCCGGAAGCTCACGTCAGCGGTGGACACCTTGGTGACCGCAGCCGCTGCCGCTGGGACCATACGGAAGGACATAGGAGCGGGGGCCGTCCTGCTTGCCTTGCACGGCATCGGAACCGCCTACGGCCAACCGGGTTGGCGCCATGACGCAGACGGCATGATCACCCTTCTGATGGACGGAATGCGCACAACCGGCTCCGGCCGCAGTTAACAAGGGCCTGCAAGCCCGCGCGGTCCCGCGGCTCAAGGAGCCCGCCAGCGCGCATTCGGCACCCTCAAATATCGGGTAGACTGGTTCCCGGCCCCTCATGTGGTGTCATCCTGTGAACTCCCCCAGGACCGGAAGGTAGCAAGGGTAAGCGGGCTCTGGCAGGTGCATGGGGGGTCTTTAATTTTCCCCGGAGAGCGCTTCGTCACGCACCGGGCGCCGGAGTGAAAACCGTCAGTGCCAACCGATAGGCTTCTATCTGTGAGTACAGCCCTTTACCGCCGCTACCGTCCCGAGAGCTTCGCGGATGTGATCGGCCAGGAGCACGTCACGGAGCCGCTGATGGCGGCCCTGCAAAAGAACCGCGTGAACCACGCGTACCTGTTCTCCGGTCCCCGTGGTTGCGGCAAAACCACTTCCGCGCGCATCCTGGCGCGCTGCCTGAACTGCGCTGAAGGCCCCACTCCCGTTCCCTGCGGCAAGTGCGACAGCTGTATTGAGCTTGCCCGTGACGGTTCCGGCAGCCTCGACGTCATCGAGATCGACGCCGCCAGCCACGGCGGCGTGGACGACGCCCGCGACCTCCGGGAGCGGGCCACCTTCGCTCCGGTCCGTGACCGCTACAAGATCTTCATCATCGACGAGGCCCACATGGTCACGTCCGCCGGCTTTAACGCCCTTCTGAAAATCGTTGAAGAGCCCCCGGAACACATCAAATTCATCTTCGCCACCACGGAGCCGGACAAGGTCATCGGGACCATCCGCTCCCGCACCCACCACTACCCCTTCCGCCTGGTCCCGCCGGAGCCGCTGCTGGCCTACCTGGAAAAGCTCTGCGCCCAGGAACAGGTAGCCGTGGCACCCGGTGTGCTTTCCTTGGTGATCCGGGCCGGCGGCGGGTCGGTGCGTGACACCCTGTCCGTCCTCGACCAGCTCATGGCCGGTGCCGGCCCCGAGGGACTGGACTACGAACTAGCCGTTTCCCTGCTGGGTTACACGCCGGTATCCCTGCTCGACGACGTCGTCGACGCTGTGGCCGCAGCGGACGCAGCAACGGTATTCCGCGCCGTCGACCGTGTCATCCAGACCGGCCAGGACCCGCGCCGATTTGTCGAAGACCTGCTGGAACGCTTCCGCGACCTGATCATTGTCAACGCCATGCCGGACAGTGCCGCTGCCGTGCTGCGCGGCATGCCGGAGGACCAGATCAGCCGGATGCAGACCCAAGCTGCGCAGCTGGGCGGCAGCGAGCTTTCCCGGGCCGCAGACATCACCAACACCGCTTTGACCGAGATGACCGGCGCCACCTCGCCGCGCCTGCATCTGGAGCTGCTCTGCGCACGCATCCTGCTGCCGGCCGCAGACCAGACCGAACGCGGAACCGCTGCACGGGTGGACCGCCTCGAGCGGCGCCTGAGCTACGCCGGCGATCCCACCGAAGCCATGGGCCGCGCAGCCGCTGCTGCCTCGCCGGTAACCACCATCCCGGCCGCCGCACCCACCGCATCGCAGTCGGGTGCTTCCGCGCCGTCCGTGGATGAAGCACCTTCCTCGCCGCGGGGCATCGACTTTGCCGCCACCCCCTCCCCCGGGGAAACTTCGGACCAGGGCGGATCGGATGCACCTGCGGCAGATAGTGCTCCTGCTGCGGGGGGCAGCTCCCTGGACTGGGGCGGTACCTGGTCCACTCCCGTGGATGCACCCGGCCAAAGCTCTCCCGCTGCCAGCAGCACTGCCGGCGCTGCGTCCGCACCCGCGCAGAGCCCGGCCGCTGACCGGAGCGGCTCGGCTCCGTCGTCCGCAGCTGCGCCAGCGGGACCGGCCGGAAGCAACGGTTCCTCCACCAACGGCTCACAGGCGCCGGCACAGCAGCCTGCCGCCGGCAGCCCTGCACAGCAGCCTGCCGCCGGCAGCCCTGCACAGCAGCCTGCCGCCGGCAGCCCTGCAGTCGGCAGCCCTGCAGCCCCCTCCCGTCAGGCACCCGCCGCGGGGAACGGAGCTGCTCCCGCAGGCGGAGGCGGGCAGATCGAGATGATCCGCCGCGCCTGGCCCGAAATCATGGATGCCCTCACGAGTATCCGCCGGGCCACTTGGCTGAACGTCAGCAAGAACTCCAGCCCTCGCTCCTTTGACGGCAAGGTCCTGGAACTGGCGTTCTCCAACCCGGGGGCAGCCACCAACTTCAACCGGCCAGACCACTTGGATAACCTGCGCAAGGCCATCCATCAGGTCCTGGCGCTGGACTGCCAGATCAATCCGATCCATGACAGCTCGGCGTCAGCGGGTGAGTCGGGCCCAAAAGCCGATAGCCGGCGCGCGCCGGCATCCGCCCCGGCTGCAGCGGTTTCTGCGGGTGGCCCCGGCAGCTCCGCAGCCAATGCACCGGCTGGGCAGGCACCCTCCGCGCCGTCGGCTGGGCGCCCTGACGCTCCGGCCACTGCCGAGCACCCGGACGAACCGTTTGCGCCTGGCACCCCTGCGAGTGCCATTGTTGGCACCGTTGCAAGTGCCCCTACGGTCGGCCCGGCCGGCGCCGCACGTACGGCAGAAGCCCGTCCGGATGCTGACACCGCAGCGGCTGGCAACGCCCGCACAACATCGCCTGGCTCCGGAACTCAGGACGCCGGGGGCTCCGGCGCACCGGCTTGGCCGCTGGCAGCTGCGGCAGTTTCGTCCTCAGCCGCGACGGTAGCACCCTCGGTTGCGCCCTCCCCCGCAGCCCCCACCCACGCCGCCGGCCCGAATCCGGAAGCTGCGGACACGAAGGCATCAGAACCTGCTGCGGCCGCGCCGGTGAATGCGGCATCTGCTGCACTGCGCCGTCGGACCGTCTCGCCGTCCAACGCGCCGGGAGCTTCTGCCTCCCGGGGCACAGGCGCCGGCCGTGGCGGCGGACGGGCAGCCCAGTCCGGACCGCAGCCGGGTCCGTCGGACGAGCCGTGGCCGGACGAGCCTTCCGATCCCTTCAACGACGCACCGGAAAGCAATGCCTGGGAAACCGCCGAGGCACCTGCCGATGTGTACTCCGGTGGCCACCTCTCCGATTCCGAGTGGGCCACCACCAACTGGGCGGGCACCGGATCGAGCGCCGCTCCAACGACCGGAGCAAACGGCCAGACGGCAGCAGCCTCCGCGCCGGCGGCTGCGAAGCCCGCAGTGGAGGCAGCAGCCCCAGCCGCGCGGGCCTCGGCTCCTGCGGCCCCAGCAGCACGAGCTTCGGCTCCTGCGGCGCCGGCCGCTCGGGCTTCCGCTCCTGCCGCACCGGCCACACCCGCAGCACCCGCCGGCCCCAACCAACCGCTGAGCCGCTACCAGAAGCTGCTCAACGAAGCCGCCCAGCGCGGCGGCGGAGCCCCCGTCAGGGGGAGCCGCCCAGTAGACTCGGCATACGTCGAAGACGTTCCCAGCGCCGATGACATCACGCTGGAGGACTCGGGACTGGTGGGCCGCAAGGCCATTGAGCGGATCCTGGGCGGCCGGCTGATCGAGGAACGCAGCGTCGACGGCCGCTGACCGGACGGCACCAACGACGGCGGTCCCCGCCAAACATTCCGGCAGCGGCTCCAGCCGGCTGCCGGCAGCAGATGATTGAGCAACAAATGCAATTCAACCCAGCAGAGAAGGTTACGTGTACGAAGGTGCGGTTCAGGAACTCATCGATGAACTAGGCCGCCTGCCCGGCGTGGGGCCGAAGTCCGCCCAGCGCATTGCGTTCCACATCCTCGAGTCCGATCCCGATGACATGAAGAAGCTGGCCACGGCCATCGTCACGGTCAAGGAGCGGGTGAAATTCTGCACTGTGTGCGGCAACGTCACGGAGCAGGAAACCTGCGCCATCTGCCGCGATCCGCGGCGCGATCCCACCATGATCTGCGTGGTGGAGGAATCCAAGGACGTCATCGCGGTGGAACGCACCCGGTCCTTCCGCGGCCGCTACCACGTGCTGGGCGGCGCCATTAACCCCATCGGGGGCATCGGCCCGGACCAGCTGCGCATCCGTGAACTGCTCAGCCGGCTCTCCGACGAACAGATCTCCGAAATCATCATCGCCACCGATCCGAACCTCGAGGGTGAAGCCACCGCCACCTACCTGGTGCGGATGCTCAAGACCCTAGGCATCAAGGTCACCCGCCTTGCCTCCGGGCTGCCGGTGGGCGGAGACCTGGAATACGCCGACGAAATCACCCTGGGCCGGGCCTTCGAAGGCCGCCGCAGCATGTCCTAGGCGATCCGCGTTCCGGCAGAGAGGTTCCGCACCGGCGTCACCAGCCGGCGTCGTCCCAGGAAGAGCAGCAGCGCGGCCACGGCAAGCTGGATTCCCAGCCCCAGCGGCCAGATCGGCGTGACGGCCAGTGAGCCGGCCGTGACGCCCGGTTTCTTCTCGCCGTTCACGCACGGCATCCCGCTCTCGGGACCGGCCTGGGCCTCGCGGACGAGAATGCTGATGCTTTCCATGACTCCGCTCTCGACGCCGGGTTTTCCGCTCTGCGCCGGCATGGCGTCGGCAACAATCACAAAGGGATTGGCGGCGAGGATCCAGGCGACCCGTTCGGTGCGCAGCGCCGGCATATCCTGCACTTCTCCCACGCACTCGTAGTTTTCCGGGTCGAAAGGCACGGACTGGGAGTACTGGACCGGACTGGCACGAACCGTTCCCTCGGTCAGTGTGGTGCTGAGCCCAAAGGCAATCAGGGTACCCAACCCCAGTAGGGCCACCAGCATGTAGGTCACCACAATGGAGAACAGCGGACGGGCGGCCAGCGCCGAAACTCCCACCCCCACGGCGCACACAATCCCCAGTTCCACGGCCAGCATCACTACGGCCACGAGCGCGGAGAGCGGACGGACCCCGCCCAGGACGAGCGCCCAGAGCAGGAACGGTACGCTCGCTACCAGGAAACCGAGCGAAGCCACCCATGCCGCCAGCCACTTGCCGGCCAAAATTTGGCCGGGCCGCAGCAGCGTGACCTGCAAAATAGCCAGGGTGCCCGCGGCGCGGTCACCGTTCACCCCGTTGGCTGACAGGGCCGGGGCCAGCAGCAGGCCGAAGAACAGGACAAAGCCGACCATCAGCTCGAACAGGACCGGGCCTCGCTGGCCCTGCTGGGAGCCGGCGTTCAAGGCCGTCAGCATCGCGACGAGCCCAATGACGAAAAACCAGACCGTCAGCAGGACGTACCAGCTGCGCGTGCGCAGCCGCTGCTTCATTTCCAGGGCAAACACGGACCGCACGCCGCTGGCGTAACCAAGCGGGGAAACAACCGGACTTTGGCTCAGGGTACTCATCGGCGATCGGTTTCCAAACTCATGTAGGTCTCTTCCAGGGCACCGCCGGACGGGGCGAAGGCGGTGACGCCGACGTCGGCAAGCACCAGGTTGCGCAGCAGTTCGGCGGCTGCGTCCTCGCCGGACACCCGGATCTGTACGTGGGGCCGCTGCTGGTCCTGCGGCTGCCGGTATTGGAGCTGCTGCGCATCCACCTGCCGCAGCAGTTTCCCGGTGTCCAGCGCACGGACGGTGTACCAGCGTTCCTGCGTGCCGGCGTCGGAAAGCGACTGGGTCTTCACGGTTTCACCGCGCGCCACGAAAACTGCCCGGTCCGCCATTTCATCCAGCTCGGAGAGCACATGCGAGGAGACCAGAATCGTTTTACCCTCGCCGGTCAGCCGTCGCAGCAGCACCCGCAGGTCCACCCGAGAGGCCGGGTCAAGGCCGGACGCGGGCTCGTCCAGCAGCAGTACGGAGGGGTCGTGGATCAGCGCCCGGGCCAGGCTCAGCCGCTGCTGCTGCCCCCGGGACAGAACGCGTGCGGGCTGGTCCGCGTATTCGGTCAGGTGCACGGTGTCCAGCAGTTCGGCAGCACGGGCAGCGGCAGCGGACCGGCCCAATCCGTAGAAGGCCCCCATGGTGGTCAGGATTTCCGTGGCGGTCAGCGATTCCCAGGTTCCCAGCGTGTCCGGCATCCAGCCCACGGTGGCGCGCACCGCACCGGCTTGGGTCAGCGGGTCGAACCCGTTGATCCGCACGGAACCGGCATCGGGTGCCAGCAGGGAGGCAAGAATGAGCAGGAGCGTGGTTTTGCCTGAACCGTTCGGGCCGATCAGCGCCGTCACTTCCCCGGCGGGTGCCGTGAAATCCATGGCACGGATCGCCTGCACGCTACCGAAACTGCGCTGGATTCCCTCGGCGACTATGCCCGTGCTCTCGGCACTGTTATTCCCCATGGCGCCCACCATAGGGTCCGGCAGTCCGGGACTACGGTACAAACTCGCCGCAAAGTGACGTTAAGTGCATGTTGCCGTGATATTTCAGCCCGGCCCAAGCGCGGCTATAGACTTTCTGGACGGACGTCGTGGGTAGCGCGGCCCGTTTTCCAGGGGAATACCTGCCACGCCGAAGATGCCGGGCACACCAGAGAACAACAAAACTCAGAAAGTGTACGCATGAGCCTGATAGTGCAGAAATTCGGCGGTTCCTCCGTAGCGGACGCCGAAGGCATCAAGCGCGTGGCCAAGCGCGTGGTGGATACCCATGCCGCCGGCAACGAAGTGGTGGTAGTGGTTTCCGCCATGGGCGACAGCACCGATGAGCTCCTCGATCTGGCCGGACAAATCACCACCCTGGGCAACGCCCGGGAAATGGACATGCTGCTCAGCGCCGGAGAACGCATTTCAATGGCCCTGCTGGCCATGGCCATCAACCAGCTGGGCGGCTCCGCGCAGTCCTTCACCGGCAGCCAGGCCGGCATGATCACGGATGCCATCCATGGCAAGGCCCGCATCATCGATGTCTCCCCGCACCGGATCAAAACAGCCATTGAGCGCGGCGACATCGCCATCGTGGCCGGCTTCCAGGGCGTCAGCCAGGACAGCCACGACATCACCACCCTCGGCCGCGGCGGCTCGGACACCACTGCCGTAGCGCTGGCCGCTGCCTTGGATGCCGATGTCTGCGAGATCTACACCGACGTCGACGGCGTGTACACCGCCGATCCGCGGGTGGTTTCGAGCGCGCAGAAGATCGAGAAGATTTCCAGCGAGGAAATGCTGGAACTGGCCGCTTCCGGGGCCAAGATCCTGCACCTGCGCTGCGTGGAATACGCCCGCCGCTTCGGTGTGCCGCTGCACGTCCGCTCATCCTTCAGCTCACACGAGGGAACCTGGGTACTGCCCAGCCCCGACGACAAGATCAAGATTCAAGAGGGAGAACCCTTGGAACAGCCCATCATCTCCGGTGTTGCCCACGACCGTTCCGAAGCCAAGGTCACGGTGGTGGGTGTCCCTGACATCCCCGGCAAGGCTGCTGAGATCTTCGGCATTGTGGCCGGGGCGAACTCCAACATCGACATGATCGTGCAGAACGTCTCCACCAAGGGTTCGGGACGGACCGACATCTCCTTCACGCTGCCGATCATCGACGGCAAGGAGGCCATTGATGCGCTGAACGCCGCCAAGGACGAGGTCGGTTTCGACACCATCCAGTACAACGAGCAGATCGGCAAGCTTTCCCTCATCGGTGCCGGAATGCGTTCCAACCCGGGTGTATCGCACCGCTTCTTCGAGGCCCTGCACCACGCCGGGGTCAACATCGACATGATCTCCACCTCGGAGATCCGGATTTCCGTAGTGACCAGTGCCAAGTTGCTGGACACGGCCGTGCGCGCGGTCCATGCGGCGTTCGGGCTCGACGGCGAGGACGAGGCCACGGTTTACGGCGGCACCGGGCGCTAGGGTTCCGGCTTAACCGGTTGGAGCGGGGATTCCGCGGGTAGCCGCCGCCGGGTGCGGGCCCGGTGGATCCACAGGGCGGCTGCCGCCAGCACGGCTCCTGTCAGGGCGCCGGCACTGTTGGCCAGCCAGTCCGTGGCGGTGCAGCTGCGGCCGAGCACGGGGACGAACGCCTGGACCGCCTCGATCAGTGCCGACAGACCGACACCGGCAAGGAACATGGCCACAGGTAGTGGGAAACATAGTCAGCAGCAGGATGGCGGCCGTGTACAGATTCAGCAGTACGCGGGCCGCGCGCGTCCGGGTATCAGCCACGCCCCCAGCAGGGGCCAGGCGATGACGAGCGCTGCGAACGCGGTCTGCACCAGCCACATATGGGTGCCCAGGAAGTGGCTAATGACGCTCGCGGGAGACGATGTAACTGCTGCCGTCGGCCCGGGTCTTGGTCTCCCACATGACCTTTTCCTGCTCCTGCTGCGCCTTGAGCAGTGCCTTATTTTCCTCGGTCATGGGGTGCTCGGTGGAACCCTGCTGCGCCGGACCGAAGATCAGCCGCACTTTGCCCGTGGTCCGCATGAACCGGGACACGAAGCTTTCCTTCTCAACCATGCTGCACCTTTCGAACGGGCTTCCGTTCACATCCTACTAATGATCACTCGGGAAGGATCCGGCGGCGGCAGGCGGACGCTCCGCAGATGCCGACGACGTCCATGCCGGCAGGCAGGATAATGGAGGCGTGATACCTTCCGCCCATCCCGTTGTCCTCCCCCAGGACCAGTGGCTGCCTCGCCAGGCAGCGCACGAAGCACGTGTGCGCCCCTTCACCGAGGACTACCTGCAGCGCCGCTCCGCCGGACGCAAGCACCCCGTGGAAGATTTCCTCTTCACCTACTATTCCCAAAAGCCGGGCCAGCTGCTGCGCTGGCACCCGGGCGCCGGCGTCGTCCTGACCGGTGAGGCTGCACGCGAACGTGCGGGCTGGAAGTTCTACCGAAACCTCACGGCAGACGAAACGGCCGCGGCCGGACTGGACGGCGCCACCCCGGCCGTGACGGTGGACGTGGCCGGGTTCGCCGCAGCACGAGGTGAAGCGGCGGCCTTTACCGCCATGCTGCTCTCCCGCACGGCCGCCCGGAAACCGGTGCTGGGCTGCTTCGGCATGCACGAGTGGGCCATGGCGTACAAGTCCGAGGACAACGGGATCCGCCACGACTACCTGCAGCTGCGGCTGGGTGCGCAGGGCACCGACGAACTGGTGGAGCGCAGCAAAATCCGCTGCACCCACTTCGACGCCTTCCGGTTCTACACCCCCGAAGCCGTACCCCTGAACGAACTGACCCCCACCCGTGAAAACCAGCGGGACCTGGAACAGCCCGGCTGCCTGCACGCCAACATGGACCTGTACAAATGGGCGTACAAGCTTGTCCCGCTGCTGCCCAGCGAGCTGGTGATGGATTGCTTCGAGCTGTCCTGGCGGATCCGGATGATGGACATGCGCGCCTCGCCATATGACCTTGAGGACTGGGGTTATGCACCCATTCCAGTGGAGACACCGCAGGGGCGGGCGGAGTATGCTGCCGCGCAACGGGCATTTGCCGAGGAATCACAGCAGCTCCGGGCCCGCATCCTGGACCTGCTGGCCCAATTGGGAGAGCAGCCATGGAGCCAGAGCCCACCGGCCGGGTCCTCCGCACCGGAGACCAGTCCTACCAGCTGATCCTTACGCGCGGTTTTCCGGTGCCCCCGGCGGACATATGGTCCGCCCTCACCGATCCTGCTCAGGCGGCGGCGTGGTTCGGCCGCTGGGAAGGGCACCCGGCCCGGAACAGCAGTTTTGACCTGCAGATGCTTTACGAAGAGGGTCTGCCCTGGAGCCGGGTGCAGGTCCGGGATTGCGCGGCGCCTGAGCTGCTGCGGCTGCTGGTCGGGGACGACGACGGCGCCTGGGACCTGGAGATCCGGTTGCAGGACGCTGCCGGCGGAACGCGGATGGAATTCATCCAGCATCTGGCCGACCCCACTGCGGCCGGCAGCTACGGTCCGGGCTGGGAATACTACCTGGACCGGCTCAAAGCGGCACTGAACGGCACTCCTGCGCCGGAGTTCGGCGATTATTATCCGGCGCAGGGTCCTTACTTCGAGGAGCAGGCCCGGACCGCACTGGGAGCGGGTTACGCCGGTTGAGCGTGCGGGCCGATTTGGGTGGTCCGCCGCTTGACGGGGCCACTAGGCTGGGTGCCACCGACTGATGGAGGTCTCACCATGATCCGTCCCCGCCGCACCGGCTTCCCCCTGCTGCTGCTCTGTTCCGTGCTGGTTTTGGCCGCCTGCGGCTCTAACGCCGGCACCCCTGGCGATGACAGCTCGGCCTCCGCCTCTGCCACTCCCGGGGTTTCGCCCTCCGCAGCATCCCCAACTGCCTCCGCTCCGGCTCCCACCTCCGCTCCGGCCCCCGTCCCCGGTCAGGCAGCCGCAGCCTCCCTCACGGTGGAATTCATGGCGGACGGCCAGAACACCACTGACACTTGGACCCTGCAGTGCGAGGGCACCACCCCGCTCCCCGGCTCAAATGTTCCCGATCCTGCGGCGGCCTGTGCCCTGCTGGCCGGGCAGGGGGCAACGCTTTTCGCCGAACCGGAGGCCGGCATGATGTGCACGCAGATCATTGCCGGCATGCAGCGCGCCCATGTAACCGGGACCGTCAACGGGAGCGCGGTGGACGCGTCCTTCGCGTTAACCGACGGCTGCCAGATCTCCCGCTGGGAAAACCTGACCGCCCTGCTGGGCCCGGCCAACGGCAGCCTGTAACGGGCTGTAACCGGGCAGCCCCTAACCTGCTGCGGTGTCCCCCGCGGCGGGAGCAACGGCGTCCCGGCTCTCCCGCTTCCGTCGGATGTAGACCTGCTTGCGCACCCGCGCCACCACCGCACCGGTCTTGTCCGTGATGTCCACCGAGAACCACTCAAGGACCTTGTCCCCGTTAGCAGCCAACTTACGGAGACGCTCGACGTCGGCCTTAGCCAGCGTGAACTCGGCGGTGACCTCGCCGTTGCCGGGCTTGATGAAATCGACTTCCGCGGACTTGTCCCACACCACGTGGTCTTTGCCGAGGTGGTGCAGCAGGAGCATCATCCAGAACGGGTCGGTCATGGCGAAGAGCGAACCGCCGAAATGCACACCGGCAACATTCCGGTTCCACCAGTGCTCACGCAGCCGCACCGAAACGCCCAGATAGTCCGGATCCAGGCGGGTGACCCGGATTCCGGTGAAGGCGAACGGCGGCCAGATGTTCATAAACCGGCGGACGGTACCCGGTTGTGCTTTGAGCAGTTTCACCGCTCCACTGTAGCCACCCGTGATCCAGGTCTCCGTCAGGCGGGGCCTGTACATGCCACCGCGGTTCGTGGCATATTATGAGTAAGCATGCTTACTATCCGTTCTGGACGATGGAACTGTCCGTCCGGACCTGACTTGAAGGTCTCGTATTATGTCCATTGAAATCAGTCCCGAAGATCTCTCCGGGGCAGGCTCTGCCGCTCCGGGTGAGTTCTACGGCCACGGCATCGGGCATTCCTTGGTCTGGGCACGCGGCCTGGCCGAACCCGCGGACGCCGAGTACATGCACTGCGGCGAACCCATGCGGCCCCGCGACGGCCGCCAGCTCTCCATCTTCGAACCGGTCAGCACCGAATCCATGCCGGCGAACGCCCCCGCCGAAGTGCAGCTCGAGACCACGGTGCTGCGCTGCCGCTGCGGGTTCCAGCTGGAAATCCCGGCCTGACCGGGCACGTCCACGTAACGCGCGTAACGCCGCTAGACTGAGTCGTGCAAGCTCGCGGAGCGCTGAATCAGCGTGAGACGGCAGGGTCCGCGGCCACCCATTTCACTCACAGGAGTTGCCGGATGCCCCGGATCGTTGTTGATGTAATGCCCAAACCCGAGATCCTGGATCCGCAGGGAAAAGCCATTGCCGGGGCGCTGCCCCGCTTGGGGCTGACCGGGTTCACCGGCGTCCGGCAGGGCAAGCGTTTTGAGCTCACCGTGGACGGGGAGGTCACCCCGGAAATCCTGGAGCAGGCCCGCAACGCCGCCGCGACGCTGCTCTCCAACCCCGTGATCGAAGACGTTACCCGCGTCGAAGTTCTCCCGGAGGCCTGACCTTGAGCACTCCCCTCATTGGTGACTTCTCCGTCGCCCCTGAAAATGACGCCCTGCGGGCGGTCCGGGTTGGTGTGATCACCTTCCCCGGCACATTGGATGACCGCGACGCTGCCCGGGCCGTGACCATCGCCGGCGGCACCGCCGTCGGGCTGTGGCATGCCGAAGCGAACCTGCAGTCGGTGGATGCCGTAATCATTCCCGGCGGCTTCTCCTACGGCGATTACCTGCGCGCCGGTGCGATTTCCCGCTTCGCTCCGCTGATGGAAAAGGTGGTGGATGCCGCCGCGGGCGGCATGCCCGTGCTGGGCATCTGCAACGGCTTCCAGATCCTCACCGAGGCGCACCTGCTGCCCGGCTCCATGATCAAGAACAACCATTTGAAGTTCTCCTGCGCGGACCAGCTGCTGCGCGTGGAGAACAACACCACCGCCTGGACCTCGGCCTACGAGCCCGGTGCGGGCATGGTCATTCCGCTGAAGAACCAGGACGGCCAGTACGTTGCGGATGAAAAGACGCTGGACGAACTCGAGGGCGAAGGCCGGGTGGTGTTCCGTTACGACGGCGAAAACCCCAACGGCTCCCGCCGCGGCATTGCCGGCATCAGTAACGCCGCAGGCAACGTCGTCGGCCTGATGCCGCACCCCGAGCACGCCGTGGAACCGGGCTTCGGCCCGGATTCCTCCGCCTACGGCGAGGTGGGCCTGGGCTACGGCACCGACGGCCTGCGCATCTTCTCCTCAGTTCTCAACTCGCTCGTTGCCGGAGGCAAGTAATGACCGTTTCCCCTGCAGCGGACCAGAAGAAGTTCCGCATCGACACCGTTGAGCACGCCGCGGCCACCCCGGACACCGAGCTGCCCTGGGCTGAACTGGGCCTGAAGGAAGACGAATTCAGCAAGGTCGTGGAGATCCTTGGCCGCCGGCCCACCGCGGCGGAACTGGCCATGTACTCGGTCATGTGGTCCGAGCACTGCTCCTACAAGTCCTCCAAGGTGCATTTGAAGCAGTTCGGTGACAAGGTCACCGAGAAGATGAAGGAACACCTGCTCGTGGGCATCGGCGAGAACGCCGGCGTCGTCGACATCGGTGAAGGCTGGGCCGTGACCTTCAAGGTCGAATCCCACAACCACCCCTCCTTCGTGGAGCCCTACCAGGGTGCCGCCACCGGCGTCGGCGGCATTGTCCGCGACATCATCTCCATGGGCGCACGCCCGGTGGCCGTAATGGACCCGCTGCGCTTCGGCGCCATTGACCACCCGGACACCGCCCGGCTGGTGCACGGCATCGTCTCCGGCATCGGCGGCTACGGAAACTCCCTGGGCCTGCCGAACATCGGCGGGGAACTGGTCTTCGACTCCGTTTACCAGGGCAACCCGCTGGTCAACGCCCTGGCCGTGGGCGTGCTGCGGCACGAGGACATCCGCCTGGCCAACGCTTCCGGCGCCGGCAACAAGGTGGTGCTCTTCGGCGCACGCACCGGCGGCGACGGCATTGGCGGCGCCTCCGTGCTGGCCTCCGAGTCCTTTGACGCGGACAAGCCCTCCAAGCGCCCCGCCGTGCAGGTGGGCGACCCGTTCGCCGAAAAGGTACTCATTGAGTGCTGTCTGGAACTGTTCAAATCCTCCGTGGTGGAAGGCATCCAGGACCTGGGCGCGGCAGGGATTTCCTGCGCGACGTCGGAACTGGCCTCCAACGGCGACGGCGGCATGCACGTGGAACTGACCAACGTGCTGCTCCGCGATCCCACCCTCACCCCGGGCGAGATCCTGATGTCCGAGTCCCAGGAACGCATGATGGCCGTAGTGACCCCGGAGAACGTCGAGGCGTTCGAAGCCATCATGGACAAGTGGAACGTGGAGTACTCCTGGCTTGGCGAGGTCACCGGCACCGGCCGGCTGATCATCGACTGGGACGGCGAGACCATTGTGGACGTGGATCCGCGCACCGTGGCCCATGAAGGCCCGGTCTACCAGCGCCCCATGTCCCGGCCCGCCGCGCAGGATTCCATCCAGGCCAGCTCCTTCAGCGCGGAACGCCCGTTCGGCAGCGCCGCGGTCAAGGACGCCATCCTGGAGCTGATGGCCTCCCCCAACATGTGCGACAAGTCCTGGGTCACCAACCAGTACGACCGCTATGTGCAGGGCAACACCGCCCTGGCCATGCCCGATGACGCCGGGGTGATCCGCGTGGATGAAACCACCGGACTGGGTGTGGCCATTTCCACGGACGCCAACGGCCGCTACTCCTACCTGGACCCGTACGAGGGTGCCAAGCTGGCGCTGGCCGAGTCCTACCGGAACGTCTCCACCGCCGGTGCCACGCCACTGGCCGTCACCGACTGCCTGAACTTCGGCTCCCCCGAGGACCCCGAAGTGATGTGGCAGTTCGCCGAGTCCGTGCGCGGACTGGCCGACGGCTGCAAGGAACTCGGCGTACCGGTCACCGGTGGCAACGTCTCGCTCTACAACCAGACCGGCGGCGTCGCCATCCACCCCACCCCGGTGGTGGGCGTCCTGGGCGTGTTCGACGACGTCGCCCGCCGCACGCCGTCGGGCTGGCGGCAGGATGGACAGGCCATCTACCTGATGGGCACCACGCAGGACGAGCTGGACGGCTCCGAGTTTGCCAACCTGCGCGGACACCTGGGCGGCCGGCCGCCTAGGGTGGACCTGCAGGCCGAGAAGCTGCTGGGCGAACTGCTGGTCAACGCCTCCCGCGACGGCATGATCGACGCCGCGCACGACCTCTCCGAGGGCGGCCTCGCAGCGGCCCTGTCCGAAATGGCGCTGCGCTTCGGCGTCGGCGCCCGCATCGGGCTCGGCGAGGTTTGTGAGCGGGACGGGGTGGACCTGTTCACCATGCTCTTCTCCGAGTCCCAGGCCCGTGCCGTGGTGGCCGTGGCCCGCAGCGAAGAGGTGCGCTTCAACGACATGTGCTCGGCCCGCGGCTTCCCGTACGCCCGGATCGGCGTGGTGGACACGGAGATCGGCGCGCTGGATTTCCAGAGCAACTTCGTGCTGCCGCTGGACGAGCTGAAGGCTGCGCACGAAGGAACGCTGCCGCGGCACTTCGGCTAACCCTGCGCGGATGAGCAGCAAGGGCCCGGCGGTCTTCCACCGGGCCCTTGCACGTTCCCCATGTAGGCTCCGGGGGTATGGAGAAAACACTCGAGGCCCGGACCGCGCGGGCACGGCTGCTGTGCGGGCTGGCGAGCCTGGCAGTCGGCTCCGTCCCCCTGATCCTGTCCTGGCCGTACCTGTTCACCGGCGGCGATGAGCAGATTTCCGCCTGGCTGGCATCCGCAGCCGGACTCATCGCAGTCGGCACCGGGGTATGGCTCTTGACCGGTGCCCGGAGCCGGGGCGAAGAGCAGGTGCTCACCCAGGACCGGTCCCGGACCGGATACGCGGCCGTCATGATCGGCGTATGCGTCCTCCTGCTCGCCGGTTCGCTCAGCCTTGATCAGCCCACCGTTTCCACGGGCGTGGCACCCCTGCTGATAACGAACTGTTTCCGAATGCTTTTCGAGCGCGATGAGCGTGCAAACAAGTAGTGTCCGACACCGTTCAGGGCGTCGGATGGGGGCAAATGCGCATGCAGCGTGCAAAATTAGCTCGTGAGCATAATCCCCGAAAACCGCGCAGCCGACGCCGGCCTCCCCACTGAGCGTTTGTCGTTGGACCTGATGACGGTGAACGAGGTGGACGCCCTGATCATCCAGACCCGGGGGACGGACTGGGCGCCGGACTTTCCGCAGCCCGCGGACTACGACGCAGCCCGGCGTGCGTTTGAAGCCGGGCTGCTGACTCCGGCGGCCGCTGCCTTCGGCATCCGCATGATCCGTGAACGCTCCACCTCCCTGGTGGTGGGCACCATCGGCTTCGAAGGGATCCCGCTGGACCGGGCTGTGGAGGTCACGTACAACGTGGTGCCGTCCTGCCGGGGCCAGGGGTATGCGGCCGAGGCGCTGATCACCCTCACCCGGTTCGTCCTGACCCGTCCCATGGTGGAAGAGGTCCTGGCCTTCACCGAACCCACCAATGAAGCTTCCCAATCGGTGCTCCTGAGCGCCGGATTCCTGCCGCAGGAAGAAAGCGACATGGTGCTGCGGTTCAGTTTCCGCCGCTCTCAGCTGTCGGACACCAGCCGGTAGGCAGCCGCAAAATACCGGTTGGTGAAGAACTGCTGAACCCGGACGTTGACGGCATTGGCTGCACCGATCATGGCGTTGGCCGGACGGCTGTAGGCCGCGATCCGGAAGTACAGGCGCCCGTCGTCGTCGAGCTCCGCATAAAACCCCTCTTCGCCCCTTTCCGGGTGCCAACGCAGTGTCCCGTAGCCGAACCCGGCCCGTTGCCCGGGCAGCGGCGTCCCGGCGTCATCCAGCACCGGTTCCGCCGCCCACAGCACCCGGCACGGAGCGTAGTACCGCACCTTCCCCAGCCCGATCCCGGAGGCCATCTCAACGCCGGGCGCAGCCCGCGGCGTCGCCGGAGCCACCCACAGGCCCGCCCCGCGGTGCACGTCCCAATCCAGCAGGCCGCCCGCAAGCCGCAGGAACGCTGCTGCCGGATCAGCCACGGCCAGCTCCTCCTTGCGCAGGACCAGCCGGTATCCCGCCGGCCAGCGGTCCGTCATGGGCGAGGGGTATGGCCGCTCGGTCCGCCCGGGGTCCGGGTAGGTCAGCTCCCGGTGCTGGCTGTTCATGCCTCCGCGAGTCCCTTCCAGGCCAGTGATTCGCGGTCCTTTTTCGGCAGCGAAGCCACCACCAGGTCATAGGAGTCTTCCACCAGGTCCCGGATCATGTCCCGGGCCAGCCCGGCGGCCACCTCCACCTGGTTCCAGTGGGTTTTGTTCATGTGCCACGCGCCGGTGATCTCCGGATGAGCGGCACGCAGCTGCAGCGCCAACTCCGGCTCGCATTTGAGGCTGACCAGCAGGGGGTCCACCTGTAATGACGACATGGCGAACATCTTCGCCCGCCCGCCGGCTGCCCGCACCTTGAACACGGATGTTTCCGGCCCGAACGGAAAGTCCTCGAACGCCCCGGGCAGGGCCAAACACATCTGCCTCAGCTCACGCGCATCCATGCCGAAAGCCTAGCCCCGGTTGCCGCGCCGCGGCACTCCCGCCCACTACGGATGACAGGATAGAGGAAGGAGGTACGTGTCCCGCGTATCGCAGGTAGAGCAGAGGACGGTTGGTGTGGCGCAGGAGAACGGCAACGGCGGGCCCGTGGCGGAAACAGCGGAGCGTGCCGCGGATTCCCGGACCTTCGAGCGGATTGCCCGGCTGGGCTATGTGGCCAGCGGGATAGTGCACGTGGTCATTGGTGCCATCGCCCTGCAGATCGACGCCGGCCGGTCCGGCAACGCGGACACCAACGGCGCCGTGGCCGCTCTGGCGCACCAGCCGGCGGGTTACCTGCTGCTCTGGTTCTGCTTCATCGGCTGCTTCGCCCTGGCGCTGTTCCAGTTCAGCCGGATCTTCTTGGCGGGCCAGCGACTGTCGGACAAGGAGCTGTGGAAGGACCGCGCCCGCGACGCCAGCCAGGCCATTGTGTACGCGGGCATCGGCAGCATCTTTGGCTCCTTCGCCTTGGGCCGCGGCAGCAATGACGGCAGCTCATCCTCCGTCAGCTGGACCGCACGGCTGCTGGCCGTTCCGGCCGGGCAGTGGCTGCTGGGGATCGCCGGCCTGGTGGTTGTGGGCATTGGCGGGTACTTCATCTTCAAGGGAGCCACCCGGCGCTTCCGCGGCAACCTGACCGGAGTGGCCGGACGGGTTTGGAATCGTGCCGTGGATATCACCGGCGTAGCCGGCTACATCGCCAAGGGCATCTCGCTGGTGGTCCTGGGCATCCTGCTGACCCTGGCCGCCGTGAAGTCGGATCCGGAACAGTCCACCGGCCTCGACGGCGCCCTGCACACGCTGCGCGACCAGCCGTTCGGTGTGGTTGCCCTGGCTGCGGTGGGCATCGGCCTGATGCTCTACGGTCTGTACATCGGCATCATCAGGGCCCGTTTCGCGAAGCTGTAGGCGTTACAGGCCAAAGCGCGGGGCTTCGATCACAGGGCAGGTGTCCATCACGACGTCGAGTCCGGCGGCCTTCGCGCGGGCGACCGCCGCTTCGTCCACTACGCCCAGCTGCAGCCACACCGCCTTGGCACCCACCGCGATGGCCTGGTCCACAATGTCACCCACCCGGGAGGAATTCACGAAGCAGTCCACCACGTCGATACTGCCCGGAACCTCGCTGAGTTTCCGGTACCCCTTGTTGCCGTGCACGTCATCCCCTTTGAGGCTGACCGGGATGATCTCCATGCCCAGGGTGTCCTGGACGTAGCGCGAGACGCCGACGGCGGTGCGCAGCGGGTTGTTTGACAGGCCCACCACGGCCCACCGGGCAGGCGTGGTCAGGAGCCGGCGCAGAACCTCCGGATCGTTGGCGTGTGCGGTGCTGGCGGAATTGAGCTGGGACATCTGCCGTCCTTCGTGGTTGCCCGAAGATGGGGCTCCAGCTTACGCCCGGACCAATCAGTCCAGGAAAGACTCGATGGCCTCTGCCACCGCGGCGTCGGGCACGCCGCCCGCATCCGCCTCCAGCAGCCGGAACTCCCCGGATTCCAAGGCATCGGCAGCCCGTTGGGCAAGATCCCGCGTCTCATCGGCACTGCCGCTGCCCGCCAGGATGAGGACCGGGACGCTGATGCCGCCGAGTCCTTCGATTTCGGTCTGCATCACGAGCAGTTCGTCCTCGCCCTCCGCCGGGGCGAGGGCGGGTTCCAGCGCCACCACCCGGTTGACCACCACCGACTCCTCGGCGGCCCGCAGCGCCAGGAACGCTCCCTCGTCAAAGCCGTAAAGGTCCGTTGATTCGCCGGCCACCTGGAGCACGGCCAGCAGGTCATCCACGTCGGATTCGGCCGTGTATTCCTCACCGATCCCGCTTTCCCCGATACCCCGGCGGTCATAGGTGTACACAGTGTGGTTCCGGGACAGGATGCCTGCGAGGGCCGCCGTCGCGCGGCTGCTCCGGTGCGCCAGGAGGGGACCGACTATGGCCAGCGGCGGGCCGCTGCCCTGGCGGGACCAGGCGATGGGCGTTCCGTCTGCGGACGAAACAGTTCCGGAGGCGCTGGGTTCCATGACCGCTCCTGCTCGTTGGATGCTCTTTGGTGCTCACTGGGCCGGTGCTGCTGGGCCGGGGCCGGAATTCAACGGTAGGAGCCGGTGCCGGACAAGGTCAATGCCCTGCACGCCGCCGTGCCCGATGCCGGAACATGTCGTTTTGTGAACCGGCTCACAGGCCAACACTTGTCGGATGTGCGGATCCGGCGTTTAGTTGTGCGTGACCATCCCGAGCGGCTGAGAGACCTGGATCGATGAAGCCGCAGCAACCCTGGTTGCCGCATTTCCTCCTTGAAGTGCGGCAATAACGAGGCTGGTGTCGCAGGAAGCCGTTATCCCGGCTCAGGACACTTTCCGTAGGGTGCTACTGCCAGGAACGATGGAGTGTTTCTATGACAGCAGTTCTGGCTTCTTCCACGCCCGCTTCCGGCACCGCCCAGCCGGCCGGGCCCGCCCTTCCGATCACGTTTGACCGGCTCGGCCGCAGCTTCGGCACCGGCAATGACGAACACGTAGTCCTGCGGGACGTCAGTTTCGACGTTGTCCCGGGGGAGGTACTGGCCGTTCTCGGGGCCAGCGGCTGCGGCAAATCCACCCTGCTGCGCGCTGCGGCCGGCCTGGACCGGCCTTCCTCCGGCGCCGTCCTGATCGGCGGCAAGCCGGTGAACGGCATCAGTGAGCAGTGCGCCGTCGCCTTCCAGGAGCCGCGGCTGCTGCCGTGGCAAACCCTGCAAGCCAACATTGCAATCGGCCTGCCCAAATCCTCAAGCGCCAGCCGGGGCAAGGCCCGCGTGGCCGAACTTTTGGACCTCGTGGGGCTGACCGCCTTCGCCAAGCACCGGCCCCGGGCGGTGTCCGGCGGCATGGCGCAGCGGGCTTCACTGGCCCGGGCACTGGCGCGTGAGCCCGGTGTCCTGCTGCTGGACGAACCCTTCGGGGCCCTGGATGCCCTGACCCGGCTGAAGATGCAGGACCTGCTCCTGTCCCTGCACCGGGCAGCCCCCGCCACGGTACTGCTGGTCACCCATGACGTGGATGAGGCCCTCCAGCTGGCGGACCGCATCATTGTGCTGGGCACCGAACCGGGGGCACCCGGCGCAACCATCACCAACGTTGTCGCTGTACCCGGCGACCGTCCGCGGGACCGCGCCTCGGCGGAACTGGCCCGAATGCGCGGCGAGCTCCTGGCCCTGCTGGGCGTCGAACGCCGCTAGCTTCCCGCTTTCCAGCCTGCTTTTCAGGCTCCTCTTTCCGGCCCTCAGCCGTCCTCAACTGCTCCCTGCCCGCCCTGTCCCCGCATGCGCGTACCCGCGGGCCCTCTGCTAAGGAACCCACATGTTCAGCCGATCTTCCCTCCCTGCCCGTTTTTCCCTCCCATCCCGCACGGCCCGCACCCTTGGCGCCCTCGCCGCCGTCGCCGCCCTGTCCCTGACCGGCTGCGTGGCCGGAGAAGACACCACCGGCGCGTCCGCCGTCCAGGACGCCGACGGCGGAACGCTCACCATCGACTTCGCTACCTACAACCCGCTGAGCCTGATCATCAAGGACCAAGGCTGGCTGGAGGACTCCCTGGCGGATGACGGCGTGACGGTCGAGTGGGTACAGTCCGCCGGCTCCAACAAGGCCAATGAGAACCTGCGTTCCGGGGCCATCGATATCGGTTCCACCGCCGGCTCCGCGGCCCTGCTCAACCGGGCCAACGGCTCGAAGATCAAGGCCATTGACGTGTTCTCCCAGCCGGAATGGTCCGCCCTGGTGGTGGGCGCGGATTCCGGCATCACCTCCGTGGCGGACCTGGCCGGCAAGTCCGTGGCTGCCACCAAGGGCACCGACCCGTACTTCTTCCTGGTCCAGGCCCTGGACGAGGCGGGACTCAGCCTGTCCGACGTCACGGTGGAACAGCTGCAGCACGCCGACGGGCGTGCTGCCCTGGACAACGGTTCCGTGGATGCGTGGGCGGGGTTGGATCCCATCATGGCCGGGGCGGAACAGAACGGGGCCCGGCTGGTCTACCGCAATCTGGACTTCAACACGTACGGCCTGCTCGCGGCCAACGAATCCTTCCTCGAGGAGAACCCGGAGCAGGCGCAGGCAGTGGTCAACGCTTATGAAAAGGCCCGCGCCTGGGCCGCGGAGCACCCGGACGAGACGGCAGGGATCTTGGCCGACGTCGCAGGACTGGACCCCGCCGTCGCCAAGACCGTGATCCTCGAACGCAGCAACCTGGACGTGGACCCGGCTCCGGGAGAGGACCAGCGCCGCGTCCTGGCCAAAATCGGCCCGACCCTGGTGGAAACCGGGGACGTCGCCAGCCAGGAACAGGTTGATGAGGCGCTGGCCGGCCTGCTGGAGGATACCTACGTCAGCAAGGCCGACCCTGATGCCGTGGCGGCGTCCCGATGAGTACTGCTGCCGCCCCGGTACCGGCCACACCCACCCTCTCTCCGGCCAGCGCACCGGCAGTTCCTGCAGTACCGGCGGCCGCAGCGGCACCGGGCCGCGCCGGATCATTACTGCACCGCCGGCCGGTGCGGCTGGCCCTGGGCCTGCTGGTTCCGGCCCTGCTGCTGGCCGCATGGCAGCTCGCCGCCACTGCCGGGACCTTCAGCCCGGTCCAGCTGCCCTCCCCCGCCGCGGTGTACACCGCGGCCGCGGACCTGCTCCAGCGCGGACAGCTGGGCCGCCATGTTGCCATTTCCACCCAGCGGGTCCTGATCGGCTTCGCGCTCGGCTCCACCCTGGGCCTGGCATTGGGGGCACTGCTGGGTCTGTCCCGGCTGGCCGAGACCCTGCTGGGACCGGCCATCGGCGCCCTGCGGGCCGTGCCCTCCCTGGCCTGGGTGCCGCTGTTGATCCTGTGGCTGAAGATCGGCGAGGATTCGAAAATCACCCTGATCACCATCGGCGCGTTTTTCCCGGTGTTCACCACAGTGGCCTTGGCCCTGCGGCATGTTGACCGGAACCTGGTGGAGGCCGCGCGGGCCTTCGGCCTGCACGGGCTGAAGCTGCTGACCACCGTGCAGCTGCCCGCCGTGGTGCCGGCGGTTTTCTCCGGACTGCGGCTGGCCCTGGCCCAGTCCTGGCTGTTCCTGGTAGCCGCCGAACTCATCGCTTCCTCCATGGGGCTGGGGTTCCTGCTGACGGATTCCCAGAACAACGGGCGGACCGACCGGTTGTTCCTGGCAATCATCCTGCTGGCCGTGCTCGGCAAGGCGACCGACGCCGTCCTGGGGCTGGCACAGAACCGGGCGGTGAAGAAATGGACGTGAGCGCCGTTGCCGGACCGGCCGCGGCATGCTGAGGGCGGAAAGGGCGGGGCTAGTGCTTGCGGGTCAGCGTGACACGGTCCAGCACCACGGATCCGCCCATGGCCTGGTGCACGCGCAGGAACTCCGTGGCCGACACCTCCAGGATGTGGCTGTCGGTCCGGGCCGGCAGCAGGTCCTCATGCCTGCCCTCCATCAGTTCCAGGAACGTGCGGGTCGCTTCCCAGCGCGCCATCGGTTCCGTGAACGTCATCCGGTGCGCGGCCGAGGCCATCTTGTAGCCGGTTTCCACAACTATCACGTATTCGTCCACTGCGGCCTCCCTGCGCCCCATGCATCCGTGTCCGGCCCTGCCTACCGCAACCTAAGCCCACACCCGGCGCAAACCGCAACGGGGAACCGCCCCGCGGCGGCCCGGCACCGCCAAGTTCAGCAGCACCCTCCGTCAACAGCAACGAAAGGCCCCCATGAGTGAGCACCAGTTCGGGTTCCGCACCCGCGCCCTGCACGCCGGCGGCACCCCCGACGCCCTGCACGGGGCACGCGCGGTACCCATCTACCAGTCCACGTCCTTTGTCTTCAAGGACACGGCCGACGCCGCGAACCTGTTCTCGCTGCAGAAGTACGGCAGCATCTACTCTCGGATCGGCAACCCGACTGTTGCGGCCTTCGAAGAACGCATCGCCTCCCTCGAAGGCGGAATCGGAGCCGTGGCGACGGCGTCGGGCATGTCCGCTGAGTTCCTCACCTTCGCCGCACTCTGTTCCGCCGGCGACCACATTGTCGCCTCCGCCCAGCTGTACGGCGGCACCGTCACCCAGCTGGACGTCACGCTGCGCCGGTTCGGCATCGAAACCACATTCGTGCCCGGCACGGACCCGGCGGACTATGCCGGCGCGGTGCAGGAGAACACCAAGGCCGTTTATGCCGAAGTCGTGGCCAACCCAAGCGGAGACGTCACAGACATCGAAGGCCTGGCCCGGGTGGCGCATGACGCCGGGGTGCCGCTGATCCTGGACGCCACCCTCAGCACGCCTTACCTGGTGCAGCCCTTCACGCATGGTGCGGACATTGTGATCCACTCGGCCACGAAGTTCCTCGGCGGGCACGGCACCACCCTGGGCGGCGTCATTGTGGAAAGCGGCCGGTTCAACTGGGGCAACGGGAAGTTCCCGGCCATGACCGAACCGGTGCCCAGCTACGGCAACGTTTCCTGGTGGGGCAACTTCGGGGAATACGGTTTCCTGACCAAGCTGCGCTCGGAACAGCTGCGCGACATAGGCCCCTCACTCAGTGCGACGTCGGCGTTCGCCCTCCTGCAGGGAGTGGAGACGCTGGCCCAGCGCCTCG
The DNA here is from genome assembly GCF_030142075.1 of Arthrobacter sp. zg-Y20. Lineage (NCBI taxonomy): Bacteria > Bacillati > Actinomycetota > Actinomycetes > Micrococcales > Micrococcaceae > Arthrobacter > Arthrobacter sp. zg-Y20. The sequence continues at coordinate 194,098 of NZ_CP126241.1, read as the reverse complement.
ACGAACACGTGCGCAACGCCTTGGCGGTGGCGCAGTGGCTGGAAGCGGACCCGCGGGTGTCCTGGGTCAGCTACGCCGGACTGCCCTCCCATCCGCACCACGAACGGGCGCGCAAATACCTGCCCAAGGGCCCCGGGTCAGTGTTCAGTTTTGGCGTGGCCGGGGGCCGGGCAGCTGGACAGGTGTTCATCGAATCCCTGCAACTGGCCTCGCACCTGGCCAACGTAGGTGATTCCCGGACGCTGGTGATCCACCCGGCCTCCACCACCCACCAGCAGCTCTCCCCTGACCAGCTCTCCGCCGCCGGAGTATCCGAGGACCTGGTGCGCATTTCCGTGGGGCTGGAGGACCTGGCGGACATCCTCTGGGACCTGGACTCGGCCCTGACCGCAGCCGCCGGCACCAGTGCCGCCGGTGCCGCCGCCAGCGGTGCCGCCGACCTTTCGAAGGAGACCGCCGATGTCCGCTGAAACTCCTTCCGGCACCGCCGGAGATTCCGGAACCAGGACTTGGACCGGTCCGACGGCGGCGGAACGCCTGGCGCTGCTGCGCGGTGCCCGGACCATCGCCATTGTGGGAGTCTCGGACAAACCATCGCGTGCCTCTTACTTCGTGGCCACGTACCTGCTCTCCTCGTCCCGCTACCGGGTCTATTTCGTGAACCCCGCGGCGAAACGGATCCTGGGCCAGCCCGTGTACGCCGCGCTGGCGGACCTTCCCGAAGCACCGGACATTGTGGATGTGTTCCGCCGCCACGAAGACCTGCCCGGGGTGCTGGAGGAAGCAAAGGCTGCGGGGGCAAAGAACCTGTGGCTACAGCTGGGGTCATGGCACGAAGAAGTGGCCAGGGACGCCGAAGCAGCCGGCATTGGGGTGGTAATGGACCGGTGCGTGAAGATCGAGCACGCCCGGTTCCACGGCGGGCTGAACCTCGCCGGCTTCAACACCGGAGTGATTTCCTCCCGGCGCCAGCTAACGGTGTAGGCGGTGTAGGCGGGTCCGTGCGGAGGCGGACTACCGTCCTCCGCCGGGCCAGCCGTAGCCGTTGTTGCCCTGTCCGTTGTGGCCCCGGCCGTTGCTGTTGTGCGCGCCGTTGCCGGACTGTCCGCCGTTGAACATCGCCGCCGCACCGCCGCCAGGGCCCATGGTGTCCCGTACACCGCCGTCGTTGCGCCGGTTCTGGCCCGGGATATAACCGGTAGGCGGCCCGTCGAATGTGCCGGGGTTCTTCCCGGCGTCTTTCCCGCTGCCCGGATATCCGGGCGCGTGCTGAACTGGGGGTGCGGGCACTGCTTCCACCGGTGCGGCTGGCGCCGGCATGGGAACCGGTGCCGGATCAGGCACCGGCTCAGGTGCGGGAGCAACATTTTCTGGTGTTGACGGCACACTTTCCGCGGCCACCGGGGCGAAAGTTTCTTCCGGAACAACGAGTTCTGTCGTGCTTCGTTCGGCTGTGGGCGCAGGCTCCGGCGTAAAGCTGACAACTGGTGCCGGATCCGCGCGCACCAGGAAATCCTGCGTGGCAGCAACGCCGGTGGCTCCGGCCGCCATGGCGCCGATCAGCGCGGTGCTGAGAATGATCCCCCGGCGGCGCTTGGACTTCAGGGGCACCGGAGCGCCGTCCAGCAGTGCGGCCAGCTTCCCGCTCGGTTCCGGTGCAGCGGTATGCGCCTGTGCCCGCAGGGACAGGAGGCCCGCGAGCAGTTCGGGGGATTCCTCCACCCCGGCTTCGGTCAGGAGGCCGCGGATATACCGGGCGTCTTGGTCGTCAGGATGCTCGCTCATTGTCCGGTGCCTCCTTCCCTTCCAGTTGGCCTTTCAGTATCCCCAACGCACGGCGTTGCAGCTGCTTCACCGCTCCGGGAGTGCGTCCCATGATTTTGGCCGATTCGTCGATGGACAGGTCCGCCACCACCCGCAGCAGCAGCACTTCCTGCTGCTGGGGTGTTAGTCCCTGCAGCAACGAGGCGACGCCGGTGTCTGCGCCCAGCGCGCTTTCCTCGGCGGACTGCGTTGACCTGCTGTCCAGTTCCGGGTCAAACACGGCCGTCGCCGGTTCACGTTCCCGCCGGCGGATGTCATCCACCATGCGGGCATGGGCTACGGAAAAAGCGAAGGTGCGTGCCCCGCGAAGGCCGCCGGATAGTGAGTCCAGCTTGGCGAACAGCGTCAGGAACACTTCCTGGGTGAGGCCCTCGGGATCTTCACAGCCTTTGGACCGGAGGTAACCGAGGATGCCGGGTGCGAAGTCGTCATAGAGTTCCCGCAGCGCGGCCGGTTTCCGGGCGCGCGCATCACGGAGCGTCTGCTCGGCAAGCGCTGCGGCCACGACGGATCACTTTCGTAGGAAGCGGGGTGGTGCAAATGCTACCTTGCTCCGAGCCGTAGACGCATGTGCAACGGCCGCACCGATGCTCGTTGGGGGGATAAGCCTCGGCGCGGCCGTTACAAACAGGTAATCGCCGGGGGGTACGAAAAGGTTACGCACCTGGAAAATTTTTTTCAGCAGGTGCTTCGGTGCTTATCCGGCGTCAATAATCCGGGTGTTTTCGGCGAAACGGCGGTTCTTGAGCACGGGCAGGAACTCCCGGACCTCGCTGATGCGCTGCCGGGTGACGTCCGCCGTCGCCACTGCCTCGCGTTCCTCCGCCAGGGAGGCCTGCGGCACACCCATGGGATCAAGGATGACGGAGTGGCCCACAGTGTGCCGGCTGGAAGTGCCTGCTGCCGCCACCCAGACCGTGTTCTCAATGGCGCGTGCCTTCAGCAGCGTCTCCCAATGATCAATCTTGTGTTCGCCCCGGAACCAGGCGGCCGGCACCGCCAGCAGGTCCGCCTCCTGGTCCGCGAGCGCCCGGGCGAGTTCCGGGAAGCGCAGGTCATAGCACGTCATGACCCCCACCCGCAGTCCGCCCGCCTGCAGAACCTTCACGCCGCCGTCGCCCGGCTTGATCCGGTCCGATTCGGCGTAGCTGAACGCGTCATAAAGGTGCAGTTTCCGGTACGTGCCGGCAATCCGCCCGGTCGCTTCGATCAGCACCAGGGTGTTGTACGGGCGTTCCTCGCCGCTGGACTCGTATCCACCGGCCACAATGGCGATCTCCAGTTCGGCGGCCAGCAGGGACAGCTGCTGCACGAACGTGCTCCAGGACGCGTCGACGGCGGCGGCGAGCGGCCCCTGGACCTGCCCGATGCTGAACATGGACTCTTCGGGAAAAATGACAAGCTCCGCGCCCTCGGCCCGGGCCTTGCCGGCCAGGGCACGCATGGTATCCAGGTTCTCGCGCACTTCACCGGACGGACTGAACTGACCGACGCTGACTAACACTGCGGACCACCTTCGTCTCGGGCTTGGGTGCTCCCAGCCTAGACCAGGTTGCATTGCCCGGCCCCCGCGCTCCCCTACACTTGGTCGGCATGGAAGAACTCACCGCCCCCGTTGACCTTGGCACCCCCGGCGGGCTCCTGAACCCCGCGGCGGTCGCGTTTTCCCGCACTCCGCTGCACCGCCCGGTAGTACCCTCAGGGGCCCGCGGGGGTTGGCGGACCAAGCGCTGGGAATACTGGGGCATCCTCACCCCGGAACTGGCCGTCGGTCTGACCATTGCGCACCTGGACTATGCCGCCACCCTGCAGCTCTACGTCTTCGAGCGCAGCACCGGCAACGAGATCAGTGCCGACCCCCTGAAGCTGCTGCCCTCCTATGCGGACATTTCCCTGCCGGATACCCTGCCGCCGCTGACCGCGTTCGGTTCCTTCGGCGGATCATCGCTGCGCTTCCACGACGCCGACGGCGGCACCCGCCTGACCGCGTCGTCGCCCCGGGTTTCCGCGGACCTCTTCGCCGAGGCGGACGGCGATGTGCTGGGCGTGGTGGTGCCCTGGTCCGGGCGCCGCTACCAGTACACCCTCAAGGACGTGGCCCGCCGGGTCTCCGGCACCGTCACCGTGGACGGCCGGGAGTATTCCGTGGGCGGCGAGGATTCCTTTGCCGTCCTGGACCGCGGGCGCGGCCGCTGGCCGTATTCGAGGCGCTGGAACTGGGGCGCGGGTGCCGGCACGGTGGACGGGGTGCGGCTCGGGCTGCAGGTCGGCGGGAAGTGGACGGCAGGCACTCCCGCCACGGAGAACGCCCTCATTGTTGACGGACGCCTGCACCATTACGACGGCGAACTGGAGTTTCAGTACGATCTGGCCGATCCGGCGTCGGCCTGGCGGGTCCGCGGCGAGTGGATCGATGCCGTCCTCACCCCGTTCCACCGGCGGGTGGCCGCCACCAACGCCGTGGTGATCAGTGCCCGGACCTGGCAGGCCTTTGGCACATGGACCGGAACCGCCCGCACTCCGGACGGGACCGAGTATGCGCTGGACGGGCTGGGCGGCTGGATCGAGGAGGCCAGGAACCGCTGGTAGCCGGCAGAAAGGCCCCGCAGCATCACATGCTGCAGGGCCTTCCTCAAGGGACCTACTCGTTGATCAGGTCCCGCACCACAATGGTCTGGTCCCGGTCCGGGCCCACGCCGATAGCGGAGAACCGGGTGCCGGACATCTTTTCCAGCGCCAGCACGTAGTTCCGGGCATTTTCGGGCAGGTCCTCCAGGGTCTTGGCCCCGGTGATGTCCTCGGTCCAACCGTCGAAGTACTCGAAGATCGGCTTCGCGTGGTGGAAGTCGGTCTGCGTCATCGGCATCTCGTCAAAGCGCACGCCGTCGACGTCGTAGGCCACGCATACGGGGATCTTCTCGATGCCGGTGAGGACATCGAGCTTCGTCACGAAGTAGTCCGTGAACCCGTTGACGCGGGACGCGTGGCGGGCCAGGACGGCGTCGTACCAGCCGCAGCGGCGGGGCCGGCCGGTGTTCACACCGAATTCGCCGCCGGTCTTCTGCAGGTACAGGCCCATGTCGTCGAACAGTTCCGTGGGGAACGGTCCGGCGCCCACGCGGGTGGTGTACGCCTTGATGATGCCCACGGCCCGGTTGATGCGGGTGGGGCCGATGCCCGAGCCCACGGACGCGCCGCCGGCGGTGGGGTTGGAGGAAGTGACAAACGGGTAGGTGCCGTGGTCAACGTCCAGGAAGGTGGCCTGGCCGCCCTCCATGAGGATTACCTTGCCCTCATCCAGGGCAGTGTTCAGCTCATAGGTGGAGTCGATGACCATGGGGCGCAGCCGGTCCGCGTAGGAGAGGAAGTACTGGACCATCTCTTCGGCGTCGACGTCGCGGCGGTTGTAGACCTTCAGCAGCAGCTGGTTCTTCTGCTTCAGGGAGCCTTCGACCTTCTGGCGCAGGATGGATTCATCGAAGATGTCCTGCACGCGGATGCCCAGCCGGGCGACCTTGTCCATGTACGCCGGCCCGATGCCGCGGCCGGTGGTGCCGATGGCCCGCTTGCCCAGGAAGCGTTCGGTGACCTTGTCCATCACCTGGTGGAACGGGGCCACCAGGTGCGCGTTGGCGGAGATCCGCAGCTTGGATGTGTCTGCGCCGCGGGACTCAAGGCCGTCGATCTCGGCGAAGAGCGCCTCAAGGTTCACCACGCAGCCGTTGCCGATCACGGGAATGGCGTTGGGGCTGAGGATGCCTGCAGGCAGCAGCTTGAGTTCGTATTTTTCACCGCCGACGACGACGGTGTGGCCGGCATTGTTTCCGCCGTTGGGCTTGACGACGTAGTCGACGCGCCCGCCGAGCAGATCGGTGGCCTTACCTTTACCTTCGTCGCCCCACTGGGCGCCGACGATGACTATAGCTGGCATGGGATCCTCCCCCATTAGTTACGGGGCAGACCTGCTAGGTGCAGATCCGCTACCGTGCATGAGAACGCCCCTGAACTCGCCGGTCAAGCCGTGGTGGCCTGGCTACGCGCAAGTCGCGGGGCTCTTACCTGCCAAGTTTAGCCGATCACGCTTTGCCCGCCCCGGAATTACGACATCAGGGGCAGTATCCGGTACGGGGGCGCAGGTACCGTAGCGTCATGGACCGATTCCGCGGGTACATTGCCGGGCTGGGAACCTCCTCCGGTGTGCGGCTGGTGGTGGGGCATTGGCTCGACTCACCCTTTGGTGCCTTCACGGACGTTATGGCGGAGCACGACGACGGCGTCCGGACACTGCTCGCCCCCTCAGACACGGTGGCGGAGTATGTGGGCGGGACGTACCGGTTTGACCGGACCGTGGTGGCACCGGTGGACGCGGTGCTGTCCGCGAGCGCACTGCGGGTGGCCGCCGGTCCGCTGCGGCTGGAGGTGGAATTGGGTCCGGTGACGGTTCTGGGCCGGCTGCTCGAACATGTGCCGGCTCCGCTGGCCGTTGCGCCATGGTGGCTGCGTGCCGTCAACCCCGTGGCCGGATTGATTGTTCCCGGCGTGCAGACCGCCGGTTCCGCCGGCGGCGGGCGGCGGGAGTTCTACGGCGTCCGGTCCATCCGCTCCCTCGTTGCAGCGACGGCTGCCTGGGACGGTGCTGATCTGGGGCAGCTGCGCCGGATCGATCCGCCCGTGAAGTTCGGTTTCAGCTCCGTTCCGGCCACACCACAGATGGTCGCCGTCACCACCACGATCCTGCCCTGAGACCACCACCCGGCGTTCATAGTGCACCTAATGCCGTGTGGCCCCACCCTGGGCAGCATTAACTGCACTATGGACAGCCTGGGCGGGCACTTGACGGACCGTGGCGGCGGATTCCCTGCAGTTTGGGAAATCCCCTCCAATTTGGGCATTTCCTGCCACTGCGCAGCGCAGGGATTTCCCAAACCGGTCGATTTTTCCCATCCCGGAGCTTTTAACCTGCCTGACGGCCCCAGACAACCCCACCCACCCGTCCTGGGTTGTTGCCGGAGGACAACTTTTGCCCGTGCGAACTAATTGGCGGCTCTGCGGACCAATATCTGCCTGCGGGGAAGCGCGCCGATTACGCGAGTACCTACGCTTTCAGGGTCATCCTCTCCTGGATGCCCTCCTTTACTCAGAAAGCAGGGAATCGCATGAAAAAGACGACAGCAGGCCTCACTTTTACGGCCATCACCGGGTTCGGGCTCCTCACCGCCGGACCGGCGCTGGCAGACGGCCCCGGCGGCGGCGATCACCGGCCGCCGCCCACAGCCCCCTATGTCAACTGTGACGAGGCAGCCGCGGAGGGCGTCTACAACATCCCGGCCGACCACCCCCGCTATGGTCCGCATTTGGACAATGACGGGGACGGCATCGGCTGCGAGGATTCCACCAAGCCGATGGCCCAGGTACCCATGAAACAGGGACATTTGGATGCGGACGGCACTTGGATGGATGCGCAGGTCGGCCAGATGCCGGCAGGCGGGGCCAACACCGGCATCACCCAGGAGCCCGAGGAATCCAATGCCGGAATCCTTGCCCTGAGCGGTGGCCTGGTCCTGGCTGCGGCCGCCGGCGGAACCTACGTGGTGCGCCGCCGTCGTACAGCTGACTAAGACCCACCGTTTACACCGGACTCTCCGAAAACCGACAGGACATCCCATGGCACATGCATCCGGCACTGGGGACGGACAGACATGACCAGCACCGTTAGGGGCGGCCGCCGCAGGGGCCTGCGGGCAACTGCGGCGGCTGCCGTCCTGCTTCCGGCAATGGTCCTCGCCGGGGGATGCGCCGCGAACTCGGACCCTAAGGGTGGGGTTCCCCTGCTGGCTCCGTCGCCGGCGGCCACGGCACAGGTGTCGTCGCTGCCCGCGGCCCCCATGACGTCCGCCGAACCCGCCGCACCCCCGCTGCCTGAGTCCACGCCGGTGTCGCTGACTATCCCCTCGATCGGCGCGCAGTCGAAAGTGATCCGCCTTGGCCTCGATGCCCAGGGCGCGCTGGAAGTGCCGCCGGGAGAGCCCGGGTCGCCCGCAGGATGGTACGAACACTCCCCCACCCCGGGTGAGCTCGGCCCTGCCGTGTTGCTGGGCCATGTCAACGCCGAGGGCGGCGGACCCGGAATATTCGCGGACCTGCGCCGGCTGGCCGCCGGGGACCGGATCGAAGTTGCCCGCGAAGACGGCAGCACGGCTGTATTCACGGTGCAGGCAGCGGAGCAATACGCGAAGGACAATTTCCCAACGCTGAAGGTCTACGGAAACACGGCAGGCCCTGAACTGCGCCTGATCACCTGCGACGGTTACGATCCGGAAACCGGAAAGTTTGACGACAATTACGTGGTCTACGCCGTGCTGGCACCGGTAGACGTGCAGTAACCCTAGGACGGTGACCGGGCGGATTACCCCGAATCCGGCCGGACCGGCTGGCGCAGCACCGTCCGCAGTTTCGCCGGGGCGGTGCGCCGGGGATCGTTCAGGTAAACCTCGTGGTGATCGCCGTTGAACGCCAGATCATGTTCCGGCATCCAGGCATCGTGCAGCCGCGCCAGGACCGGCGCCTCGTCGTCGTAGGGGCCTACAAAAAGGATCTGCGCGGACAGCCCTTCATCGAGGGGCAGCAGCCGCACCCGGTCGATGCCGGGCGGATCCTTTTTCGCGGCCACCGCGGCCACCGCCTGTTCCACCATCCCGGCGGTGATCCATTCCGGCTGGGCAATCAATGCGGTCCAGTCCCACGAATCCTTGTCCCCGGCAGTGAACGCGCTCATGTCCGCCGCCCGCCATAGCGCTTCGAGCGGCGGCACCGTGAAGTCCTGCTCCAGCTCGTTCTTGGACCGGAACTTCACTGCGTACGCGACGGGATAGAGGCAATCCAGGGCCTGGGCGTATTCGGGCGAGGTGTTCGGGTTCCCGTGTCCATCCACGGCCAGGTACTGCAGGTGCGGAACCTGCACCAGGGTGAAGTCCCGCCGGCCGGGTGAGTACAGCTCCGGGTAGGACTTCCGGAAGTCGAACTTATCCATGCCCGCACCGGCCTTTCGCGTCGGGTCCAGCCTACGCACCGTCCCCGGCGGTGCACTACACCCCTACTACCCGGCTGATGCCCGCGGGAACAACCTGTGCCGGGGCCTGCAGATCCACCCGCCGTACCCGGCACTGCGTACACCGGACATAGAGGAGGACGCCGGCGGATACCTGGTGGCGGGATTCCGTTATCCAGGAATGTTCGTGGCTGACACCAACTACTTGGAGATCGTGGTTCGAGACCGGACTGATATGCATGGACTCAACAATGCTGTAATGGCCTTATGCATCTCAACCCTTACGGCGAGTACGCCGTGCTGCTGGCCGCGTCGCTGGCGAACAACTGGCCGGGCAACCGGGACGCCCTGGTGGAGCGGACGTTGGAGGCCGGCATGACCATGACCTTCCCCGCCCGCCCGGACGATCTTGCGCGCACCCGCACCTTCATTGACGAGTGGCTGGCAGTGGTGGACACACCTGCTCCGGGGCAGCGGGCGGCACTGCTGAACGCTCAGATGGCCGACGCCGCGGCCTACCCTCGGCTTACGAACCACGACGGCGAAGGCTGGCACCTGCACTACCGCGACAATGACGAATCCCTGCCGTCGGTACTGCGGGCCATCATCAGCGTCGGAACTTCCCTGCATCTGGTCACCCGCGGCATGCACCGGCTCGGACGGTGCGCCGCGGAGCCGTGCCGAGCGGTGGTTGTGGACGTCACCCGCAACGGCCGGCAGCGGTATTGCTCGGTCCGCTGTGCCAACCGGGCGGCTGTCCGCCGGCACCGTTCCCGCCCCCAAGCCGGATAGGGATGGGCAGGCGGGCACAAAAAACCGGCGGCCCCTGCCTCAGGGACCGCCGGTTTTCCAGCAGGAACGGCTAGAGGGCCTGGCCTTCAATGGCTGCCTTGGCCTGCGGATCGGAATCGTCGAGGAACTTGCGGATCCGGTCCACTTCCTCGGTCTCGCCGATGGCTGCTGCGGCGCGGCCGAGGGCGTACAGCGAGCGCAGGAAACCGCGGTTGGGGACGTGCGACCACGGGATGGGGCCGATGCCGCGCCAGCCGGCACGGCGCAGGGAGTCCAGTCCGCGGTGGTAACCCACCCGGGCGTAGGCGTAGGACTCGACGTTCCGGCCCTCCTCGAACGCCTCGTCGGCGAGTGCAGCCCACACCTGGGAGGAGGTGGGGTACTTGGCGGCAAGGTCCACCGGTTCGTCGCCTGCTTCCAGGCGGGCGACGACGTCGGTCTCCTCAGGCAGGTACGTGGCGTCGGGGCCGAGCAGGTTCTTGCGGAATTCGTCTGACATTAGAGCGCCTTGCCTGCCGATCCGAGGTTCTGCGCGGCTTCGACCACGCGGGCGGCCATGCCCTTTTCGGCGGAGGCACCCCAAACACGCGGGTCGTACTGCTTCTTGTTGCCCACTTCGCCGTCCACCTTCAGCACGCCGTCGTAGTTCCGCAGCATGTGGTCGGCCACCGGGCGGGTGTACGCGTACTGGGTGTCGGTGTCGATGTTCATCTTCACGACGCCGTAGGAGACGGCGTCGGCGATCTCCTGGGCGGAGGAGCCGGAGCCGCCGTGGAAGACCAGGTCAAAGGGCCGGTCCTTGCCGAGGGATTCGCCGACTGCGTCCTGGATCTCCTTGAGGATCTCCGGGCGCAGCTTCACGCCGCCGGGCTTGTACACGCCGTGCACATTGCCGAAGGTCAGGGCCGTGAGGTAGCGGCCCTTGCTGCCGTCGCCGAGGGCTTCGATGGTGGCCATGCCGTCCGCCACGGTGGTGTAGAGCTTTTCGTTGATGGCGTTTTCCACGCCGTCCTCTTCACCGCCCACAGTGCCGATTTCCACTTCGAGGATGATCTTCGCGGCAGCGGTGCGCGCCAGCAGTTCCTGCCCAATGCGCAGGTTGTCGTCCAGGGTTTCGGCGGAACCATCCCACATGTGCGAGTTGAAGATGGGGTCCTCGCCGCGCTTCACCGCAGCTTCGGACGCGGCCAGCAGCGGCAGGACGAAATCTTCGAGCTTGTCCTTGGGGCAGTGGTCGGTGTGCAGTGCAACGTTCACGTTGTAGCTCTTGGCTACTTCCTTGGCGTACGCCGCAAACGCGAGGGAACCGGCAACCATGTTCTTCACGGTGGCGCCGGACCAGTAGGCCGAGCCGCCGGTGGAGACCTGGACAATGCCGTCCGAGCCGGCCTCGGCGAACCCGGCCAGGGCTGCGTTCAGGGTCTGCGAGGAGGTGACGTTGACTGCCGGGTAGGCGAAGCCTCCTGCCTTGGCACGGTCGATCATCTCGGCGTAAATCTCCGGGGTTGCAATAGGCATGCTGACTCCAAGTGTCGTGCGGCAGGGCCTGGCGCCCTCTCTGGCTTCCTACATCCTAGCCACAAGTACCCGCGCGGCATCAGGTGCGCCCGGCGGATAACCGCGGCCGGTTGAGGGGCGGCAGGTCCGGGGCCTACCCCTGCTCTGGCAGCATCAGCCAGGAACGGTCCGGGTTGATGTCCACATGCACGTAGGTTCCGGCTTCCATCAGGTCCTCAGGGGCAGGATCACTGACCACGGAGGTGACGTTTCCGGCCTCGCTCTCCACGTCATACTCAATCCAGGAACCGTAAAAAACAGAGTTCAGCACCCGACCGACCCGCCCGGATACCTGCCGCTCGACGTCGGAAGCCGCCGGCTCGATCTTGGTCACCGCCACCGATTCAGGCCGGACCAGCAGGGTTGCGGCGGAGTTGTCGGTGACGGCATCGTGCGCGGGCACCAAGTACTCGCTGCCCAGGACCGTCACCTTCGCCATCTTGTCCCCGGCGGTCCCTGATACAACATGTTCCTGGATATCGATGAAATTGGCCCGACCGATGAAGTCGGCAACAAACACCGAGGCGGGGCGCCGGTACACCTCGGTGGGAGCGGCAACCTGTTCGATCCGCCCCTGCCGCATTACGACGATCCGGTCCGAGAGCGTCATGGCTTCATCCTGGTCATGCGTCACGTAGACGCTCGTGATGCCGAGCTTGTGCTGGAGGCTGCGGATCTCAGTGCGCATCTGGACGCGCAGCTTGGCATCGAGGTTGGACAGCGGTTCGTCGAAGAGCAGCACCTTGGGCTTCATCACCATGGCCCGTGCCAGGGCCACACGCTGCTGCTGACCGCCGGAAAGCTGGTTCGGAGCACGATCCGCGTACGGGGAGAGGCTCATGGAGGCGAGGGCGAAGTTGACCTCTTGCTCAAGGGTTTTGGCCGGTGTTTTCTTCAACCGCAGCCCGTAGGCGACGTTGTCGAAAACGCTCATGTGGGGAAAGAGCGCGTAGGACTGGAAGACCATCGACATGGGCCGCTTATCCGGAGTCAGGTTGACCATGTCCTCGCCGTCGAGGGTCAGCTGCCCGGTGGTGGGCTGCTCGAAACCGGCGATCATCCGCAGCGTTGTGGTTTTGCCGCAGCCCGACGGGCCGAGGAGGGTGATGAACTCTCCAGGGCGGATCACCAGGTCAATGCCGTCTACAGCGGGGGCGGCATCCGGGCCGGCGAAGGTCTTGACCAGGTTGTGTAGGCGAAGCTCGCCCGTTTCCGCCGGTCCGGTGCGTGCGGTGGGCCGGTCATCAAGTGTTGTGCGTGCCATGCTGTCCTCAGGTTCAGGTAGTCAGGGTGGAATTTTGGCGGGGTGCTGATGGTCAGCGGGAGCGGGTTTTGACCCTGGGTTCGCGGATCAGGAGGTTCATCAGGCCGATGACCGTCAGGACAATCGCAATCAGGATGGTGCAGTAGGCGAAGGCGTTGCCAAAGCGGCCCGCGTCTACCTCCGAGAGGATCTGGGAGGTCATGATCTTGGTTTTGGGCGTGGTGATGAAAATGATCGGCGACAGCGTGGTCATGGCCCGGGCGAACGCATAGGTGAGGCCGGAGAGCAGGGCAGGCCGGATCAAGGGCAGGGTTATGGTGCGGAACGTCGTCAGGGACGAGGCACCCAGGGAAGTGGACGCTTCGTCGATGGCAGGATCAATCTGCTGCAGGGCGGCGACGCCGGAGCGCTGGCCCGAGGGCATGGAGCGGATCACGTAGACCATCACAATCGCGAGCGCACCGCCGAACATTCCCGCGCCTCCAGCCAGCGCCGGCAGGAACTGCAGGTTCCCGATGATGAAGGGCTTGTTGAAGGCGACGGCGTACCCGATGCCCAGGACAGTGCCGGGCACGGCCAAGCCGAGCATGCCGATGAAGTCCAGGACGCCCCTCCCACGATTGACCTTACGGACAATCAACCAGGCCATCACCATGCCCAGGACGCCGGCCACGGGGGTGGCGATGAGCGCCAGGATGGTGGTGGTAAACATGGCATCCGAGCCTATGCCCGAAAGGACATAACGGTAGTTGGCCAGGGTGACGCTGTTGTTGATGCCCAGGATCTTGGTGAAGGCACCCACGAAGACGGTGAGGTAAATGCCCACGATCAGGGCTGCGACGAGTCCCACGAAGGCCAGCAGCGGGACCCGGCCGGCCGCAGAAGTGATCATCAGGATGTTGCCCGACGGTTTGCCGGAGACCGAAACCACGCTCTTACGTTCGGCCCAGTACCGCTGCACCAGGAACACCAGGAGGCCGGGCAACAGCAGGACGAGCGAATAGGCTGCCCCGGCGGCGACGTCGTATTCCCCCGTGATCGCGATGTAGGCGCGCGAGGAAAGGACGGTGAAGTCGCCGCCGATCACCAACGGGTTGGCGAGGTCGGCAATGGCCTCGACAAACAGCAGCAGGAAGCAGCTGGCGAAGCCCGGGACGAGCATCGGGATGGTCACGCTGCGGAAGATTTTCCATTTGCTCGCGCCCAGGTTCGCCGCGGCCTCGTCCAGCGAAGGATCCAGGCTGCGGAGCATTCCCAGCAGGTTCATGTATGCCACCGGGAAGAAGGACAGCGACAGCACCAGGGTGAGTCCCGTCAGCCCGTAGATGTTGTATTCCAGGCCGAGGAGCTTGTTGGTGACCAGCCCGCCGCGCCCAAAAAGGGTGATGACGGCAGTTGCCACGGCGAACGGCGGGGAAACAATGGGCAGCAGGGCAATCAGGTGGAGGAGTTTCTTGCCCTTGAACTTCAGCCGCGCCTGGGCGTACGCGAAAGCGAAGCCGATGACCGTGCCAACTGTCCCCACCAGCAGGCCCAGCACCACGGTATTGAGCAGGATGGTCCGGTTGGTGCTTGAAGTGAAAATCCGGCCGAGGGTTTCACGGCCGTCCGAGCTGAAGGCCTGGGCCAGGATCCGGACCAGCGGATAGGCGATCAGCACGGCGAGGATGAGCACCACCAAGGCGATGACCACCTTGGTGAGCGGATCCAGGCGGGCGCCGGCCGCCCTGATCCTGCTGCTCCGGCCCGGTGCGGGGACGGGAACAGCAACCGGCTGCAAGGTTTCTAGACTCACGAAAATCTCCTACTGTGCACGGCCGGGGTCCCGGCCGTGCACCTAGTGGATAAAAGGCATGGCAGGAGGCGGCTACTCTCGCGGTTGGGCAGCGATCTCGGCGTCGAAGCGCTGCGTCAACTCCTTCTTGGCCTTCGAAGCGGCATCGAAGTCGTAATCGACCAGCTTCACCTCGTCGAGGTTGACCATGCGCTCATCCCTCGTTGAGTCCGGATTGGTGGGGATCTGGTAGGAACCGACAGTGACGCCGAGGTTCTGCGCCTCGGGGGTCAGGGTCCAGTCCACATATGCCTTCGCAGCAGCGGGATTCTTGCTCCCCTTGACCACGCCCACCCCGCCGATTTCATAACCGGTGCCTTCTTCGGGGAAGGACACCACCAGATCCGTCATTCCGGCCTCCTGGTACTTCACGCAGTCATGCGAGAACACCAGGCCTACGGCAACTTCTCCGCGCCCTGCCGTCTGGCCGGGTGCGGTGCCGCTCTTTGAGTACTGCAGGATGTTGTTGTGCAGGCCGCGCATGTACTCCATGGCCTTGTCTTCATCTCCGCCGTTCAGCGTGACCTGGGTCCACAGTGCCGTGAAGGCCGTTCCGGAAGTGGAGGGATGCGCGGTGGAGACCTGTCCCTTCAACTTCGGATCCAGCAGGTCCCGCCAGGATTCCGGGGCGTCCACGCCCAGCTTGTCCAGGACTGACTGGTTGGAGCAGAACCCGAGGGCGCCTACGTAGACACCCGTCCAGTACCCGTCGGCGTCCTTGTATTTTTCCGGGATGGCATCTGCGTTGGGTGAACTGTACTGCTCAAGCAGGCCGGCATCCCGGGCCATGCCGTACCCGTCCGCCGGTCCACCGTGCCACACGTCAAACTCCGGGGAGTCCTTGGCTGACTCCAGACGGGCAACGGTTTCTCCCGAGGAGAGCCGGACAAAACTGGTTTCCACTCCGGTTTTCTCCTGGAAGGCCGCCGTCATGGCCTGGCACCAGTCCTCCATGGCCCCGCAGGCCACGGTCAGGCTTCCCCCGAGCTCCTCACCTTCGGAGGCGGGTTCGGCGTCGTTCACTACACAGCCGCTCAAGGCGAGCAGCGCAGCGGTCCCCATAGCGAATGTGAGCGCGGCTTTGCGCTTCATGGCGTCCCTTTCGTTGAGGGGCGACTCTGCCCCTGACTACGCGGCCGGGTAGCACCGGCCAAGCCCCAATCTATGGAGGGAACGCACCCAGCCGGTGCCCGGTTCGGTCACAGTTGGTCACAGTGCCGTGACTTTTACAGCGACGGCGCCTTCGTGCCCGGCCCCGCCGGCACCGGTGCCGTGAAGGTCAACTGATACCCGGCGCCCCGCACCGCCCCGACCGCTTTCTGATAACCGTGTTCGGCCAGTTGGAGCCGCAGCCGGTAAACCGCCGTCTTCAGCATCTCCTTGGCCCCGGGGCCCTCCTCCATTTGCCAGCCGGCCAGCAGGAGGTGGCGGAAGCTCACCGGTTTCCCCTGTTCCGAGGCCAGCCTGGCCAGGAGACGGAATTCCGTTGGTGTCAGGTTGAGGATCCGCCCGTTCAAGCTGGCCGAAGAGCCGGCAATCTGCAGCGGCCCGTACACCAGGGTCCCCGGTGCAGGTTGGCTTCGGGTACGCCGGACGATCGCCTCGGCGCGGAGCGCGAGTTCGCGGGGATGGAACGGCTTGGTGACATAGTCATCCGCTCCGGCTTCCAGTCCTTCCACACGGTCTTTGGTCTCCCCGCGTGCGGTGAGAAGGAGAATGGGAACGCTGCTGACCTCCCGGATACGGCGGCACAGGCTCAGCCCCGATGCCTGCGGCAGCATAACGTCCAAAACCAGCAGGTCCAGGTCCCGGACCTTGAACATCTGCCAGGCCTTCTCCGCATCGCGGGCCGTTACGGTTTCGAATCCCTGTGTTTCCAGTGCGAAGCTGACGATGTCGATCATCTGCGGTTCGTCGTCGACCACTAGGGCAAGGGGCTGGGCGGTCATTGCAGTGCTCCGTTCCTGCCGGCTGTGACGGCCGGTTGGGGCGTTTCCCGCGGAAGGCTCAACAGCATGGTTGTCCCGCGTTTGGGTGTGCTGTCCACAAAGATGTCGCCTCCGTGCATTTGCACGATCGCCCGCGTGATCACCAGCCCAAGCCCCGTTCCGTCGCGCAGCGGACGGCCGCTTTGGAACCGTTCAAAAAGCTGCTGTCTTTCCTCGTCAGGAATCCCGTCGCCGTCATCCGAGACCGAAATGAGGATCTGTGCGTCTGCGTTGACCACCCTCACCGTGATGAGCTTGGCGTTGTAGGCATGCCCCACAGCATTGTTGATGAGGTTGGTCAGGGCCTGGCGCAGCAACTGCGGATCGGCCCAGACGCGCGGCGGAGCTCCGGGACAATCCAGTGCGAGCGGCAGCCCGTGCAGGTGCCGGAGTTCGGCGATCACGGAAGCACTGAGCGTACGGAGGTTGACCCGCTGGGGGTGAAGCGTGAACATTCCAGCGTCCATCCGTGCCTGGGCCAGGAGGTCCTCCGCCAGTGCGATCACGGAGTGGCAGTTGGAACTAATGGTCTCTACGAACCGCGTCTGACTGGCTGTGAGCGGCCCCGGTGATCCTTCGGCAAGCAGGTCCGAAGCGCCCTTCATCAGCGCCAGCGGAGTCCGGATCTCGTGGCTGACCACGGAAATCTGATCGGCATTGCGGCGGGCAATGCTGCGCAGCCGCTGCACTTCGGCCCGGTCCGAGGCCCAGGCCCGCAGCAGGAGGTAAATGACGAACAGCGCCAGCACCAGGATGGCTTCCAGCACTCCGGCCTCCTCTGCGAGGAGGCCGGAGGGGCCCAGGGCTGCTGTGGCGGCCGCTGTCAGGACCAGGAGTATGGCCACTCCGACGACGGAGGCTCGGGGCAGTTTTGCCCGCACCAGCGGAACCAATCCGGCCAGCGGAACCAGAGCGACGAAATACCATAGCCAGTCCACCCTGTGATCCTAGTCGCACCCGAACCGCGGCCGGTTTTTGCGTGCCCGACCGTCCTACCCGCCCGCTCCCGGGTTAGCCGGCCTTCTGGCCGAAAACGTGGCGGCGGATCCAGCTGTGCATGGCGATGGCCGCGGCCGAGCCGGCGTTGATGGACCGGGTGGAACCGAACTGGGCAATGGACAGGGTGGCGTCTGCGGCGGCGTGGACCTCGGGGCTCAGGCCCGGGCCTTCCTGCCCGAACACCAGGACGCAGTTTTCCGGCAGCTCATAGGTTTCCAGCGGCACGGAATCGGGAAAATTGTCGATCCCGATGATGTGCAGGCCTTCGCCGTGCGCCCAGGCGACAAAGTCCTCGACCGTGGGGTGGTTGCGGATGTGCTGGTAGCGGTCGGTGACCATGGCGCCGCGGCGGTTCCACCGGCGTCGTCCGATGATGTGCACTTCCTTGGCCATAAACGCGTTGGCGGTGCGGACAACGGTGCCGATGTTGAAGTCGTGCTGCCAGTTTTCGATGGCCACATGGAAGGGATGCCGTTTGGTGTCCAGGTCCGCCACGATCGCGTCATGTTTCCAGTACCGGTATTCGTCCACCACGTTGCGGGCATCGCCGTTCGCCAGCAGTTCCGGATCCCAGTGCTCCCCTTCGGGCAGCGGCCCTTCCCAAGGGCCTACACCCACCTGGTGCATTGGGGCGGCGGTTGCATCCGTGGCGTCATCAAGGGGTTCCCGGGGGCTGCTGTCTATCACCCTTCCAGCCTAAGGTGAAAGACTGGCTGTGCCCGCCGCAGCGTGCCCGTCACGGGCCGGTTGTGGGCGGGGCCACCTAGGCAATGAAGCGAGAAATGGGAGACCGTGGGCGAAAACGAGAACATTGAGTGCTGGCTGACGGACATGGACGGTGTCCTGGTCCACGAAAACCATCCGATTCCGGGCGCGGCGGAGCTCATTGAGCGCTGGGTAGCAACGAGCAAGCGGTTCCTGGTGCTGACCAACAACTCCATCTACACGCCCCGGGACCTGGCCGCACGGCTGCGCGCCTCGGGCCTGGAGGTCCCGGAGGAGAACCTGTGGACCTCCGCCCTGGCCACAGCGGAGTTCCTCAAGGACCAGGTCAAGAACTCCGGCGCCCCGGGCCGCTGCTTTGTGGTGGGCGAGGCCGGGCTGACGACGGCGCTGCACGAGGCGGGCATGATCCTCACGGACACGAACCCGGACTATGTGGTGCTGGGCGAGACCCGCACCTACTCCTTCGGCACCATCACCAAGGCCATCCGGCTGATCCTGGGCGGCGCCCGGTTCATCGCCACGAACCCGGACGTCACGGGCCCTTCGCAGGAAGGCGTCCTGCCGGCCACCGGTGCCATCGCGGCGCTGATTACCGCGGCCACCAAGATGGAGCCGTACATTGTGGGCAAACCCAACCCCATGATGTTCCGTTCCGCCATGCGCAAGATTGACGCGCACTCGGAGACCACCGCCATGATTGGCGACCGGATGGACACCGACATTGTGGCCGGCATCGAAGCGGGCCTGCACACGGTGCTGGTGCTCAGCGGCATCACGCAGCGCGAGGACATCAACCGGTACCCGTTCCGGCCCACGCAGATCATGAACTCGGTATCGGACCTGATCAACACCATCTGACCCGACCGGCCCGGTTACTCCACCGGCCGGACACCGCCGGAGGGGGCCGGCTCGTAAAGCCGCAATACCTGCAGCAGGACCTCTTCGTAGATCTCCGGGTTCCACTGCGGGCTGGCATGTGCGGGGCGGGCCCCTTCGGTCACCGGGGAACCGGGCAGCAGGTTCGAACCGAAGGCGTCCGTCCAGCCCGCCCGGGCCGACGCGTAATTCACGGTTTCATCCCGCGGATTCCCGATGAACGCGGCCTTGGTGCCGGCGAGCGCCGCCGTGAAGCGTGCGGCGCTGAAGTGGTAGATGAACGAGGCCTGGGACTGGATGAGGGTGCTGGAAGGGGCCAGAGGTGAGAGCTGGGCCAGTGTCTGTTCGCCGATGGTCCGCCAGGACCGCTCGTCTTTGTGCACCAGGCGCTCGCCCAGTTCGTAGCCGCCGCGCAGTCCCAGCGGCACCCGGTAGCCGGCGTCGTACAGGAACACCGCTCCCTCGAACATGGCCCGGTCCAGGACGTCCTTCTTCCCGGACGGGCTGGAGTCCAGGATGATCAGTTCGACGGCGACGCCGCGCTCGCGCAGGCCGGCCGCCACCTGCACGGCCACCATGCCGCCGAAGCTGTGCCCGTAGAAGTAGATCCGTTCCAGCCGCAGGTCGAGGATGCAGCGGTGGACGGCGTCGAGGATGTCCTGCACCCTCAGGCCCAGGTTCGAGTAGCCCACCGCGGCCAGCTGTCCGCGGGTGGTGAGCGCCGGGCGCAGTGAGCCGAGGATCCAGCGGGTTTCCTCCCAGCTGGTTTTGTACCCCGGGAAAAGGAACCACATGGCCCGGGGAAACCTCCGCTGCGCCTCTTTGTCCGGCACCCGCAGGATTTCCAGTTCCTCGCGGTAGCGCTGGATCCGCGAGGTGACGGCCAGGTCCGTGGCCAGCAGCAGTCCGGCGGCGGAACCGGCCAGGAACCGGCGGCGGGAAATCCGGTGCAGGTCTGAGACCTTGCGGAGGAATGCTCCCGGGTCGCCGGGCGTCCCAGGGGCGGGCAGCATTTCCGGGTCCCGGACGCTCTCCGGTTCCGGGTCGCCGCTGCCGCGCCGGTTGCCGCGGCTACTCGAGGCCGAGTTCATCCTTGCCGAACGCAAACAGGTACGGCACCCCGGCCTCGGCCTCGATGCGTTCCTTGGCACCGGTATCCCGGTCCACAATCACGGCTACGGCCACCACGTTGCCGCCGGCCTTCCGCACACCCTCGACGGCGGTCAGGGCCGAGCCGCCGGTGGTGGAGGTGTCCTCAAGGACCACCACGTTGCGTCCGGCGACGTCGGGGCCTTCCACCTGGCGGCCCATGCCGTAGGACTTCTGCGCCTTGCGCACCACAAAGGCGTCCACGGGGCGGCCGGTGCGGGCGGCGGCGTTCATCAGCGCGGTGGCCACCGGATCGGCGCCCATGGT
Organism: Arthrobacter sp. zg-Y20; assembly: GCF_030142075.1. Classification (NCBI taxonomy): domain Bacteria; kingdom Bacillati; phylum Actinomycetota; class Actinomycetes; order Micrococcales; family Micrococcaceae; genus Arthrobacter; species Arthrobacter sp. zg-Y20. The sequence goes on along the minus strand of NZ_CP126241.1, from coordinate 173,774 downwards.
CAGGCCGCCGGCGTTTGTGAACTCGACTCCTGCGCTGTCCAGCAGTTCCAGCATCACCTCGCCCACCAGGGCGGATGCTTCGTGCTGCAGCGTGACGCGGCGCAGGTCTATGTAGTAATCGGCCTCTGCGCCGGAGGACAGCACCACCTTGCCGCGGACCACCGCCAACTCCTGGATCAGGTCCAGCAGACGGGTACGGGCGGGCGCAATGGCGGGCGATGTCATGCCTTAATCCTAGCCATGGCCATGCCGCGCACGGATGTTTGTGCATCTTTGCGACGGCGCGGCGGACCAACTCGCGCCGGCCGTTGCCCGGGCAGGGCGCCGGTGACGGATATAGGCTGAGGTCCATGCGGAAACTACAAGAGGAAATCATTGCCGAATTGGGAGTTCAGCCCACTATTGATGCGGCCGCGGAAATCCGCCGCCGGGTGGACTTCCTCAAAGAATATCTGCACGCCTCGCACACCAAGGGCTACGTTCTGGGCATCAGCGGCGGCGTGGATTCCACGCTCGCCGGCAAGCTGGCCCAGATGGCCGTGGATGAGCTGAAGGCCGAAGGTACCGAGGCAACGTTCATTGCCCTGCGCCTGCCGTACAAGGTCCAGCATGATGAAGCGGACGCCCAGGCTGCGCTGGAATTCATTGCCCCCGACCAGTCCCTGGTCTACAACGTGGGCCCGGCAGTGGACGGTTTCGAAGACGAGTACGTGAAGATGACCGGCGAGAAGATCACCGATTTCAACAAGGGCAACATCAAGGCCCGGGTGCGCATGACCGCGCAGTACGCCGTGGCAGGCCAGCACAACCTGCTGGTGATCGGCACGGACCACGGCGCCGAATCCGTTACCGGTTTCTTCACCAAGTTCGGCGACGGCGGCGCGGACCTGCTGCCCCTTTCCGGCCTGGACAAGCGGCAGAACCGTGCACTGCTGACCGAGCTGGGAGCCCCGGAGAAGCTGGTAGCCAAGGCCCCCACCGCCGATCTGCTCGATGACAAGCCCGGGCAGACGGACGAGACGGAGCTGGGCCTGAGCTACGACACCATTGACGGCTATCTGGAGGGCGAGGACACCCCCGCCGACGCGGCGGAAAAGATCGAGGCCCGCTTCGTGATGACCCGGCACAAGCGCACCATCCCGGTCACGGTGCACGACACCTGGTGGAAGTAACACCTGACCCTGCCTGTGCTGCACCGCACTGCGCCGCGCATCCGGCCCCGCCGGGCCCGCGGCGCAGTGTGGGAGCGGGCCGGATTGGGTAACGTAGCAGTGTGAAGATTGCTACCTGGAACGTAAACTCCATCCGCGCCCGAGCCGACCGCATCGAGGCCTGGCTGCAGCGCTCCGACGTCGATGTCCTGGCCATTCAGGAGACCAAGGCGAAGGACGAGAACTTCCCCTGGGAACTGTTCGAGAAGAACGGCTACGAAGTGGCGCACTTCGGCCTGAGCCAGTGGAACGGCGTGGCCATTGCCTCCCGCGTGGGCCTCGACGACGTCGAACGCACCTTCCCCGACCAGCCGCACTTCGGCAAGACCGCGGAGACCACCGTGGCCGAAGCCCGTGCCATCGGTGCGACCTGCGGCGGAGTGCGCGTGTGGAGCCTGTACGTTCCCAACGGCCGGGCGGTGGAGGATCCGCACATGCCGTACAAGCTGGAATGGCTGAAGACCCTCAAGAACCATGCCGCCGAGTGGATCACCAAGGATCCGTCCCTGGAACTGGCCCTGATGGGTGACTGGAACATCGCCCCGGAAGACGACGACGTGTGGGACATCGACTGGTTCCGCGCCCAGAACGCCACCCACATCACCGATCCCGAACGGCAGGCCTTCAAGGACTTCCTCGACGCCGGCTTCACCGATGTGGTCCGTCCCTTCCACCCCGGGCCCGGCGTCTACACCTACTGGGACTACACCCAGCTGCGTTTCCCCAAGAAGCAGGGCATGCGCATCGACTTTGTCCTGGGCTCCCCCGCCCTGGCGAAGCGGGTCACCGGCGCGGTGATCGACCGGGAGGAACGCAAGGGCAAGGGCGCCTCGGACCACGCTCCCGTGATTGTGGAACTGGACTAGCCGTGGCGCGGCATCCCTCGCTGTACCGGACCTTCCCGTTCGTCTCTTACCTGCGGGTCTACGAGCCGCTGGATGCCTTCGATGACGTCCAGCAGCTGGCCATCATGGAGCAGCGGGCCCGCGGCCGGCACGAAACCGAGGTCCTGGAGCGCACCGACGCCGTCCGCCGGCTGGTACGCGTGGTTTCGGATCCGTTTCCGCACAACGCCACGGACCTGGTCCGGGTGCTGCACTACCCCGCGCAGGAGGGGGTGACCAACCGCCTTTACTGCCCCAACCAGCTGGCGGTGCGCACTTCCCTGGCCGCTGAATCCCTGGGCGAGTCCATCCGCGGACCGCTGGTGGACGTGCTGGTGCCCGAGGTGGCCCGCGAGGCCCACGCAGCGCGGCTGGATCCGGATTCCTTTGCCGATTCGCTGGCCAAGCTGCACACCCGCTCCGCCACCTGGGGTGTGCCGTTCGGCTGGTTCGTGCTGCTGCACGAGGAGGACCACACCGAAGTGGTGGAGGACGACGGCCATGTGCAGACCGTGCGGCTGTCCGCACCGGTGCTGCAGTGCATCGAACGGGCCCGGGCGGCGTCGGCGTCGCTGTCCATGGCCGCGCCGGAACTGGACCTGCTGGATGAACTGGCGGAACTGATCGCCTGGCTGGAGGTCTTCGATCCGGACGCCGTGCTGGAGCTTGACTACGGACCGGTGGCGGACCTGGTGTTCCCCGACGATTCCCCCTCGGACGTCCGGCTGGGCATCGAGTCCCTGGCCGACGGCGACATGACCGGCGCGGCTGCGGCCTACCGCCGCCTCGCCTCCCGGTGGATTCCCATCCGGCAGCTGGCCCGGGCCTCCTAGCGGCGGGCGGCTGGCCGCCCTAGCGGACCCGGTCCTCCCGGCCCAGACGGATCCGTCGGCCCGCTTCCAAGCTCAGCAGGACCGGTGTTTCATGACCCAGGGCCAGGTCCAGGCTTTCCACCAAAGCGGTGGCATCAGCGGCAATCAGGTGCGGGGCTGCCCCCTGGCGCGGGGTGATCCGCACCCGCAGGGCACTGCGTCCCCTCACCCGGTAGGTGCTCACTGCGGAACCCGCGACATCCGGGTCCTGCTGCAACGCGTTGCGCAACGCCTGCTCAGCCACGCCGCCGCTGATCGCCACCCGCCCGGGGGCGCCGTCGTCGTCGTATTCGGAGACCAGCGTGTCCGTGCGGCCGCCGCCCTGGGCAGCCATCCACAGCACCATCAGCACTATGCCCACAAAGGACAGCACTGCGGCGGCCCCCCAGATCCAACTGGCACCGCTGCCGGGCATGACCGTGGATGAGAAGGCGGCGGCTCCTTCTGTGCCCGCCCGGGCGGCGAAGCCGTGCCAGGCACGGGCAGCGGCCGGCCAGGCGGAAATCAGCGCCAGCCCGCCGCCGACACCCATCAGCAGCAGGCCCAGCAGTGCGAGCAGGAAACGGTTCAGGGCCCGCGGTGTGGCGTTCACTGTCCGATCACCCCGGACGAGGCAACCTGCACGCGTACAGCCGGCTGCGGGTTCAACTTGGTCAACTGCAGTTCCTCCTCCACAGCGGCCCGGACGGCCTCGGGGTCAACAGGGGTACCCGACGTCGGCCGGATCTGCACATCCACCGCCGTGCGGCCCACGGTGACCAGCACCTGCTGCGGCGTGACGCCGGCACTGGTGCGGGCGCAGCGGGCCAGGGACGCGGCCAGGACTTCGCCGTCCACCACGACGGCGGCACGCGGGTTGGGCAGCGCGTAGCGGGCACGCCATCCCGGCAGCACCGCCTGCAGGAAAAAGAGCAGGCCGGCAAGGAAGATCAGCCCGCCGGACAAGCCGAGGATCAGCGGGTCAGAGCGGGCGGGCAGGTTCGCCAGCCAGCGCCAGAAGGTGGGCGGGTCGATCAGCCAGGCGTCCTGCCCCAGGGCCTGAAGCACGGTTTCCAGCAGGACATAGGCGAAAAAGAGGATGCCGATGGCTGCCGCGGTCACCGCTGCCGGCGTGCGGGCGGAGTGGGTTTCGCGTTTGACGATCCGGTCCGTCAGTTCAACGTCGGCGCGCTTCACCGCACCCGCCTGCCTTCGGCCGGGAGGGCGCCGGTGATCCGGATATCCACGCGGGACAGCCGTGATCCGGTGAGCTCGGCCACGCGCTGCAGCAGCACCGGCTTGGCGGCGTGCGCCCGCTGCCATACCGTGCCGCCGGCAAGCTCCAGCATGGCCGGCGTCAGGGTATTGAGCGGCGGCAGCGCTATGGGCAGGGATAGGGACAGTGCCAGCAGTCCCTGGTCATCTCTCCACAGCACCCGGATCTGCTGCGCCGGCACACCGAAGTATTCCGCCGCGGCGGCCTTTGCCGTGCTGGTCAGTGCCTGGGTGCTGATCCGGTTGTGCCCGGCGAGGACGGCTCCGGTGTCCAGCGCCGGCGGTGCGGACATAACAGTGCTGCTCACGAAGAGGAGCGGCGGCCGGTCAGGGCGTCCGAAACGCTGCGGAAATCAATCTTGCCCTCCGCTGCGCGGCCGAGCAGCGCGCCGAGGGCAATAAACAGGGCGGTCAGCAGAAAGCCCCAGAAGTCGAATATCAGCGCCGCGAAAGCCAATACGGCGCCCGTTGCCATGCCCACCACAGTTGCTTTCATTTGCCTGCCTCATAACCTGCGTCTAACGGCCAAACGGCCTGGTGCGTCCTTTCGAGGAACGTGCTTTTGACCCTATACCGCTTTGGCGCCGGCCACCGGTTTGGCGGCAGCCTCAGCATTGTCGGTGGGCAGGTGGACATCGGTGATGTCCACGTTCACCTCCACCACGCGCAGCCCCACCAGTTGCTCCACGGATCCGTAGACCGCTGCGCGGACATTGTTGGCCACGGTGGTCAGCGCGTTTCCGTACACGGCAACCAGGGCAATATCCACGGCCACCTCCCGTTCCCCGACCTCCACGTGAACTCCCTGCGTGGCGCTGGAGGCACCGACAGCGTCACGCACGGCACCCAGTGCCCGCCCGGTCGGGTTGCCCAGGGCGAATACGCCGGGCACTGCGCGGGCGGCGATGGCGGCGACCTTTGCCACTGCCTGCTCGCTGATGGCGGTGCGGCCGACGACGACGGCGGCATCAGTGGCGCCGGCGGGGTCAGCAGACGGTGTGGCCGGGGCTGCGTGTGCCGGGGAAACGGGGGTAGTTGCCGGTGATGTGTTGCGAAGCTCATCCATGGCTTCAGCGTATCCCGGGGGCCGGACCTTTGTGCAGGGCGCGTGGCGCGCATGCGGGGAACGGGAATTCCCACGCTTCGGTACCAGAGGGGCCAATGTGACCCCACGGGTAACAGCAGTCCCACAGCGTGGGAAGTTTGGAGCAGCCGCGTCGACGCTCTCCGAATTGGCGGGACGGGACCCCGGACAAAAGGACCCCGGACAAAAGAAAAACCCCGTCCTGCCTCTTGCGAGGCAGCTACGGGGTTTTAGCTGGTGGCTCCGACCGGCGTCGATCCGGTGACCTTTCGATTTTCAGTCGAACGCTCTACCAACTGAGCTACAGAGCCTGGCATCATCAACCGATGATCACCGTGATCTTCCAAATCGCTTCAGAAAATCTGAGCGACCCTGACGGGACTTGAACCCGCGACCTCCGCCGTGACAGGGCGGCGCGCTAACCAGCTGCGCTACAGGGCCTTGCTTTTCACGAGTGTAAACTCTACCAGATTATTTCCAGCGGATTTACCACTCCTGAGTACCCCCAACGGGATTCGAACCCGTGCCGCCGCCGTGAAAGGGCGGTGTCCTAGGCCGCTAGACGATGGGGGCCAACAGAACACACATTGCTTGAAGCGGCTGGAGAACCAGTCGTTTCGCGCCGTTGTGGACTCTAAAACTATAGGTCTATTTTCCGGAATATCCAAAACGGCTGAGGTGAGGCGTGCGCCACTACAGTGGAAGGGTGCCAATCGAGATGAACCCGGACGAGTTCGAGACCTGCGTGGAAGCAGCGCTGGACTCGATCCCGGCGGACCTGTCCTCCGCCATGAACAACGTGGCCGTCTTCATCGAAGACGAGTACGTACCCGGCCCGCACGAGGACCCTGACACCGAACTGCTCGGCGTCTATGAGGGCACGCCGCTGACCGAGCGCGACTCGTGGTGGGATGCCGGTTCCCTGCCGGACCGCATTGTGGTGTTCCGGGGTCCGCTGCTGCGGATGTGCTCCAGCCGGGAGGAAGTAGTGGACGAAGTGCGCATCACCGTGATCCACGAGGTAGCCCACCACTTCGGGATCGACGACGAACGCCTGCACGAATTGGGTTGGGGCTAGCCTTAAAGCATGAGCGCCCCCACCGGCCACACGCATTCGCACGGCCTCGGCTCCGGAACCGCCACCGGAAAGCACCGCCGCCGCCTGCTGACCGTTTTCATCATCACCATGTCCGTGGTGCTGATCCAGGCTGCCGGCGCCCTGCTGTCCGGTTCACTGGCGCTGCTGGCCGACGCCGGGCACATGCTGTCCGACGCCGCCGGGGTGTCCATTGCCCTGCTGGCCGCCTGGATTGCCGGGCGGCCGGCCACGGCCCGGCGCACCTACGGCTACCAGCGGGCCGAAGTCCTGGCCGCGCTGGCCAACGCCGTGCTGCTGATTGTGATTGCCGCAGTCATTTTCATCGAGGCGGTACGCCGGTTGGGAAGCGACCCCGCGGATGTCCACACCGGGCTGATGCTGGCTGCGGCTGTAGTGGGCGGGCTGGCAAACCTGGCGTCCCTGCTGGTGCTGCACTCGGGACGGAAGGAGTCCCTGAATGTGCGGGGCGCCTATCTGGAGGTGCTCGGCGACCTCCTGGGCTCGGCCGCAGTGGTGGTTTCCGCCGTCGTGATTATGGCCACCGGCTACCAGCGGGCGGACGCCTGGGCCTCGATCCTGATTGCCCTGATGATCCTGCCCCGCGCCTGGTCGCTGCTGCGCGAAGTCATTGACGTCCTCCTTGAGGCGACCCCGGAAGGGGTGGAAGTGGCACTGATCCGCGACCACATAGTGTCGGTGGACGGGGTGGCCGACGCGCACGATATCCATATCTGGACCATCACGTCCGGGGTGCCGGTATTCTCAGCGCATGTGGTGGTCGAGGATGAGCATCTGACGTCGGAGGGCATGGACCGGGTCCTGGACCGGCTTACCCGGTGCCTGAGCAGCCATTTCGACACCGAGCACTGCACCTTCCAGCTGGAGCCGGCCAGCCACGCCGTGCACGAGGGCCAGCAGCACGCCTAGCGGCCGGCCTTCCCGCAGGGAACCCCGCGGCCGGGGCTACTCCATCACCATGGGTCCGAAATTGGGGCGGTCCAGCAGGCGGGGGTCCTCATGGTCCGGCACCACCATCATGGGCCCCTTGGCATGGTGCAGCACGCTCTGGCTGGTGGACCCGAGCAGCATGCCGGCAAAACCGCCGCGTCCGCGGGTACCCATCACCAGCAGTTCCACCTTGGCGGTGCGCTCCACCAGGATTTCCGGCGGTGTGCCGTCCACCAGCTCAACGCTCATTTCCAGGTTCGGGAAGTGGCTCTGCAGCCAGTCCTTCCCGGCGTCGAGCTGCTCCCGCAGCTCTGCGTGCAGGGCCTCGATGTCCAGCGGCGCAGGCACCCACGCCAGCGAACCGGTGAACGGGGGAAGCGCGCACAGGATGCGCAGCGGCAGGCCCATGCCCTGCGCCTGTTCCGCGGCCACCAGGGAAGCTGCCCGGCCCTGTTCGGAACCGTCCACTCCCACCACCACGGCTTGGTGCACCGCACCGGGATCGGGTGAGTTGGCCGGGGGCCGCACCCCGGAGTCCGGCAGCCGCCCGGCGGTGCGCAGCGGGACCACTACGGTGGGGCACTTTGCGTGTGCGGGCAGGGCGCTGGAAACGGATCCGAGCAGGCGCCCGACAAATCCGCCGCGGCCCCGGGAACCAACCACCATCAGGTCGGCGTCTTCGGACAGTTCCAGCAGCACGGCGGCTGCGTCCCCGGTCTCCACCCGCGGGATCACTTCCACGCCGTAGTGGCTGATGCGCTCGACGGCGTCATCCAGGACCTGCTGCGCGCCCTCGCGGATCATCTCGTCATCCACCGTGGTGTACCCGGCGTCCATGGAGGACGCGGCGAAGATGGGCACCGTGTAGGCGGTCACCACGTGCAGCGGGCATCGCCGCCGCCGGGCCTCCCGCGCCGCCCAGAACAAGGCGCAGATGCTCTGATCGGAACCGTCCACACCCACCACAATGCCCGCGGGTCCTTCCGCACCGTTCCCGGCTCCCCAGGTCGAATCAGTCATGTGCTGCTCCTTCCGGTCCCCAACCGGTACACCTTCCGGCTGTCCTTAGCAGTAGCGTACCGCGCACGGGCTCCGGGCTACGCTACCGCTGGCCAGCATCTGCCTATATGGTTCGTCGGCAGGGCGCTGAGGCTCTGGGGGTGGGCTGAGGTTCCGGAACCAGGACTCTCGGAAAGAACCGCCGATGAACATGCCTGACACAGATACCAACGACGACGCCGCGGCGCCGCTCACTGAACTGACCGGCGCCGTCGTCATCGGCTGCGGCCTCAGCGGCATGGCGGTGGCCCGGGAGCTGAGCCGGCAGGGTGTGGACTCCATTGTCATCCATGGTCCGGTGGCGGATGCGGATGCCATCCGTGAAACGTCCGGAGAGCCCGCGGTTTTCCCCGAGCGGGTGGAGCTGGTGCGGCTGCTGCAGGCCTACGCGGCAGGGCACCACCTTGATGTCCGGGAGGATTCCGAGGCCCGGGAGATCAGCCTCGCCTCTCCCGCGGACGGCGTGCTGCCGGCACCGGTGCCGGCCCCCGCCGCGGGGAAATGGGCGGTCCGCACGGGCAGGGAACTGCTCTTGGCGGACTACGTTGTCCTCACCAGCTGCTCCCGGGCCGATCTGCGGAAGCTTTCCCGCGCCGTGGGCGCCGGCTCAGGCCCCGGGGCAGCCACGGCCCTGCGCGGCATTGGCGTGTATTTGGTGGGCGTGGATCCGCTGCCCGTCGGAAGCCTCATCCGCCAGGCCCGGGCAGCGGGCGAAGCGATCGCGGACGCCGCACCGCCTGCTTAGTCCTCGCGCAGCCGCCTGCGGACCACCAGGGCAATCAATACGGCAACGGCAATCAGCACCACTACGGCCGGAACCGCCACAAGCCACGGAGATCCGCCCTCCTCCGGCTGGTTCAGGACCGGGGTCTGCGTCATGCCGGTGGGCCCGGCGGCATTGGTCTGCGCCGTGCCGGTGGGTGAGGCGGAACCGGAACCGGTGTCTGCTCCGGCGGCCACACTGAAAGCGAAGGTCCCCTCAATGGGATGGGCGTCGGAAGACACAACACGCCACTGCACCGTGTAGCTGCCCGCGGGCGCACCGGGCCTCAACTGCTGGGTTGCACTGTTGTCCAGGATCCGCACGTCCCCCTCAGCCCAGTCCATGCCTTCCTCGTCCAGCACCCGCACTTCGGAACCGATGGCGGCAGGGACGTTGGAAAAGGTCAGTTCCACGGACTGCGGCGGAGCGGGAAGCACTGCACCGTCCACGGGGGTGGAGCCCGTCAGCTCATCGTGCGCGGCAGCTGGCGGAGCGGTCAGCAGCAACCCGGCAAACAGCGTCAGTGCTGCAACGGCGGCGGCGGCGCAACCGGACCGGGAAAGGAAACTGCGTGCAAAATTCATCACAGCTTCAGCCTAGCGGCACGGGATCAAAGGGACCGCCATGCGCCCGCGATAAGATCAAGATGCAGGATTTCCCCTCACCATCCCACCATTTGTTCAGTTCAGAGGACGCGTCATGCTCAAACAAGGTTCAAAGCTGGACCGCTACTTCGAAATCACTAAACGTGGTTCAACCCTTTCCACCGAAGTGCGCGGCGGCCTGGCCACCTTCTTCGCGATGAGTTACATCGTGGTCCTGAACCCGCTGATCCTTGGCGGCGAAGACTCCATGGGGAACACCCTTCCCGGCCCGGCCGTCGCCGCCGGCACCGCATTGGTGGCCGGCGTGCTGACACTGATCATGGGTATCTGGGCCAAGCACCCCTTCGCCATTGCCACCGGCCTGGGCGTCAACGCCTTCGTGGCCGTTACTGTTGCCACCAATGACGGGCTCACCTGGCCGGACGTCATGGGCCTGGTGGTCATTGCCGGCCTGGCGATGGTCATCCTGGTGCTCACCGGTTTCCGCACCGCGGTGTTCCGCGCGGTTCCGCCCAGCCTGAAGACCGCCATTGTGGTGGGCATCGGCCTGTTCGTGGCGCTCGTGGGACTGGTCAACGCCGGGTTTGTGCGCCGCAACCCGGACGACGCGGGCACCACCGTTCCCCTGGGGCTGGGCAACGGCGGCGAGCTGCTGGGCTGGCCCACCCTGGTATTCGTCTTCGGCCTGCTGCTGACCATTGTGCTGATGGCACGCAAGGTCCGCGGCGCCATCCTCATCGGTATCGTGGCCTCCACCATCTTCGCGGTAATCGTTGAGTGGCTGGCCAGCCCGGGCAGCCAGGGCGCCGGAACCGCCACCGGCTGGTCGCTGGTGACCCCCAGCATGCCGGAATGGGGCGCACCTGATCTTTCCCTGATCGGCGACGTCAGCCTCATTGGCTCCTTCCAGACCCTGGGCGGCATTGCCGCCTCGCTGCTGGTCTTCGTGATCCTGCTGAGTATCTTCTTCGACGCCATGGGCACCATGGTGGGCCTGGCCAGCGAGGCCGGGAGCCTCGACAAGGACGGCAACATCCCCAACGTTGAGCGCGTGCTGCTGGTCGACGCAGCGGGTGCAGTAGCCGGCGGCGGCGCCGGTGTTTCCTCCAACCAGATCTTCGTGGAATCCGGCGCCGGCATCGGTGAAGGTGCCCGGACCGGCCTGGCCTCCGTGGTAACCGGCCTGCTGTTCATCGTGGCCATGTTCCTGACCCCGCTGATCTACCTCGTCCCCTTCGAGGCCGTGGCTCCGGCCCTGGTGGTGGTGGGTTACCTGATGGTCTCCCAGGTGGGCAAGATCGACTGGACGGACATTGGACTGGCCCTGCCGTCCTTCCTCACATTCGCACTGATGCCCTTTACCTACTCCATTGCCAACGGACTGGGTGCCGGGTTCATCTCCTACACCGTCATCAGGCTCTGCCAGGGCCGCGCCCGGGAAATCCACCCGCTGATGTACGTGGTGGCTGCTGCGTTTGTCCTGTACTTCGGAGTGGGTCCCATCACCGAGCTCCTCGGAGTCTAGGCCGGTTCCGAACAGGACGAATAAGGGGATCTGCGGCTGCTGCCGCAGATCCCCTTATTCGTTCATCATTCGTTCGTCCGCGGATTGGCGGGACAGGTCAGGCTATGGGGAAGCGCTCCCAAACCCGGTGGTTGGCGAGCAGCCCGGTCACTCCGGACACAACCTCGGCAGCACCGCCCACAACTACGCCGGGCGTTTCCGCAGGGATGCCCGCAGCCGCAAGGACTGATGCTCCGTCGCCCCAGGCCCCAATAGCCTTGACATGGCGGAAGGCTTCGGCCAGGAGCATGGTGACCCGTGGGTCCTGGGACGGATGGCCCTCCGGGTTGCCGGCCTTCGCGTCCAGGCTGTCCGCCACGTCGGGTGCCGGAGCACCCGACGCTGCTACAACAACGGCGTCGAACTCGGTGGAGCGGGCCGTCAGGTAGGTCCGCTGGATCGTGACTTCCCCGCCGAGCTTGCCGCCGTGAGGAGCGACGACCAGCGGAACCATGCCCGCCGCGTTCAGGGAAGTGAGCACGTCGGACAGTGCTCCCAAGTCGGTGGAATCGTCGGCAACTACGCCCACCACGCGCCCTGCCACGGGCCACGAAGCCCCGATCTGGCTCAGCGCGGGGCTTGGGTCCGTGTCTTCAACCGCGGTGTCAGGGGCAGGCGCTTCGAGTCCCAGTCCGGTTGCCACTTCGGCGGCCAGCCGTTCGTCGATGTTCGCCAGTGACTGGAGCTGGCGCAGGCGGATGTTCTCCTCATAGCACTTGCCCAGCTCAAACGTGTAGGCCTGGACCACATGGTCCTGCTCCACCGGCGTCAGGGAGCGGAAGAACATCCGCACCTGGCTGTAGTGGTCATCGAAGGTGGCCGGGTTCTCGCGGACCTTGCGGGAGGCGGGCACCGGCGCGGGAACATCAATGAACGCCCCCATGTCCGCCCCCGCCATGAATGGGCATCCGCCGTCCAGCGAATTGGGCTGGTACGGTGCGACGCCGGCATGGTCGGCATCCTGGTGGAAGCCGTCCCGGAGCATGTCATTGACGGGTGCATGCGGCCGGTTGATGGGGATCTGGCTGAAGTTCGGTCCGCCCAACCGCGTCAGCTGGGTGTCGATGTACGAGAACAGCCGGCCCTGCAGCAGCGGGTCGTTGGTGACGTCGATGCCGGGCACCAGGTGACCGGGATGGAAGGCCACCTGCTCGGTTTCGGCGAAGTAGTTGGTGGGGTTCGCATTGAGCGTCATGGTGCCGATGATTTGCACCGGCGCCAGTTCCTCGGGTACCAGCTTGGTTGGATCCAGCAGATCGATGCCCTCGAACATTTCGTCCTCGGTGTCCGGGAACACCTGGATGCCCAGGTCCCACTGCGGGAACGCGCCGGCTTCAATGGCGTCGGCAAGATCGCGGCGGTGGAAGTCCGGATCCATGCCGTTGATGATCTGTGCCTCTTCCCAGACAAGGGAATGCACGCCTTGCCGGGGCTTCCAGTGGAACTTCACCAGCGTGGTTTGGCCGGCGGCGTTCGCCAGGCGGAAGGTATGGACGCCGAAGCCTTCCATGGTGCGGTAGGAGCGCGGAATTCCGCGGTCCGACATATTCCACATGGTGTGGTGCTGTGCTTCGGTGTGGAGGGAAACGAAGTCCCAGAAGGTGTCATGTGCACTCTGGGCCTGCGGTATTTCGCGGTCCGGATGCGGCTTGCCCGCATGGATAACGTCGGGGAACTTGATGGCGTCCTGGATGAAGAACACCGGAATGTTGTTGCCGACCAGGTCATAGTTGCCCTCGGCTGTGTAGAACTTGGTGCTGAATCCGCGGGTGTCCCGAACGGTATCCGCGGAGCCGCGGGAGCCGAGCACGGTGGAAAAGCGCACAAAAACGGGGGTCTCCACGCCCTTGGCGAGGAAGCCCGCCTGCGTGACTCCTTCGGCGGTGCCGTTGGCCACGAATGTTCCGTGGGCCGCCGCGCCGCGCGCATGCACCACCCGCTCCGGAATACGCTCATGGTCAAAGTGGGTGATTTTCTCCCGCAGATGGTGGTCCTGCAGCAGCACTGGGCCGCGGGGTCCGGCTTTGAGGGAGTGGTCGGTATCCCGGAGCCGGGCTCCCTGGGCGGTGGTCAGGAACGGTCCACTCTGGGCGCGTGCAGCCTTCGCGGCGCCGGTTGGAACACCCGTGGCGGAGACGGTTTCAGGCCCGGTCTGATCCGGCTTGGGCGGAAGCGGTTCGCGCGGCGAGGTGGGTTCGGCCAACTCGGGCGCCTGGGATGCCGGAGCGCCGGGGACGGGCGGATTGGTTTCGGATGAGTTCTTGCTGAACATGCAGCCTCCATCATGGGTCGGTCCAGGCCCCGCAGAAGCGGCGCCCATTCCTCCACCCTACCCAGGTAATAAGTATGCTGACTACTTGCCGGGCCGGGACCTCTCCCCGGGTGCCCCTGCCCCAGGCAGTTCGGGGGCTTCCCCGTCCTCCGGAGCGGGGGCGTCATGCAGGGGACGGGCACCGGCAGCGAAGCTGCGCATTTTCGCGTCGTCCCACAGGTGCGCGGGCACACCGCCGCCCAGCAGGGTGCGCGGCAGCGACGGGTCCTGCGCAAACGGGGCATCGCTGCCGGCGAGGATGATGTTGCCGTAGCGGCGGCCCTTCAGCATGGCCGGATCGGCGATGGCCGCCGTGTATTCGAAGGCTGCGCAAATGGTTGCTGCCTCGGCCCGCGCTCCGCGCAGATCCGGAGTGTCGCCGCAATTGACCACATACACACCGCCCGGCGCCAGTACGCGCCGTACATGCTCGGTGAACTCCGCCGTCGTCAGTGAAACCGGGGTCTTGGCGCCGGCAAACACGTCGCGGATGATCAGCTCCCGGCTGTCCTCGTGCAGCGTTTCGGTGACGGCGCGGGCCTCCCCCACCCGCAGCCGCAGCAGCGGCGCCCGCGGAAGGTCGAACCAACCGCGGACCAGCTCGGCCAGCCGGCCGTCCAGTTCCACGGCCACTTGCCGGGCCCCCGGATATACAGCGGCAAAATAGCGTGCCAGCGAGCACGCGGCACCGCCCAGGTGCAGGGCACGCAGGGTGGCATCCGGTTTCCAGCGGGACTCGACCAGGGCCGCGATCCACCGCATGTATTCGAAGTCCAGATGGCGCGGATCGGCCAGGTCAATGTGGGAGCTGTGCACCCCGTTGACCATCAGGATCCACCCGTCCGGGTTAAACGAATCAGGCACCAGCTCACACGTGCCGGTGTCAATCGGATAGCTGCCGGCCACGGGGCCGGTTCCCCCGCCGGCCGGCGCTGCCGGTTCCTTGCCCGGCCGTTGGCGCCCCATCAGCGCCGCACCATGCGGATTTCGAGCATGCCGGTTCCGGCCCATACCTGGGGAAGGTTTTTGGACGCACCGTCCGGGATGAAACCGTTGCGGCGGTAAAAGGCCTGGGCGCGTGGATTGTCTTCCAGCACCCATACATATGCCGGTTTGTCGCCGACGGCGTGCTCCAGCAGACCCTGGCCTACGCCGCTTCCATATGCCTCCGCGAGGATGTAGATGGACCACAGCTCCAGCGGAACATCAATGCCGGTGTCACGGGCAGGACCGGCAGAGGCAAAACCGAGGAGCCGGCCGTCGCCTGCGTGCGCCACCCAATTTCCGATCTCCGGGTCCAGTGCCTGCTCGGCCAGCCGGGCACGCCGGTGGTCGACGGCGGCGGCACGGTCCGCTTCCCGGCGGGTGAAAACCTCGTCCCCCAGCACATGGGCGTAGCTTTCCCGCCAGGCCTGCAGATGGACGGAAACGAAATCCTCGGCGTCGCCTGCCGCGGCGCGCCGGATGCTAAAGCTCATAACTACAGCTTAGGACGGCCGCGGGCGGGTTACCCGACAGTTACCCGACCACGGCCAGCGCGAAGCCGTCCCAGCCCTTGGATCCCACCGTCTGCAGGGCCGTAGCCTCCAGCCGCGGATGAGATCCGAGCACGGACAGGGCTTCCCGGGTGCCCTGCACGGCGTCGTCACCGGAAGCGTCCAGGACACTGCCGCCGCGCACCACGTTGTCCACCACAATGACGCTGCCGGGCCGGGACAGCTTCACTGCCCAGTCCACGTAGGCCGGATTGTTGGCCTTGTCCGCATCGATGAAGAACAGGTCAAACGGCCCGGCAAGTGCCGGCAAGATGTCCAGTGCCGCACCCACCCGCACCGTGACACGGTCCGCGAGTCCGGCGGCGGCCAGGTTGGCGCGGGCCACCTCCGCATGGCGGGGCTCATATTCACAGGTGACCAGTTCTCCCCCGGGCGGCAGTGCCCTGGCCAGCCACGCGGTGCTGAAACCGCCCAGCGTGCCGATCTCCAGGATCCGCCGGGCACCGGACAGGCGGGCCAGCAGCATCAGGAGCTTCCCCTGCGCAGCGGAGACCTCGATGGGCGGCAGTCCTGCGGCGGCGGTCGCTGCGACGATGGCTCTCAGGTCATCGTCCGGCTGCACGATCACGCCGGCCAGGAAGTCCTCTACCTGTTTCCACTGCTCCATTGCAGGCTCCGTTCATTCGGATAAGCGGCCGCTAGGCGTGGCCGCCGTATTCGTCCTGTTCGGCCAGCACCTTCTCAAGCCGTTCCACCTTGCCGGTGAGCTCGCCGGCGTGCCCGGGGCGGATGTCCGCCTTGAGCACCAGCGATACCCGGCTGCCGTACCGGCCCACCGCTTCCGTGGCGCGGCGGACCACGTCCATGACTTCATCCCACTCACCCTCGAGGGTGGTGAACATGGCATCGGTGGAGTTTGGCAGCCCGGACTCGCGGACAATCCTCACGGCGGCGGCTACGGCGTCGTGCACCGAGGCATCACCTGTTCCGGCGGGAAGGGTCTGCGGTCCGGTTCCGGACGGGGCAACTGAGAAGGCAACTAGCATCCGCCCAGTGTGCCACCCCGCCCGGAACCGCGCACGGGGAAACGCGCTACGCTTCCGCGGCGTCCCTGCCTGCGCCGGCACGGGCCACGTCTGAGAACTTCTCGTTCAGGCGGGAGTGCCGCTGGCCGTAGGCGAAGTAGAGCAGGAAACCGATCAGCAGCCAGCCGGCAAAGTAGAGCCAGGTTTCCACGGCCAGGTTGGTCATCAGGTACAGGCACAGCACGGCGGAAAGGACCGGAATGACGGGCCCGAACGGAACCCGGAAGGCCGGCCGCAGGTCGGGGCGCTTCTTCCGCAGGACCAGGATGCCCAGGCTGACCACCACAAAGGCGGACAGCGTGCCGATGTTGATCATTTCCTCCAGCACGTCCACCTGCGTGAACCCGGCCACGAAGGCCACCAGTGCGCCGCAAAGGATCTGCAGCCGCGCCGGGGTGGAGTGCTTGTCGCTGGTGCGGGACAGTCCACGGGGCAGCAGGCCGTCGCGGCTCATGGCCAGCACCACCCGGGCCAGGCCCATCAGCAGCACCATGATCACCGTGGTGAGTCCGATGAGTGATCCAACGGCGATGACCTTCGCGGCGGCCGTGTTGCCCACCATGGTGAAGGCGGTGGCCAGGTTCGGGTTTTCCGCCGTCGCCAGATCCGTGTAGGAGACCATGCCCGTCAGGGCCAGGGATACACCGATGTAAAGCAGTGTCACTACGGCCAGCCCGGCGAAAATGCCGCGCGGCAGGGTCCGGCCTGGATCCTTGACCTCTTCGGCGGAGGTTGCCACCACGTCGAAGCCGATGAAGGCAAAGAACACCACGGCGGCGCCGGCGAAAACGCCGAGCATTCCGTACTGGGCCGGCGCTGCGCCGGTCAGGAAGGAGAACAGGGACTGCTGCATAACGCCCGAGCTGCCTTCACTGGCAGTGGACACCGAATCCGGGATGAACGGGGAGTAGTTCTCCGCCTTGACGTAGAAGAAACCGGCAACGATCACAAAGAGGACCACGCCCACCTTGATCAGCGTAAAGACGTTGCCCACCTGTGCGGAGAGCTTGGTGCCCATCACCAGCAGGATGGTGAACGCGGTGACAATCAGGAACGGACCCCAGGTGAGGTCAATGGGTCCAAGGTGAAGGGTTGCCGGGATATCCACCCCGATCAGGGCAAACACCTCGCTGAGGTAGATGCCCCAGTACTTGGCGATCACCGCTGCGGCGGTGAACAGTTCGAGGATGAGGTTCCAGCCGATGATCCAGGCGACGAACTCGCCCATGGTGGCGTAGCTGAAGACGTACGCCGAACCCGCAACGGGAATGGCGGTGGCGAACTCGGCGTAACACATGATGGCCAGCGCACAGGTGACGGCCGCCAGCACGAAAGAGATGGTGACGGCGGGGCCGGAGAACTCCGCCGCAGCTTTGGCACCCACCGAGAAGATGCCGGCACCCACAGCGACGGCGACGCCCATGATCATCAGGTCCCACGCGGTGAGTGACCGCTTCAGCCGGCGGCCAGGTTCGTCGGCGTCCGCCAGGGAAGCTTCGATGGGTTTGGTACGGAAGAGACTCACGTGGTCCTCGCCTTGTCTTGAGGAATATAACCGGTCAATCGTAGGCTGGGCGTCCGGCGGCACTTATTTTAGTCTCACATCCTGAGACAGAAGAGTCCACGAAGCCTTGTACCGCGCCTGGGGTGAAGCGTGCTCCGCTGGCAACTGCCGCACGCTTTTGCGAGTATGGATGTGACCTGATCCACCCCGCCCCCGGGATGGGAAGAACCCCGCTACGAACGGATCACAGCTATGGCCCGCGGAATCTATGTAAGCGCCATGACGCCCGGATCCGGCAAGTCCCTGATCAGCCTCGGCTTGGCCGACATGCTGGGCCGCCACGCGGACCGGGTGGGTTTCTTCCGCCCCATCGTCGAAGGCGACGATCCGGCGCAGGACCCCATGGTGGAACTGATGCAGAGCCGCTTCGACCTTGGCCCCGCCACCTGCCGCGGGGGGCTGACCCGGGCCCAGTTGCGTGCACTGCTGGTCGCCGGTGAGCGCGGCG
Organism: Arthrobacter sp. zg-Y20; assembly: GCF_030142075.1. Classification (NCBI taxonomy): domain Bacteria; kingdom Bacillati; phylum Actinomycetota; class Actinomycetes; order Micrococcales; family Micrococcaceae; genus Arthrobacter; species Arthrobacter sp. zg-Y20. The sequence continues at coordinate 155,527 of NZ_CP126241.1, read as the reverse complement.
AGGTGGATGCCCGCTGCCTGGCCGTCTACAGCGAGATCGCCGCCAACTGCGACGTCGTGATCGTGGAGGGCACGGACCTTTCCGGGCACGACGTCGCCCTCGAGTTCGATCTCAACGCCCGCCTGGCCAATGACCTGGGCACCGTGGTGCTCGCCGTCGTCAACGCCCAGGAAATGAGCGCCGCAGAAACGGCGGATGCCGTGGACGTGGCCCGCCGCCAGCTGGCCGATGCCAAATGCGATCTGCTGGCCATGATGGTCAACCGCGCCGCGCCGTCGGAAGTCGAACCCATCGCTGCGGCCATGCGCCCGGGCAACAGCGGACGCCCGGTTTATGTCATTCCGGAACAGAGCGAAATCTCCCAGCCGTCCATCGCCGAGGTACAGAAAGCGCTGCAGGCGCGCCAGGTGGCCGGCAGCGCCACCCTGGAGCGGGATGTTTCAGCAGTGAAGGTGGCGGCCATGACGGTTGGCAACTTCATCCCGCAGCTCACTGACGGCACGCTGGTGATTGTGCCGGCGGACCGTGCCGACGTGATGGTGGCTACCCTTGCTTCCTCCTTCTCCTCCGACTTCCCGGTGGCGAGCGGCATGATCCTCACCGGCGGCATGGAGGTGGAGCCGGCCATCCTTGAGTTGCTGGCCTCCGCGCCGTTCCCGGTGTTCGATGTCAGCACGGATACCTATACGACGGCGCGCCGGGTCAGCCGCGTCCGCGGAGAGATCTCCAGCGGCCACCGGCGCAAGGTGGCGGCCGCCCTGGGTACCTGGTCCCGGCACGTGGACGAAGTGGAACTGCTGGAACGGCTGGCGCTTCCCCGGCCGGCCACCACCACCCCGCTGCGGTTCCTCAACGAGCTCATTGTGCGCGCCCGCGCCAGCCGGCAGCGCATTGTCCTGCCGGAGGGACTGGACGTGCGGATCCTGCAGGCAGCGGAGATCCTCAGCCGGCGCGACGTATGTGCGCTGACGGTCCTGGGACCGGAGGGGCAGATCCGCGAACTGGCGGCAAGTGAAGGCATTGACCTCTCCAACGTCAACATCATCAACCCCGCCACCAGTGCCCTGCGGGACGAATTTGCCCGCGAATACGCGGCACTGCGCCAGAAAAAGGGCGTCACCCTGGAGGACGCGCAGGAGCGTATGCTCCATGGGGCATACTTCGGCACCATGATGGTCCAGCTGGGCCGGATGGACGGCATGGTCTCCGGCGCCGCCCACACCACCGCCAACACCATCCGGCCCGCCCTGGAGTTCATCCGCACCAAGGAGGGCGTAAAGATTGTGTCCTCGGTGTTCCTTATGCTGCTGGCAGACCGGGTCCTGGTCTACGGCGACTGCGCCGTGAATCCGGAACCGGACATGGAGCAGCTGGCGGACATCGCACTGGCCTCGGCCGCCACCGCCGAACAGTTCGGCGTCACGCCCCGGGTGGCCATGCTCTCCTACTCCACCGGTTCCTCCGGCACCGGCGGTTCCGTGGAGAAGGTCCGCAAGGCCACCGAGCTGGTCCGCCGCGCCCGGCCGGATCTTCCGGTGGAAGGCCCCATCCAGTACGACGCCGCCGTAGACGCCTCGGTGGCGGCCTCCAAGGCGCCGGGATCCTCCGTGGCGGGGCAGGCAACGGTCTTCATTTTCCCGGACCTGAACACCGGCAACAACACCTACAAGGCCGTCCAGCAGTCCGCCGGGGCGGTGGCGGTGGGACCGATCCTGCAGGGGCTGCGCAAACCGGTCAACGACCTCAGCCGCGGCTGCACCGTGGAGGACATCGTCAACACCGTGGCCATTACCGCCGTCCAGGCACAGGAGGACTAAATGCTGGTGCTGGTCATCAACTCAGGCTCGTCGTCACTGAAATACCAGGTGCGGGACACAGACAGCCAGGAGCTGCTCACAAAGGGCCTCATCGACCGGATCGGTGACGTAATCCCGGACCACACCGCGGCGCTCGAGGAACTCAGTACCCGGCTGCGGCGGGAACTGGACGGGCGGAGCATCGACGCCGTGGGCCACCGGGTGGTGCACGGCGGCGAGCGCTTTAGTGAACCGGTCCTGGTGAACAACGAGATTGTCCGTTCCATTGAGCGGCTGAGCCCGCTGGCACCGCTGCACAATCCGGCCAGCGCCATGGGTATCCGGGCAGTACACGACAAGTGGCCGTCAATTCCCCAGGTTGCCGTTTTCGACACCGCCTTCCACCGCACCCTGCCGGAACGGGCCTGGCGCTACGCGCTGCCGGACAGCCTGTACCGCCGGCACGGCATCCGGCGCTACGGCTTCCACGGCACCAGTTACGGCTTCGTGGCTCCGGCCGCCGCGCGTTTCCTGGGCATAGAGCCCGAACGGTTCCGCGCCGTCATCGCCCATCTGGGCAACGGCGCCTCCGTTGCGGCCATTCAGGACGGCAAGAGCATCGACACCTCCATGGGATTCACGCCGCTGGAGGGCCTGGTGATGGGTACCCGCAGCGGAGACGTTGATCCGTCCATCCTGGTGTTCCTGGCCCGCCAGGGTTATGACGCCGACACCCTGGACAATATGCTCAACCGCGAATCCGGGTTAAGGGCCCTGGCCGGCGAGTCAGACATGCGCAGCATCGAGGAGGCCGCGGACGCCGGCGATGAACGCTCGCGGCTGGCCCTGGCCGTTGCCGCCTACCGGCTGGCGAAGTACATCGGCGCCTACCATGTGGCCGTGGGCGGTGCGCAGGCGGTGGTCTTTACCGCGGGAATCGGAGAAAACTCCGGGAAGTTCCGGGAGTTGGTGGTGGACCAGCTCGGCCCGCTGGGTATCCGGCTGGATCCGGAGGCCAACCTTGCCCGGGGGAAGCAGGCCCGGCGGATCAGCACGCCGGACTCGGCAATTCCGGCCCTGGTAGTGCCCACGGATGAAGAGGAAGCGATCGCAGAAGCCACGGCCGCCGTCGTCGCCGGGAGCCGGAAACCCGCCGCTTCATTCTGATCCACCCCTGCTGCCCGGCGGTTGCCCTGCCGGCCTTGCCGCCGGCAAGGCCAAAGACGGGGTAAACGGCAGACAGCAGGGCAACGGCCGTTGTACGGTGGGATACCCGGTTGAGCAGTGGCCGGGAGCACTGTCGGCGTGGAGATGACATGGAAGATCCACTGCGGGTCCTGGTCAGCGTAGATACGAAGAACGCAGCCGCCTCCATTGAAGTTCGGGGTGCCCTGACCGGCTCCAACTGCGGCACCCTGCTGAATATCCTGCGCCATACGGCAACGCTCGGTGCCAACATCCTCATTAACCTCACGCGTACTGCCGGCATCGAGGACGCGGCACTGGAGGTCCTGGCAGATGCCGCCCGCGAGGTCGAACGCGCAGCTCCCACCGTCCCGGCGCTTCATGTGGGCGTACAGCTGCCCCCGGCAGACGCCGCGCGGGCCGTATTGCAGCCGCCACCCTTGTCCGCGCGGCAAACGCTGGATAATGCAACCGCGCTGGACATGATCCTGGCGCGGGACCCCCGGGTACTCCCGGGACCGCGCCCGAGCCGGACCGGCCGAAACTCCTAGCCTCCACGCGCCCGCTCACCTGCAGACTTTCCGCAAACCCCTGACTGCGGCCTGTTTTGTCAGTACGCTTATGAATTGGCACAATGGGGATAAGTTCTTTCAACGCACTCAGAATGCAACCAGCAGGAGGATCGCACGTGAAAGCAGTTACATGGCAGGGGAAAAACTCCGTAAGCGTGGAGCAAGTACCTGATCCCACCATCCAGGAACCCACCGACGCCATCATCCGGGTCACCTCCACCGCTGTATGCGGCTCCGACCTCCACCTTTACGGAGTGCTCCTGCCCTACATGAAGGAAGGCGACATCCTCGGCCACGAAGCCATGGGCATTGTGGAAGAGGTCGGCTCCGCCGTCACCAGCCTGAAGAAGGGCGACCGCGTGGTTGTTCCCTTCCAGATCGCCTGCGGCAGCTGCTTCATGTGCCGCCAGGGCCTGCAGACCCAGTGCGAGGTCACCCAGGTCCGCGAAAAGGGCTCCGGCGCTGCCCTCTTCGGCTTCTCTGAGCTGTACGGCTCCGTTCCCGGCGGGCAGGCCGAGTACCTCCGGGTGCCGCTGGCCGACTACAACCCCATCAAGGTCGGCACCGAACTCCCGGACCACCGTTACCTGTTCCTCTCCGACATCCTTCCCACTGCCTGGCAGGGCGTCCAGTACGCCAATGTGCCCGACGGCGGCACCCTCGCCGTGTACGGCCTGGGCCCGGTCGGCCAGTTCGCCGCCCGCATCGGCACACATCTGGGCTACCGTGTCATCGGCGTCGAGCCGGTGGAGGAACGCCGGAAGCTCGCCGGCCAGTACGGCGTGGAAACCCTGGACCTGCACAAGGACGTCGCCGACGAGCTGCGTGAAATGACGGACGGCCGCGGACCGGACTCCGTGGTGGACGCCGTCGGCATGGAGGCCCATGGCTCCCCCGTGGGCAAGGCAGCCCAGACCATCGTCGGACTGCTGCCGGACAAGCTGGCGCAGAAGGCAATGGAGACCGCCGGAACGGACCGCCTGTCCGCCCTGCACGGTGCCATTGACGCGGTCCGCCGCGGCGGCACGGTGTCCCTGAGCGGCGTTTACGGCGGCACGGCCGACCCGATGAACCTGATGGCCATGTTCGACAAGCAGCTGAACCTGCGGATGGGCCAGTGCAACGTCAAGCGCTGGACCGAGGACCTGATGCCGCTGGTCGAGGATCCCGCCGATCCGCTGGGCGTCACCAACCTGGTTACCCACCAGGCCTCCCTTGAGGATGCACCGGAGCTGTACGAGAAGTTCCAGAAGAAGGAAGACGGCTGCATCAAGGTTGTCTTCCAGCCGGGCGCCAGCAACTAGGGCACCAGCAGTACCAAGCACCACCGGCAAAGGCCGGGGCAGCCGCAAGGCACCCCGGCCTTTGCCGTTTAAGCGCTACCCGCGTTAAGCGGCCCTCCGCGGCGGAAGCCGCCGGAGGTCGGCAGTGATGCTCTTCCCGTCGAGGTCCAGGCGCAAATAGGTGCAGAAGGGCTGCCGACGCCGGTCGGTGGGCGAGCCGGGGTTCAGCAGGCGCATCCCGGACGGGGCGGTGGAATCCCAGGGGATGTGGCTGTGCCCGAAAATCAGCAGGTCGGTATCCGGGAACTGCGCGTCCATGCGTTCTTCCCGCAGCCGTGCGGGACCGGTTTCATGCACGACGGCGAGCCGCACCTCCTCGACCACCGCCGTCGCCACCAGCGGCAGGCGGGACCGCAGCCCGGCGCCGTCGTTGTTTCCGTAGCAGGCCAGGAGGCTGCGGGAACGGGCCTGGATCTCCTCCAGCAGTTCAACGTTCACCCAGTCCCCGGCATGCACCACGATGTCTGCGGCTTCAATGTCCTGCCAGAGCACCTCGGGAAGTACCTTGGCACGGGTGGGCAGATGGGTGTCCGAAAGGACCAGCAGCTGAGTGGCCACGTGCTATTTCCGCAGGTTCCACGCCCAGAGGATCAACGGGACCTGGAGCGGCAGCCGCAGGCTGTGGACCAGCTTTTCCTTGTCCCCGCCGCGCGGACCGAAGGCGCGCTGGAGGGCGCTGATGTGGCCGGCGATAAAGGCCACGTACATGGCGGCGGTGCCGGTGGCCGCCAGCCGCCTCGTTGCGGGCAGGAGCAGGCCCAGTGCCGCAGCGAACTCCAGCACACCGCTGGCATGGGTCCACTGCCGGCGGGTCATCACGCCGTACCTGCCCTCCGTATCGGTGCTGATGCTGCGCGGCACCACCGCGTTGTAGAAACGCGGGTTACGGAAGTGGTTGACGGCGCTGGTGGTCAGTAGCGCTGCCATGGCCGCGGCAGAGAGCGTCTTGCGGTTCATCGGGTTCCTTCGGTTGGGGCTGCTGTCCGGGAGCGGGCAGGGGACGGCGGCCGGGATTCGGCACCCGCGAGGGCGTCCGCAGCCCGGACCAGTGCCAGATGCGAGAAGGCCTGCGGGAAGTTCCCGGCCATGTGTCCACTGGCTGCATCATATTCTTCGCTGAGCAGGCCCAGCTCATTCGAATAGCCCACCAGCTGGTCCATGAGCCTGCGCGCCTCCGGCAGCCTGCCGGTGAACGCATACTGTTCCACCAGCCAGAAGCTGCACGCCAGGAACGGGTTCTCACCCGCCGGGAGCCCGTCCGCACCGGTTTCGGTGGCGTAACGCAGCAGCAGTCCGGAGGGGTCCAGCAGTTCCTTCTCCAACCGGGCCACGGTGCCCAGCATCCGTTCGTCGTCGTAGTCGATGAACCCCACCTGCGGCAGCTGCAGCAGCGCCGCGTCCACCGTGGTGCTGCCGTAGTACTGGGTGAAAGAGTTCAGCTCCGGATCAAAGCCCCGTTCCATCACCTCCCGGCGCAGTCCGTCCCGGAGCCCCTCCCAGACCTCCACCGGGCCTTCCAACCCGTATTTCCGGGCGGCCTCCGCGGCCCGGTCAAACGCAGCCCACATCATCACCCGCGAGTGCGTGAAGTGCTGCGGCTCCCCGCGCATCTCCCAAATTCCGTGGTCCGGCTCCTCCAGGTGCTTTTCGAGGAAGTTCAGCAGTGCACGCTGCAGCGGCCAGGAAAAGTGGTCCTCCGGCACGCCGCGGTCCCGCAGCCGGGCCAGCGCCACCATCACGTGTCCCACCACGTCCGCCTGGTACTGCCCCACGGCCCCGTTGCCCAGCCGAACCGGTGCCGCGCCGCCGTAGCCCGGAAACTGCGGCAGGATCTGTTCGGGCAGGTCCCGCCCGCCGTCCACGGCGTAAAGGATCTGCAGGTCCTCCGGATCCCCGGCCACGGCCCGGAGCAGCCAACTGCGCCATTGCAGCGCTTCGTCCTGGTAGCCGTGGGTCATCATGGCCACCAGGGTCAGGGCGGCATCCCGCAGCCAGCAGTAGCGGTAGTCCCAATTCCGTTCCCCGCCGGCCACCTCCGGCAGGGAGGTGGTGGGAGCGGCCACAATACCCCCCGTGTCTTCGTGCGTCAGGGCCCGCAGCACCAGCAGCGAGCGCCGCACCGCATGCTCGTAGCCGCTTGACTCCAGGCAGCGGTTCCCCCAGTTCTGCCAGTACGCGGTGGTGCGGGCCAGGGCCGCATCCAGGTCCTGAGGCGCCGGGACGGGGCGGTGAGAGGGGTACCAGGTCAGTTCAAGGTCGAAACACTCCCCCGCCGCGACGTCGAACCGGCCAATGTGGCTGTGGTTGCTGGCCACGGGCAGGTTGGTGCCGCGCAGCACCAGCGCTCCGGGGCCGGCGATCGCGGAGAGGTGCTCCCCGGCGCTGTCGGTGCCGCGGAAGACCCACGGCAGCACCAAACCGTAACCGAACCGGATCTTCAGTTCCTGCCGCATGGGGACGGTGCCGCTGATGCCCTCGATCCGGCGTACCAGGGAGGCGCGGCGGTCTCCGGTGGGCATGTAGTCCGTGACCCGTACCGTCCCCGTGGGGGTCTGCCAGTGGGTGCGCAGCACAAAGGTGGATTCCAGGTAGGCCCGGTGGGTGACCACGGCAGCCGGATCGTCCGGCGCCAGGCGCCACCGGCCGTGGTCACTGTCGCCGAGCAGGGCGCCGAACACTGACGGCGAATCGAACCGCGGCAGGCACAGCCAGTCCATGCTCCCGGTGCGGGAAATCAGCGCTCCGGTGTGCAGATCGGAGATCAGCGCATAGTCCTCGATGGGACAGGGAAGCTGCGGCGGTGCGGGCGCCGGCTCGGCAGGGAAGTCCACGGGGGATGCCATGGCACTACTCAACCACACCGCCCTCGTAGCGCGGGTGCCCAAATCACTGATTAGATTGGGAAGAGGTGGTCCGGCTCGCCGAAGTTGCCTTGCCGGACCCGCACTGGAAGATGAGGGAGCGGTATTGAAAGACGCGTCAGCCATGTCCATGCAGGCCGGGGAGGTGCACGCGTGAGCACCCAAGTGGTCCCCACCGATGAAGAACGCGCCTACGCCCTGCGGCGGATGAAAATGCTGGCCACGGGCCTGCTGATCCTGCTCGCGGTCATCTTCCTCTTTTCCTTCGCCCTGCAGGACCGCTATCCCTGGCTCGAGTACGTCCGCGCCGCGGCGGAAGGCGGGATGGTGGGCGCTCTGGCGGACTGGTTTGCCGTCACCGCCCTGTTCAAGCACCCCATGGGGATCAAAATCCCCCACACCGCGATCATCCCGGAGAAAAAGGACCAGATCGGCGCATCGCTGGGCCAGTTCGTGGAACAGAATTTCCTCTCCGAGGAGATCATCCGGACGAAGCTGGACTCTATGCAGGTGGCACGCAAGGCGGGCATCTGGCTGTCCCGCCCCGAGGGGGCGGAGCGGGTGGCCACCGAAGGCGCCGCGGCCATCCGGGGCGCACTGCGGGTACTGGACGACGACGCCGTCCGCGACGTCCTCGAATCCATGTTCCGCCGGCACGTGGTGGACCCGCAGTGGGGACCGCCGGCCGGACGAATGGCCCAGCGCATCTTCGAGGAGGGCCACCACCACCAGCTGGTGAACCTGATCGTGGACAGCCTGGCAGACTGGGTGCTGGCCAACCCCGAGGTGATCGGACGCCTGGTAGCCGAACGTTCGCCGTCGTGGGTTCCCGCGTTCGTGGATGACCTGGTGGGTGAACGGGTGCAGATCCAGGCCGAGCGGTTCCTGATCGACGTGCAGGAAAACCCCAACCACCAGCTGCGCGTGGCGCTGGACAACTACCTCACCGGGGTGGCCAAGGACCTCCAGGAGGATCCGGCAACCATGGCCAAGGCCGACGCCGTCAAGGAGCAGGTGCTGGACGATCCGCGCGTGCGCGAGCTGATGACGCAGACCTGGACCACCATCAAGAACGCCCTGATGACCGCGGCCGAGGACCCGGACAGTGAACTGACCCGCAACTTCAAATCAGCACTGCAGGACTTCGGTACGCGCCTGGTGGAAGAACCGGAGCTTGCTGCCAAGATCAACGGTTACGTTGCCGACGCCGCCGGGTACCTGGTCCGGACCTACCGCAGCGACATCGCCGGTGTCATCACTGAAACGGTGGAACGCTGGGACGCCAAGGAGACCTCGGAAAAGATTGAACTGCAGGTCGGCAAGGACCTGCAGTTCATCCGAATCAACGGCACCGTGGTGGGATCCCTCGCCGGTCTGGCGATCTTTACGGTCGCCACGGCGGTCTTCGGCTAGGCGGTCTTGGGCTGGTTCTCCAGCCGCTCCAACTCACCGGCCAGCTCGCCCGGAATAGTGGCCGGCGGTTCACCGAAGGCTGCACGGGTGGCCTTGATGACGCCCTTGCCCATTGCCCGGTTGCCGACTCCGCCAACGACGGCGCCCACACCGAGCGGCAGGGCACGTCCCAGCATGGCGGTGCCCTGGCGTGCCATGACCCGCTTCAGGAACTGCTTGCGGATGCTTGAGCCGACCGACCCCATCAGGCCCGAGGGCATGGCGCCGATGGTGCTGCCCCAGGACTGCGCGCTGCCGCGGCCGGCAAGGGACTGCATCATGGAGGTTCCTTCTTCACCCAGCATGATGGCCATCACCATGGTCCGGGACTTCTCCGGATCGGCGAGCCGTACACCATGCAGTTCAGCCACTGACTGCGCGTACAGGGCGGTGGCTTCCAGGAAACCGACCGTCGCTGCGGCGGAGAGTCCGAGGGCGGCCACGGTTCCGACGGCGGGAACCACCGCCGTGGCACCCACGGCCGCGCCGCCGCCCATCACCGCGTTCAGGTAGTGGCGGTCGAGGATGGCAATCAGCTCTGCGGCGGACGCTTTGGGGTGCTTGCGCTGCATCCGGCGGATGTTCGCCAGGACCAGTGGGCGCTGGACCTCCACGGCCCGCTCGATCGCCTTCACTACGTGCGGCTTGGGTTGCCCGTCGGGTCCGAAGGTGGCCTTCCCGGCCAACTTGGCTGCGGGGTTGAACTTACGTCGCTTCACAAGAACTCTCCTTGGGGAAATCCGGTGCAGGCTTCAACTCTACGGGGCGCGCCCGGAGCCGGGGGTCCCCCTGCACCTGGTTGCTTAAAGCAAAGGGCGGGGTCCGGCGGAAAATTCCGCGCGGGCCCCGCCCTTACTAATCAACACGCCGGGTTAGCGGCGCTCACGCACTACTTAAGCGCGGTTGCTGCTCTTGCGGGTTACGAAGCCGTAGATCACCAGAACGATGATCGCGCCAACGATGGCTACGAGCCAGGTCTGGATGGACCAGAACTCTTCGAGACCGACGCCGAAGACGGCGCTACCGATCCAGCCGCCCAGAAGGGCGCCAATGACACCCAGGACCAGGGTGGCGATCCAGCCGCCGCCCTGACGACCCGGGAGGATCATCTTTGCAATTGCACCTGCGATGAGACCCAGAATAAGGAACGCAATGAAACCCATTTGATTCTCCTTGCTGTGTGAGTGACAGTGATTTCAGCACTGCTTTGTGGGCAGCGCTTTCCTCCAGCCTACTTGATAAGCATGCTTAGGCGTAGTTTTTCCGAGAATTTTCATCTGGGTGAATGTGTGTTAGTTACCGCGGGCGTGTGGCCTGCGGCTGAGATACGGCATGGCTACGGCGTGTCGGAGCGCAGATACGCGGACAGAAATACGGACACGTCGGAAATCTCCGCCGAGGAAAGCGCGTGGCCCATTCCCTCGTAGGTACGGGCGGTGAGGGCCGTATTCTCCTCGAGCCACTCGCCGGTGTACTGGAGCGCATCGTCATTGATTACCCAGTCCTGCCGGTCCCGTCCCCAGAAGAACGGCACGCGCACAGGCAGCGGTTCGGCGACGGCCAAGATCTCGTTCGGGGCTACAAAGCCCGACAGCCCGACGACGGCGCGGAAGTCCCGGGGACGCAGGCGCAGCAGTGTGGCGGCCATGGCCATGCCCTGGGAAAAACCGACGAGCGAGACCGCAGTGAAGCCGTATTCGGTCCGGACCCGGTCAATCCAGGCCAGCACGGACAGCGCCGTCTCCAGCACCTCCGAGGTGTCAGAGTTCAACAGCGGATCGAGCAGGAACCAGCCGCTGCCCTCGCCGACCGGCAGCGGTCCGCGCACTGCCGCCCCCACAGCGGTGTCCGGCAGCGCGGCAAAAAGCCGCTCCATTGCCTGTTCCCCGGATCCGTACCCGTGCAGGAGGACCACCAGGGAGCGTCCATGGCGCCGGTCCGCGGGCAGTGACCAGATGACGTTTTCCGCCGGCACGGTTTTCATCGGCCCAGCCTAGCCGGGGCACACCGTTTCCGGGCGGCGGGGGCCGGGCGGTCCGTGTCCCATTGCCACGGGCAGCGGACCAAAAGTAAAGTCGCATCAGCGAAGAAGCAGTGGCAGTCGCCACGGATCGCAGGTGTGCAGGTATCTGTGCAGGTATCCGTACAGCGGCCGCCCCAGGACCGGGAAGCATCCCGAGTTCCGCCCGAATACCGGCCGTTTCCACGGGAACCACGGCCTGGATGGATCTCATTTATGATCGTTACCCTTACCGCCAATCCCAGCCTGGACCGCACTGTCGAGCTCCCGGGCGCGCTGGTGCGGGGCGCCGTCCAGCGTGCGGCGGGAACCACAGAAGAATCCGGAGGCAAGGGCGTCAACGTGTGCCGGGCACTGACGGCGTCCGGGGTCGCCTCGCTTGCAGTCCTGCCGGGGGCTGACGAGGATCCGGTGACCGCCGGCCTGCGGCAGGCCGGAATTCCCTACCTGAATATGCCCATCACCGCTCCGGTGCGGAGCAACATCACGCTGACGGAACCGGACGGCACCACCACCAAGGTCAATGCCCCGGGCCCCTCGCTCAGCCCGGTGGAGCAGGAAGCCCTGATCGCATTGGTGGTGGGGGCCTGCACGCCGAAAGAGGGCAGCGGACCGGTGTCCTGGTTGGTGCTGGCCGGATCGCTTCCGCCCGGAGTGCCGCCGAACTTCTATGCCCTGGTGGCGCAGGCGGTGCGGGAGCGGCTGGGCGCTGAAGCCCCGCTCATCGCGATGGACTCCTCCGGCCCGCCGCTGACGGGTGCATTGATGCACGGTGCAGCACCGGACCTGCTGAAGCCCAATGCCGAAGAACTGGCCGAGGCGGCCGGTTTCTCCAACGAGGCGGCACTCGAGGCGGACCCGCTTCTCGCCGCCCGGGCCGCCGGCGTCCTGCGCGAACGCGGCGTCGGTGCCGCCCTCGTCACGCTCGGCGCCAAGGGCGCACTGCTGGTGACTGCCGACGGGAGCTGGTTGGCAACCCGCCCGCCGGTGCAGGCACGTTCCACGGTTGGTGCCGGCGATTCGGCCCTTGCCGGTTACCTGCTCGCCGAAGTGGCCGGCGTCCCCCCGGCGGAGTGCCTGCGCCAAGCCGTGGCCCACGGAGCAGCCGCGGCTGCCCTGCCGGGAACGGCAGTTCCCACCCTGGCCCAAACGGATCCCGGTGAAGTGACCGTTACCGCACTCAGCATTGAGCCACAAGGCCCGATTGCCGGGAGGGCCGCCGCTGCGCCTCAAAAGGAGGAAAGCTAATGTCGGACCTCATCACCCCGGATCTGGTCACCCTGGACTCGGATCTGGGCGCGGACAAAGGCGGGGTCATTGAGCATCTGGCCCGCAACGTGGTCTCCGCCGGCCGTGCAACCAGCTATGACGAGCTGTACGCCGACGCCATGGCCAGGGAAGGCAAAACGGCCACCGGCGTTCCCGGCGGCATTGCCATCCCGCACTGCCGGTCAGCTGCCGTCACCAAGGCCACCCTGGCAATGGCCCGGCTTCGTCCCGCAGTGGACTGGGGCGCGAAGGACGGTCCGGCGGACATCGTCTTTTTCATTGCCGCTCCCGAAGGTGCGGATCAGGAGCACCTCCAGCTGCTGGCCAAGCTCGCGCGCTCCCTGATCCGCAAGGACTTCACCGGTGCGCTCCGTTCCGCAGGCTCCCCGCAACAGATTGTGGAGCTGGTGGACGGCGCGCTGGGCCTTGGCCCTGCCCCGGCGGAGGCGGGGTCCGCTGCCGGTGCGGGCGGGGCGGCAGCGGCCGGCACGGCCACCGGGGCCACGGCTGCGGGCACCGACGCCGGCTCCCGCGGCGGCGGGCAGGCCGCCGGTACGGGGGGATCCGGCGGAGACCGTGGAGGTGGTCACGGAGCAGATGCCCCGGCATCCGAGGGCGGTACGGGGGCCACGACGTCGGACACCTCCAAGTCCCCGCACATTGTTGCGGTGACCGCCTGCCCCACCGGTATTGCCCATACCTATATGGCGGCGGATTCCCTGGCCGCAGCGGCCGCCGAACGCGGCATCGACCTGCAGGTGGAAACCCAGGGCTCGGCCAAGTCCACGCCGTTGGACCCCACCGTGATCCGCAACGCCGACGCGGTGATTTTTGCCACTGACGTGGACGTCCGGGACAAGGGCCGCTTCGCGGGCAAACCCGTGATCAGCGGGCCGGTGAAGCGCGGCATCGACGAGCCGGGGGTGATGATCGATGAAGCCCTTGAATCGATCAACAACCCCAACGCGCGGCGGGTGTCCGGCGGCGGAGGCGGCGGCGAGGAACGCGAAGGGGCCGCCTCCGGAGGGGAGAGCTTCGGCGGCCAGCTCAAGCGCGCCCTGCTGACGGGCGTCAGTTACATGATCCCGTTCGTCGCCGGCGGCGGACTGCTGATTGCCCTCGGGTACCTGCTGGGTGGTTATGAACTGGCCCTGGCCTCGGACGGCGGGGACGGTGTCGCCAACGGCGACGTGATGCTGGACGGGACGTCGCTCTTCAGCTTGCCGCCCGAGGGGCTGATCCCGTACCTGGGTGCGGTGTTCTGGAAGATCGGCAACCTGTCCCTGGCATTCCTGGTGCCCGCACTGGCCGGCTACATTGCCTACGCACTGGCGGACCGCCCCGGCATTGCCCCGGGCTTCACCGCCGGTTCCGTGGCCCTGTTCATGGATGCCGGGTTCATTGGCGGCATCATCGGCGGCCTGCTTGCCGGGTACATGGCCCGGTGGATCGGCAACTGGAACGTACCTTCCTGGATGCGGGGACTGATGCCGGTGGTCATCATCCCCCTTCTGGCCTCTCTCATCGCCTCCGGCCTGATGATCCTGGTCCTTGGCGGCCCCATTGCCGCGCTGACCCTTGGGCTGAACAACTGGCTCACCAGCCTCACCGGTGTGGCGGCCATTGGGCTGGGTGTCATCCTGGGGCTGATGATGGGCTCGGATCTGGGCGGGCCCATCAATAAGGTGGCCTACGCCTTCGCTGTGGCCGGCCTGGGTGAAGGCAGCTTCGAGAACCAGGTGCCGTGGGAGATCATGGCCGCAGTGATGGCGGCGGGCATGGTTCCCCCGCTGGGCATGGCCTTTGCTTCAACGGTGCTGGCCAAGAACCGGTTCAGCATGGCTCTGCGGGAGAACGGCAAGGCCGCCTGGCTGTTGGGCGCCGCCTTCATCTCGGAGGGTGCCATTCCGTTCGCCGCGGCCGACTTCTTCCGGGTTATTCCCTCCACGATGCTCGGAGGCGCCGTGGCCGGTGCCATCTGCATGGCAACCGGCGTAACCTCACAGGCACCCCACGGTGGGATATTTGTCTTCTTCGCTATCGGCAACCTCCTGATGTTCGTGGTGGCGATCCTGGCCGGGGCTGCGGTCACAGGCTTCGTATACGTGGGCCTGAAACGGTTTGTCGCTCCCCGCAGGAAAGTGGAGGAACCCGTTGCTGCGTAAGGCACCGACTCAAACAGGAAGGCATGGATGATGCGGACCATCAAGGGAATCGGAGTCAGCGCCGGGCGGGTCCTGGGTCCTTCGCGCCGGATGCCCCCTCCGGTGCCCGAGCCGGACGCAGACGCGAAGTTCGGTCCGGAGGCAACGGTGGACGGTGAAAAGGCCCGGCTTAAGGACGCTGCGGAAACCGTCCGGGAGGATCTGAAGCACCGCGCCGAAACCGCGTCCGGAGACGCTAAGGCGGTGCTGGATGCCACCGCCATGATGGCCACGGATCCCATGCTGCTCAAAGCCGCCGGCAAACACATCAACGCCGGCATGGCTCCCGACCGGGCCGTCTGGGAGGCGGGCATGGAAGTGGCCGCGATGCTCCAAAGCCTGGGCGGGTACATGGCCGAACGGACCCAGGACGTGCTGGATGTGCGCGGCCGGATTGTGGCTGAACTCAACGGGCTGCCGGCCCCGGGAATCCCCGGCTCCGACGCGCCCTTCATCCTGACCGCTGTGGAACTGGCGCCGGCGGATACCGCCACGCTGGACCCGGCCAAAGTGGTGGGCCTGGTGACCAGCGAGGGCGGACCGCAGTCCCACACCGCCATCCTGGCCCGCTCGCTGGGACTGCCCGCCGTCGTCGGCGCTCCGGGTGCGGACGGTATTGCGGACGGGGCGGAAATCTACCTGGACGGCGCCTCCGGGACGGTGGTGGAGGACCCAGGCGCGGCAGAGCGTGAGGCCGCGCAGAAATACGCCTCCCGGTCCGCACTTCCGACCTTCAACGGCACCGGAACCACCTCCGACGGACACCGGGTACCGCTGCTGGCCAATGTGGGCTCCGGCAAGGACGCCCGCGCCGCCGCAGAAGCGGGCGCCGAAGGCGTTGGCCTGCTCCGCACGGAATTCTGCTTCCTGGGCAGGGATTCCGAGCCCAGCGTGGAGGAGCAGGTGGATGCCTACGGCGCCGTGTTCGCGGCCTTCCCGGGCCGGAAGGTGGTGATCCGGACCCTCGACGCCGGCGCGGACAAGCCCCTGCCTTTCCTCACGGACGCGTCGGAACCCAACCCGGCCCTCGGGGTGCGCGGTTTCCGTACCGACCGGACCTCTCCCGGCGTGCTGGCCCGCCAGCTGGAAGCCATTGCCGTAGCGTCCGGGGCGCACGAGGCCGACGTCTGGGTCATGGCCCCCATGATTTCAACCGCCGAAGAAGCGGCGGACTTCGCCGTACTCTGCACGGCAGCCGGGCTGGGCATGCCCGGCGTGATGGTGGAAGTACCTGCCGCGGCCGTGATGTCCGAGGCCATCCTGTCCCGGGTCCGGTTCGCGTCCCTGGGCACCAATGACCTGACGCAGTACACCATGGCCGCGGACCGCCAGCTGGGCTCCCTGGCGACCCTCAACGACCCCTGGCAACCGGCGGTCCTGCAGCTGATCTCCGCCACCGTTGCCGGTGCCGCCCGCGCGACGGCGGCTCTGCCGGCGGAACCGGGCACCGCGACGGCCGCTGCCGGAGCCAAAACCGTTGGAGTGTGCGGCGAGGCAGCCGCAGACCCGGCCCTCGCCGTCGTCCTGGCCGGCATGGGGGTAAACACGCTCTCCATGACGCCGCGGGCCTTGCCCAGCGTTGGTGCGGTCCTGGGCTCGGTGACCCTGGAGCAGGCGCAGGAGCTCTCCGCCCGCGCACTGGCGGCGCATTCCGCAGCCGAGGCCCGCACCATTGTGCGCAGCAGGCTGCCCGTCCTTGAACAGCTGGGCTTGTAAGCGCGGCCGGACATCCGGCACAACCACGGAAGGAAAAACAATGGCAGAACGCAAAGCCACAGTGGCCAGCCGGGTGGGGCTCCATGCCCGTCCGGCATCAATATTCGCCGAAGCTGCCGCAGCCTCACCGGTGGACGTGACCATAGCAATGGAAGGGACTCCGGCTGAGGAGGCTATGGACGCCTCCAGCATGCTTTCGCTGATGAGCCTGGGTGCCTCGCACGGAGACGTGGTGGTGCTCCGCTCGGACGGCCCCGGCGCTGAAAATGCCTTGGAGGATCTGGCCCGGGTGCTGGAAACGGACCTGGACGCACAATGATCCCGGGGCTGGCGATCCGGCCTTCCGCCTTAAAGTGACGAAGCCAGCGGCGCTGCCGCTGGCTTCGTTGCAACCTCACGCTGACCCCCCACAGGCAGCGGATGTTACATATTCATTATTCTGACACATGCGCATGAAAATGTGAACAAGTTTATCTAATCGTCACTTTACGTATGTTTGCATCAGAGGCGTTTGCTTAATTCGCTTCTTTGAGGCGATCCGCTGGCTGCCCAGCAAGGCCAGGCCCACGGTCGTGAGAATGATCGAGGAATACGGCACCAAGTGGTCCCAGGGATTCACGTCCAGGGGCGTAACGTCCTGGATTGCATAAAGCACGACGCCGATCAGACCGACACCCAGCAGTCCGGCTCCGGCCCGCATCAGGGACGGACGCCGGCGGTGCGCGGCTATGCGCAGGGCAGGGCCAACGAGACAGGCAGCTACATATCCCGGATAGACCCGCCCAAGCATCCCGTAGAGCATCACCGGCAGCTGCCCGCCGTAGCTCCGCAGGCCCGGCGAGGATACCGGCAGGTCCGCCAGGATAAACAGCACCACGGTGGCAATCCCCACTGCGATTACGACGGCGACACCGGCCGGGCCGGCGATCAGGCGGCCTGCTCCGGGGGCACGGAAGGCAACAGCAGCCTTCACACCAAGGATCAGGAAGAAGCCGTACATCGCGAAACGGATAATCACATTTGCAATGTTGACGCCGCCCAACGCGTTGTCGACGGCCAAATAGACCGGCGAGATCCCCAGTGCAATGGCAATGCAGAGCATCAGGAGTGCCCAAAAGAGCAGCGGGTTCCGCCCCTTCACCGCCGAGGGCAGGCGGGTCAATGCGAAAAGGCCGGATACGGCGAGCGCACCAACCTGAAACGCGGTGGCAATGCTCATCCCAGGTTCTCCAACAACGTCAGTTCATTTTCATTATCGTGTTCAAGCTTTTTCATCATCTTCCCCAAGTAATCCAGCCGGTCCCGGGCCAACAGGACCAGTTCGGAATCGCTGAGGGAGGCCAGCGCCTGCTCCTGTCCACCCTGGGGCCATCCGGCCTCGTCCGGGGTGACCAGGCCAATGGCAACCAATCCGCCGGGCAGGGACACGCCGGCGATCCGCGCCGCTTCCACGGCAAGCTCGGGTGCGAGGCGGCCTGCAGAGAGCTGCGCCGAAATGTTCTGCGGCGCAACCCCGGACTTGGCGCTGAGGCGTTGGCGCAGGTCTCCCGGATCCACCGCCTCGAACCAGGAGCGGATGGCGTTCCCGTGTCCGAACCCGGCGAGATCGGGCCCCTCCGGCCCAGCCGGTCCTTCCTGGGTAGCACGGGCCAAAATCATCTTCAGGATGCAGACGTAGGACACCTGGCTGATCAGTTCGGCGGTGGTGGGACGCCACGGTCCGCTGAGCAGATCGGCGTATTCCTCAAAGTCGGAGAGGGCTTCCACCGGGTTCTTACCGTAGGCGCGGGCCACGCGGACCACGGTGATTTCGGTGACCTTGCCGCGGACAATCTGCTGGGCAAGCGTGGAGCGCTTGATGCCGGTCCGGCGGCAGAGGGCGGCATTGGACTCACCCGGAGCAACTGCAGCCCGCCAACTCTGGAAAGACCTGGCAGGCAGCGCCATCCCGTCCCCCTCAATTGGATTTACTCCGACAACTGGAAGTATACTGTTGGAACTGGCTTCCCCTTCTGCGTTCCCCCCATATGCAGAGCGGGAAGCCAGCTCCAATTAACGCACACTTTGCGGATGGTCCTCAGCCCTGCGGCCAGGACACGTGATGGCTGTACTCCGGGTGTTTGCCGAGGTAAACGGCCATATAGGAGCAGTAGGGCTTGATCCGCCGGCCGTCGCTGATGATGTCATCCACGGCATATTTGGCCAGCCGGGACGAGTAGCCCTGATGGCGGAAGGCCGGCTCCACCACCGTGTGGGTCAGCGCCACCGCATCAGGTTCAATCCGGTAGTCGGCAATACCCACCAGTTCTCCGTCCAGCCGCAGTTCGTACCGGTCCTGCCCGTCATTGCGCGAGACACTGATGTCTTTGGTTGTCATAGGCCGAGACTGCCACGTCAATCCCCCGCGGTCCACCCCGTTCCCGGCGCGGCCGCAGCTACGCTGCCCGGCCTCCCCCGGCAGCCCTTTCCGCCGCTTCCAGGCACCCGGCCAGCCGATCCACCGCTTGGCTGTATGCTGCTGCGTCCTCCGGTGTCCGCACCCCTGCACGCAACTGGTCCGCTGTTTTCAGGGCCCGGATGAAGTCCCTGGTCTCCGGGCTGCGTACATCCTGCAGACGGGGATACTCTGCGGCGAGCCACGGGTCCAGCTCATAAGCACTCCAGCGGGAAAGAACATCCCGGTGCCGCAGCGTGGTGCCGTGCACCTGAACCGCGGTGCGGTTCCGTTCCTGCTCCACCGCGCGGCGGCGGTTCCGCCACACCACCCACGCTGCCGCCGCCGTACTGCCCGCCGCGACCGCCCATCCCGCCACAGGGGTGTAATCCGGGGAAGCGGCCACCGCCCAGGCTGCGGTCATGAGCACACCCAGAAACGCCGTGAATCCCACCCAGAATAACCGCTCCCCGTCGCGGGCACGAAGCGCACGGTCAACGCCGGCGGCACCGGTCACCAGGACCAGTGCGAGCAGGAGCAGCGGAGGGATGACGGACCACACCGTACCGGACATCAAATGCTCCTTCCCGCTGGCCCGGGGCCGGCTCTTTCCTCCATTGCATCCAACGGGGCGGCAAAGGTCAATGCCGCAACTGCCGTTGCGGACAGGGTGCCTTGAGCCCATACCAAGTATGCTGACCTGTGGATTTGTCCCAGCCGTCCCGATGACTACTGCCGTCAAACGCGCCTTCAGACGTAAGGAAAGCAATGAAGATTCCCGCCCCGAGAGGGCGCGTCAGCGCCACCCTGATCGACCTGCTCCACGCCGGCCGCAGCACTGCCGGTTACGCTGCCCTGGACTCCGCAGTAACCGAGGCCCTGTCGGCCGGCGGCGACCTGCTGCGCGATGAAGACCTGCAGCTGGCCCTGTTCTGCCTGTACGAGCTGCACTACAGCGGCCTGGACGGCGTAGCGGACGACGCCGAATGGGAGCCGGACCTGATCCGCATCCGTGCCCGGCTGGAGGCCGCTTTCGAAGAGGTTCTCCGCCGCACCGTATCCCTTCCCGAGCTGCCCACACCGCGCAGCGAAGACGTTGCCGAAACCCTCTTTGCCCTCGCCGCCAAGGACGACGGACCCAGCGTGTCCCGTTTTATCGCCAGCAAGGCAAGCGTCGAGCAGCTGCGCGAATTCCTTGTCCTGCGCTCGGTTTACCAGCTCAAGGAAGCCGACCCGCACAGCTGGGCCATTCCGCGGCTGCCGGTGGGCCGCGCCAAGGCCGCCCTGGTGGAGATCCAGGCGGACGAGTACGGCGGCGGCCGCCAGGAGCGTATGCACTCCAAGCTGTTCGCCAACACCATGGAGGGCCTGGGACTGGATGCCGGCTACGGGCACTATATCGACCTGGTGCCGGCCCTGACCCTGGCGTCATCCAACGCCATGTCCCTCTTTGGCCTCAACCGCCGGCTCCGGGGCGCGATCGCCGGGCACCTTGCCGCCTTTGAGATGACGTCCTCAATTCCCAATTCGTTCTACGCCCGGGGTTTCCGGCGGCACGGATTCAGCGACGAAGTCACCTATTACTTCGACGAGCATGTGGAAGCCGACGCCGTGCACGAACAGATCGCCGCCAGGGACCTGGCCGGCGGCCTGGCCGAAGCCGAGCCTGACCTGCTTGAAGACATCATTTTCGGGGCAGCAACCGTCCTGGCCATTGATGCCATGCTGGGCGAAGACCAGCTGCTGGCCTGGCAGGCCGGCAGCCCGGCGCTGCTTGCGCCCCTGCCCGACGGCGGCCCGGAAGAGGCCGGCCCTGCAGGATCCGCCTTGGCTGCGGCGGCCATCGCCGGCGGTGTAACCCCGTGAGCACCGAATCCGGCGCTCCTGTTCCCGACGGCGAAGGCACCCCGGCTCCGGGCGCTCCGGCGTCGATCGTTGCCTGCCCCAACGGCCCGCTCCTGGTCCGCGGCAACTTCGAGATAGTCACTCCGGACGGTGTCCCCGTGCCCAGGGACCGGGAAACCGTGGCGCTGTGCCGGTGCGGGGCCTCCGCCATAAAGCCTTATTGCGACGGCACGCACAAACTGATCAAGTTCGATACCGCCCGGCGTCGTCCGGTCCCCGGACCTGCACGCAAGGCGGGGCAGGACGCGGCAGCGGAATAGGACGGCTTCCCGTTTTACCCGCTGCACCAACCGCTGCCAACCAACAGAAATGGCCTGCCTTCCGAAGAAGGCAGGCCATTTGTTTTGGGTGCGCCCAGCAGGGCTCGAACCTGCGACCCACGACTTAAAAGGACGTTGCTCTACCAACTGAGCTATAGGCGCACGCCGGGCTGCTGTGCAGACCGACTGTCCCACTTTATCGCACACCGCACAATCGCGGAAAACCCGTGCCGCCGGCCGTCCGGAAGTACCCCCGGGCAGGGGAAATCGGTTCCGCGGAGCGGCCTTGCCGAGGGCTGTCCACCGTCCCGGAACCCGCCTCGATTCTGCCCAAGGGCGGGAGTATTCTCGGATTATGAGTGAGTCCAATTCAACGCCGCGCCATCACAAGCCAAAGCCTCTTGCACCTGTGGACTTCGCCAATTTCCCCGGCGGCGCCGATCCGGCCCGCGTCTCGGAAGCGGCCCACCTGGCCGCGCAGGCCCTGGTCCACCACGGCCGGGAGAGCACCGATCCCGAGGTAACCCGCCGCCTGGTGGAACTGGCGGACCAGCAGGGGTTGGAAGCCGTGGCCGAGATGTGGGCCGAAAGCCCTGCCCGGTCGCTGCCCGGCGCGCTGTGGCGGCTCTATGCCCTGCGCACCTCCATCCAGCAGAACCCGGAGCGGGTGGCCTCCTTCTACACCGCAGGCAAGGACGTTGCCCAGGTCTCCAAGGTTGTCGCCGGAGTGGCGGAACCGCTGGGCGCAGACGAAGTACGAACCATGGCTGACACCATCCTCTCCGGCGCCTTTGAGGGGGATTTCGACGTCGCGCTGGAACGCTTCGCCGCGTTCTGCCGGGTGGTCGCCCTCGGCCAGACGAACCACGCCGATTCCTCGGAGGCTTCCGACGCCAACCGTGCCACCATGCTGACCCGCAACGCCCGCCAGCTTGTCCGCACTGCAGAGGACCTGGAACATTCCGCGGCGGCGTGGCGGCGGGGTGAACTCGACTGAGGGGAAAACGGCCGCGCAGCACCGTGCCGGTGTGGCGGCCATCACGGTCCCGCCGCTGCGCGGGCGGCCGTGTTGACATCCCCGGCTGAGCGTAGAAAACTGAAATTGGTGTCGGACTGCGGAACCCCCGGGCTTCAACTCTGAGCCGCTTCGAGCGGCCTTCCGCCGAGAGGCGCTCCCGGTCCGGCACCGTTACTTTTCCCCGCAGCCTTCCGTAGCCCGCACGGGCCAATCGGATACTCTTGGGCCTGTGAGAATTTCTGTCCCGCCCCCCGCCAATGTGCGGCAGCCGGCGTGAAACTTAGACTCTTCCCGCAGGAAAACGCCGGACTTGAGCTGCTCGCCCGGATGGCCGCGCAGTTGCTGCGCGGAACCGGCGTGCTGGCCGAAATCCTGGGCGCGGACCCTGAGGAATTCGACCGCCTCACCGAACAACTGCACCAGATCGATGCCGATACCACTGATCTGCACTTCGCCTTGATGACGCAGATGCGGACCAGCTTCGTCAATCCGCTCCCGCGTGAGGACCTGTACGAGCTGTCCCTGATCCTGATGTCCGCCATGGACTGCCTGGATGCTTCCGCTGAAACCATCTCGCTGTACAAGCTGGCGGGCGTGTCCCGCCGGGCATCCGAACAACTTGAAGTCATCGGCCGGCAGGCTGAGCTGACGGCCTCGGCCATGCGCCGGCTGGCATCCTTGGACGATCTTGAGGAGTACTGGATCGAAATGCTCCGCCTGGCCCGGCGTGCCGAGCGCACCCGCCGGATCTGGGTGGCGGAGCTGATGCGCGAGCACAAGCCGATGGCCTATGCCAGGCACCGGGACCTGGCTGACCAGCTTTCCGGCACGACGGCGCAGCTGCGGCGCGCCGCCACATTTGTGGGCGGCGTCCTCGTGCGGGAATCCTAGGTGGCCGCCGTCCTCCTGGCGGGCGTTGTCCTGCTGGCCGGCGCCTATGCCTTCCTCAACGGCTTCCACGACGCCTCCAACTCCGTGGCGACGTCGGTCCGGACCAGGGCGCTCACTCCCACCGTGGCGGTCCTGCTGGCTGCCGGCTTCAATATGCTCGGCGCACTGGTCAGCACGGCACTGGCCGTAGCCCTGACGGTCCGCTTTGTGGACCTGCCGCCGGGCCCCGAGGGGCTGGGCATCCTGATTGCCAGCCTCGGAGCGGCCTGCGCGTGGGGCGTCTGGACCTGGTGGCGGCGGATGCCGTCGTCGTCCACCCACGCCCTGGTTGGCGGGCTGGTGGGTTCCGGTGCCGCCTCAACCCTGGTGGGCGGGCAGAACATTGCCGAGTCCTACCGCCTGATCTGGGAGCAGATTGCCCTGCCCCTGCTGCTCTCCCCCGTCATCGCCTTTGTGCTGGCCTACCTGCTGGTGTTTCCGGCGACCTGGCTGATGCGGTACAGCTCTCCGCGCCGCGGGGACGCCGGAAACCGGATTGCCCAGTCGGTCTTCACGTCCGCTTTCTCCTTGGGGCACGGCATCCAGGACGGGCAGCGGACCATGGCCGTGCTGGTGCTGGCACTGCTTGCTGCCGGCCAAACCACGGACACCGGCATACCGTTGTGGGTGCAGCTGTTCGCGGCGCTGGCCCTGGCTGCCGGCACCCTGTTCGGCGGCTGGCGGATCACCCACACGCTTGGCTACCGGCTGGTACGGATGGACCCGCTGCGGGGCATGAGCGCCCAGGCCGTCAGTTCGGCCATGCTCTTCCTCGGCGCACTGTGGCTGCACATCCCGCTATCCAGTACGCAGACCATGACGTCGGCCATCGTCGGGGCCGGCGCCAACCAGCGTTTTTCCACGGTGCGGTTCATTCCGCTGCGCGAAATCCTGGTGACCTGGCTGACCACCGCCCCGGTGACGGCCCTGCTGGGCGGCATCCTGCTGCTGGCACTGAGCCCGCTGCTCTAGGCCCGCTTCTCTAGGCCCGTCCGCTTACCCGAAGCGCCCGGAGACGTAGTCTTCCGTGGCTTTCTCGGCCGGGTTGCTGAAGATGACGGGCGTGTCCGCATACTCGATGAGCCGTCCCGGCTGGCCGGTGCCGGCAATGTTGAAGAAAGCCGTTTTATCCGACACCCGTGCCGCCTGCTGCATGTTGTGGGTCACGATCACCACGGTGTAGTCGCTCTTGAGTTCCTCGATCAGGTCCTCAATCGCCAGCGTGGAGATGGGGTCCAGGGCCGAGCAGGGCTCGTCCATGAGGATCACCTCCGGGGATACGGCAATGGCCCGGGCAATACACAGGCGCTGCTGCTGGCCGCCGGACAGTCCGGAGCCGGGCTTGTCCAAGCGGTCCCGTACTTCCTTCCACAGGTTGGCTCCGGTGAGGGAGCGTTCCACCAGGTCATCGGCGTCGGACTTGGAAATCCGTTTGTTGTTCAGCTTCACGCCGGCCAGCACGTTGTCCCGGATGGACATGGTGGGGAACGGGTTGGGCCGCTGGAAGACCATGCCCACATGGCTGCGCACCGTCACCGGATCAACGCCCGGGGCGTAAAGGTTCTCCCCGTCCAGAAGCACTTCGCCCTCCACGCGGGCGCCGGGCAGGACTTCGTGCATCCGGTTCAGGGTGCGCAGGAAGGTTGACTTGCCGCAGCCTGAGGGGCCGATGAAGGCAGTAACCGAGCGGGGTTCAATGTTGATGTTGACGTCCTGGACGGCAAGGAAATTGCCGTAATAGACATTCAGGTCTTTGACGTCGATGCGCTTGGACATGGGTTCCTTCAGGGTTGTTTCGCGTCTAGCGGGAGGTGCGGGGGGCGAAGATGCGTGCGATAAGGCGTGCAGCAAGGTTCAGCAGCATGACCATAACGATCAGGATCAGGGCCGCCGCCCAGGCCCGCTGGGTACTGGGATCCGTATTTGTCGGCGAGGTGGGGCTCATCAGCTGCCGGTAGATGTAGGTGGGCAGTGTGCTCATCCAGCCCGCAAACGCGTTGAAGTTGATCGTGTTCACAAATCCTGCCGTCACCAGCAGCGGCGCTGTTTCGCCGATGACGCGGGCAATGGCCAGGGTAACGCCGGAGGCAATGCCGGAGATGGCGGTGGGGACAACCACCTTCAGGATGGTCCGCCACTTGCGTACTCCCAAGGCGTAGGAGGCTTCCCGCAGTTCATTGGGCACAATCTTCAGCATTTCCTCGGTGGACCGCACCACCACCGGGATCATCAGCACGGACAGGGCGACGGCGGCTACAAAGCCGGTCCGGGTACCCGGCCCGAACACCAGGCCGAAGAAGGCCGCGGCAAACAGGCCGGCCACAATTGAGGGAATGCCCGTCATCACGTCCACAAAGAAGGTGATGGCCCGTGAAAGGGCGCCGCCGCGGCTGTATTCCACCAAGTAAACGGCGGCCAGCAGGCCTACCGGCACCGAGATCACAGTGGCCCAGAAAGTGATCAGCAAGGTGCCCACAATGCCGTGGTAGACGCCGCCGAGCACCGCTGTGCCGTTCTCCGCCGAGGCATTGTCCACGGCGCCGGTCATCCCGCCCATGGAGGTCAGCAGGAAATCCGGGCTGAGGCCGGGCAGTCCGCGGACCAGGACGGTGAAGATCACCGAGACCAGCGGCACCAGGGCCAGCAGGAACGCGCCGCAGACCAGGTTCGTCGCGAGCCTGTCCACGGCGTGCCGGCGGCCCTCCACCAGCCACGTGACGGCGGTGCCGCCCAGGGCAAACAGCACGGCGGAAAATACCGCGAAGGAGGCAACGGAGAACCCAATCAGGGCCGACAGTGCCGCTCCCAGCACCAGCGCCGCAGCGAGGACCAGCCAGGGCGTGTACCGGGGCAGCCGGTTTTTGGTCAGCATGGATCCGGGACGGTTGAGGACGGGCGGTGTATCAATCATCAGTTGGCTCCCGAAAATTCTTTGTGGCGGCTGATGATCCAGCGGGCAACCATATTCACTGCCAGCGTGATCAGGAACAGCACGAGTCCTGCGGCAATCAGCTCCGAAAGCCGGAGCCCGTAGGCTTCGGGGAAGTTGAGGGCAATTTCGGCGGCGATGGTCTGGTTGCCGGGCCGTATCAGGCTGGCGATCAGGCTGCCGGAGGAGAGCACCAGGGCCACTGCCATGGTCTCGCCCAGCGCCCGCCCCAGGCCGAGCATCACCGCACTGATCACGCCGGGACGCGCGAACGGGAAGACCGCCATGCGGATCATTTCCCAGCGGGTGGCGCCCATGGCCAGCGCTGCCTCTTCGTGGAGCTTGGGGGTCTGCAGGAAGATCTCGCGGGTCAGCGAGGTGATGATCGGCAGCACCATCACGGATAGCACTATGCCGGCGGTGAGCATGGTCTTGCCCGTCTGGCTGGCGGGCCCGGCAAATATCGGGATCCAGCCGGCGTTCTCCGCCAGCCAGTTGTACGGCCCTACCAGCGCCGGGGCCAGCACCGTCATGCCCCAGGCACCGTAAACCACGGACGGGATCGCGGCGAGCAGGTCCACCAGGTAGCCAAGCCCCTGCGCGAGCCGGCGCGGAGCGTAGTGGGAGATGAACAGGGCGACGCCGATCCCCACGGGGGTGGCGATCAGCAGGGCGATGGCGGCGGCAATCACTGTTCCGATGACCAGCGGCAGGATGTATTTGCCGAACCCGCCGCCGGAGATCTCGGCGGGGTCGGCGGCGAAAGTCGGCAGGGCCTGCCACAGCAGGAACACGGCCACGCAGAAGAGCACAAAAAGGATCAGGCAGCCGGCGGCAACGGTTACGCCGGAGAAAACCTTGTCTCCTGCACGGCCGGTGCCGCTTTCACCTGTTATTGACTTGCTCGACACTGCTCAAACCCTTCGACGTGATGGCGGGGCTTCTTCTATCAGTTTAAGTACTGCACCGCGGAAGCGGAGGGTGCCTGCCCTCCCCGCCCGCATAGGAGGAAGGCAGGCGTGCCTGCGTTGCTAGGGACCGACCTTGATGGTCTCCAGCGCTGCTCGAGCCCGGCCGCGCAGGTCCTCGGACAGGGGTGCGCTGCCGGCAGCGTCAGCCGCCGCGTCCTGGCCTTCGGTACTGATGACGTAGTTTCCGAAGGCCTTCACCAGGTCCACCGTGCCCTGGTCCGGGTAGGCCGTGCAGAAGACGTGGTAGCTCACCAGCACCACCGGGTAGGCACCGGACTGCGCGGTGTCCCGCTCCAGGTCCATGGCCATGTCCGCTTCCGGCCGCCCCGGCCCGGTGACGTCGGTGGAGGATTCGACGGCGAGCGCAGCCGCCTCGGCGCTGACGGGAACGTAGTCCCCGCCCACTTGGACGTGCACCAGTCCCAGGTCCCCGACGGCGGAGGCATCGGCGTAGGTCACGGCGCCTTCGGTTGCGGTGACGGTGGAAATGACGCCGCCGGTCCCCGACGCATTTTCACCTGCCGGCACCTCTGCGGGCCATTCGCCCGAGGCCTTGTCCGGCCAGGCATCCGGTGCCGCCTTGGCCAGGTAGTCGGTGAAGTTCTTGGTGGTGCCGGATTCATCGCCCCGGTGCACGGCCGTGATGGGGGTGGCAGGCAGGTCGACGCCCGGGTTCTGGGCCGTGATGGCCGGATCGTTCCAAACCGTGATTTCGCCGCGGAAGATTCCCGCGATGGTGGCCGCGTCCAGGTTCAACTCCTTGACGCCGTCCAGCCGGAAGGCCACCGCGATGGGAGAAATGTAGACGGGCACGTGGATGGCGCCCTCCGGGCCGCAGACCTCTGCAGCGGCGGCGGCTTCGTCATCGTCGAGATACGCGTCGGTGCCGGCGAACTGCACACCGCCGGCCAGCAGCGCTTCCCGGCCGGCACCGGAGCCGTCCGGGGAGTACTGCACTGATGCCTGCGGGTTGGCGGCACTGAAACCGGCAATCCATGCCTGCATGGCTGAATCCTGGGAGGTGGCGCCGGCACCCGAGAGCGTGCCGGCAACGGTGCTTTCGGTGCCACCGGAGGGTGTGGCGGCCGGCGCCGCGGTATCCGTGCCGCAGGCGGCCAGGCCCAGCACGGCCGCTAGGGAAATACTCAGTACGGAGGCATAGCGGCGTGGATGTGAAACCTTCACCATCGTGTCCCTTTCAAGGGGTTGTCCGGCACCGATGTGCCGGAAGCTGTTCGCATGGACTTGCTGGAACCACGAACACGTTCCTGTCCCAGCGTGGCGAAGCAAGGTGAACGGAAAGTTAACGCCGTCAGGGCATCCGGGGAACATCCCATTGCCTGTCGGAGGTGACACCGGATACAGCTTGCCTGTCCCTCCCCCTAGACTGGATCCATGCCCCAACGCAGCTCCTTCGCCAAAAGCCGGGGTTTCCTGCGGAACCGGGCCCGGGTAGGTCTGCAGCGCAGCCGAAACTCCGTGGTTCCGGCCCTGCAGATGACGGTCTGCGCCGTGGGTGCGTATGCCTTCGCGGAATACGTCCTGGGCCACCAGGGCCCGCTCTTCGCGGCCACAGCCGCCCTGATCTCGCTCGGCTTTTCCCGGGAACCGCGCACCCGCCGCGTCCTGGAAGTCGGGGTGGGCTGCACCTTGGGCATCACGGTGGGGGAAATCCTGCTGACGCTGCTGGGCAACGGGCTGATTCAGGCCGCAGTGGTCCTGTTTGTATCCGTGATGCTGGCGCGCTTCCTGGACCGGGGCGTCATCTTCACCACGCAGCTTGGCCTGCAGTCCCTGCTGGTGGTTCTGCTGCCTGCACCGGACGGCGGCGTTTTCACCCGCAGTGTTGATGCCATTGTGGGCGGGGTGTTTGCCCTGCTGGTAACCATGCTGGCGCCGCGGGATCCGCGCCGCGAACCCAAGTCCAATATCCGCGAACTGCTGAACGAGCTCTCCGCCGTGCTGCGCCAGTGTTCCGAAGCGATCGCCAAGAGCGATTCCACCATTGCCTGGCATGCGCTGGTCCGGGCCCGCAACACCCAGCCGCAGCTGGACACCTTGGCCCGCAGCGTCCGGGACGCCCGCGAAGTGGCACGGATTTCGCCGGCTTACCGGAGGTACTTGGCGGAACTGGGAGATCTGCGCGGATCCATCGGCTACCTGGACCTGGCGGTCCGCAACAGCCGGGTCTTCGCCCGCCGCACGACGTCGGCCATCAACCATGCCTCGCTCAACGACGACGCGATCGAGAACGTGGCGGAGATCCTGACCGACACGGCCGACGCCGTCGACATCCTTGCCCGGGCACTGGGCGGCGGGGAAAGCGGAGACGCACGGCTGCGGCACCTGCGGCAGGCACGCAACGAACTGGCCGTCGTCGGATCGCGGCTGCATCCCGCGGCCCTGGGTATTACTGACCTGCAGGGCGATGCGCTGATCATGCTGTTCCGGCCGTTGGTGGTGGACCTGCTCGAGTCCACCGGCCTCACCCACGAAGAAGCCGTCGGCTACCTTTCCGAGGTCTGACCCGCGCTGGTGGCCGGCCATGCCCGCTTCTGCCCGCAGGCAGGACTGTCAGTGCCCCGGGATAGCCTGAGGTCATGGCAACAAAGACTGCACGGCCGAAGACCGCCAATTTCCGCTGCTCGGAATGCGGCTGGACCACGGCCAAATGGGTGGGACGCTGCGGCGAGTGCCAGGCGTGGGGAACGGTGGAGGAATCCGGCGAGGTCCTGGCCCGCACCACAGCCGCCACCGTGGTGGCCCGTCCGGCGCAGCGGATCGGCGAGGTGGATGCCACCACCGCCGCCTACCAGGCCACCGGTGTGGGCGAACTGGACCGGGTGCTGGGCGGCGGCCTGGTGCCCGGCGCCGTCATCCTCCTGGCCGGCGAGCCGGGGGTGGGCAAGTCCACACTGCTCCTGGATGTGGCCTCGCGCGTGGCAGGCGCCGGCCGCGACGTCCTGTACGTGACGGGCGAGGAATCCACGGCGCAGGTGAAGCTGCGCGCCGAGCGCATCGGTGCGGTATCGGACAACCTCTACCTCAGTGCCGAAACAGACCTGGGCCAGGCGCTGGGGCAGGTGGAGCAGGTGGCTCCGGGGCTGCTGATCGTGGACTCGGTCCAGACCCTGAGCAGCACCGCGGTGGACGGCAGCGCAGGCGGCGTCAGCCAGGTCCGTGAAGTTGCCGCGTCACTTATCAATGCCGCCAAGACCCGCAACATGACAACCCTGCTGGTTGGGCACGTCACCAAGGATGGTTCCATTGCCGGCCCGCGGCTGCTGGAACACCTCGTGGACGTTGTATGCCAGTTCGACGGTGACCGGCACTCCCGGCTCCGCCTGCTGCGGGCGGTCAAGAACCGGTACGGACCCACCGACGAGGTCGGCTGCTTCGACCTGACCGAAGACGGCATCGAGGGGCTGGCCGATCCCAGCGGCCTGTTCGTATCGCGCACCAAGGACCCCGTGTCCGGCACCTGCATCACCGTTACCCTCGAGGGCAAGCGGCCTCTGGTCGCCGAGGTGCAGTCCCTCGTGGCTGAAACCGGGAACGCCCAGGCCCGGCGTGCCACCAGCGGCGTGGACGCCTCCCGGGTGGCCATGCTCCTGGCCGTCCTGCAGCAGCGGGCTTCCATGAGCCTGGCCAAGGATGACAGTTACGTGTCCACCGTGGGCGGCGTGAAACTGGGCGAGCCCGCCACGGACCTCGCAGTGGCCCTGGCCGTTGCCTCGGCAAAAATGAACAAACCGCTGCCGGCGCAGCTCATAGCCTTCGGCGAGGTCGGCCTGGCCGGCGAGGTCCGCCCCGTCCCGGGCATCGGACGCCGCATCAACGAGGCTGAGCGCCTTGGTTTTACGCACGCCGTGGTTCCCGCTTCCCCCAACGGACCGGGAAACGTGCCCGCCGGGTTCAAGGTCCGCGAGGTCTCCACCCTGGCCGAGGCACTGGAGTTGCTGTTCTAGCCCCTGGCCGGACCTGACTGAAGCGACCGGACGTGACCGGACCTGCCGGTGGCGGTGCCGGTGCGGCTGACCCTTGCCAACTCGCACTAGTATAGGGACGGGCAAGCCTTGCCCAGGATCGTCCAGGGCCCCCGGGCCGGAAGGAAGTGACCATGGCCCGCAGCCCGGAAGACGCGCTGAAAGCAACACTGGCGCGGGTTGCACCCGGAACCGAACTGCGCGACGGGCTGGAACGCATCCTGCGCGGACGCACCGGCGCCCTGATTGTGCTCGGCTTTGACCGGACCGTGGATTCCATCTGCTCCGGCGGTTTCGACATCGGCATTGACTTCTCCCCCACCCGGCTTCGTGAGCTCGCCAAGATGGACGGCGCGATTGTATGCGACCGCGATGCCAAGAACATCCTCCGGGCGGCAGTGCAGCTGGTCCCGGACCACACCATCGAAACGCATGAGTCCGGCACCAGGCACCGGACCGCCGAACGGGTGGCCATCCAGACCGGATTCCCCGTGATTTCGGTCAGCCAGTCAATGCAGATCATCCAGCTATATGTGGGCGGGCTCCGGCACGTCCTGGAGGGTTCGGAACCGGTCCTGGCTCGTGCCAACCAGGCGCTGGCCACCCTGGAACGCTACCGGGCAAGGCTGGACCAGGTCACCAATTCCCTCTCCGCACTGGAAATCGAAGCCATGGTCACCGTCCGCGACGTCGCGGTTACGCTCCAGCGCCAGGAAATGGTCCGCCGGATCTCCGAGGAAATTTCCCAGTACGTCCTGGAACTCGGCCTGGATGGCCGGTTGCTCTCCCTCCAGCTCGAGGAACTGACCACCGGGCTCGGCCCCGGCAGCGAAATGATCCTGCGGGACTATGCCGACCTCAA
The DNA here is from genome assembly GCF_030142075.1 of Arthrobacter sp. zg-Y20. Classification (NCBI taxonomy): domain Bacteria; kingdom Bacillati; phylum Actinomycetota; class Actinomycetes; order Micrococcales; family Micrococcaceae; genus Arthrobacter; species Arthrobacter sp. zg-Y20. Next base: position 123,814 of record NZ_CP126241.1, on the reverse strand, counting down.
CAACGGCCAGCGGAACATCGAGGAGCAGATCGCCACTCTGCAGAACATGAGTTCCTCGGAAATGGTTGATCTGGGCAAGATCGCCTCGGTGGTTGGTTTCCATCCCGGCCAGGACTCTCTGGAAGCAGTGGTTCAGCCGCGCGGTTACCGCCTGCTGAGCAACATCAAATCCGTGCCGCCGGCAGTGTCCAACCGCCTTGTGGACCACTTCGGCGGTCTCCAGAACCTGATGGCCGCCAACATTGATGACCTGATGACCGTCGACGGCATCGGTGAGCAGCGGGCGCGCACCGTACGCGAGGGACTGTCCCGGATCGCCGAGACCAGCCTGCTGGACCGGTTCATGTAGCCGGCCGCCGGGCTACTCCAGCTGGAAAACGGCGTTTTCGCTGCTGGTCTGCCCCAGCCGGGCGGTGAAGATGTAGTACCCCGGGTTGGGGTTGGAGGCCACGGCGGCACAGCCCGGTGCGGACCGGTTGCGCTCCCACGGGAAGTTGGCCGTCTCCGAAGCGCCCGGCTCCACCTTCTTGACGTAGTCCTGGGCCCCGTCCTGGCAGTCCATTGACGAGAAGATCCGGTCGGATCCGCTGGCAACGATGAACTCCATCTGCGTGGTGCCGACGTTGATCTCGCACGCCGTGTCACTGGTGTTGGTCACGGTCATGGTCAGCAACGGGCTGGAGCCGGCCGGATAGACCACCGCGTCGGTGGAGGCGCTCACCTTCACCTTGTCGGCCGGGCAGGCGGACCCCGCCGGCTTCGCGGCCGTCGGGGTGGCAGAGGGCGTTGCCGGGGCGGGCGCCGCGGCAACGGGTGTTCCGGCGGGTACGCTGCCTGCCGGACTCTGGGTTGGTCCGGGAACGGTTGCAGGGACGGACTGTTCATCCGGGGACAGGGCCCTGACCACCGAGGTCACGGCGAGGATCAGTCCGACCAGGACCAGCACGGCAAGAACGCCGGCCACCAGCCTGCGCCGGCGGTAGACCGCCGGGTTTGGCCGCCTGGGCGCACCCGGGCGCTGCAGCTGCTCAGTTCCTTTCCCGTCCATGCTTCAAGGCTAGGTATTAGGGGTGCGATTACTGGGCACACCACGCCGATCAGTAGAGTATTGCTGGTCATAACAAGGGAGCGCCGGATGGATCCGCAGGCAGAAACGCTGCACCGCAGTATTACTGAGTGGTTCGCGGCCAATGCCCGCACGCTGCCGTGGCGGGATCCCGAATGCAGCCCTTGGGGCGTATTGGTCAGCGAAATCATGCTCCAGCAGACACCTGTGGTCCGTGTCCTGCCCGTCTGGGAGGAATGGATGCGGCGCTGGCCCACCCCCGCAGCTCTGGCCGCCGAGCCCAGCGGTGAGGCCGTGCGGGCGTGGGGCCGGCTCGGCTATCCGCGCCGCGCGCTGCGGCTGCATGCCGCCGCCACCGCCATTACCGCGGATTCCGCCGGCGAGGTTCCCTCCACTCACGCCGCACTGTTGGCCCTCCCCGGCGTCGGGGACTACACCGCGGCGGCGGTGGCGGCTTTCGCCTTCGGCAGGCGCGAGTGCGTGGTGGACACCAATATCCGACGGGTGCATGCCCGCGCCGTGACCGGCGACGCCCTGCCCTCGCCTTCCCTCACTGCTGCGGAAATGCGGCTGGCCCGTTCCCTCCTGCCCGCCGACCGCGTCGAATCAGTAGCCTGGAACGCGGCGGTGATGGAACTGGGCGCGCTGATCTGCACCGCCCGCAGCCCGCGGTGCGCCGAATGTCCGGTCCTGGACCGCTGCGCATGGGTGGCCGCCGGCCGTCCCGAACCGCACTATACGGCCAAAGGCCAGGCCTGGGCGGGAACGGACCGGCAGGTACGCGGCGCCATGATGGCCGTGCTGCGGCACGCGACGGAACCGGTACGCCGGGAACTGCTGCTGCACGCTCCCGTTGACCTGGCAACGGAGCCGCGGGCGGCAGCGGAACTGTCTCCGCTGCAGGCCCTGCACCGGCTGCAGGCGCCCCAGGAGCAGCTGGAACGTGCCTTGGCCGGGTTGATCAAGGACCGGCTCGCCGCCGAAGATCACCACGGAGTGTCGCTTCCGCTGTAATGCCGGCTGCGGCGGCCGGCCCCGCGCTACATTTCTCCGAAACCGTTGCGGACCTCTGCACCGAGCAGCTCAATGGCCCGGTCAGCGTCCGGTCCCGTTGCGGTGGCACTGAGCGTTTCACCCGGTTTCAGCCCGAGGGTCATCAGCATCATGACGGATTTTCCGTCCACGCCGTTGATGGTAATTTCCGCATCGAGATCCGCCAGCAGCTGCGCCACCGCAGCGGCCGGGCGCGCATGCAGGCCCATCGGGTTCACCAGCGTCCACGAACCGCTGGCTTCATCCCCCGCCTCGGTCCCGGCGTCAGTCCCGGCCGCTTGCCCGGTGTCAGTGCCGGGTGCCGCAGGCTGCACAGCTGCTTCGGCGGCAGCCAGCACCTCGGGCAATCGCTTTCCGGTCTGCGCGGCGACGGCGGCGGCCACGGTACCTTCCACCAACGCGGCGTCGGCCATCCGCACCCGCTGCTGCTGATCCGGGTCGAGGAACTCCAACGCCATCTCCGCGGTCATCACTGCCGAACCGAGGTCCGTCAGCAGGAGCACCCCGTCGCCGGTGTCGGCCGAGGCGATGCCGGCCTGGATTTTCTCCAGGCTGGTGCCGATGCCGTCGTCGTCGGTACCGCCTGCGGCCGCAAGATGCACGTCCGCCGCCATTTGCGCTGCCAATTCGCACACTCCTTCGGCCAATTTCCGGCTGTGCGAAACAACCACCAGCCCTACGCTCATGCCGCGGCCTCCGCCGCTTGCACGGCCGCCTGCAGGATCAGGGCCGTGGATGCCGCCCCCGGATCCAGGTGCCCGGCGCTCCGCTCACCCAGATAGCTGGCCCTGCCCTTGCGGGCAACCAGCGGCTCGGTTCCGGCCAGGCCGGCCTCGGCGGCATTGGCGGCGGCAATCAGGATCCCAACGGGCGTGGCATCGGCCGCTTGCGCCGTGGCCGCGGCATCCACCGCGGGCGTCCAGGCATCGATCATCGTTTTATCGCCGGTTTCCGCCTTCCCGCGTGCCACAATGCCATCGCGGGCGGCAGTCAGGACGGCCACCAGCTCCTGCGGCCCCAGGGCGGCAGAGCTTCCCGCGGCCGTGGAGGCTCGCAGGAAGGCGGTTCCGTACAGCGGCCCCGCCGCCCCGCCCACCTTCGACATCAGCGTCATGGCAGCGGTCTTGAACACCTCCCCCGGAGTGTCCGGCGTGCCGTCGGTATCCATCTTCTCCACAATGGCGGTGAAGCCGCGTTCCATGTTCTCCCCGTGGTCCGCGTCTCCGATTTCCCGGTCCAGGGTGGTCAGGCGCTGACGGTTTTCGGTCATGGCCTGCGCGCTCAAACGCATCCAGCGGTCTGCCCATGCTGCGTCCAGTTCCATCCCCTACACTCCCCACCGCATGGCCGGCGTGTTGACCGGCGAGTCCCACAGCTCCGTCAGCTCATCATCCAAACGCAGGACAGTGACTGAGGCCCCCTCCATTTCCAGGGCGGTGATGTAGTTGCCCACCAGAGACCGTTGAATGTCCACCCCGCGTTCTGCCAGGATCTGGGCGGCGCGGCGGTACACGATGTAGAGCTCACTCAGGGGTGTTCCGCCCATCCCGTTCACAAAGAGCAGCACCTTGTCCGAACCGGTGATGCCCAGGTCGCTCAGCACGGGTTCCATCAGCTGGTCGGTAATCGAATCCGCATTGGTCATGGGCACCCGGTGCCGGCCCGGTTCCCCGTGAATGCCCACCCCCATCTCGATCTCGTCCTCGGCGAGGGTGAAACTCGGCTCACCGGCATGGGGCACCGTGCACGGGGCAAGGGCCACACCCATGGACCGGACATTCGCGTTGACCCGTTCGGCAACCTCCGCCACCTTCGCCAAATCATCCCCGCGGTCCGCCGACCCGCCGGCTATCCGCTCCAGCAGCACGGTGCCGGCCACCCCGCGCCGTCCGGCGGTGTAGGTGGAGTCCTCCACTGCGACGTCGTCGTTCACCACCACGGTACGGACGTCGATGCCTTCCACGCCGGGCAGTTCGGCGGCGGTTTCGAAGTTCAGGATGTCCCCGGTGTAATTCTTGACCACGAGCAGCACACCCGAACCCGAGTCACTCTTCACGATGGCGGGAAGGATCTGGTCCGGTGTGGGTGAGGTAAACACAGCGCCGGGAACCGCCGCTGTGAGCATGCCCGCCCCAACGTATCCGCTGTGCAGCGGTTCGTGGCCGCTGCCGCCGCCCGAGACCAGGGCCACCTTGCCCTGCACCGGCGCGTCCCGCCGCACCACATAGTCGGGATCCAGGTGGACTTCCACCAGGTCCCGGTGGGCCTGCCCGAACCCCTCCAGCGATTCCGCAACCACGGATCGGGGGTTGTTGATCAGTTTCTTCATGGCGCTGGAACTCCTTCGTAGAACTTCCTCCGGCACAGAACGACCCCCACGTCCGGTCTCGACCCTACCCGCGCCGGGCGCGGTGCAACAGGGTCAGCGCGGACAGCCCGCCCGGGCGTCCGGACAACAAAAACATCCGGACAACAAAAAGCGGGAGGGGTTACCCCTCCCGCTTTCCATGCCTTGGCGCCCGCTTCAGCGGGCCGGCTACGCTACTTGCCCTTGAAGGCGTCCTTCACGTTTTCGCCGGCATCCTTGAGCTTGGACTTGGCCTGGTCGCCGTGGCCCTCGGCCTCCATGCGCTCGTTGCCGGTGGCCTTGCCAACGCCTTCCTTCACCTTGCCGCCAAGGTTCTCAGCCTTATTCTGCATCTTGTCATCTGCGCCCATTACTGAACTCGCTTTCTGATCGGCTTCCGGAATTACCTGCCGCGAAGGTCCATAGTGCGGCTGGCTTTCCGTCGGCATCGGATGATGCTAAGTACCCTTACACTATCGCGTAAGCCGCCCAATCGCCACCGGAGGCCGGCCGGGACTTACGGCAGCGGACACTAGAGCCAGCGGATCATCCGCGTATTTCCAAGGGTGTTGGGCTTCACCCGGGCCAAATCCAGGAACTCCGCAACACCCTCGTCATGGGAGCGCAGCAGCTCGGAGTACACCACTGGATCCACCGCATTCTGGTTCTCCATGACCTTGAAACCGTGCCGCTCGAAGAACTCCACCTCGAAGGTCAGGCAGAAGACGCGCGCCACTCCAATATCCAGGGCATCCCCCAGCAAGGTCTCCAGCAGGGCATGCCCCACCCCTTGTCCGCGGGCCGCGGGATCGGTCGCCAGTGTGCGCACCTCGGCAAGGTCTTCCCACATCACGTGCAACGCTCCGCAGCCGATGACGTTGCCGTCGCCGTCCTCCGCGATCCGGAATTCCTGCAGCCCTTCGTAGTAGGCAACCGCTTCCTTCGCAATCAGGACCCGCTCGCGGGCCAGCGGCGCCACGAGCCGTCGGATGTCATGGACATCTGCGGTTCGGGCACGGCGGACGGTGATTTGCGAAGCGGACATCATCGGACCAGTCTAGGACTTCCAACCGAGCCTGCCGCCGCGCGGCCGTAACAGGCGGACTCGCGGCGGTGGACCGGGTTCCGGGTCGGGAGCCTGCCGGGAACACAAAGGGAGCCCCGGATTGCTCCGGGGCTCCCTTTGGTGGAACCTTGCGCCTGCAGGGCGGGCTTAGGGGTTACTCCCCGACGCCGGCCTCGATGGCAGGATTAGCTTCCTCGATGGCCTTCGGCACGCCGTGGCCAACAAAGGTGAACTGTGCTTCGTCACCTTCACCCTCGACGTCCACCGAAATCAGCTCGCCGGGCTTGATCTCCCCGAAGAGGATCTTCTCGGACAGCTGGTCCTCGATTTCGCGCTGGATGGTCCGGCGCAACGGACGGGCACCCATGGCGGGATCGTAGCCGCGGGTGGCCAACAGCACCTTGGCCGCCGGGGTGAGCTCGATGCTCATGCCCTTCTCGGCCAGGCGCTTGCCCAGGCGGTCCAGGAAGAGGTCCACAATCTGGACAATCTCGTCCTGGGTCAGCTGCGGGAACACCACGGTGTCATCCACACGGTTGAGGAACTCGGGGCGGAAGTGCTGGCGCAGCTCTTCCGTGACCCGGGCCCGCATCCGGTCGTAACCGGTCTTGGTGTCCGTGCCGGACTGGAAGCCGGTCATGACGCCCTTGGAAATGTCCTTGGTGCCAAGGTTGGTCGTCATGATGATGATGGTGTTCTTGAAGTCCACCATCCGGCCCTGTGCATCCGTCAGGCGGCCGTCTTCGAGGATCTGCAGCAGCGAGTTGAACAGGTCCGAGTGGGCCTTTTCAACTTCGTCGAACAGCACCACGGAGAAGGGCTTGCGGCGGACCTTTTCGGTCAGCTGGCCACCCTCTTCGTAGCCCACATATCCCGGAGGGGCACCGAACAGGCGGGACACAGTGTGCTTCTCCGCGTACTCGGACATATCCAGGGTGATCAGGGCGTCTTCGTCTCCGAACAGGAACTCCGCGAGTGCCTTGGCCAGCTCGGTCTTGCCGACGCCGGTGGGGCCGGCGAAGATGAACGAGCCGCCCGGACGCTTGGGGTCCTTCAGCCCGGCCCGCGTGCGGCGCATGGCCTGCGAGATGGACTTGATGGCCTGGTCCTGGCCGATGACGCGCTTGTGCAGTTCGTCTTCCATCCGCAGCAGTCGGGTGGACTCTTCCTCGTTCAGCTTGACGACGGGGATGCCGGTGGAGTTGGCAAGCACCTCGGCAATGAGTTCTTCATCCACCTCGGCAATGTCATCCAGGCCGCCGGACTTCCACTGGCGTTCCTTCTCGGCGCGCTGGTCCTGGAGCTTCTGCTCCTTGTCGCGCAGCGAGGCGGCACCTTCGAAGTCCTGGGAGTCGATTGCCGACTCCTTCTCCATCTTCAGGGCGGAGATCCGCTCATCGATTTCCTTCAGCTCCGGCGGCGCAGTCATCCGGCGGATGCGCAGGCGGGCACCGGCTTCATCGATCAGGTCGATCGCCTTGTCCGGGAGGAAGCGGTCACTGATGTACCGTTCCGCCAGGGTTGCGGCCGAGGCCAGCGCAGCGTCGGTGATGGATACCCGGTGGTGCGCTTCGTAGCGGTCACGCAGGCCCTTGAGGATCTCGATGGCGTGTGCCACCGAGGGCTCGGCAACCTGGATCGGCTGGAAGCGGCGCTCGAGGGCTGCATCCTTTTCGATGTGCTTGCGGTATTCGTCCAGCGTGGTCGCACCGATGGTCTGCAGCTCGCCGCGGGCCAGCATTGGCTTCAGGATGGAAGCGGCATCGATTGCGCCCTCGGCGGCACCGGCACCTACAAGGGTGTGGATTTCGTCGATGAACAGGATGATGTCGCCGCGGGTGCGGATTTCCTTGAGGACCTTCTTCAGACGTTCCTCGAAGTCGCCGCGGTAACGCGAGCCGGCAACGAGGGAACCCAGGTCCAGGGTGTAAAGCTGCTTGTCCTTCAGGGTCTCGGGCACGTCGCCGCGCACGATCGCCTGGGCGAGCCCTTCAACGACGGCGGTCTTGCCGACGCCGGGCTCACCGATCAGGACCGGGTTGTTCTTGGTCCGGCGCGAGAGCACCTGCATCACGCGTTCCATTTCGTGCTCGCGCCCGATAACCGGGTCGAGCTTGGCTTCGCGCGCCGCCTGTGTGAGGTTGCGGCCGAACTGGTCCAGCACCACGGATCCGGCGGGCTGGCCTTCCTGCTGCTGGCCGCCGGTGGAGACGGGCTCCTTGCCCTGGTAGCCGGACAGCAGCTGGATGACCTGCTGGCGCACACGGTTCAGGTCGGCACCGAGCTTGACCAGGACCTGCGCGGCAACACCTTCACCTTCGCGGATCAGGCCGAGCAGGATGTGTTCGGTACCGATGTAGTTGTGGCCGAGCTGCAGGGCTTCACGGAGCGAGAGCTCCAGCACCTTCTTGGCCCGCGGGGTGAAGGGGATGTGGCCGGTCGGGGCCTGCTGGCCCTGACCGATGATCTCCTGCACCTGCTCACGGACAGCACCAAGCGAGATGCCCAGGGATTCAAGGGCCTTAGCTGCAACACCTTCGCCCTCATGAATGAGGCCAAGCAAAATATGCTCGGTGCCGATGTAGTTGTGGTTGAGCATGCGGGCCTCTTCTTGGGCAAGCACGACAACGCGACGGGCACGGTCGGTAAATCTTTCAAACATGAGGCACACTCCTAGCTAACGCGTAATTCGATGCTACGTGCCTGAGGGGTGCAATAGGGGCTTGTTCGCCGTCGGCGTGAGACCTGCGCGGAAACCCGCCTGTGCAGGCCTAGCCCTGGGCGGCGCGGTAGGCGTCGATGATCTCGCTGTTGACGCGGCCGCGCTCGGAAACGTTGTATCCGTTCTTGCGGGCCCATTCGCGGATCTGCGCCGCTTCGTTGCTGCGGGCGGAGCCGGCGCTGCGCGGACGGCCGGTGCGGCCACCCACCTTGCGGCCTGCATCTACATAGGTCTTCAGCGCATCGCGGAGACTTTTCGCATTGTCCTTCGACAGATCAATCTCGTACTGTGACCCGTCGAGGGCGAACCGAACGGTCTCATCCGCACTTCCACCGTCGAGGTCGTCCACGAGAATGATTTTTACCTTTTGTGCCATGACAGGCTCCTAAGCAGCTAAAAACGGGAAGACTTAATATGAGACCACTTAGAGTATGGCGCAATTAGCAAAGCCCCGTCAAAGCACTCGGGTATTAATTCTCTTCTTCACCTGTTTTCTTCAAAGGTTGCTGGTCTACACTCTGGTCAACTTCACGTTCCGCCTCCGCCAGCGCCTTCCGTTCGGCGCGGTCCGAGTTCAGGAGAGCCTTCATCACGAAATAAAAGAGAGCTGCAACACAAACTGACGGCAAGAGTACTTCTACATATTCCATGTCTAACCCATTTCCGGCTTAAGGAGGGGAAACAGAATTGTTTCCCTGATTCCGGTATTCGTGAAAAGCATCACAAGGCGGTCAATTCCCAGGCCAATGCCACCCATGGGAGGAGCGCCGTATTCCAGTGCCCGCAGGAAGTCCTCGTCCAATGCCATGGCCTCGTCATCGCCGTTGGCGGCAAGACGTGACTGCTCGGTGAGGCGCTCCCGCTGGATTACCGGGTCAATCAGCTCCGAGAACGCCGTACCCCGTTCCATGCCCCCGATGATCAGGTCCCAAGCTTCAATCAGCCGGGGATCGTCCCGGTTGGGACGGGCCAGCGGCTGGGCTGAGGGCGGGTAGTCATAAACGAAGGTGGGCTGGAGCAGCGTCGGTTCAACAATTTCGCCGAACAGCTCAATGACAAGCTTTTCCGCATCCCACTTGGGATCCACCTTCACGCCGTGCTTATCGGCAATCTCCCGCAGCTGCTCAGCGTCGGTGTCAGGGGTGATTTCGGTGCCTACGGCTTCGGACAGGCCGGGGTAGACGCTCAGCCAGCGCCATTCGCCGTCGAGGTCGATGGTTCCCGCAGCGGTCTCGATCTGCCTGCTGCCCATCAGGTCGGCGCAGTGCAGGATGATTTCCTTCATCCGGTCGGCCATCACGTACTGGTCGGCATAGGCCTCGTAGCATTCAAGCGTTGTGAATTCCGGGGAATGGGTGGAGTCCACGCCCTCGTTGCGGAATATGCGCCCGATTTCGAAGACGCGCTCGATACCGCCCACCACTGCACGCTTGAGGTACAGCTCGGTGGCGATGCGCAGGGTCATTTTCTGGTCAAAGGCATTCAGGTGCGTCTCGAACGGCCTGGCAGCGGCACCGCCGTGCACCAGCTGCAGCATGGGGGTTTCCACTTCCACGTAGCCGTGGCCGTGCAGGGTGTCGCGGACCCCGCGGATGATGGCGGCGCGGTTGTAGACCATGTCCCGCGCCTCATCGCGGACCATCAGGTCCACGTAGCGCTGCCGGACGCGGGTTTCCTCATTCAATCCGGCATGCAGCACGGGCAGCGGCCGCAAGGCCTTGGAGGCCATGGACCAGGACTGGGCCATCACGGAGAGTTCACCTCGGCGGGAGGAAATAACTTCGCCGCGGATGAAAACAATGTCGCCCAGATCCACCAGGGACTTCCAGTCCGCCAGGGACTCCTCGCCCACCACCGCGAGGCTGAGCATGGCCTGCAGCCGGGTGCCGTTGCCCTCCTGGAGCGTTGCAAAGCAGAGCTTGCCGGTGTTGCGGATAAACACAACGCGGCCGGTGACTCCCACCGTCTCCCCGCTGGCTTCATCAGCCTGCAGGTGTCCGAACTTTTCCCGGACCTCTTTGAGTGAGGACGTGCGTTCCACCCCTACCGGGTATGCCTCGTCTCCGCGGTCAATGAGCCGCGAACGCTTTTCGGCGCGGATGCGCATCTGCTCGGAGGTATCAGCGGCTTCGGGAACGGAGTTAGATGTGGTCACGGTTATTAAGTTTACAGAGCAAAGCGCCGCTGCCTCTCCCGCACTCCGGGCACCCCGTCGGGATGCGTGCGGAGCACGGGAGAAATGCCCGGGTATTCCTCCAGGACCACGGCCCGCGGGCCCTGCTCAGGCCAGGACGGCATTGTCGATCAGCCGGACCGGGCCCACCCGTGCGGCCAGCAGGGCCAGGGCCGGCCCGGCCAGGGGTTCGTCCGCGGCGAGCGGTTCCAGCGTGCGCGGATCCACTACTTCGAAATAGTCCAGGTCCACGCCGGGCTGGGAGCGGACCAGGTCGACGGCGGCTGCCAGGTCCAGCGCTTCGCCGGCGGCAGCCCGGTCCTTCAGCATGGTCAGGGCCTTGGACAGCACCAGGGCTGCCTGCCGCTGGCCGGCGTCCAGGAACCGGTTGCGGCTGGACTCGGCCAGGCCGTCCGCGGCCCGGACAATGGGCACCGCGGTGATTTCGACCGGGAAGTCCAGGTCGGCGACCATCCGGCGGATCAGGGCAACCTGCTGGGCGTCCTTCTGCCCAAAGTAGGCCCGGAAGCGGGCGGGCACCGGCGGGGCGGCGTAGTGGAAGAGCTTGGCCACCACGGTGAGCACTCCGTCGAAGTGTCCGGGCCGGGATGCTCCCTCCCAGCGGGTGCCCATGGTGCCGGCGCTGAGCCGCACCTGCGGCACCCCGTCGGGATACACCTCCTCCACGGAAGGGGCGAACACCAGGTCCACCCCGGCCCGGCCCAGCAGTTCCAGGTCCGCGTCGAGGGTGCGGGGGTAGCGCTCAAGGTCGGCGGGGTCGTCGAACTGGAGCGGGTTGACGAAGACCGAGGCGGTGACGACGTCGTTGTCCGCCCGGGCGGCGGACATCAGGGAGGCGTGGCCTTCGTGCAGGGCACCCATGGTGGGCACCAGGGCGAGGCTGGGCAGACGGGCGGGATTCGCGGCCGCCGCCCGGGTGAGCAGCTCCGCAGTGGCGGAGCGCAGTTCTGCAGCAGTGGTGACAAGGCGGGGGGTGTTCAACGCTGTCCTTCTGGGTTTGGTTCTTGTGGGTTTGGGCTTCTGGAACTTATTCTTCCGGACTTATTCTTCCGGGCCCGGCAGTTCCGGCTGCAATGCCTTGAGGATCGCATCACGCTGTTCGGTACTGAGCAGGCCTCGGTCCGCAGCCCGGGAGGCGGTGGCCGCTGAAAGCGCGCCGTATGCGGCGCGGAAGTCTTCGGTGCCGGCATCGGCAAGGGCACGGGTGTGCGCCTCAACGGTGCCGACATCGCCGCGGGCCACCGGCCCGGTCAGTGCACCTTCACCGGAGGCGAGGGCATTTTCCAGCGACGCGCGCATCAGCGGTCCCAGCAGGCGGTCCGGGTGTTCGACGCCGAGGGACGCCAGCAGCTGGGTGGACTGGGCGGCGAGCGTGACCAGGTGGTTTGAAGCATGGGCCAGGGCTGCGTGGTAGAGCACCCGGTCTTCGTCGTCGATGACCACCGGCTCGGCGCCCATTTCCACCACCAGCGCCTGGGCAATGGGCAGGACGGCCGCCGGGGCGCTGATGCCGAAGGAGCAGTCCGCCAGCCGGGTCAGGTCCAGGCTCATGCCGGTGAAGGTCATGGCGGGGTGCAGGGCCAGCGGGATGGCCCCGGCCGCCCGGGCAGGCGCCAGGATCTCGGTGCCGAACCGGCCGGACGTGTGGGCCACCAGCTGGCCGGGCTGCCATGCACCGGTTTTGGCCAGCCCGGAAACAAGCGGGCCCAGGGCGTCGTCCGGGACGGCCAGGAGCACGAGCTCGGACCGTTCCACAATGTCGGGAATGTCCAGGATCGGCACCCCGGGCAGCAGGTTCTCGGCCCGCTCCCGGCTGGCTTCGGACACGGCGGAGACGCCGACGACGGCGTGTTCGGCAGCGCGCAGGGCGGCACCGAGCACGGCACCGACGCGGCCCGCGCCGATCACCCCGATACCCAGCCGGCCGCGGCGCCGTCGTTCTTCTGCGCTGTGGGACTCAGGGGTGTTCATGCTCCTCCTTGGAGAGGGATAGCGGGTAGTTGGGGTTGTGCCGCAGCCACTGTTCGGGCAGGTCGCGGTGCCGGGCCGCACGGGCCCGGGCCGCCTGTTCGTCCAGCAGCGCCAGGGCAGTGCCGGCGTCGAGCTCCACCACTTTGGGGGACACCGGGCCGGGCGTGGAATGCAGCACCAGGCTGGCCAGCCGCAGCCGGCGCTGCACCGGACCCTGTTCCAGCGCCAGGGACTGGGTGCGGCTGTGCGGCACCACGTCCAGGGAGCGCCAGAAATAGCCGCGGCGCGCCAGCAGCGCGGAACCGGTCACCAGGAAACCGTTCCGGCGGCGGGACAAAGGGGACAGCCAGCGTGCCCGCCGCGGAGAGACGGTATATCCGGCACGTTCCCCGCTGCCGTTCATTCCGGCCGTGAAAACTTCCACGGGGTCCTTGGTCCCGGGATCGGGAAGCACCAGGGCGAGCATGCGGAACACCTCCTCGGCTGTGCCCACCGGCAGGAGCCGGGTACGGGCGGCGCTGTCCCCGGTGGAGGAACCTGCACCGTAACCGGCCACGTTCACTGACACCGAGTACCAGCCGGCGAGCCGCCACAGCGGTGACTGCCGCACGGCCACAGCCTGGATGCGGCCCGGGGGAACCGTTTGGGCCCGCGTGTCCAGCAGGCCCGAGCGGATCCGGATCCCGTCACGGGACACGGAGGCCCGGAAGTTGAAGGAAGAACTGAACATGCCCCAGTAGGCACTGCCAAAACCGAAGATGATCGGGACCATCGCGGCCACTGAGCCGAGCTCGCCGGTGACTTTGGTCAGGATAACCACGGCGGCCACGGCCAGCAGCAGCAGCACCGTGGTGCTGGAGAGCACGGCCGAGCCGATGACCCGCCCGGCGGAAAGGGACAGCACCTCCTGCTCACCGGGCACTGTGGGCGTACTGCCGCCGGCGGCGGCCTCCTCCGGATCTTCACCGGCGCCGGACGCCCCCCGGAGGATCCGTTCCCGCAGTGCCTGCGCATCCGGAAGCCGGAGGTAGGCCAGGCGCACTGCGGATTCGCCGGCGTCGGCCACCTCGAAACGCAGTTCGGCCAGGCCGAAGATGCGCGCCAACAGCGGCTGGACAATGTCTATGGCCTGGACGCGGTCCAGCCGGGCCTGGCGCTGCTGGCGGAAAAGCACGCCCGAATGTACCCGGATGTGTTCGGAAGCGAGCTGGTAGCGCGTGAACCACCAGGACAGGAAAAAAGCGCCGGCAATCAGGACCAGCACCGCGCCCAGGATCAGCAGGGTCCAGAACAGTGCTTCGCCATGCGGGAGCCGCATGCCGCCGCCCGAGAACCAGCCTTCGGCCTGGTCGCGGCCCACGAAGTAGGCCACGGCGGCCAGTGCTATCCAGCCGTGGACCAGCGGGGATACCGGATGCACCCGGTTCCAGGCCGGTTCCGCGGCGGTACCCGCCGGTTCAGGGGCGTCCGGCGGCCCGTCCGGGACGGGAGCTGCTTCTCCCCCGGTCACAGTCCGGCCAGCTGCGCTTCGCCGCGCGCGGACAGGTGCTCACGCAGGCGGGCGCCCTCGGCGGCGGGCAGTCCGGCGATGGAGGCGTTGGTGCCCGGTGAGGCGGTGTGCAGTTTGAGGGTACACAGGCCGAACGCCCGCTCCAGCGGACCCACCGCCACATCCACGTACTGCATGCGGCCGTACGGGACCACCAGGGTGCGCTGGAAAAAGATGCCGCGGCGCAGCAGCAGGTCCTCGTTGCGTTCGGCATAGCCGATGGCCCGGACCTGGCGCGGCAGCAGCAGTCCGCGCCACAGCAGGGTCACGGCGAAAAAGACCGGCAGGGCCCAGGCCAGCCAGGCTGGGTATCCAGGCCAGATCCCGGTCAGCAACAGCACCAGCGGCACGCCGGTCACCAAGAGGGTGATGACGGTTTCCAGGCCCCAGCCCAGCAGCCGCAGCCGCAGGTACCGGGGCGAGACCCGCTGCCATTGAAGTGCCGGCGGGTCAATGGCTTCGCTAGGCAAGTTGTCCTCCGCCTTCTGAGCCGCCGTCTTCCCCGGTGCCGCTCCCGGACGCCGGTCCGGTGCCGTTCCGGTCATCGGGCGGCAATTTGCAGAACCGCTCCACGGTCAGCCCGGTCGCCACCATCAGGATCCCGCCCGCGGTGACGGCCAGGGAAGCCAAGGTGGCGGCATGGCCCGGCCGCAGCTGCCACAGCGGCAGCAGGTCCAGGAAAACGCCCGCGTGCCAACCCAGCAGCAGGGCACCGGCGTAGGCCACGGCCTGCGCCAGGACCACTGTCCGGGCAGCGGCCAGCGGGTCCAGTTCACGGTCCCGCCGGCCGTTGCGCCACCGCCGCACCCGCAGTCCCAGGACAAGCGTGGCAGCCGTCACCAGGATGATGGCCACCAGCGCCACCGGGTTGAGGACGGGCGAGGGGTAACCGTTGTCCGCGAGGAAGGTGTTCACGGCCCAGCCCACAATCCCGGCGGCAAGGGCAATCACGGCCAGCCACCGGTAGCGGATGGTGATCACGGGCTCATTCTCCTTCGAAGATTTCCAGTCCGGGGAGATCCTCGGCTTTGGCGGCCAGTTCGGCCACCGGCACCCCGTTCAGCACGGCGTCCGGCTCCATCCAGGCCCAGGGCTGCAGGACAAAAGCGCGTGAGGCCGCGCGCGGGTGCGGAATGGTGAGATCTTCATCCTCAAGGCGCAGGTCACCGTAGGCAATGATGTCGACGTCGAGCGTGCGCGGGCCCCACCGTACTATCCGTTCGCGGTGATGGCGTGCCTCAACCGCTTGGCAGTGTGCCAGCAGGGCGTGCGGTTCCAGGCCGGTTTCCACCGCCACCACCAGGTTCAGGTAGTCCGGCTGCTCGGGCCCGCCCACCGGGCGGGTGCGGACCACCGGTGAAACGGCGGTCAGTACTACCTGCGGATGGTCGGCCAGCTCGGCGACGGCGCTGGAAAGGGTGTCCCGGCTTTCGCCCAAATTGCTGCCCATGGCCAGGATGGCGTGCACGGTGCTCATGGGCGCTCCCGGTAGATGGTGACAGCGACGTCGCCGAACTCCACGGCGATGGGCGCCTTCGGTTTGTGTACGGTGACTTCCACTGCTGCGAGGACACTGAAGGACGTGAGAACGGCACCGGCGATGCGGCCGGCCAGGGCCTCGATGAGGTTCAGGGGTTCGCCCGTAATGACCTGGACCACCAGTTCGGCCACCTCGCCGTAATGCGCGGTCTTGGTCAGGTCATCGCTTTGGGCTGCCGGGGCAAGGTCGGTGAACAGCACCAGGTCCACCACAAACGGCTGGCCGTCACGCCGTTCCTCAGGGAAGACGCCGTGGTAGCCGGTGGCCGTGATCCCGCGCAGTGAGATCCGGTCCAAACCCGTGGTTTCCGGTGTTTGCCGCAGTGCAGGCCGCCCCGGAGCCGTGCCGGTCATCCCTTAGCCTTTCCAGGCAGCGGCGACTTTGACCGCGTCCAGATTGGCGGGCACGTTGTGCACGCGCACCGCCCAGGCGCCGGAGCGGGCGGCCAGGGCGGATACAGCGGCCGTTGCGTTGTCGCGTTCCAGCGGCGGGGCAGCCTTGCCGAAAGATGTGAGCAGCGAACCCAGGAAACGCTTGCGGGAGGCACCCACCAGGACACGGTGGCCGAGGGACCCCAGCCGGTCGAGGCCGCGCAGCAGCTGCCAGTCATGCTCAGCATTCTTGGAGAAGCCCAGCCCGGGGTCAACAATGATCTGCTCGGGGGCTACCCCTGCGGCATAGAACCGGTCACGCACCTTCGCCAGTTCAGCGACCACTTCCTCGACGACGTCGTCGTAGCTGGCATTGGGATCATCGCTGCGTACACTGCCGCGGCTGTGCATCAGCACATAAGACACGCCTGTGCGGGCCACCAGTGCGGGCATGTCAGAATCGATTTCAGTGCCGGACACGTCATTGACTATCGCCGCGCCGGCATCGATGGCCTGCTGGGCAGTGGAGGCGTTCATGGTGTCAACGCTGACCAGGGCGCCGGCCCGGACCAGGGCCTGAACCACGGGCAGCACGCGTGCCTGCTCTTCTTCGGGCGGAACCCGGACGGCGTCCGGCCTGGTGGATTCGCCGCCGACGTCGATGATGTCCGCACCCTCGTAGTGCATTTTGAGTCCGGCGCGGATGGCCGCGTCAGTATCGGCGAACTGTCCGCCGTCGCTGAAGGAATCGGGCGTGACGTTCAGGATGCCCATCACCAGGGTGCGGTCCGTCGGCAGGTCCGCCAGCTTCCGCGGCGAACGGGCGGGGCGCAGTACGGGCAGCGGCGACGTGGCCGGTCCGGTGCCGGGCGCGGCAGCGAGTGAATCCATGGTGGTCCTATCGTCCGAGTATCAGGCTCATTGCTTCGGCGCGGGTCGCGGTCTCGCGCAGCTGGCCGCGCACCGCCGAAGTCACGGTTTTGGCGCCCGGCTTGCGGACCCCGCGCATCGACATGCACAGGTGCTCGCATTCAATAACCACTATGGCACCGCGGGGGGAAAGATTAGTCATCAGCGCGTCCACGATCTGGGTAGTCAGCCGCTCCTGCACCTGCGGACGGCGGGCGTAGACCTCCACCAGGCGGGCCAGCTTGGACAGGCCCGTCACCTTGCCCTCGTGGGAGGGGATGTAGCCAATATGCGCCGTGCCGTGGAAAGGCACCAGATGGTGCTCGCACGTGGAGTAGAAGGCAATGTCCTTCACCAGGACCATTTCCTCATGGTCCAGGTCAAAGGTGGTGGCCAGCAGGTCCGAGGGACTCTCGTGCAGCCCGGCGAAGATTTCCGTGTAGGACTTCGCCACCCGGCTGGGGGTGTCCTTCAATCCGTCCCGGTCCGGGTCCTCCCCGATGGCGATGAGTATCTCCCGGACCGCCCGTTCGATGCGGGGCTGGTCCACCGGGGAGTCTTCTGCCGCGGGCAGTAGTTCGTCGTCGAAATCCGTCACTGGTCGATCCTATCGCGCCCGGGCATGCGTCCCGGCGGACGGCAGACGAAAGCGGGCGGCCCCGAAGGACCGCCCGCACTGTGGTATTTCCCGGTGCCTACGCTTCCGGTGCCGAGCTGCCGGAGCTTCCGCCGCGGCCGGAATGGCTGCCCTGGCCGCTGCTTTCGGGCTGCGGCAGGCCGTTGCCGGAGACATCGAAGTCCTGCGGCAGGTCGGCGTCGGCAATCTGGTCCTGCGGAGCAACCGATGCAGGGTCCGGAGCGCCGAGCTCCTTGGCTTCGCGCCGTTCCTTCGGGGACACCACGGGCGGCATGCTGTGCACCGGGCGGGTGGGCTTGGACAGCCAGACCTCGCGGACGTCGCGCTTGCGCACGTCGGAGAAGACCTCGGCGATTTCCTGCTGGTTCAGCGTCTCGCGTTCCAGCAGTTCCAGGGCCAGCCGGTCCAGCACGTCGCGGTTCTCCGTGAGGATCTGGTACGCCTCGTCATGGGCGTTGTCCAGCAGGCGCCGGACTTCTTCATCCACCACGTAGGCCACCTGGTCGGAGTAGTTCCGTTCCTGGCTCATGTCGCGGCCCAGGAACGGTTCGCCGCCGCCGGAGCCCAGCTTGACGGAGCCGATCCGCTCGCTCATGCCGTACTGGGTGACCATCTTGCGGGCCGTGGAGGTGGCCTTTTCGATGTCGTTGGAGGCACCGGTGGAAGGATCGTGGAAAACGATCTCCTCCGCTACCCGGCCACCCATTGCGTAGGCCAGCTGGTCCAGCAGTTCGTTGCGCGTGACCGAGTACTTGTCGTCCTGCGGCAGCACCATGGTGTAGCCCAGGGCCCGGCCGCGCGGCAGGATGGTCACCTTGGTGACCGGGTCCGTGTTCCGCAGCGCCGCCGCCACCAGGGCGTGTCCACCCTCGTGGTACGCGGTGATCTTGCGTTCCAGTTCCTTCATCACGCGGCTGCGCTTCTGCGGCCCGGCAACCACGCGGTCGATCGCTTCGTCCAGGGCGCGGTCGTCAATGAGGTCCGCGTTGGAGCGGGCGGTCAGCAGCGCGGCTTCGTTGAGTACGTTGGCCAGGTCCGCGCCGGTGAAGCCCGGGGTCTTGCGGGCCACGGTCTCCAGATCCACGCCGTCGGCCATGGGCTTGCCCTTGGCATGGACCTGCAGGATGCGCAGGCGCCCCTGCATGTCCGGCGCCTCGACGCCGATCTGCCGGTCGAAACGGCCCGGGCGCAGCAGGGCCGGGTCCAGGACGTCGGGCCGGTTGGTGGCGGCAATCAGGATGACGTTGGTGTTGCCGTCAAAACCGTCCATTTCCACCAGCAGCTGGTTCAGCGTCTGCTCGCGTTCGTCATTGCCGCCGCCCACGCCGGCACCGCGGTGGCGGCCGACGGCGTCAATTTCATCCACGAAGATAATGGCCGGGGAGTTGGACTTCGCCTGCTCAAAGAGGTCGCGGACACGGGAGGCGCCCACGCCAACGAACATTTCCACGAAGTCGGAACCGGAAATCGAGTAGAACGGCACGCCGGCCTCACCGGCAACGGCGCGCGCCAGCAGGGTCTTGCCGGTGCCGGGAGGGCCGTACAGCAGCACGCCCTTGGGAATCTTGGCGCCCACGGCCTGGAACTTGCCCGGGTCCTGCAGGAACTCCTTGATTTCGTGCAGTTCCTCCACGGCCTCATCGGCACCGGCGACGTCGTCGAACGTCACCTGCGGCATGTCCTTATTGGTCAGCTTGGCCTTGGACTTGCCGAACTTCATGACCTGGGAACCGCCGCCCTGCATGCGGGACATCAGGAACCAGAAAATCAGGCCAATGATGATGAACGGCAGGAACAGGCCCAGGAAACTGGTGAACCAGTTGGTCTGCACCGGCTGGTCCGTGTAGTTCGCACCGGAATTATTGACGGCCTGGACTATTTCCTCGCCGCGCGCAGTGCTGAAGTAGAACTGGACGTCGCTGGTGCCCTGTTCCTTGACGGCGTCGTCCTTGAGGGTCAGATCGACCCGCTGCTCGCCGTCGTAAATCTTGGCCTGGGACACGTCCGGACCCCTGAGCAGATCCAGGCCCTCCTTGGTATCCACCTGTTTGGTGTTCCCTGCAGAAAGGCTGGGCAGGATGATCAAAAGAGCGGCCAAGGCCAGCACGATCCATATCAGCGGACCCTTGAAGAAGTTCTTGGATTTCATTCGTCGTCAGGGCTTGTGCCCCGTCCCTCCTGATCAACAACGCTGCTTTGCGCGGAATTTACCTACTAGCTATACACCGTCCCCCAGAGGAACACGGTCCAAGGCGGGGTTTAGTTCCCTGTGGGCGTAGCGGTATTTCCGTGACGGTCATCGCTTTTGCGAGGCCGCGGGACGGGGAGTCCGGCGTTTACTCGTAGACGTGCGGTGCCAGCGTGCCGATGAAGTCCAGGTTGCGGTAGCGCTCGGCAAAGTCCAAGCCGAAGCCCACCACGAATTCGTTGGGGATCTCGTAGCCGACGTACTTGACGTCGATTTCCACCTTCGCAGCGTCCGGCTTGCGCAGCAGGGTGCAGATTTCCACGCTGGCCGGGCCGCGGGATTCCAGGTTCGTGCGCAGCCAGGACAGCGTGAGGCCGGAGTCGATGATGTCTTCGACAATGAGCACGTGCTTGCCCAGCAGGTCCGTTTCCAGGTCCTTGAGGATGCGGACGACGCCGGAGGACTGGGTGCCGGAGCCGTACGAGGACACTGCCATCCAGTCCATGGTGACGTGGCTGTGCAGGGCCCGGGAGAGATCGGCCATCACCATGACGGCGCCCTTGAGGACACCCACAAGGAGGACGTCGCGGCCGGCGTAGTCGCGGTCAATTTCGGCCGCCAGTTCCGTGATCCGGGTTTGGATCTGTTCCTTGGTGTAGAGAACGTGCTTGAGGTCTGACTGGACGTCGTGTGAATCCACGAATGACTCCCGGGTGCGCAGTGTTGCAGCTTTGGATGTTAGGTGCTGCTCTTTTTCCTAAAAACAAGATTGCCATAGCTTGCGGTGCCGTGGTGAACCGATGTAGAGCGGGGCTGGCGGTACACACTGACTTTGCCCACCAGCTGCACGGGCCCGGCCGAGCCGGTCCGGCGCAGCAGCGACTCCACGGCGGCGAGCCGCTCATAGCTGGGCTGCGCACCGCCCAGGGCGAGCGCGGCGAGCGCCAGGACGCGCTGCCGCACGGCAGGAGCGAGCCCGCGAAGCTGTGCTTCGGGCAGCAGCAGCTCTTCGGCTCCGGCCCCCTCGCCGGCCGGCGGAGCGGCCCGCAGTTCCTCGAAGGTACGCGCAGCCACGGCATCCATATAGTCGGCGTCGGCGGAGAGGATACGTGAGGAACGGAACAGCGCCTCGGCGATGCCGGGCCCGAGTTTCTCCTCCAGGAACGGCAGCACCTCGGTGCGTACCCGCGACCGGGCGTAGGCCGGGTCGCTGTTGCTGGGATCCTGCCACGGGTCCAGCCCGGTGTGCGCGCAGATTTCCAGGGTCTGTTCCCGGCGCAGCCCCAGGAAGGGCCGCAGGTAGATACCGCGCACCGCGGGCATCCCGGCCAGGGAACGGGTGCCGGAGCCCCGCATCAGCCCCAGCAGCACCTGCTCGGCCTGGTCATCCAGCGTGTGCCCCAGCAGGACGGCGGAGGCGCCCAGCTCGGCTGCGGCGGCATCCAGGGCGGCGTACCGGACCGTACGGGCGGCCGCTTCCGGTCCCATCCCGGAGGCGGGCACGGTAACCCGGCGGACCAGCACGGGGTCCAGCCCCATCCGCTCGAGCTTGCCGCGGGCCTGCGCTGCCACCTCGGCGCTGCCTTCCTGCAGTCCGTGGTCCACAACGACGGCGCCCACGCGGTAGTCCCCGCGCCGGGCGAAGAAGGAGGCGGCTTCGGCCAGTGCCAGGGAATCGGGTCCGCCGCTGCAGGCGACCAGGATCAGCGGCGGGCGCTCCCCGCCCGGGGCCAGGCCGGCGTCGCGCAGTGCATCACGGACCGCGTTCCGGGCGTTGCCCAGGGTGGGCAGGAGCCGCTTGCGGACCCTCGGGGCACGCTGGGACATGCCGGACAGGTTTCCGGTTTTATTCTCTTCCAGCACGTTCGGTTACAGTCCCATCCGAGTGATCCAAAGGTCGGCCGAGTGGATTTCCGCCTCGGACGGCAGGTTTTCTGCGCGTTCCCATACCCGGTTGAAGCCCTCCATGCCCACCTGGTCGGTGACGGCGCGGACAAAGCGGGCGCCGTCGCTGTACTGGCGCATCTTGGCGTCCAGGCCCAGGACCTGGCGGAGGAACCGGTCGATCCAGCCGCGCTTGGCACCGCGGTTGTTGAACCGCTGCCGGATGGTCTTGACGCTGGGCACAATGCTCGAGTCGACGGCGTCCATCACAACGTTGGCATGGCCCTCCAGCAGGGACATCACCGCGGTCAGGTGCGATAGCCGTTCCTTGTCCTCCGGGTCCTGCAGCAGGGACAGCAGGTCCGCCGGCTTCTGCGGCACGCCGTCGCCGTCGTTGCCGTCCTTTCCGTCCTTGCGGGCAGTCAGGGCCTTGACTGCGGTGCCCAGGCGTTCGGAGAGGGTTTCCGCCTTGTCCATCATGCCGTTGGAAAGCTGGCTGATCTGCTCCAGCATGTGTTCGCGCAGCCAGGGGGCAGCGGCAAACTGAACCCGGTGGGTCTGCTCGTGCAGGCAGACCCACAGCCGGAAGTCGTCCGGGTCTACGTTGAGTTCCCGCTCCAGGGTGATGATGTTCGGTGCCACGAGCAGCAGGCGCCCGCCGGGCTTGCCCACGCCGCCCAGCGCGGCAAACGGATCATACTGGCCCAGGACCTTGCTCGAAAGGAAGGCCAGGACAGCACCGAGCTGCGCGCCGGTCAGGGTGCCGCCCAGGGCTGTATTGGCTGCTTCCAGCTGCTCCGGACGTGTGGTGGCCAGGTGCTCCAGGGCCGGACCCATCAGCACGGAGAAACTCTGCGAGTTCGCGCGGGCCCAGGACGCACGGTCCACAATCAGCACGTCGGAGTCGCGCAGGTCGCGTGCTGCTTCGAGGCCGGTAATCCGGTGCACGTGGGCCACTGATGCGTCGGCGGCGGCACGCAGGTCGGCCACGGCATCGCGGATTTCACGGGCGGACATCTTCGGGCCGGGCGCCACCATGGCTGCTGCGGTGGACGCGGCAAGGTCCCAGTTCACCAGGGACGGAACGGAGGATGCGGACGGAGACTTCTCGGTGGACGGACTGTGGTCAGGTGCCAGGCTTCGATCGTTGCTCTCCATTGGTCCATTCGACCACATGAGGACAATGTCCACACCTCCTCCGCAGGCGGGCGGAAGCTGATGCGGGTCAGCGGCAGCCGCAGCCGGCGAGAACCGCGGCGGCCGCATCCACGGCATCACGGGCCGCCATGGTGTTCCCGTCCAGCCCGGTGGCCACGAAGGTGAAGACCAGGACCCTTCCGTCCGCGTCAGTGGCGTAGCCGCTCAGCGCCGTGACGGCCAGCAGGGTGCCGGTCTTGGCCCGGACAATACCGGCGGCACCGGAGTCGGCGGCCTCGTCGTAGCGTCCAGCCAGCGTCCCGCTCAGCGCGGCAACGGGCAGGCCGCCGGCCACCGAGCGCAGATCCGGATCCGAAGTGGTCAGCAGGATCCGCATCAGCGAGGTCAGCTGGGCCGCCGAAACGGAGGTTTCGGCGGACAGTCCGTTGGTGTCGCCGAGCACCATGGCCGAAGTGTCCACTCCCAGTTCGGCTATTTCCGCCTGGACGGCCTCGATGCCCCCGGCAAAGGAGGCGTCCCTGCCGGTGGCGGAAGCGGTCAGCCGGGCCAGTGCTTCGGCCAGGTAGTTGTCGGAGTTCAGCAGCATGTAATCCACCTGCTCGGCGAGCGGTGCCGAGCGGACCTCTGCCAGGGCTGCGGCGTCGGCGGGGGCGGTGCCGCGTTCCGCCACGGGTTCCACGTCGATGCCGGCCGGGGCCAGGGCCTCGGCGAGGGCGTCCCGGTAGGACTGTGCGGCGGCCAGCGCGGCGTCGTCCACCCGCGGCCCTGGACCGGTGCCTTCCTCCGCCCACGCGGAGCTGACGGCAAGGGCATGGACGGGGGCAATCTCGCCGGCTTCCACGTCAGCGGCTCCCCACGCGTCGGACAGTGCGGGCCCGGTGAACAGCGTGTCATCAACGCGGACCCGCACCGGCGAACCGGTGCCGTCTGCGGTGAGGGCGGCAGCGGTCCGCTGCGCCAGGGTCGCCAGGCCGGCGCGGCCGGCCACCGTGTCCGGGCTGGAGGCCCCGGCCGTCAGCAGCACATCGCCGCCGCCGCGCAGCACCACGGTGCCGGGCTCTTCCCCGGCCAGCACGGTGGTGGCAAAGCGGGTGTCGGCATCCATGGCGGACAGTGCGGCCGCAGCGGTGAGGACCTTCAGGTTCGACGCCGGTGCGAGACCCGTGCTCCCCCCGCGCTCATATAGCACCGTGCCGGTCAGCGCATCCGAAACCACCGCATGGAAACTGCCGCTGCCCTCGATGGACAGCTCCTCGTCCAGCAGCTGGCCCAGCCGCACTGCGTCCGGCATCGGGTCTTCGGGGCGCGGTGCGGACACCGGGCCGGTGCCTTCGAGCTCCGACGGCGGCTCCTGGTAGTCCGGCACCGCCTCGGCCCGCTCCACCCCGGACCCGGCCATGGACTCGGCAACGGGAGGCAGGACATAGCAGGCCAGAGGAACCAGCAACACCGCAAAGGCAAGCGCCAGCAGTGCGCCGGAGAACACCCGAGACATGTCCTCACCGACTCTTTCCGTCCGCCGGTTTCCCCGGCCCGTCCGCCCCCATGCACCGTTCAGCGCACAGGACATATATCTTTAAGACTAGACCGACGCCGGCGTCTTCCCTGACCCCGCCCCGCGGGCCGTCCACGGACGCGTCGGCGCATGATCCTTTAGCAAGTCTTTCCAGTGGTTCCTCCGCGGGCCACGCCAGTGAGGAGTCGCAATTATGAAGCTCGACGTAACCATCGAGATCCCCAAGGGATCCCGGGTCAAGTACGAAATTGACCACGAAACCCACCGCCTGCGCCTGGACCGGGTCCTGTTCACGTCCATGGCCTACCCCACGCACTACGGGTTCTTCGAGAACACCCTGGGTGAAGACGGCGATCCGCTGGACGCCCTGGTGATGCTGCAGGACTTCGACCTGATGCCCGGCGTCCTGGTGGAATCCCGCCCCATCGGTGTATTCAATATGGTGGATGACGGCGGCGGAGACGCCAAGGTCCTCTGCGTGCCGGTGGATCCGCGCTTCGACCACATCCAGGACCTCTCCGACGTGTCCGACTTCCTGCTGGACGAAATCAAGCACTTCTTCACAAAGTACAAGGACCTGGAGCCCGGCAAGTGGGTTGAAGCCGCTGACTGGGCCGGCCGCGAAGCAGCCGAAGCTGAGGTTGAGGCTTCCCTCGCCCGCTTCAAGGCGCTTGGCGAAGGCCACGAAGAGGACCAGTCCCAGGGCCGCGACGTCGACGCCAACCCGGTCAACAACTAGCGTTTCCTTCCACCGGCCCGGCCGGTACGACGGCGGCTGTTCCCTTCCGGGGGCGGCCGCCGTCGGCGTTTAACCCGGCTTCTGCTGCCGCCTCCGGTTTCTGCTGCCGCATGGAACGGGCAGCAGATGTTCAATACGGCAGCGGATCCCCGAAAGAGGCCTTACCCCCGGCGGTCCTGCCGCCGGGCCCAGGCACGCACATCCGAGGCATGGGTCCGTGCAGGGAAAAGGGCTACGGCAACCGCAACTGCAAGGACCACCCAGCTCGAAGTCAACCACGCCGCCCAGAGGCCCAACAGGATGACCCCGCAGGCAAACAGCAGGGGCAGCAGCGGGGGGCGGTTCGATCCAGGGCGGTTCGGTCCAGGGCGGTCAGGCCCGGTGTGCTCCGGCGGGGTGCTGGTCATGCGGCAGACTCTACCCGCGTCCGGTTCCTCCGGGCCGGGCTGCAGGAACCAGGCTTCCCACCCTCCGGTACGCATGGGGCTGATGGGACCCCGCCAGCCCCATCTGTAACGAAGCGTGGGAAGTCCGGCGCACAGCGGCACGGCTCGGGCGCGCCGCAACCGCATTCGGTTGTTTGTGCACGGGGTCTGCGATGCTGATGCCATGCATTTTGTGCTGACCATCAACCAGCGGGACTCCCGCGAGGCAGGGGACCTGGTCCCGCAGCTGATCCGCTCACTGCGGCACCTGCCGGCGGCCCTCCCCTTCCAGCGCACAGTGGGCGACGAGGCTTCCGGTGTGCTGAACGACGCGTCCGCGGCGGTGGCTGCCGCGCTGTCCGCAGTTAGGGAACGCCGCTGGCACGTGGGCATCGGCGTCGGGGAACTGCATGTTCCATTGCCCGCCGACCTCACGGACGCCCGCGGCTACGGACTGGTTTATGCCCGGCGCGCCGTAGAACGGGCCCAGCGCAGCGGCGACCGGGTTCCGCTGGCCGTCGAGGGACCGGACGCGGAACTGGCCGCAGAAGCCGAAGCGGTGCTCCGGCTGCTGGGCCTGATCGTGGCGGCACGGACCGAAGCGGAATGGAAGGTACTGGACCTGATGACCCCCGGCGCCCGCGGGCAGCAGAAATTCGTGGCCCAGGAACTGGGCATCACCGCCCAGGCGGTGAGCAAGGCGGTGGTCCGCTCGCATTGGAACGAGGAATGGGCCACGCGCCCCGCGGCCGCCCGGTTGCTGGGACTGGCCTACGGCCCGGCGTCGCTGCCGCCGGCCGTGCTGCCCTACCGTGCCTGAGCGGACTAGACGCCGCGTTCCAGCACACTGTTGAGCACGCTCGCGGCGCCGTCTTCGTAAACCGTCCCGGTTACCTCGGCAGCCACAGCGAGCACTTCGTCCGGCGCCTGGCCCATGGCGACCCCGCGCCCGGCCCAGCCCAGCATCTCAATGTCATTCCGCCCGTCGCCAAGGGCAACGGTCAGGGCGGGATCCACCTCAAGCCGGGAGCGGACCTGCTCCAGCGCGCTGGCCTTGGTAACGCCGGCGGCGGCGATATCCAGCCACGCCGTCCAGCCCACGGAATACGTCACCCCGTGCAAGCCGATTGAAGCCACTGCGGAGCCAAACTGCTCCGCCGTGCTGTCGGTGCTGAAAACCACCACGCGCACAGCGCGGGCATCCAGCAGGGACTCGAAATCCACGGCGTGGGCTTCGGCCCCGAAACTCGCGTCCTGGAAGCGTTCAGTGGACAGGAAACGCCCCTCCGCATCTTCCAGGGCGAACTTGGCCGTGGGGAGTTTGTCGCGCAGCGCGGCCAGCGCAGGTTTCGGATCGAACACCACGCGGTCCACCACTTCGTAGCCGTCCTCCAGCGCCGGATCCAGGCGCAGGGTCACAGCGCCGTTGGAGCAGACGCAGTAGCCCTCGGTCAGTCCAAGCAGCTCAAGGATGGGCAGGGCCGCCCCGTAGGACCGTCCGGTGGCAATGACCAAGTGGTGCCCGGCGGCGATGGCGTCCCGCGCGGCACGGCGCACGCCCGGGGACATGTGTCCGTCGTGGTCCACGAGGGTCCCGTCAACGTCCAGTGCAACAAGGTGTCTTTTGTCAGGAATTTGCTGGTCTTCGATGCCAGCAGTACTCAGAGTTGTCATCGTTTTATCTAAGCAGATTCCGGGCAAAGGCGGCTAGGACGCAGACCACGCGCGGTTCTCAGGCCGCACAGAAGACCCCTTACAGAACCGGCAGGACTTCCAAGCCGCCAAGGTAGGGCTGCAGCGCAGCCGGCACGTTGACGGAGCCGTCCGGGTTCTGGTGGTGCTCCAGGATGGCCACAATCCAGCGGGTGGTGGCCAGCGTTCCGTTCAGGGTAGCGACGGCGCGGGTTCCCTTGCCTTCGGCCTGGCGTTCGCGGATGTTCAGGCGCCGGGCCTGGAACGTGGTGCAGTTGGAGGTTGAGGTCAGCTCGCGGTACGCGTTCTGGGTGGGAACCCAGGCTTCGCAGTCGAACTTCCGGGCGGCGGACATGCCCAGATCACCCGCGGCCGTGTCGATGACCCGGTACGGCAGTTCCACCTTGGCCAGCATTTCCTCTTCCCAGGCGAGCAGCCGCTTGTGCTCTTCGGCAGCATCCTCGGGGCGGGTGTAGACGAACATTTCCACTTTGTTGAACTGGTGGACGCGGATAATGCCGCGGGTGTCCTTGCCGTGCGAGCCGGCTTCCCGGCGGTAGCAGGAGGACCAGCCGGCGTAACGGACAGGGCCGCCGTCGAGCTCAAGGATTTCATCGGCGTGGTAGCCGGCCAGCGGCACCTCGGACGTGCCCACCAGGTACAGGTCGTCTTCAGCCAGACGGTAGATCTCGGCGTCGTGGGCCACGTCGAAGCCGGTGCCCTGCATGGTTTCCGGGCGGACCAGGGTGGGGGTGATCATGGGAACGAAGCCGGCCTTCACGGCCTGGTCCATGGCCATGTTCAGCAGGGCCAGTTCCAGGCGGGCTCCGACGCCGCGCAGGAAGTAGAAGCGGGAGCCGGAGACCTTGGCGCCGCGCTCCATGTCGATGGCGCCCAGCATCTCGCCCAGTTCCAGGTGGTCGCGGGGCGCAAAACCCTCGGCCTCGAAGTTCCGCGGCGTGCCGACCGTCTTGACAACCTCGAAGTCGTCTTCGCCGCCGGTGGGAACGCCGTCGGACACCAGGTTCGGGATCCGGCGCAGGAGGGCATCGGATTCGGCCTGGATGGTGTCGGCTTCGGCGCCGGCAGCCTTGACGGCTGCGGCCAGTTCCTTCACCTCGGCCAGCAGGGCCTGCTTTTCCTCGCCCTTGGCCTGCGCCACGCGCTTGCCGAAGGCGTTCTGCTCGGCGCGCAGGGTCTCGTAGCGGGTCCGGGCGTCACGGCGGGCAGCGTCGGCGGAAATGATCGCGTCCACAATGCTCTCGTCGGCCAGCCGGGCGCGCTGCGAGGCTCGGAATTTTTCGGGGTTTTCGCGGAGCTCATTTACATCGATCACGTCTCAAGAGTACCGAAAAGCGGCCGGGCCTTTGGTTCGCCGGGCGGGGACTATTCTGGGAAGCATCATGCCCGTAGAAATTACCCTCCTCCTTGTGCTGTTCGCGGCCCTGCTGGCCTCCGCGGCAACCTGGGCCATCCTTGCAAAGCGAAGCCGACGGCGGCTTGCGGCCGAGGCGGCCGTCTTCGCCCCGCGCGGGGCAGCCCACCAGCGGGTGGCGATGGTCATTAACCCGATCAAGGCGCAGGCAGACGAGGCCCGGG
Source organism: Arthrobacter sp. zg-Y20 (assembly GCF_030142075.1). Lineage (NCBI taxonomy): Bacteria > Bacillati > Actinomycetota > Actinomycetes > Micrococcales > Micrococcaceae > Arthrobacter > Arthrobacter sp. zg-Y20. The sequence continues at coordinate 95,188 of NZ_CP126241.1, read as the reverse complement.
CACTGCTGGAAGCGGCCTGCGAGCTGGCCGGCTGGGACGCTCCCCTGATCCTGGAGACCACCGTGGATTCTCCCGGCTACCTGCAGGCGGTGCGGGCACTGGAAGCCGGTGCCGATGTCGTTGTGGCGGCAGGCGGGGACGGCACCATCCGCGAGGTCTCCCGGGCCGCGGCGCATTCCAACGCCTCGCTGGGGCTGGTGCCGCTGGGCACCGGCAACCTGCTGGCGCGGAACCTCGACATTTCGGTGGCCGACCTGACGGGCAATGTCCGCAACGCACTGCACGGGGATACCCGCCGGATCGACATGGCCACCATCCAACTGGAGGATTCAACCGCCGGAACGGCCTCCCGCAACGCTTTCCTGGTGATGGGCGGCATCGGCTTGGATGCCGAAGTCATTGCCGCGACGCGCGACGAGCTGAAAAAGCGGGTCGGCTGGCTGGCCTACAGCGAAGCCGGTGTGCGCCTGCTGCCGGGGCGCCGCACCCGCATGAACATCAGCATTGACGACGCCCCGGTCCATTCGCAGAAAGTGCACAGCGTGCTGGTGGCCAATACCGGACGGCTGCCTGCCGGAATCGACTTCATCCCGGATGCCGTAGTGGATGACGGGTTGCTGGACATCATCATCATGAGTCCGCGCAGCGTCCTGGGCTGGGCCTGGGTGGCCGGCAAGGTGATGACGCGCTACCCCAAGGACCTGCCGGTCATCCACCACCACCGGGCCCGGAAAGTGACCGTGTCGGTGGCCGAACCCACGCAGACCCAGCTCGACGGGGACCTGACCGGGGCGGCCACGTCCATCACCGTCCAGGTGGATCCCGGGGCCTTGCTCGTGCGGGTACCGCAGGCCCCCGCGCTGCCTGTACCGAAGAACCGCAGCAACGCCGCCGCAACGGCCTAGCCAGGGAATATGCAACGGGGCCGCACCCTTTCGGATGCGGCCCCGTTGTTACCGGAGTTGATGCCGGCGGCGGAACCGGGACGGACTACTTCCCGTCCTGGGTTCCCTCGGAATCGGTGTAGCCGCCTTCGCGGTTGCGGTCCGTCCGGGCGCCGTCGGCGTCGGTGTACTCGCCTTCTTCCTTAGGCAGGGAGGATCCGGAGGACTGTTCCCGGATCAGTGCCTCTTCCTCGGCAAAGCGGATGTCGTTGCCCTGGTCGCCGACATCGCCGCGGTAGTTGTCATCATTGGTGGAAACACCGCTGGGCTTCGGGTCCTTGAGCTGTTCTTCTTCATTGGGGTACTCGCTCATGCCGGCACCTTCCTTCTTGGGGTGGTTGTCCAGTGCGCCAATACTGCGCGCGCCTTCCATCAGCATACTTATTGCCGGGCGCCGCGGAAACCCGGTTAGTCCTCGAGCATCAGGCGCACCGCGGTCTCCGACGCCGAAAACCCGGTAACGGGGATGACGTCGCCGTCAAAGAACCGGTCCACCACGCGGGGATCAATGTAGGACTTGCGGGCGATAGCCGGCGTGTTGCCCAGGTGGTCCGCGACGTCCCGGGCGGTTGCCGCCACGGCCTTCAGCTTGGCCCGTTTAGTGACGGCTTCGGGCGCGAGCCGGGCCAGGGACATTGCAGCAACTACCGTGGCCTGCCAGGTGCGGAAGTCCTTGGCGCTGAAATCCCCGCCGGTTACTTCCTTCAGGAAAGCGTTCAGCGCTGCGGCGTCCACACTGTGCCAGCTGCCGTCCGAACCGATGTAGGCCAGGGCCGTGTCGGCGCCGGGCCGTTCGAGCATGGGCTCCAGCGCTGCGGCGAGGTCCTCGTCATTGATGGACGTGTGCCATTCCTGGCCGCTCTTGCCCGGGAAATCGAAGCGGACCTCGGTGCCGGCCAGATTCACGTGCTCAATGCGCAGGGTGGTCGTGCCGTAGGAACCGTTGGCCTCGGCATACCGGGTGCCGCCCACCCGCAGGGCACCGGCGTCGACAATGCGCAGCGCGGCGGCGAGGGCACGTTCGGGACCCACCCCTTCGGCACGCAAATGCTTGGTAATCAGGCGGCGGGCCGGCGGAAGGGACTGCGCAAAGGCCAAGGCGCGGTCGAACTTTTCCCGGTCCTTCATTTCCCGCCAGTGCGGATGGTAGATGTACTGCTTCCGCCCGGCCCCGTCTGTGCCGGTGGCCTGGATGTGGCCGTTGGCGTAGGGGCTGATCCAGACGCTGGTCCACGCCGGCGGGATCGCCAGCGAACGGATGCGTGCCAGCACCTGCCGGTCAGTGATCACCCCGCCGCGGATGTCCCGGTAGCTGAAGCCTTTTCCCCAGCGCCGCCGGGAGTAGCCGGGATGCTCGCAGTTGCTGCGCCTCAGTCGAGCCATGGTGCTTCCCTTTCACCCGGCGCCGCAGCCGGTCCGGCCGCGGCATGCTTCCAGCCCTAGTATCCGTTCAGCAGGGATTCGAGCCAAATATCCGCGTCCCGGAAAGCTTCGTCGCTGGTGTGCCGGGAGACCTCGGGCTCCCGGCGGTCCGCCCGGGGGTAGGAGCCTAGGAAACGCATTTCCGGGCTGATCCGGTGCAGGCCCTTCAACGCATCCGCCATCCGGGCATCGGCCACGTGTCCGTCGGCGTCAATGCTGAAGAAGTAGTCGCCGAGGAACATGCCGGTGGGGCGGGACTCGATCCGGCTCAGGTTTACCCCGCGGGTGGAGAACTGCTCAAGGATTTCCATCAGGGCACCCGGGTGGTCCTCCGGCAGCGGGATCACCAGGGTGGTCTTGTCCGATCCGGTGGGCTCGGGCAGCAGGCCAGGCTGGCTGATCATCACGAACCGGGTCACGGCGTCGCGCACGTCTCCGATGTCTTCCCGCAGCACCGTCAGCCCCAGCCGTTCGGCGACCAGCGGCGCGCAGATAGCAGCGTCGAAGGAGGGCTCCGCACCGCTAAGTTCCACGGCGGCTGCGGCAGTGGAGGACGCAGGGAGATATTCCGCTTCGGGAATATTCGCCGCGGCCCATTCGCGGCACTGGGCCCAGGCATGCGAGTGGGTAGACACCGTGCGGACATCCTCAAGCGCCACTCCCGGCCGGGCTGCCAGCACAAAGGTAATAGGTACCAGGATTTCGCGCAGGATCCGAAGAGTGGCGCCGGCCGAAAGCGCATCGAGGGTGGCGCTGACGCCGCCCTCCACCGAGTTCTCGATCGGAACCACGGCGGCATTGGCCTGACCGGAGCGGACCATTTCCAATGCGGTGTTCACGCTGGCGGACGGTACACGGACGGCATCCTTCGCGCCGGGCACCTGCAGCAGGGCCGCTTCCGTGAACGTTCCTTCCGGGCCGAGATAGGTGTACACCACGGTCTCGCCCGACGGGCCGGAATGGTGCGGAGCAGCTTGGGCGTGCGCCGTGTGCGTCATCGAACGGTCGGCTCCTGGCCATTGTCCGAAACCATGGGCTTGCCCGCTTCCAGCCAGGCGCCCATTCCGCCGTTGACGTTAACGGCCGAGTAGCCCTGTGCGTCCAGCCACGCAGTGGCGCGGGCGCTGCGGCCGCCGGTGCGGCAGATAACGGCCAGATCCTGGTCGGGGTCCAGGCTGTCAAGGCTTTCGGGCAGCTGGTCCAGCGGGATATGGACGGCGCCGTCCACGTGACCGGCCTCCCATTCATAGTCCTCCCGCACATCGAGGATTTTTGCGCCCGCCGGAATGCTGTCTACGGATACGCTCTGCATCTCACTCATTGCTGCCCTCACTGTTGAACCGGGTTGTTCCGCGCCGCCGCCGCACCCGAGCTTCTTGGGCCGCGGCGTTCGTTTTGTCCAGCCTATAGTGGGACGCGGCCCGAAGAAATAAACGTCCAGGTCCCATGCACCGGAGGTACAAATTGCCCGCTCCCCACGAGATGACCGCCGTCGAGCTGCGGGATGAACTGGCAGCCGGCCGGCTCGGCGCCGAAGAGTTGACCACCCACTACCTGCAGCGGATCGAAGAGCTCAACCCCGCGCTGGGCGCCTTCCTCACGCCCACCCCTGAGCTTGCCGTGGCCGAGGCGCGGGCCGCTGATGCGCGGCGCGCCCGGGGAGAAAAGCTGGGCATGCTGCACGGCATGCCGCTGGCCCACAAAGACCTGACCGATGTGGCCGGCGTCCGTACCACCATGGGCAGCGCCGCGTTGAAGCCGTGGACGGCGGACACCGACGGCCCGCTCCCGGCCGTACTGCGCCGGGCCGGAGCCATCAGCCTCGGCAAAACCCAGGTGCCGGAATTCGGGCTGAGCAGCTACAGCGAAAACCTGGTGGGCCCGCCGGCGCGGAACCCGCGGGATCTGCGGTTGAGCCCCGGCGGATCCTCCGGTGGCAGCGCAGCGGCCGTAGCTGCCGGGCTGATTCCCTTCGCACCGGGCACCGACGGCGGCGGTTCGGTACGCATCCCCGCCGCCGCCACCGGGCTGGTAGGGCTTAAGCCCAACCGCGGCAGGGTCCCCTCCGGCTCCGCCCAGCAGGATTTGGGCCAGTTTGTGGTGGCCGGTCCACTGGCCCGAACCGCGGCCGACGCCGGACTGCTGCTGGACGCCATGGTTGCCGGGCCGAACCACCGCGCCACCAGCGCACCGCCGTCCACGGACGGCTTCCTGGCCGCTGCGCAGCGGGCCGAAGGCACATTCCGGATAGGCGTCAGCACCCGCTCACCCTTCGAGTCCAGGCTGGAGATCCGCCTTGATCCCGAGGCGCTTCAGGCGCTCGACGCCGGGTCGGCCGCGCTAAGTGCGGCAGGCCACGACCTGGTGGACACGGACCTGCGCTACGACGAACGGTATCCGGATGCGTTCGAGGCGGTGTGGACGGCGTTCCTGGCTACGGCTGTGCTGGAGCCGGGGGCCGAATCGGAACTCACCGGCATTGCAGCGTCCAAGCGGCAGCGGGCACTGGGCCGAAGCGCTGCGGACCTGGTCACGGCCATTGACATCCTGCGCACCTTCGAAACCGACGCCATCCGGCAGTTCGGTGCCTATGACATGATCCTCACGCCGTCCCTGGGCATGACGCCGCGGCCCATCGGCTGGTACACGGACGGCGGCGGGGAGGAAGACTATGTACGGCAGTGCCTCTACTCGCCGTTCACGTCCATGGTTAATGTGTGCGGACTTCCCGCCATCTCCGTCCCCGTGTACAACACGGAGGCCGGACTGCCGATGGGTATCCAGCTCATCGGCCGTCCGGGGGCCGAAGCCGACCTGCTCGCCGTCGCCGCGCAGCTTGGCTACTGACCCCGGTTCCCCATCCAGGCGGGGCCGCTAATCCGTGAACAGGCCGGCGAGCAGCCGGTCGGACTCCCGTTGGCCCGCGAGGTCATAGGCTCCCCCGGTGGCCAGGAGTTCATCGGCACCGGTTGCGGCCACGAGCCCGCCCAGCTTCTCGCGGACCTGGTCCGGGGTGCCGTGGATGGAATTGGCCAGTGATTCCCGGATAAGTTCCTGCCGGCGTTCCGGGCCTTCCGCAGCGCTGCCGCTCCCGGCCAGGGCGGGGAACACACCCTTGGTACGTGAATCGGCCAGGGCCGCGGCCTCGGGGAGGAGCAGTTCAGCGGCTGCCCTTTCCGTGCCGGCAACCGCCACGTTCACCGCGGCCAGCACGTAGGGGCGCGGGAACCGGTCCGAGGGGCGGAAGGATGTCCGGTACCGTTCCAGCACCTGCCCGGGGTTGTTTCGGAACAGGCCCGGCCCGCCGAAGACCAGGCCCAGGCCCGCACGCGCAGCGATATCGGCACCGGCTCCGGTGGCCATCACAAAAACCGGGGTTTGGCCGGAGTCCCGCGGCCGCACCGCGATCGGTGCCGTGCCGTCGAGGTAGGCCAGCAGTTCCGCCAGGTCCGCTTCGAACCGTTCGGCCTCAGCCGTTCCTGCCTTTAGTGCCCGCCGCACCGCCTGCGTGAAACCCACCGAACGGCCCAGCCCCAGGTCAATGCGGTCCGGGTAGAGGGCGGACAGGGTGGCGGCCTGCTCGGCGACCAGCAGCGGCGGATGGTTGGGCAGCATGATGCCGCCGGAACCGATGCGGATGCTGCTGGTCCGGGCGGCAAGGGCGGCCATCAGCACCGCCGGTGCTGAACCGGCAATACCGGCCACGGCATGGTGTTCGGCCACCCAGAAGCGCCGGTACCCAAGCGCTTCAGCGGCTTCGGCACGCTCGAGGACTGCCTGCAGGGCATGGGCCTCGGAAAAGCCCAGCCGTGAGTTGGCGCGGTCAAGGATCGAGAGGGGGACGCGGGTGGGCATACCGGTGGCAACCCTGCACACTCCCCCGGAATTCCGGCTGCTTGTAGGCAGCGCCCCGGGTTTGCGCAAAATCCGGGCGTAACGGGGGCCCTATTGCACGTAATCTCGCGGAAATCGACCTGCAAACGGGTGACCTTCAGCACATGGCCAAGGGAAACCTGCCCGGTTCGGGGCGGAATACGCCGGTTTTCCCGGCGCTTACCCCCGCGGGGAGTGGGACCATTAATCCGTGAGCCATACCCCCAGTAACCCAGGCGTCCAAGAAGCGCGTAAAACCTTCTTCGGCCATCCCCGGATGTTGGCCAATCTTTTCAGTGTCGAGTTGTGGGAACGCTTCTCGTTCTACGGCATGCAGGGCATCCTGCTGTACTACATGTACTACAGCGTCACCGAGGGCGGCCTTGGCATCGACAAAGCCATCGCCACCTCGCTGGTGGGCGCATACGGCGGTGGTGTGTACCTGTCCACCATCATTGGTGCGTGGCTTGCGGACCGGGTCCTCGGATCCGAACGCGTGCTCTTCTACTCCGCCGCGATTGTTGTGCTCGGCCACATTTCGCTGGCCGTGCTCCCGGGCGCAGTGGGACTGGCCGCCGGCCTGATCCTGATTGCCCTGGGTTCCGGCGGCGTCAAAGCCAACGCCACTTCGCTGGTGGGGACCCTGTACGACGAAAAGGATGAACGGCGCGACGCCGGTTTCTCCCTCTTCTACATGGGCATCAACCTCGGCGCCCTGGTCGGCCCCCTCCTCACCGGCCTGCTCCAGGTGAAGCTCGGCTTCCACTACGGCTTCGGCCTGGCCGCCATTGGCATGGCCATCGGCCTCGTCCAGTACGGCCTGACCCGCAAGTACCTGCCCGAGGCAGCCCACCAGGTGACCAACCCGCTGCCGCGCCGCAAGTACGCCACCATGGGCGGCGTTGCCGCCGGCGTTGTGGTCATCGTTGCCCTGGCCGTGGTCTTCGGCCTGCTCAAGGCGGAGAACCTCGCAGTGGTCATGGCGACCGTGGCCATCCTTGCCTCGATCGCATACTTCGTGATCATCCTGCGCAGCCCGAAGGTGGGCGCCGTCGAACGCCGCCGCGTGTACTCCTTCATGCCGCTGTTCATCGCCAGCGCCGCTTTCTGGGCCCTGTTCCAGCAGCAGTTCACCGTGGTGGCGCTGTACGCGGACACCTCGCTGGACCGGTCCATCTTCGGCTTCACCATGCCGGCGGCCTGGGTGCAGTCCATCAACCCGATCTTCATCATCATCTTCGCGGCCGTCTTCGCCGCGGTCTGGACCAAGCTGGGCGACCGGCAGCCGTCCTCGCCGCTGAAGTTCTCCCTGGGACTTGCCGTAATGGGCCTGGCCTTCCTGGCCTTCATCCCGTTCTCCGGCGGCGGCCCCAACAGCACCCCGCTGCTGGCGATCGTCGGCATCCTGCTGCTGTTCACCTTCGCTGAGCTGTTTATCTCCCCGATCGGCCTGTCCGTGGCAACCAAGCTGGCGCCGGAAATTTTCCGGACCCAGATGGTGGCGCTGTTCTTCCTTTCGGTCTCCCTGGGCACCACGCTGGCCGGCTGGCTGGCACAGTTCTACGACCCCGAAACCGAGGTCAGCTACTTCCTGTTCAGCGGCGGAACCGCCATTGTCCTGGGCATCGCCCTGGCAGCGGCGACCCCGGCCATCAAGAAGCTGATGAGCGGCGTGCGCTAACCGACCGGCGCAACAGTTTCAGTTCCACCAGGACGGCGGCACCGGGCAACCCCGGGGCCGCCGTTCTTTTTGCCTGCCGTCACATGCTTGGCCTGCGCCCGGCGTCGTGGTTAGGATGGGCACCAGCTTCAGGAGACACGGCCGCCAAGCTCCGACTTGGCCGTGCACCAACCCCATGCTTCGCGGGTGGTTCGGATGACGAAGCGGCCTGCACCGCCTTTTCCAGGCATCCGGTGCAGGCAAGAGCACGTGAATCCCAAGGATTATTTCCATGCGCAAAAGCACCGACCGTATCCTGGCCACCCATGCCGGTTCCCTGCCCCGCACCCCCGAACTCCTCGCGGCCAACGCGGCTCGGGACGCGGACCCCTCCGACACCGGGGGCTATGCCGAACTGCTCAGCGAGGCCGTCGCCGACCTGGTGCTGCGCCAGCAGCGGGCCGGCATCGACATCCCCAACGACGGCGAGTACGGGCACTCAATGTCCGCCGAGGTGGACTACGGGGCCTGGTGGTCCTATTCCTTTGCCCGGCTCAGCGGCCTGACCGTGGCGGAGACCGGCATCTGGGAGATGGAGCCCGTCCGTTCCGAGCCGGGAAAACCGGTCCTCACCAGCTTCGGTGACCGCCGCGACCGGGGGCGCTTCCGCGAGGCCTACACCGACCCGTCGTCGGGCATCACCACCGGCGCCCAGAAGGTCTTCCCGAAGGTCACCGGCAAGGTGGAATACACCGGGTACGACGCCGTTGCCGGCGACATCCGCAACCTCAAGTCAGGGCTGGCGGCGGCGGGGCTGGAGGAAGGTTTCCTCGCCTCGCTTTCCCCCGGTTCCTGTTCACGCATCGCCAACGAGTACTACGCCACCGAGGAGGAGTTCATCTACGCCTGCGCGGACGCGATGCGGGAGGAATACAAGGCGATTATCGACGCCGGCCTGATTGTGCAGATCGACGATCCGTCCATTGCGGAGAACTGGGACCAGATCAATCCCGAGCCGTCCGTCGAGGACTACCTGCGCTTCACCGAAATCCGGGTTGAGGCCCTGAATTACGCACTGCGCGGCCTTCCCGAGGAGCAGATCCGCTTCCACCTGTGCTGGGGCTCCTGGCACGGACCGCACACGACGGACATCGAGTTCCGGCACCTGGCGGACACCCTGCTGAAGATCAACGCCGGCGGTTACAGCTTCGAAGCCGGCAACGTACGGCACGAGCACGAATGGCGGGTCTGGGAAGACACCAAGCTGCCGGACGGCAAGGTGATCATTCCCGGCGTCGTCTCCCATGCAACGAACGTAGTGGAGCATCCGCAGTTGGTGGCGGACCGGATTGAGCGCTTCGCCCGGCTGGTCGGCCGCGAAAACGTGATTGCGTCTACGGACTGCGGGCTGGGCGGCCGCGTGCACCCGCAGATCGCGGCGGCCAAGCTCGAAGCCCTCGGCGAAGGTGCGCGGCTGGCCAGCAGCCGTCTATGGTGACCCGGTGCGGGCAGGCTTGGTGTGCCCTAGAGTGGGATTCGTAAGGCTACTGATGAATTACCTTCAAGGAGCTGATGATGACTGATCCGAAAGCCGGCGACCCTAAGAACGAGTCCGCGAATCCGATTGAGAACGCGGTGGAAAACCTGATGTCCACCTCCGCGGAAGTTCCCGACGGCAGCGGCAGCCAGGACCACTCCGACCCGCGCACGGAGGTCCACTCCAACCTTGCGCAGGGCCTGAACTCCGACAACGAGAATTTCAAGGCCAAGCACAACGACAAGTGAGGGCTTCCTAGCTGTCCAGCCCGGCGGCGGCCAGCGCCAGCATTCCGCTGGCCGCCGCCAGCAGGCCCAGGCCGCCCAGGGTGCTAAAGGCGCTGCCGCCGTCTTGGCGCCGGCCCCGGCTAAACAGGACCGCTGCGCTCAGCCAAGCTGCCAGGAACACCAGGACCGGCAGGACACCGGCGGCGAATCCGGCGGCCTGCTCGGCCCAGGCCGGGAGGTCGAACTGCCGGCGCTGGCTCCAAAAGAACCAGAAAACCGGGGCGGCGCATACGTAGATGATGTTCAGGACCGCCATGGCTGCCCGGGTGCCGCGGCGCATTCCGGGCTGAAGCTGCGCCGGTACCGCACTGGCCGCCATGGTGTTCCCCTCTCCGCCGCGCCCTCGCGGCTGTCCGATCGAGCATACGGCCGGACGGGCAGCTTTACACGTAGGCGGGTGTCTGCCGCACCTGCCGTTTCTTTGGCATGCTTAGGGGTATGTCTAATCGTGCAGGAAAACCCGCTGAACCATCCGACCTTGTAGATCTCACCGCGCTGTTGGACGCCTATTACGACGTCGCGCCGGATCCTTCGAACGTGGCGCAGCGCGTTGCGTTCGGTACTTCCGGGCACCGGGGATCATCGCTGAACGGCGCCTTCAACGAGCAGCACATTGCCGCCATCACCCAGGCGATCGTTGAGTACCGCCGTTCTGCGGGCATCACCGGACCCCTGTTCATGGGCAAAGATACCCATGCCCTTTCCGAACCGGCGCAGAACACCGCACTGGAGGTCCTGGCGGCCAACGGCGTGAACGTGCTCATTGATGCGCGGAACGGCTTCACCCCCACCCCGGCCGTCAGCCACGCCATCCTGAAGTACAACGCGTCACGGACGGACCAGTCCGACGGCATTGTGGTGACGCCCTCGCACAATCCCCCCGCTGACGGCGGCTTCAAGTACAACCCGCCCACGGGCGGGCCTGCCGGTTCGGACATCACCAACTGGATTGCCGACCGCGCCAACGAACTGCTGGAAGCCGGCCTGAACGGAGTGAAGCGCATTCCGCTGGGCGAAGCACGCCTGGCCGATTCCGTGGGCACGTACGACTTCCTGCAGAACTACGTCGAAGACCTCCCCTCGGTGCTGAACCTGGATGCGATCCGCAGCGCCGGCCTGCACATCGGCGCCGATCCGCTGGGCGGTGCTTCTGTGGACTACTGGGGCGCCATTGCGGAGCAGCACCAGCTGAACCTGACCGTAGTGAACCCCAACGTGGATCCGCAGTGGGCATTCATGACCCTGGACTGGGACGAGAAGATCCGCATGGACTGCTCCTCCCCGTACGCCATGGCCTCCTTGATTGCCCGCGCCGACGAATACGACATAGCCACGGGCAACGACGCCGACGCCGACCGGCACGGCATTGTCACCCCCGACGGCGGGCTGATGAACCCGAACCACTACCTGGCCACGGCCATCGACTACCTTTACCGCAACCGCTCGGGCTGGAGCGCAGACGCCATGGTGGGCAAGACCCTGGTGTCCTCCTCCATGATCGACCGCGTGACGGCGGACCTGGGCCGGGTGCTGATGGAGGTTCCCGTGGGCTTCAAGTGGTTTGTCCCGGGCCTGCTCTCCGGCGAGACCGCTTTCGGCGGCGAGGAATCCGCCGGCGCTTCCTTCCTGCGCCTGGATGCCAGCCCGTGGAGCACCGACAAGGACGGTCTCCTGCTGGCCCTGCTCGCCTCGGAAATGACCGCAGTGACCGGCAAGACCCCGTCCCAGCGGTACCGCGAACTGACCAACAGGTTCGGCGACCCGGAGTATGCCCGGGTGGACGCCCCGGCCACCCGGGAGCAGAAGGCGGCGTTGGCCAAGCTCTCGCCGTCGGACGTCACCGCCACCACCGTGGCCGGCGAGGAAATCACCGCCCGCCTGACTGAAGCTCCCGGCAACGGTGCACCCATCGGCGGACTGAAAGTGACCACGGAAAACGCCTGGTTCGCCGCGCGCCCCTCCGGAACGGAGGACGTATACAAAATCTATGCCGAGTCCTTCAAGGGGTTGGAGCACCTGCACCAGGTGCAGGCTGAAGCCAAGGCCATTGTTGACGGCGTCATCTCCTAGCGATACCGCGTTAACGGCAAAAGGGCGGACCAGGAGGTCCGCCCTTTTGCCGTTAACGGGCGCTAGAGCAGCCGGCGCAGGATCTGTTTCTTCACTCCGTTGTACGGCGGGTACGCGAACCGGAGCGTATCCAGCAGGGTGCCCTTGCTGAAGACCGGGCGCAGCTGGCTGAACGTATCGAAGGAGTACTTGCCGTGGTACGCGCCGGTTCCGCTGGCCCCGGCGCCGCCGAACGGCAGCCCCGGCACGGCCAGCTGCACGGTGCTGGCGTTGTGGTTGATGCTGCCTGCCCGTACGCCGGCCTCGAACGCCTGCCGCGCAGCTGCCGAATTGGTGTACAGGTAGGCGGAGAGCGGAACCGGGCGGGCGTTGATGAACTCCATCGCCTCGTCCAGGTCCTTCACGGTCAGCACGGGCAGGATGGGTCCGAAAATCTCTTCCTGCATCACCGGCGACTGCGGATCCACGTCCGTAAGAATGGTCGGTTCAAGATACAGGCCGGCACGGTCGCTGCGGCCGCCGGCCAGGATTGTCCCGCTGTCCAGCAGCCCCACCAGCCGCTCCCAGTGCTGTTCATTCACGATCCGGCCGAAGTCCCTGCTCTTGGCCGGGTCCTTCCCGAACAGTTCCGCCACGGCCTTGACGAGGTGTTTGCGCAGTGCGGGCGCGGCTTCCTCGGTGACCAGCACGTAGTCCGGCGCCACGCAGGTCTGTCCGGCGTTGAGCAGCTTGCCGAACACCAGACGCCGGGCGACGCCGGCCCAGTTGCCGTCCAGCACCACGGCTGGGGATTTGCCGCCCAGCTCCAAGGTGACCGGAGTCAGGTGCTCGGCTGCTGCCTGCAGCACAATCCGTCCCACACGCTCCCCGCCGGTGAAGAAGATGGAATCAAAGCGTTCCCGAAGCAGTGCGGTGCTGATGTCCTGCCCGCCCTCGACCACCGCGACGGCGTCGGAATCCAGGTAACGCGGTACCAGGTCGGCGAGTACCGCAGAGGTGGCCGGGGCCAATTCACTGGGCTTGAGCACGGCCGCGTTACCGGCCGCCAAGGCGCCCACCAGCGGGGCCAGCACCAGCTGCACCGGATAGTTCCACGGCCCGATGATCAGCACCACGCCCAGCGGCTGCGGCTCTGTTTTGGCCGACGCAGGCAGCAGCCCCAGCGGCACCGGAACCCGGCGGCTGCGGGTCCACTTGTCCAGGTGCTTCAGCGCATGCCCGGCCTCGGCCCGGACCAGCGAGAGTTCCGTGACGTAGCTTTCCAGCGGGTTCTTGCCCAGGTCCGCTGCCAGTGCGTCCGCCAGCTCCTGTTCGCGTTCCCGGAACAGGCGGATGAGGCCCGTGAGCTGGGCACGCCGCCACGCCAGCGGACGGGTACGCCCGGATGCGTAAGCCTTCCGGACCCGCGCCAGGACGGCCGGCACCACTGCCGCTGATTCGGCGGACAGGGAGGATTCCGGGTCCGAAAAGGCGGAAACCATTTCGCTCATGCCCTGGCCTCTTCCTTCGCGCCATCGTCCGCCGGTTTCCGTCCGGTGAAGTGGTCCATGGACTGGTAAACCTTGAAAACACGGCCGGCAACCACGTCCCAGGCCGGCTGCGGCAGCACATTGCGCAGGGCACTGCCCAGGGCCACGGTCCACGGCAGCTGGATCCGTGCCTTGCCGGCCAGCATCGCGCTCCAGGCCCGGTCCACCACGTGCTGCGGTTCCATCAGCGGGGTCAGCAGCGGCCCGCGGGCACCTTCGAACATCCCGGTCTTGATGTAGCTGGGGATCAGGGTGGTGACGGCCACGTGGCCGTTGCCGGATTCATTCAGCTCCAGGCGCATGGAGTCGCTCCAGCCAATCACGGCCCATTTCGACGCCGTGTACACACTCATCTTCGGCACGGACAGTGTGCCAGAGGCGGAGGCAACGTTGAGGATCCGGGCCGGGGTGCGGCGCTCGATCATCCCGGGCAGGAAGGCCCGGGTGACCTGCATGGGGGCCAGGGTGTTCACGGCCATCACGGCGTCGATGTCTGCCTTCGGGGCGTGCTCCCAGAAGTATTTGCCGCGCACAATGCCCGCATTGTTGATGAGGATGTCCGGAACGCCGGCGTCGCGGATCACCTTTTCCGCCGCAGCCTCAATATCCGGCAGTGAACTGACGTCCACCGCATAGGGGTAGACAGCCGATGCGCCCTGCTCGCGCAGTTCGGCGGCGGTGCGTTCCAAGGCCTCGGCGTTGAGGTCCCACAGCACCACGCCAGCCGCGCCTTCGCGGACGGCGCGTTCGGCATAAAGCCTGCCCATGCCCATTGCCGCGCCCGTGATAAGGACCACCCGTCCTGAAACTGAAATGCTCATGCTGCTCCATCGTCTAGCGGTACGGATCCAACGTTGTGACCGGTCCGCGCGGCGCGCGGGTCTTATTGCAACGTAACATCCCGGCAATCGTTGCCGGTTAGAATTTTGGTAAAACCCCCTGTCTTCGGAAGGCACAACCATGAGCAGATTCGGTACGGCCTGGACCCTCCATGGAGACGGTAAGACCATCAAGCCCGGCGCCTATGTTGCCCCGGAGGAGCGCCTGAGCTGGCCGCGCACCATCGGCATTGGTTCCCAGCACGTTGTGGCGATGTTCGGCGCGACGTTCCTGGTTCCGCTGCTGACCGGCTTCCCGCCGGCCACCACCCTGCTGTTCTCCGGTATCGGTACGATCCTGTTCCTGATCATCACCGCCGGGAAAGTGCCCAGCTACCTCGGTTCCTCCTTCGCCTTTATCGCCCCCATCACCGCGGCCACCAGCCAGCACGGGCCCGGCGGTGCGCTGGGCGGCATCATCATGGCCGGCGCGGCGCTGTTCCTCATCGGCCTGGCCGCGCAGGTGGCCGGCACGCGCTGGATCCAGCTCCTGATGCCGCCGGTGGTCACCGGTACCATCGTGGCGCTGATCGGGTTGAACCTGGCCGGCTCGGCCCGGACCAACTTCGAAAAGGGGCCGGTGACGGCTGTGGTCACGGTAGCCGTGATCCTGCTGGCCACGGTCCTCTTCCGCGGCTTCTTCGGCCGGCTGTCCATCCTGATCGGCGTCCTGGCCGGCTACGGGGTGGCCATGCTGCGCGGCGAAGTGGATTTCGAGGCGATCAGTTCCGCGGCCTGGTTCGGCCTGCCGGACTTCCACGCGCCAAGCTTCCACTTCTCCGTGATCGGCTTGTTCGTGCCGGTGGTGCTGGTGCTTGTGGCCGAGAACATCGGGCATGTGAAGTCCGTGGCCGCCATGACCGGCCGGGACCTGGACCCGTACGCGGGCCGGGCGCTGATGGCCGATGGCCTGGCGACCATGCTGGCCGGTTCAGGCGGCGGTTCGGCCACCACCACCTATGCCGAGAACATCGGCGTGATGGCCGCCTCCCGGGTGTACTCCACGGCGGCCTACTGGGTGGCCGGCATTGTGGCCGTCCTGCTCAGCCTGTTCCCGAAGTTCGGTGCGCTCATCGCCACCGTTCCGCCCGGTGTGCTCGGCGGCGCCGGCGTCGTGCTGTACGGCATGATCGGCATCCTGGGTGTGCGGATCTGGGTGGATAACCGGGTGAACTTCTCCAACCCGATCAACCTGTCCGCCGCCGGCCTTGGCCTTATCGTGGCCATCGCGGACTTCACCTGGGTCATTGGGGACCTGACTTTCGGCGGCATTGCCCTGGGCACCGGCGCGACCCTGGTGGCCTACCACGGCATGCAGGCCATCGCCCGCTGGCGGGGCACCGACCCCGACGAGCCGGCGGAGGACGCCGGGGCCACCCCCAGCCGGCTGGGCTAACGGCGGCGGAACGGCGGCCGCGGGCGCTCAGGCGCCTTCGAGGACCTGCCGGGTTGCCCAGGCAACGTATTTTGCCGCCTGGGACATTGCATCCTGCGGCCGCTGCACCACATCCAGCAGGCTGACGGCCGCAACAATCCCGTACTCCTGCAGTTGGTCCGGGGTCAGTGTAATCTGCCCGGCCACGGCAACCACGGGAATACCGGCATCCCGGGCCCGGGCCGCAACTTCCAGCGGAGCCTTCCCGTAGCGGGACTGGTTGTCCAGGGAGCCTTCGCCGGTGAGGACCAGATCGCAGCGGGTCAATGATTCATCAAGTCCGGTGAAGGCCGAGAGCAGTTCGAATCCCGGGTGCAGGGATGCCCCGGTGAAGGCCAGGAACCCCGAGGGGAAGCCGCCGGCCGCACCCGCCCCGGGGACATCAACGTCGACGCCGGTGGCCTCCTTCAGGAGCCGCGCCCAGTTGTCCAGCGCCTCTTCGAGCAGCTGCTGCTCCGCTGCGCCCGCGCCTTTCTGGCCGCTGAAGACCGCCGCCGTTCCTTCATAACCCAGGAGCGGGTTCCGGACGTCGGCGGCAATCCGCAGGTCCACCCCCGCCAGCCGCGGATCCAATCCGGACGCATCCACTGATGCCGCGTTCAGCAACCCCGCGCCGCCGGGCGGCACAGGATTTCCATCCCGGTCCAGGATCTTCAGGCCCAGCGCGCACAGTGCCCCGGATCCGCCGTCGGTCATGGCCGAACCGCCGATGCCCAGGATGATGGTTTTCGCCCCCGCCTCCAGCGCGTGGGCGATCAACTGTCCGCTGCCGTAGCTGCCTGCAGCCAGTGCCGTCTCCGGGGAAGGATCCAGCAGGACCAGCCCCGAGGCGCGTGCGGTTTCGATCAGGGCCGTGTCGCCGGACAGGGCCCAGACGGCCGTGGTGTCCCGGCCCAGCGGCCCCGTGACGCGGGCCGTGCGGGGTTCGGCACCGGCGCCCAACGCGGCATCCAAGGTGCCCTCGCCGCCGTCGGCCACCGGAACCACCGTCACGGTGGCCTCGGGGTACACCGCGAGCACTCCCTCAGCCATGGCTGCCGCGGCTTCTGCGGAGGTGAGGGAGCCTTTGAACTTGTCCGGGGCAATAACTACGCGCATGTCTTCATCCTGCCAGCCGGGGGTGACATGGCGGCTACCTGTCTTCGACGCCGCCGCACCCCTACCGCCACTGCCCGCGGTCCTTGAGCACCTTCACCAGGAGGTCTGACCGGTCCGAGACAATGCCGTCCACACCCAGGTCCAGCAACCGGTTCATGGTCTCTTCGTCATTGACGGTCCACACATGGACCTGCAATCCGGCACGGTGGCAGCGGCTCAGGAAGTACGAGGTGACCACGCGGACCGGTCCGAATGCCACCGGCACCTGGATGCATTGGAACCGGCCCAGCCGGGATACCAGGCCGGCGGCGCCCAGCGGCGCCAGCAGCCGCAACAGGACGGTCAGGGCAGTGCCCGCCGAGCTGGCCGCGGGCCGGCCCAGGTGCTTCAGTGTGCGGAGGCGGCGTCGGTCCGAGAAGGACGCCACCAGCACCCGGTCCTGCGCCGAGTGTTTTTCGATCAGCGCGGCGAGCAGTTTTGCGCCTGGTGCGTCCTTGACATCCACGTTCAGCCGCATATCCGGCCATTCGGTCAGCAGTTCCTCGAAAGTGGGGATCCGTTCGGAGCCGGCCACCAGGACCTCGTTGAGCTCACGGCTGGTGAGTTGGCTGATCTTTCCCGCCACTCCCCCGGAAATCCGGTCCACCGTCTCGTCGTGGAAGGCCATCAGGACGCCGTCCCGGCTGGTGCGCACGTCCGTTTCCAGGTAGCTGATGCCTAGGTCGGCGGCGGCGCGGAACGCGGCGAGTGTGTTCTCGTACCCGTCCGGAGAAAAGCCGCGGTGCGCCAGGGCAATGGGCTCGGGCCGGTCCGCTGCGCCGGACGGCGGATTGTCACGGGGCGCACGGAAGTACGGATGCATTGCGTTCACGCTCGTACTTTATCCAACCTGCGGCACGCACTGGGCCGGGCAGCACCGCTCCCGGACTCCGCGGCCCTAGAATGGCAGGACCCCGACCCCGGCTGGCTCCGGGCTGATGGAGGTTCCGTGGCTGACGTTCTTCCCGCCCCACGCCGCTTTGAGCGGTTTGTGCACTGGCCGCTGCAGTGGCTTCGGGGCAGTGTCCGGCGGTCGCCGGCCACCTTGGTTTTTATTGCCTCCTTCTGGGTGCTCGGAGCGCTCACTTCCTCGCTGGTTACGGGCCCGGAAGGGCACCTGCAGGACTGGGCCACCCTTTCCGCGCATACCTTGACCGGGAACCCGGCGGCCCTGCTCCTGTGCTGTCTCTGGGCCAGCGGAATCGGAGGCTATATAGGCGGCACGCTGCTGGCCCTGATGGCCGGTTTGTCCTGCGAGCGGCTGCTGGGCACCGGACGGTTCCTTATGGTTGGTTTCACCGGGCAGATTGTTGGCGCGCTGCTTGCCATCGGTTTCGCGTCTGCCACCAGTGCCTCGATCGGTGACTGGTCCCGCGCATTGGTGTCAGAATCCTATGTTGGTCCGCTTGCCTTCATCGCCGCGGTTGTGGCCGCAGCCAGCGCACAGGTCAGCACTTTGTGGCGCAGGCGCCTGCGGATCACCATGTTCACCCTGCTGGTATTGCTGGCCCTTTACGCCGGGAGTTTCACAGACCTGATGGTCCTGGGCGCGGCCGTTACGGGTGCGTTCATGGGACCGTTCCTGGCCGGACGGCGGCCCACGGTCCCGGAGCGGCTGGTCACCAGCCGGCGTGAGGCCGCAGTCCTGGTGGCGCTGGTGGTCCTTGCCTCCGCCGTCGGACCCGTTATTGCCGCGCTCAGCACCTCCGCAGTGGGACCGCTTGCAGTGCTGCGGTATCTGTTCACCAGCGTCGAGGTGAATACTCCGAACGAGTTGGCGGAGCTCTGCAATGGATCTGCCGCCGCCCGCGAGTGCGCCGTGGCCCGCATCCAGTTGCGCGCCGGACCGGCCGGGTTCTTCCTGGCCGTCCTGCCCCAGGTCCTGTTGGCCACCTTCTCCGAGGGGCTGCGGCGCGGCCGCCGGTTTGCCTGGCTGGCAGCATTGCTGCTGCAGGGCACCATGACGGTGCTGGCCACCGTCCGGCTCGGGCGGGCCCTCGCCCGAGGTGAGCTTGCCCTCCTGCCGCCGGGACCAGGCATTGTCATTGCGCTGGTACTGCCCATGGTGGTTCCATTGGCGGTCTTTGTGCTGCTGCTTTTCACCCGCCGGTTGTTTCCGGCCCGCGCCCCCGACGGAACCTACCGCCGGGTGGCCGCGGCTGTCGGGACATCCGCGGCGGTGCTGGCCTCTCTGTATCTCGGTGCCGGACTGCTGAACCGCGACGGTTTCAGCCCGGCTGCCACCCTGGGGCTGCTCGCAGCGGACCTGCCCGGGCGGTTTCTTCCCATTGCCGAGGTGGCCTACAGTACGCCTGCCCTTGACCCGGAGAATCTTCCCGCCGTCCTGGTCTACGAAGGCGTGGGCGTGCTGTTCTGGGTATTAACCTGCCTGCTCCTGCTGCGTTCCTTCCTGGTCCCGCCACGGAACCTGACAGCCCGGGATGAAGAGCGGGCCCGTTCGCTGCTGAAGACCCATGGTGGAAGCACCATGGCCTGGATGACCCTCTGGCAGGGCAACACCTATTGGTTTTCCCCCACCGGCAACTCCTATGTGGCCTATCGGGTGGACAGCGGCGTGGCGGTCACGGTGGGAGACCCCGTGGGGCCGCCCGGTGAACTTCAGCAGACGGTGGCGGGCTTTGCTGAGTCCTGCACGGACAACGGCATCACGCCCTGCTTCTACTCGGTGGGCGGGAAGGTGCGTGAGTTGACTGCTGCGCTGGGGTTTTTATCCCTGCAGGTGGCCGAGGAAACCGTGCTTCCGCTGGGCTCACTGGCTTTCAAGGGCAAGAAATTCCAAGACATCCGCACCGCACTGAACGCTGCCCGGAAACAAGGCATCAGCGCGCAGTGGATCAGCTATCCCACCGCTCCCCTGGCCGTTCTGGACCAGTTGCGGGCCATCTCCGAGGAATGGGTGGCAGATAAGAAGATGCCGGAAATGGGCTTCACTTTGGGCGGGCTGCAAGAGTTGGATGATCCGGAAGTCCGCTGCCTGGTGGCCGTCGACAATGACGGAACGGTCCATGCCGTGACATCCTGGCTGCCCGTGTACCGGGACGGGATTGTGACCGGCTGGACGTTGGACTTCATGCGCCGGCGCGGTACCGGTTTCCGTCTGGGAATGGATTTTCTGATCGCGTCCGCAGCCCTGTCCCTGCAGGATGAAGGGAGCCGGTTCCTGAGCCTTTCCGGAGCACCCCTGGCCCGGGCGGTGGCCCGGGAGCCGGACGTCGACGGTTCACCGGTGATGGACCGTCTGCTGGATCTGCTCGGCGCAACCCTTGAGCCGGTTTACGGCTTCCGTTCCCTTCTGGCCTTCAAGTCCAAGTTCGCCCCGCAGTACGTGCCGCTTTTTATGACCTACCCGGATCCGGCCGCACTGCCGGCCATCGCCAACGCCCTGACCCGGGCCTACCTTCCGGATCTGTCCCTGGGCCAGGGGCTTGTCCTCGCCCGCCGGATCGTGGAACGGACAGGATGATGTCCCTGTCACTGGTCGACGGCATCCTTCCGATCGTCCTGCTGATCCTGGGCGCTGTCTCCTTGGTCTGGCTCGGCGTCAGCGGGCAGCGCCTGGGCTGGAAGCGCGCCCTGGCCGTTGTGCTGGCGGCATGCGCCCTTACCGCACTGATCTACGTGCTGGCGGAGTATGTATTCCGTTGGTGGAATGCTTCCCTGCCGCGGCTGCTCTACCTGTTCAGCGCCCTGACCATCCTCGGGGTCCAGCTGGCGGTGTTGCGCGTGCTCGCGTCCGGCATCCGGATCCGCCGGCGGGTAGCCGGCGTCGCGGCGGGTCTCCTGGTGCTGCTGGCCCTGGCCGGCACGGTGAATATCGCCTACCACCAGTACCCCACGGTAGCTGCACTGTTCACCCCACCGCCGGTCACGGATGATCCGCTGCCGCGGCCGGCGGAGGTCCGCCGGGACCTGCCTGCGGCGTCTGCGGAAAACTGGACTGCGCCCCCGGGCATGCCTGCCGCCGGCAAGGTGTTCCACCAGCAGATCCCGGGGGGCCGGTCCGGATATGCCTCAAATCCGGCGCTGATCTACCTTCCGCCGGCTTATCTGGCCGATCCGGGCAACGTGAACCTGCCGGTCCTGGTTCTGGTCCACGGGCAGCCGGGGTCCCCGGAGGATTGGCTGGTCAGCGGCGGACTGGCGGAGATCATGGATTCATTTGCCGCGCGGCACCACGGCCTGGCCCCGGTAGTGGTGCTTCCGGACCTCAGCAATGCCGGGAACAGCAACTGGCCGTTGTGCCTGGATACCACGGTCAGCAACTCGGCCACCTATTTGGCCCAGGACCTGCCGGCCTGGGTACAGGACAATCTGGGCACCGGCACCGCGGGGCCGCAGCAGTGGGCGATCGGCGGTTATTCCTACGGCGGCACGTGCGCCGTCCAGCTGGCCGCAAACTATCCGGGGGTTTATCCCACCTTCCTGGATATCGCCGGGGAGAACGAGCCGACCGTCGCCGGCGGCCACCACGAACTGTTGGACACCTACTTCAACGGTGACGAGGACGCATTCCGGAAACAGAACGCCGCGGACCTGTTTGCCGCAATGCGGTTTCCGGATACGGCGGGAATCGTCGTCGTCGGCCAGGATGACAAGGTCTACGCGCCGGAGGGAAAGACGGTGTACGACGACGCCACGGCGGCCGGTGCCAATGTGCAGTTCCAGACGCTTCCGGGCGGGCACTCCTGGCAGGTGTGGGGGGCCGGATTGGAAAACAACCTGAGCTGGTTGTGCACCCGGCTTGGGATACTGGAACCATGACCCGCGACCCTGGACCACACACCCGCACCGGCCGGACCGGCGGCGGACCGGGCAGCCGGATCCGGGACCTGCTGCAGTGGATCAGCCGGGTATCCTCCCCGCATTTAACCCTGCTGCTGATCCTGGCCGTGGGTTTGGTGCCCGCACTGGCCCTGACCCTGGTCTCCGCCGAGGTTTACGAATCAGTGGCCGAATCCGACGGTATTGCAGGCCTGGACCGGCCGGTTCTGGAATACGCCCTGACGCTGCGGTCCCCCGGCCTGGACGCCGCCGTCACGGGGTTCACCAACCTGGCCGGCAGCATCGGCATGCCGATCATCGCCGGGCTGATAGTGCTGGGGATGTGCCTGCGCTGGCGGTCCTGGACACCGCTGGTGCTCACTGCAGCGGCGGCGGCCGGCTCCCTCCTGATGACGATTTCCGGGAAGGCGATTATCGGGCGCACCCGCCCGGACCTGGCCGACGCCGTTCCTCCGTATGAGTCCTCCGCCTCATTTCCGAGCGGACACACCCTGAACTCAATCGTGATCGCCGGGATCCTTGCCTATTTGGTGATCCTGCATGTGCACACCCGCCGCGCGAAGGCCGCTGCGGTGCTGGCGGCCGCCGTGTTTACCCTGGCCGTGGGGCTAAGCCGGGTCTATTTGGGCCACCACTGGC
This sequence comes from Arthrobacter sp. zg-Y20, assembly GCF_030142075.1. Lineage (NCBI taxonomy): Bacteria > Bacillati > Actinomycetota > Actinomycetes > Micrococcales > Micrococcaceae > Arthrobacter > Arthrobacter sp. zg-Y20. The sequence continues at coordinate 72,974 of NZ_CP126241.1, read as the reverse complement.
TTACGGACGTTCTGGTTGCCTGGACCCTTGGAGCGGCCTGGCTGGCGGTGGTGATTACCGCACACCAGCTTCTGCGGCGCCTGCACGGTCGCCGAGAAGCCGTTCCAGGATCACCGCCACGCCGTCGTCGTTGAAAGCGGGGGCCGTGAAGTCCGCCGCCGCACGGGCTGCGGCATGGCCGGAGGCCATCGCATAGCCGTGCCCGGCCCAGTCCAGCATCTGGATGTCATTGGGCATATCGCCGAAGGCCACGGTCTCCTCGGCGGTGATCCCCTTCTGCGCGGCGTAGTCCGCGAGTGTGACGGCCTTGTTCAGCCCTGGCAGGGACATTTCCAGCAAGGGCATGGTGGGTGCGGAGTGGGTGGTGGCCACCAGTGATGAGACCGCCGGTGCCACCCGGTGCAGGAACTCGTCCGGCGAGATCCCGGAGGCACGGGCCAGGAACTTGGCCACGCCGGCCTGGCCGTTCAGGGATTCGTGAAGCGGGCGGGGAACAATGCCGCCGAGGATTTCGGTGGATCCGGTGTCTGAGAAACCGGGTTCCAGATGGATCCCGTCCACGGTTTCGGCTGCGAAGGTGACTGCGGGGAACAGGTCCCGGATGACTTCCGCGGCGGAGAACATCTGCGCAAGCGGAAGCAGGCTGCTGGCCAGCACCTTCCCGGCCCCGAGGTCATACGTGATGGCTCCGTTGGAGCAGATGACGGTACCTGTGTGGCCGATCCGCTCGCGCAGCGGATCCAGCCAGCGGGGCGGGCGTCCGGTGACGAAAACGACGTCGATCCCCGCGTCCCGGCAGGCCTGGAAGGCGCGCACCGTCCGGTCGCTGATACTGTTGCCGGCTCCCACAATGGTGCCGTCCATGTCACTTGCTATCAGCCGCACCGGGCCACGCTGCTCCTGCATGCCTTTTAGCTTACGTCCCGCGCCGGCGTCAGTCCGCGGGGATTTCGGCCGTGCCGACCATGACGGCGCGGCCCAGGGTATGCGTATACAGGGCGAATCCCAGTGCGGCGGGACTGGCGTCAGGGGCCACGTCCAGTTCCTCCGTGTCCACCGCGTGGACCACCACGTAGTAGTGGTGCCGGCCGTGTCCGGCAGGCGGGGCGGCACCCACAAAACCGGCGAACCCGGCGTCGTTGGCCAGCTGCACCGTGCCCCCGGGCATCTGCCCGCTGTTGGCTGCGTCCCCGTCGAGGCCGGTGACGGCCGCGGGGATGTTGAACGCCGCCCAGTGCCAGTAGCCGCTGGCGGTGGGCGCGTCCGGGTCATACATGGTGAGGGCGAAACTGCGCGTCCCTTCCGGGAACCCGGACCAGGCGAGCTGCGGGGAGGCATCCTTGCCTCCGGGCACACCCAGCCTGGCGCTGTACTGGGCGGGCGCGAAGGGACAGCCGCTGGTGAATTCCTCGCTCTCAACGGCGAACTGCGGCACCTGCGGAAGGTCCTTGTACGGGTCTCGGCTTTCCACTGCTTCTCCTCTGGCGGTTCTTGACCGGGCGGCCCGCGGGCCGGAACCGGGGACTTACGGAAGTTCGTTGCGGTAGGGCGGGTTCGCCCCGGCGCGGGAGACGGTCACTGCGGCGGCCCGGGCGGCGAAGGAGAGCAGTTTCTCGACCTCATCGACGCGGATCCGCGCCAGATCGCTGCGCCGTGCACCGCCGTCGAGCTCCCGGTCCATCAGGCCCACCAGCAGCGCGGACATAAAGGAATCACCGGCGCCCACCGTATCCACTACGGTGACCGTTGGCGCGGGGACAGCGCATTCCCCTGCCGCCGCCACGGCCCACGGCCCCTTGGACCCGCGGGTCAGGACCACTAGGGATGGCCCGGCGGCAAGCCAGCGGCGGGCGGATTCCTCCGGGGACTCATCGGGGTACAGCCATTGCAGGTCCTCGTCCGAGGCCTTGACCACGTCGGCAAGGGCTACGAACTTTTCGGCCTGTTCCCGGGCATAGGATACGTCGGTGATGATGGAGGGCCGGCAGTTGGGGTCATAGGTGACGGTGGCGGCGGGCCGGGCGTGCTCCACGGCGCGGAGCACATGGTCGGCACCCGGTGAGAGCATGGCGGCGATGGAGCCGGTGTGCAGCATGGTGGTGCCGTCCAGCAGCACCGGCAGGTCCAGGCCAGGCAGTTCCCATTCGAGGTCGAAGGTGTAGCGGGCGCCGCCGGCCGGATCGAGGACCGCGGTGGCCACGCTGGTGGGCAGGTCGTCGGCGGCGAAGGCGGTAAGCACGGAGTTGGCGCGCAGGTGCTCGGCGATCAGGGCGCCGTAACTGTCGGAGCCGAAACGGCCCACAAACTGCACCGGCCGCCCCAGCCGGGCCACGCCCACAGCGACGTTCAGGGGACTGCCGCCCGGGTGGGAGCGCCGCGGCGCAGTGTCGCTGACCACTTCATCCACCAGGGCTTCACCGATCACTGTAAGCATGCTGTCAAACCTAACAGAGCCGGGTACCCGTTTCTCTAAGGAACCCGGTTTCCTGCTGCTTCGTGAAGCGCCTCGACGACGGCGGCCCAGGCGGCGGTGCCGGGGGTGATCATGGCGAAGTGGTCCCCCGGGATGGTGCGCAGCTGCACACGGGTGCCGGCTGCGGCGGCCGCCTGGGCCCAGGAGGTGGAGAATCCTGCCGGAACCGTGGTGTCTTCCGCTCCGTGGAGCACCCAGGCCGGTACGGGCAGCGGCAGCGCCTGCATAGGGTCCGCGTCCACATAGCGTTGCGGATCCAGGCCCGGTGGGCAGCCCAGGAAGTTTTCCACGGCGCCGTCGCTGAGGCCCAGCCGGTGCGCCGCGGCCAGGTCCAGCACCCCTGACTGGCTCACGACGCCGGTAACGGTTACCGCGGACGGTTCGGCCTTGGCGGCTTTTGCGGCCAGCACGGCCAGGTGGCCGCCGGCCGAGTGGCCCAGCAGGGTGACCCGGGACAGGTCCGCGCCCTCGGCCTCTGCCGCCGGGGACAGGGCGTTGATGCCGGCCAGGACATCTTCGAGCGTTTGCGGCCAGCCGCCGCCGTTCCCGGCCCGCCGGTACTCCATGTTCCAGCAGGCAAAGCCGCGGGCGGCGAGGTCCCGGGCCAGCGGCCAGCCAAGCTCAGCGGTGTATTTCGAGCGCCAGTAGCCACCGTGGATGATCACGACGGTCCCGTTGCGCGGGGCACCCTCCCGGCCGGACGGGCCTGAGGCCGGGAGGGTTAGTTCGGCATACTGTTCCGGCCCGGGACCGTACGAATACTTCATGGCAGGCATGTCATCCTCTTCACGGTCCGGACGGGGCCGGGTCCTAGACGAACTGGTACAGCAGGGCGGCCATTCCGAAGCCCACGAGGGACAGGACCGTTTCCAGCACCGTCCAGGTCTTCAGGGTGTCCTTGACCGACATATTGAAGTACTTCGCGATAATCCAGAAACCGCCGTCGTTCACATGGCTGGCAATGATGGACCCGGAAGAAATCGCCATGGTAATCAGGGCAAGCTGCGGCTGGGAGTACCCGCCTTCCAGCAGGCCCGGCGCGAGGATGCCGCCGGTGGTGACAATGGCAACGGTCGCGGAGCCCTGGGCAATACGCATCCCGGCGCTGATCACAAAGGCCGAAACCAGCAGCGGAAGTCCCGCCGTGGCCAGCGATTCGGCCACTGCGGTGCCAACACCGGTTGCCGTGAGCACGGCTCCGAAGAACGCCCCGGCGCCGACTACCAGCAGGATCATGCCCACCGGGCGAAGCGAGGAGGAGGTGAGCTCCGCCAGTTCGGAGGAGGTCATCCCGCGGTTCGTACCCAGGAGCCACATGGCAATGAGCACAGCCACGGTCAGGGCGATTGCCGGGTTCCCGAAGAACTGCAGGGCGGAGCGGAACGGGCTTTCGGGCAGGAAGATGTTGCCGAAGGTTCCACCCAGGATGAGCAGCATGGGCAGTCCGATGCAGGCCAGCACCACCGCCAGGGACGGAGCCCCGAATCCGCGGTCTTCAGCGGTTTCGGGGACAATGCGGTCTTCGGGCACGTTGATGTGCACGCGCTTGCCGATCCAGGTACCCCACAGGATGCCTGAGGCGAACCATGCGGGAATGCCGCAGGCGAGACCCATGATGATGATCCAGCCCAGTTCCACGTGCAGCAGCCCGGCGGCGGCCACCGGGCCGGGGTGCGGCGGCAGGAAGGCGTGGGTGACCGAGAGGCCCGCCAACAGGGGCAGGGCGTAGAGCAGCAGTGACTTGCCGCCGCGGACCGCCGCAACGTACACCAGCGGAGCCAGGACAAAGATACCGATGTCGAAGAACACCGGGATGCCCAGGACAAACCCGGTAATGCCCATGGCCAGCGGGGTGCCCTTCTCCCCGAAGATTTTCACCAGCCGCCCCAGCAGCACTTCTGCGCCGCCGGACCGCTCGAGGATGGCACCCAGAACCGTGCCCAGGCCAATGATCAGGGCAATGTGGCCCAGGATGCCGGCGAAGCCCTTTTCAATGAGGGCGTCGCTGCTCTTGGTCGCTGTGCCCACCAGATCATTGATCGGCACACCGCCGGCCAGAGCCACGAGGACGCCGGTGGCCACCAGTGCAATGAAGGGTTCCAGCTTGATCCTGATAATCAGGAAGAGGAGCAGCGCAATGCCGGCAGCCGCCAGCAGGAGGAGGCCGGCAGTATCTTCGCGCAGCCAGCTAATTACATCTTGCATGAGGTTCTCTCTACTCGGTGTTCGAGACAGGAAGGAAAGGAAAGGTCTAGCGGAGTGTGCCGGTGAAACCGGCTGCACGGACCTGGATGTCCGTCCAGTCACCGGCAGCCACTGCAGCCGGTGGGACGACACTGGTCCCGCAGCACACGGCAATGGCCCCGGCACGGAGGTAATCGGAAGCATTGCCGGCGTCGATGCCGCCGGAGGGAAGCAGCGCAATACCCGGATACGGGCCCTGGAGATCCTTCAGGTACGCGGGCCCCAGCTGCCGGGCGGGGAAGATCTTGACGGCGGTAGCGCCCAGGTCCACCGCCTGCGCCACTTCCGTGGGCGTCATGGCGCCAAGGCTGAAGGGAATGCCCGCCTCGGCTGCGACGGCGGCAACCTCCGGCCGCAGTCCGGGAGTCACCAGGAAACCCGCCCCGGCGTCAATGGCAGCACGGGCCTGGTCTGCCGTCAGCACCGTGCCCATGCCCACCAGGGCACCATGGTCGAGGGCGGCGTCCACCGCCGTGCGCAGGTGCTTGAGCGCGTCCGGGATGGTGTAGGTGAGTTCCACGGTGCGGATGCCTCCCGCGACCAGCGCGGTGCACAGCGCCGCCGGGTCGGGGATGCCGGGAGCCCTGACCACGGCCAAGGTGGCGTCCTCGCGGAGCTGGCGGGTGAATTCTTCCGGGGTCATATGCTTGTTTTTCCAATCCGGGTTTTGCCGTCGGGATGGCGGCGGAGGGCACGGCCGGCACGGGCACCGGTCGGCTTTCCGCCGTCAATCGCCGCGGTGCCGTTGACGAATACATAGGGGATGCCGGCAGCCGGCTGGCGCGGCTGGTCGAAAGTGGCCCGGTCCGCAATGGTCCGGGGGTCAAATAACACCAGGTCGGCGGCCCAGCCGGGGCGGACAAGCCCCCGGCGGTCCAGCTTCAACCGGGCAGCAGGACGGCCGGTGAGGTGGTGGACGGTCTCTTCGAGCGTCAATAGCCCCAATTCCCTGCAATAACGGGAAAGGTAACGGGGGAAAGTGCCCCATGACCGGGGATGGGGCTTGTCCCCCACCAGGATGCCGTCGCTGCCGCCCGTGTGGGAGCGGTGGGTCATGATGGTCCGGACGTTCTCCTCGTGTCCCACATGCTGGAGGATGCCGGTACCCAAGCTGTCCGCGCGCAGGATGTGCACGAAAACGTCGAAAGGTGCTGTATCGCTCTCTGCAGCGATGGCGGCGATGGTCCGCCCCACAAAACCGCCCAGAGCCGGGTTGCGGACGCCGCTGATTTCCAGCGTGTCCCATTCCGCCACCACTCCGTGGCATCCGTCGGACCCGTTGACTTCCACATCCTTGCGGATGCGTTCCAGGCTCGCCGGGTCCGCCAGCCGCTGCAGGGTTTGCGCCGTCCCGCCCGATGACGCCCAACTGGGAAGGATCGCCGAAAGCGTCGTAGCGCCCGGCAGGTAGGGATACGTGTCCAACGTGATGTCGACGCCGTCGTCAAGCGCCTCGTCGATCAATGCCAGGAGTTCACCGGCACGCCCCTTGTTTTCGGCAAAGTTCATGGTGGCGTGGGAGAGGTGGAGCGCGCACCCGCTGTCCCGGCACAGGCCGATCATCTCGGCGTAGGCAGCGAGTGCATTTTTCCCGTAGGACCGGTGATGCGGAGCATAAAAGCCGCCGTGCTCAGCTACCACCCGGCACAGGGCCGCCAGTTCCTCGGTGTCGGCGTACATTCCGGGCGTGTATGTCAGGCCCGAGGACATTCCCACGGCCCCCTCCGCCAGCCCGGTGCGTACGGCGTCCTCCATCTGCTCCATCTGTGCAGCGGTTGGTGTGCCCTCCGCAAAACCCATCACCATTGCCCGGACCGTGCCCTGCGGGACCAGGTACGCGGCGTTCGTGGCTATGCGGCCGCATGGACCGGCAGCGTCAAGACGGTCCAGATACTCACCGACACTGCGCCAGTCGTAGGCAAATCCCTGCGGGTCGTCGTTCCACCCTGCAATCTTCTGGCGGATGCCCTCCAGGGTTGGAGTGTCCACGGGAGCGTAGGACAGTCCGTCCTGTCCCAGCAGCTCAGTGGTTACCCCTTGGCTGAGCTTGGCGTAGTGGCCCGGCTCCGCGAGCAGCTGGAGGTCGGAATGGGCGTGCATGTCGATGAACCCCGGAGCCAGGACCAGCCCGGAAGCGTCAATAACCCGCTCGGTGCCGGGGGCTGAAGGGTCCGCTTCGCCGGCAGCTGTGACCGCGGCAATTGCGGTTCCCTCCACCACGACGTCGGCGGCACGGCGCTCATTGCCCGTGCCGTCCACCAGGGTTGCGTTGCTGATGAGGATGCTCATGTCCGGCCCCCTAAAAGAATGTCTGGATGAGGTCCACAACCGCGCCGTCGCGGTCCGTGTCGGCCAGCACCGGAATGAGTGTCCATTTGTCCAGGGCCGTGCAGGGGTGGGACAGCCCCAGCCGGACCACGTCCCCCACCCGTATCGATTCCCCCGCATCGACGGCCAGGAAGCAGTGCTGGTCATTGACCGCCGTGATCCGGCCCTTCAGGGGCCGCATCGGACCGCCCAGCGCCGGGCCAACCAGCTGCGGCTCCGGCAACCCTTCGTCCACCGGGAGATCACGTTTGCCGGCATCGAGAATGGCCAGCCCGGGTTCCGGCCGGGACACTACCCGCGCCCAGCCGTGCATACCGGCCGCAAGCGGCGTTCCGCCGTCGCGGGAAAGCGGTGAGATTTCCCGGTAAAACCCGTCATCGTGGATGACGTAGGCTCCGCTGCGGATCATGAGCTGCACGGCGGGTCCGTTGGCATCGCCCGGGGTGCAGAGCGGAGACAGGACCTGGACCACATCGTCAAAATACGCGCTGCCGCCGGCGGTGAGGATTACTCCCGCACCCGGGGTGTACAACCCCTCCTCCAGCACGGCAGCGTGCAGGTGCGCCATCTGCTGCAGGTAACCGCGCACCGCTGCCAGTCCCGCGGCGTCGGCGGTATGCGCCAAGGCGCCTTCGTACCCGGAAATTCCCACCAGGTTCAGGACGGGCGACGAACCCGCCGCTCTGGCAACCTCCAGCGCCGCCTCGACACTCCGGGCTCCGGTCCGCCCGCCATGGCCGCCCAGCTCCACCAGCACATCCAATACGGCACCGTCGTGCCGCTTGGACAGGATCAGTTCGAGGTTTCGGACACTGTCCACGGAGTCCACCCAGGACAGGATGGGCCGCCCGGCGGCCGCTTCATCCGCGGCCCAGCTGATCGCTTCGGGGTCGGCCAGGGTGTTGGCCAGCTGCAGCCGGTGGACGCCAAAGGCACGTGCCACGCGCAGCTGTGCCAGGTTCGCCAGGGTGATTCCCCACGCACCCTCCTCCAACTGCCGGGCCCACAGCTGCGGTGCCATGGTGGTTTTCCCGTGCGGCGCCAGCAGCACATTGTGGTCCCTGCACCACTGGGCAAGCCGGCGCATGTTGTACTGCACGGCTGTCCCGTCCAGGGTGAGCAGCGGGGTGTGGAAGTCCGAAAGGTGCGGAGCAGACGCCAGGAAGTCCTTTACCGTGCGGCCCTGCGAGCTTGAGGGGGCTGCCTTGTGCCGCCAGCCCAGGACGGTGGACTGCAGGTCTGATACCGCGTCGGCGTTAATGGCCGGCGCCTGGATGGGGGTTGACACCGCTGCGGATCCCTTCAAAGGACTGCGGAGCAGATAGCCACCCCGTTGCGTATTTTGCAACGTTCGTTGCAAATCTGATGGTGATATGTCTAACATGGTGGCGAATCGTGAGTCAAGGAACGCTCAGCAGTGTCCGCCGCATTTTCTCCCGGGCTTCAGTGCCCGGCGATCGCAGGACGACGCAGCCCAGGGTGAGAACAGGAAACAAGTGCTTTCAGCCGTATGCCTAGGCGAGTCAATGGCCATGCTGACTCCTGCAAGCGAACAGACACTCGAGCAGGCAGATGTCCTGCAGGTGGGGCTGGGCGGGGCCGAATCCAACGTCGCCATGGGCCTGGCCGCCATGGGCATCGAGACCCACTGGATAGGCCGGGTGGGCGAGGACGGCTTCGGCTCCCGGATCCTGGCGGACCTCCGCGCCCACTCCGTGGGGACAACAGGCGTCCAGCGCGACCCGCTGCGCCACACCGGGCTCTACGTCAAAGTTCCCGCGCAGGAAGGGCAGAGCGGGTCCGGCAGCTCAATGCTGTATTACCGGCAGGACTCCGCAGCCTCTGCCATGGGACCGGACCTGCTCTCGGACAAAGTGGTCGCCGGCCTGCTGGCTGATGCCCGCCTGATCCACCTCAGCGGCATTACGCCCGCCCTCTCCCCCGACTGCCTGGAATTGTGCCGTGCAGTGCTTTCCCTGCCGAGGAACGGCCGCATCATCAGCTTTGACGTCAACTGGCGGCCCGCCCTTTGGCACGGCAAGGACCACGGCGTCCTCCAGGAGCTCGCAAACCTTGCCGATGTGGTCCTGGTCGGCAGTGACGAAGCCGAACACGCCTTCGGGACGGGCAACGAGCAGGAGCTTCGTGCACTCCTCCCGGACCCGGAGGTACTGGTGATCAAGAACGAGGCCTTCACCGCCGTCGCCTTGGAGCGCAGCGGTGCCCGTGAAGAAGTTCCAGCCTTGTCGGTCGAGGTGCTTGAACCCGTGGGGGCAGGTGATTCCTTCGCTGCCGGATACCTGAGCGGGATGCTGCTGGGGCTCGATTTAAAGGCAAGCCTGCGGCGCGGGCACATCAGCGCCGCCTGCACGCTGACCGTTCCCGGCGACCGCGGCCCGCTCCCGCCGGCGCCGCTGCTGACGGCACTCGTCGGGTGCAGCGACGCGGACTGGGGAAACACCTCCGTGGCTGCGGGCGAAATCCGTTCTCCCGCCGTTGATAACCTTGCAAGTTCGACTATTTCCCCAATCCCTGGAAAGGCGGACCCGTGAGCCAAAGCCTTATGCGGGCCATGGACCTGCTGGGCGAGCTTGCCGAGCAGCCTGCAACCCTGGACGAACTGGCATCCCGGGCCACCGTGCACAAAACCACCATCATGCGCCTGCTGCATGCAATGGAAGAGCGGCGTTTCGTGGTCCGCGACAAGGAGCAGCGTTTCCGGCTGGGACCCAAGTTCTTTGAACTGTCCTCGCTGGCACTGGAGCAACGCGACATCCGCGCCGTCGCACGTCCGCACCTGGCCGACCTGAACGCCCGCACCGGACACACGGTCCACCTGGCCGCCTTCGAGGGCAACGACGTCATCTACATCGACAAGTTCGAGTCCCACCATCCGGTCCGGATGTATTCACGGATCGGCCTGACGGCGGCACTGCACTCGGCGGCGGTGGCGAAGGTCCTGCTGGCGGACCTGCCGCGTGCCGAGCAGGAACACATCGCGGCCGGACTGGACTACGTCAGGTTCACGCCGAACACCCTGGCCGGCCCGGAAGCATTGCTGGCCGAACTGGAACAGGTCAAGGCGCAGGGCTGGGCGCATGACAACGCCGAACACGAATCCTTTGTCCACTGCATTGCCGCCCCCATCCGGGACGGCCGGGGAAACGCCGTTGCCGCCGCGTCCTTCTCCGTACCCATAGTCATGCTCAGCTACGAGGGACTTCTCGGTATGCTGCCGCAGCTCCAAGCCTGCACCGAGGCCATTTCGTCGGACCTCGGCTGGATCAACCCCCGAAAGGACAACCATGAGTGAAAAGACCGTTGTACTGACCGAGAACGCCCCCGCGCCCGCGCACGTTTTCTCCCAGGGAGTTCGGAAGGGGGGCTTCCTGCAGGTGTCCGGACAGGGCCCCATGGACCCGGCCACCAACAAGTACATTGCCGAAGGGGATGTCCGGGCACAGACCCGCCGGACCCTCGAAAACGTCAAGGCAATCCTTGAAGCCGGCGGCTCCTCCGTGGAGGACGTGCTGATGTTCCGTGTCTATCTCACCACCCGCGGGGATTTCGCGGCCATGAACGAAGCCTACGGAGAGTTCATCAAGGAAAACGTACCCAGCGGCGCCCTTCCGGGGCGGACCACCGTTTTCGTTGACCTTCCGCACGAAGTCATGCTCGTGGAAATCGACGCCCTGGCAATCACCGGCTAGCAGCGGAGCACCGGTGCCGCGTGCAGCGGCACCGGGCCGGCCTGCACTGCAGCCCCGCTCAAAGCGGAGCGGTCAGGCGCCCGCGTGCACGGCGGGAACCCAGTTTCGCGGAAATCCGCAGGCTGGTTTCCACGGCCATTTGCCCTACTTCCCGCACCCGCCGCGGTGTCATGCGCGAGGAAAGCGCTGAAACGCTCAGCGCGGCCACTACGGTGTCTTCGTGTCCGAAAATGGGCGCCGCCACGCACCGGACGTCCGGTTCGTTTTCCCTGTCGTCAATGGCATAGCCGCGCCGCCGGACCGCTGCCAGTTCCGCCCTAAGGACCTCCGGATCGGTAATGGTCCGGGGAGTGATGGGGTGCAGTGTCTTCGCAAGGATTGGGGCAACAACATCCTCGCGGCTGTAGGCCAGCATGGCCTTTCCCACCGCCGTGCAATACGCCGGCATGGTTGCCCCCACCCGGGAGGCCATGCGGACGGTGGCTTCGTCCTCCACCTTGTCCAGGTAAACAACGTCCTCTCCGGACAGCACCACCAAGTGGCAGGTGCTGTGAACCGAACGCATCAGGAGCCGCAGCTCGGCATTTGCCGCACTGCGCAGATCCAGGCTGTCCACGTAGGACTGGCCAAGCTGGAGGCACCCGTGGCCCAACCGGAAACGGCCGCTTTCATGGTCGCGGTCCAGCAGGTTCTCTTCGAGCAGCGGCGCGGCCAGGCGCAGGACAGTACTTTTGTTCAGGCCGGACGCCTGGCTCAGTTCATTCAGCGCCAGTCCTTCCGCATTGTCCGAAAGCTCCGAAACCACACGCAGGAGCGTCAGCGCCTTACGCAGCGAGGCGGAGGAATTCCGTCCTTCCTGCCCATCAACCGCTACCACCATCAGCCTCCCATTTCTGCGGGCTCATCGGCATGATCCCGGATCCACCCTGCCACGCCGGGACGCTGTTGCCACGGATGCGGACCCTCCAGCGGACGGTATTCCACCCCCATGGCACCCAGCCGAGCCAGGTGGGACGGTGCCAGGCGCTGCAGGAACCCTGCATAATTGCGGCGGTCCTGCGGCGACCACAGAACCTCGGCCAGCGCGCACAGCCGGGGATAGGCGGCAAACTGTACCCGTCGGGGCGAGTCCAGGTGTTCGGTCCAGATATTGGCCTGGGCCCCCAGCAGCCGTCCCGAAGAAGCACCGGCACCGGATGCAAGAAGCGGCTCGAACCCGTAGACGGATTCCAGTGTGGTCAGGAATCCGACGGGAACGGGCTCCTGGTCCCCCTCGGCCTGCCGATGGTCCAGATATAGGTGCTGCTCCGGGCACATCACCACGTCATACCCCTTCGCCAGCGCGTCCAGGCCGCCCTGGAAGCCCCGCCAGGAGCTGACCAGGGCGCCGTCGGGCAGGCCGCCGTCGCCCACCTCGTCCCAGACGGCGGCAGTGCGCCCCCGCCGGGACAGGTGCTGCGCCAGCTGGCCGACGAACCAGCTGTGCAGGCCCGCCACGCCGTCCAGTCCCAGGTCCCGGGCCTTGGCCCGCGCAGTTTCGCTTCGTTCCCACTGGACCACGGGCACCTCGTCACCGCCCAGGCTGATCCACTGTGCCGGAAATACCTCCAACACCTCGTCAAGCACGTTGCGGTAAAAATCCAGTGACGCTTCGGAGATGTCCAGAACCGTCTCGTTGATGCCCCACCGCGTCCACACCTCCGGGACAGCCGTACCGGATCCCAGCTCCGGATACGCGGCGATGGCTGCCTGGCTGTGGCCGGGAACGTCAATCTCGGGAATGACCGTGATGTGGCGTTCAGCAGCAAATGCCACGATTTCCCGCAGATCCGCCTGCGTGTAGTACCCGCCGTGCGGCACGCCGTCGTAAACCCCGGCCCGCCAGGTTCCCCGCGAAGACTCGCGCCGCCAGGCCCCGGTCCTGGTCAGTTCCGGGTAGCGGCGGATTTCCATCCGCCACCCCTGGTCATCGGTCAGGTGCAGGTGCAGCACGTTCAGTTTGTGCAGCGCCATCACGTCCAGGAAACGGAAAATGTTGTCCTTGGGCATGAAGTGCCGCGCAACGTCGAGCATGACGCCCCGGTACCCGTAGCGGGGGCTGTCCGCCACGCTGCCCTGCGGAACCCTGTGGGTAACCGGCCCCGCCGTGGCCGGCGCCTGCCGCAGCGCGTCCGGGCCCATCAGCTGCAATAGTGTCTGGGCGCCGTAGAAGGCACCCGCTGCTCCAGCGGCGCGGATGACGATCCGGTCCTCAATGTCCAGCCGGTACTCTTCCGCCGCGAGGGAAGGATCCAGCAGAAGCTCGAGGGTGGGATTTTCCGCTGCGGGCAGCAGCTCCCAGCCGGTGGCCGATCCCAGTGCCGAGGCGAGCCAGCGGCGGACGGATCGCAGTCCGGGGTCGGCGGACAACGTTGCCTCCGGGCCCACTTCCAGGTCCCCGCCCCCAAACTCCGTGCTCCGCGGCAGGGGAATAAGCGTATGGTTCTCTGCGGTCATGCGGCCTCCGTCGGATGGCATCTGCACTCAGCCCTTCACTGCCCCGGCAAGACCGGATACCAGCCTGCGTTGCACGGCTATAAAGAAGATCAGCACCGGAATGGTCATGATCACGGAACCGGCCATGATGGCGCCCCAGTCATTCTGGTCGGGTTTGAAGAAGGTCAGCAGGGCCATGGGCAGCGTTTGGTTCTCCTGCGCGGAAATGATGAAGGTTTTGGCGAACAGGAAGTCGTTCCAGGTGGAGATAAAGGAGAACACGGAACAGGCCACCACGCCCGGCGCTACCAGCGGGAAAAGGATGGAGCGCACGAAGCGGAAGCTGCCGGCGCCGTCGATCCGGGCGGCTTCTTCGATTTCCACCGGCACCGCAGCCACGAATCCGCGCAGCATCCAGATGGCAAAGGGAATGCTGAAGCCAACGTGCACGAGGACCAGGGAGCCCAGGTGGTTCAACCCGACCAGGGGAATTGCTTCACCCGCATTGCGCAGCAGGAAAAACAGCGGAATGGTCAGTGCTTCCACCGGGACCATTTGGGCCACCAGGATGATAATCAGCAGTTTTGTGCGCAGCTTGAAGCTGTAGCGGGTCAGGGCGACGGCGGCCAGGAACGCCAGGATCGTGGAAATAACCACCACCGCCAGTGCCACAATCACGCTGTTCAGGAAGTACTGGCCGAAGTTGTTGACGGACAACACCCTGCCGAACGAGTCCAGGGACGGTTCCAGCGTGTAGGGCGCGGAATCGCCCGCATCCAGTGCGGTCCGCGGTTTCAATGCGGAGAGCACCATCCAGAAAAGCGGAAAAGCCACGCAGGCGGCTATCGCCAGCGCAACTGCATCGGCACCGAAACGCGGCCGGCGGCGTGTTCGGGCGGGACGCACTGTGGCCGCTGCTGCGGTGGGCCGTGTGTCGGTAGTGGGAACGGCGGTCACAGGACCTCACCTGACTTCCGTAGAAGACGCAGATAAACCAGGGTAACCACCATCAACAGGACGGTCATGATGACCCCCAAGGCTGACCCGAGCCCGTACAGGCTCGCGGCGAAGGCCTGCTGATAGCCGTAGACGTTGAGCACAAGGTTCTGCCCGGCTATGCCGCCGCCCCCGGTCATGATGTAGATCTGCGAGAAGATTTTGAAATTCCAGATAATCGACTGGATTGTCACGATGATGACCACTGGACGCAGCATGGGCAGCATGATGCTCCGGGCAATCCGGGGCATGGACGCTCCGTCAAGGGTGGCGGCCTCCACCAATTCCGCAGGGATCGCCTGGATGCCGGCGTAGATGGTCACGAGCACAAACGGAAAGGAACACCAGACAACTTCGCTGGCTACCAGGCCGAATCCCGACCATTTGTCATACGTCCATGAATGGCCTGCGAACCCGTCAAACCCCACGGAGACCAAGAGCTTGTTGATCAGGCCCAGCGTCGGGTCAAAGAGGAAAAGCCATACCGCACTTCCGGTCACTGCGGGGGTGGCCCATGCGCCGAGCGACACAATAAACAGTACCGAGCGGACCCATGGCCGCAGGCGGGTGGCCAGGACGGCAAGGGCACCTCCCACCGCGAGGGTAAGGACTACGCATGCCGCCGCGAAAACCACGGTGTTGCCCAGGACGGTCCAGAACTGCCGGTCGGCAAACAGCTTCCGGTAGTTTTCCAGGCCGGTGAACCGCAGGGGTGCATTTCCGCTTACCTGCGCCTGGCCGTAGTCATACAGCGAGACATTTACCAGCTGGAAAATCGGGTATGCCAGCAGGGCAGCGAGCACCAGCAGCGCCGGGGCCAGATAAAGCCACGGTTCCAGCCGGCTGCGGTTCATGGCCCGGCGGCGGCCGCTGCTGCGGCCGCCGCCGGCGGGCGGGGTCTTGGGCAGAACCGGCAGAACCGCGCTCATCCCTGGACCCTGCCCGCAGTGCGGTCAACGGTTTTGTGCATCATTTGGATCCGAATGCCTGGTTCATGGCGTCGGCTGCTTCTTTGGTGGCCGTCTCCACGTCGCTCTTGCCCGTGACGATCTTCTGGTACATCCCGGTGAAGACGCCCTGGGCATCAATGGTGGACCAGGTGTCGGTGACGGGTACGAAATTCGTTCCCGCTTCCAGTGTTGCGATGAACGGGGCCACCTCCGGGTGGGCGTCGGCTACATCCTTCTGCACGTCGCTGAAGGTGGGCAGGTTGCCCATCGCATCGAACATCTGCTGCTGGTATTTCTTGCTGGCGAGCAGCTGGACAAAATCGGTGGCCAGGGTGCGGTGCTCGCTGCTGTTGAAGACGCCCAGGTTGTTGCCGCCGGCAAACGCCGGAGCAATGGATCCTTCGGTGGTACCCGGAAGCGGCACCACGGCAAAGTTGTCCTTCACAGCGCTTTCGGCCACTGCCTTGTAGTTGAAGTCCCCGCCGATGGTCATTGCGGCATTGCCTGCAATGAACTGCTGGACACTGGCGTTGCCGCCGAACTCAGCGCAGGTCTGGGGCGGGCAGATGTCGTCCTGCATCAGCCTGGTGTAGGCGCTGACCCCTTCCCGGGAGGCGGGCGAATCCAGTCCGGAGACGAACCCTGATTCCTCTTCGTCGGCGATGCTGCCGCCGGCCGCCCAGAGGTAGGGCATGGCGGCGAACTGCGCGGCTCCGCCTACCGAAATTCCAAGCATCTGCGGGTTTGCGGCGCGGGCTGCGCGGGCCGTCTCCTCCACTTCCGCGAGGGTTTTGGGCACCTCTGCGCCCAGCTGGTCGAGGATGTCGGTTCGGTAGTACAGGGCCCGCACGCCCACGAACCACGGCACCCCGTAGTTTTTTCCATCAATTTCAGTGGTGGCCAGGACCTTCTCGTCGAGGTCCTGGCCTTCCTCCCACTGCTCTATATCCGAGGTGATGTCCGCGAGGCCTCCGGAGGCCACGTAGCTCGCCAGGTCGGTGTTACCGAATTCGGCGACGTCGGGGGCGCTCGACGGATCGTTGAAGGCGGCTTTGAAGCGTTCGGCCCTGGTGTCCACGGGAATGTACTGGACGTCCACTTCCGCGCCCTCGTGGGCTGCTTCAAATTCTTCGACTGCGGCATCCACCACGGCGGACTTGGGGTCCTGGTTCACCTCGGAGAACAACCAGACGCGGATGGTTCCGGTGTCCTGGTCCTCATTTGCCGCCGCATTGTCAGAAGTGGGCGGGGCGCAGGCAGATAGCGCCATGGTGAGGGAAAGGGCGGCCACCGCCGCAGTGCGTGCAATCTTCAAGGGTCCTCCATAGGTGCGAGCAGTGACGTGCCCTGCCCCCGGTGCGGTCCCGGTCCGGGCATTGGGAAGACCATATAGCGGCGGGAATCGGGCGGAAATATACATCGGCATAAGTTTTGCTCTGCAAAATGCCAATTTGTTTTTGCGCCTATTTCGCGTCAAATCCTTGGAATACCGGGGGTGGTGATCGGCAGGAACCGCTCCGTCCGCCTCGGCCGGTGTCCGCCCGGCCCCGGGTCTGCGGTCCCGTCCGTGCTGGCATAGGCTTGTTGGAGATGCGGTGCCGCCCTCGGCGCCGTTTCGTAAGGACGGGGAGGACATGAGCGCCTGGGACACATTGGATGAGCGGCTGCGGCCGGTTGTCCAAGCCAGTACGGATGAATACGCCCGGGTTCGGCCGGGTCTGGAAGCGGTGACCGCCGAGATGGAGGCGCACCTGCGCAGCGTCTTTGCGGACAGCCCTGTCCAGCCCCTGTTTGTTGCTTCCCGGACCAAGACCGTGGAGTCATTCCGGGCCAAGGCCGCCCGTACGCTGCCGGCGGAGAACCCCGGAGAGCTGCCCACGCTGCTCTTCCCGGACCCGCTGCGCAACCTCACCGACCTGGTGGGGGTCCGCGTGATTATGACCCTCCCGCACGAGGTGGATGAGGCCGCGAACCTCATCAAGCGCCAGCGGGCCGAGTTCGACTGCCGCGGTGACCGTGAGAAGGACATCGGCTCCATCGAGTCCGGCACCTACGGCTATTCCAGCCGGCACCTGATCCTGCGCACCATCCAGAATGAAACGGTGCGCGAATTCCATAAACTGCTGGAACCGGACCAGCGGCCCAACGGCAGCTACCTGTTCGAAGTGCAGATCCGCACCGTGCTGGCCCATGCCTGGTCCGAGATTGAGCACGACATCCGGTTCAAGGCCGGGGATCCGCGGGCCTGGAGCCCCTATTTCGACCGCCAGTTCACCTCCACGGCGGCCATGCTCGAGACCGTGGAAACGGCGTTCGCCGAACTGCACGAGCGCTATGAGACGGTGACCGGGTTCTGGGACGAGGAAGGGGAAGGCAGCGCCCCCCTGACCCCGAACCGGATCCGGCACGTCTGGATGACCCTGCTGCCGCATGTGAACCGGAAGGCCGGCGATGACTGGGGCTGGGCGGCGGAACTGCTGGCTGCGCACGGCATGAAGACCACCATGGACCTGGCCGGGCTGCTGCAGGCCGATGCGATCACCAAGGTCCGCGCGGCCCTGGACCACCGCTACTCCCCCGGCCCGGACCGGCTGCTGGATGACCTGCTGCTCTGGCGCTTCGGCAAAAAGCACATTGACCTCACCGCCGAACCCGAAGACGCACCGGTCAAGCCGCGGCGTGAATCACTGGGCCGGCGGTACCGGCAGATGCAGATGTACCGGGCCCGGGAAGCCGAACAGTCCTAGCCCCTTAGCCGACACCCTTAGGCGGGATCCTCGAGCCGGCGCTGTCAGGCCGAGGCCCGCCGGACCAGGCTGACCGGCGGCAGCATGTCCGCCGGTTCCGCCGGTTCCCCGCTCCGGGCACTGGTGTCCGGAGCGGACGGCTCACCCAGCGCCATCCTTGCAAAACGCTCCCCCAGCAGCCGGGCATCCACCCGGACAGTGGTCAGCGGCGGCACGGCGAGCCCGGCCAGGGGAATATCTTCCGCACCCATCACCGCCAGGTCCGCCGGTGCGGACAGTCCGCGGGCGGCAAGGCCTGCCAACAGCGCAAACGCATGGTCGTCGTCGAACGCGCACACTGCCTCCGCCGGCTCCGGCCCCTCCAGCAGGTGCCCGACGGCGGCCCGCGCCTGTTCCGCGTCCAGTTCAAGGTATTCGACGGCGGGCGCCGGCAGCCCGAGCCGCGCGCAGGCATCTTCGATGGCCGCCACGCGCACCCGGACCCGGTAGGCGTACGCCGGACCTGCGGGCACGGCCACCCCGATCCGCCGGTGTCCGGCCGCGGCCAGGTGCGCCACCTGCAGGGCGCCGATGCCCAGGTCCGGTCCCAGCGGATCATCCAGCGCCGGATATAGCGAGGCCACACGCAGCCCGGCAGCTTCCATGCCCGCCAGCTCAGCCTCCTCGAGGGGGGTGATGAGGATCAGCGCAGCGGGGGCCAGCGAATGCACCAGTGACGCGGCGCCGCCCTGCCGCGGCAGCCGGTGTGCAACCAGGCGCAGCCCGTGCTGCTCCACGTATTCGGAGGCGGCATCGATGATGATGGCCAGCGCCCGGCCGAGCGGCTCCGGCGGGAGCAGCATCAGCACCAAGTCGCTGCGGCCGCTGCGCAGTGTGCGGGCAGCGGTGGAGGGAATGTAGCCAAGCTCGCGGGCGGCGGCCAGCACGCGGTCCCTGGTGCCGGCCGAAATGCTCTGCCCGTTCCGCCCGTTCAGCACGTAGCTAACCGTAGCCCGGGAAACCCCCGCCGCCTTAGCGACGTCGTGGGAGGTGGCCCTGCGTTCCACCGGCTGTCCT
The DNA here is from genome assembly GCF_030142075.1 of Arthrobacter sp. zg-Y20. Classification (NCBI taxonomy): domain Bacteria; kingdom Bacillati; phylum Actinomycetota; class Actinomycetes; order Micrococcales; family Micrococcaceae; genus Arthrobacter; species Arthrobacter sp. zg-Y20. The sequence continues at coordinate 53,995 of NZ_CP126241.1, read as the reverse complement.
TTCGCTGTGGACTGCGCCTTAATTGCGCCTTGATCTGCCGGAGAACTCCGGTAGTCTGACCTTACAGGGAACTTACACGTGTAACCCGCGAGATGGTCACACGCGTAGACGCCCGAATATCCCGCGGCCGCGTTGCACGGCCGCCCCATCGAAAGGACCGGCTCGTGGCAAACCAGCCCATCACCGCCCAGAACACCGTCCAGCAGTGGCTCGATCACCCGGCAGGCGGCCCCGCCATCCGGGGCATGCTCGCGCAGGCCGGCAGCGACGAGTCCAGTCTGGGCCCGGCACTGACCCTGAAGCTGCAGCAGCTGGTGGATCTGAGCCAGGGCCAGTTCCCGCAGGCCGCAGTGGATGAACTCGTCAAGGCAGCCAACGGCGGCGTGATGCCGGAGACCGAAGCAACCGTGCTGCCCGCCGTTCCCGGCCGCTTCGAAGGCCGCACCATCATCGTCACCGGTGCCGGCTCCGGCATCGGCCGGGCCACTGCCGCCCGGATCTCCCGCGAGGGAGGGCGCGTCATTGCGGTCGACATTGCCGAGGGCCGGATCAAGGAGCTCGCCGACGAGCTCGGCGAGTCCATCGTTCCGGTGGCAGCTGACCTGACCGACCTGTCCGCCGTCGAGCGCATCATTGCCGCCGCCGGCACCAGTATTGACGGCTTGGCCAACGTGGCCGGCATCAATGACGACTTCTCCCCGCTGCACGAGGTGTCCGATGCCATGTGGCAGAAGATCTTCGCCGTGAACGTGGACGGCCTGGTCCGCCTGACCCGCGCCGTGCTGCCCACCATGCTCGAAGCCGGCAAGGGCTCGATCGTGAACATCACCTCCGAAGCGGGCCTGCGCGGCTCCGCTTCCGGCGTGGCCTACACCGCATCCAAGCACGCCGTTGTTGGCATCACCCGCAGCACCGCGTTTATGTATGCCCGTGAAGGCATACGCGTCAATGCCGTGGCTCCGGGCGGCGTAGCCACGGGCATTCCGATGGGCGGCAAGGTCAGCGAGTACGGCGAAGCCCGCCTCTCCCCGGCCCGCGTGAACATCCCCGGCCTGGCCTCGGCCGAGGACCTGGCAGCATCCATCACGTTCCTGCTCAGCGATGACGGCGTGAACATCAACGGCGCCATCCTGCCCTCCGACGGCGGCTGGTCCGCGGTCTAACCTCCGAACGGCAGTACGACGGCGGCCGGTTCCCTTCGAAAAGGAAACCGGCCGCCGTCGTACTGTTATTTCGTGCTGCTATGCGGACCCGCTACGAACCGGAGACCGCGGCGGCGAGCTTGTTCAGCGATTCCTCCAGGTCATCCTTGGACACCATCGGGAAGGACACCTTTTTCAGGGTTTCCTTGTCCGTGACGTGGGACCAGTCGTAGGTCAGGGTGACTTCGGTGGAGTCGGCACCCTCGGCCTGCAGCTCCCATACCCACTGCCAGCCCTTGGGCTCGGTGCCGGCCGGGGCGGTCTGCCAGGCCAGGATCTTATTGTGGTCGTACCCGGTGACGTGGTTTTCCGTCTGGTAGTCGCCCATTTTTTCGTTGTGCATGTTCATGGTGAACACCTGGCCGGACGCGGTGATGCGGTCGGTCTTCTCATCCGAGACCACCATGCCGGAACCGTCCAGCTCGTGGTGGCGCTCGGGGTTGGACAACAAGTTGAAAATGTCCGCTGCCGAGGCATCGATGACCCGGGAAACTACAATGCTCGTCTGATCAGTGGTCAATGAACTCTCCTTCTGTGGATGGATCGTACTTTTCCACGGCGTGACGCCCGGTGGGGCGCCGCCGAAGCCGTGCTGCCGCCCTACCCCGGGGTGTCCTGCTCGGCTTCCTGCAGGTTCCAGCCGCTGATGTACGGCGGGTCCTGGCCTTCATCCCGGGTGTACTGGCGGGCACGTGCCCGTTCATCCTGCAGGTACTGCCGAAACGGTGCCTGTGTGGATCCCAGCGACGCTACCCGGTCCAGCACGTCTATGGCCAATTGGAACCGGTCAATCTGGTTCAGCATGGCCATGTCGAAGGGCGTGGTGGTGGTGCCCTCTTCCTTGTAGCCGCGCACATGCAGGTTCGCATGGTTGGTGCGCCGGTAGGTCAGCCGGTGAATCAGCCAGGGGTAGCCGTGATAGGCGAAAATGACCGGCTTGTCCGTGGTGAACAGGGTGTCGAAATCGCGGTCTGACAGCCCGTGCGGGTGCTCGCCCGGATCCTGCAGCCGCATCAGGTCCACCACATTGACCACCCGGATTTTCAGCTCCGGCAGTTGCTCCTGCAGCAGCGCCGCAGCGGCCACGGTCTCGAGGGTGGGCACGTCGCCGGCGCACGCCATCACGACGTCGGGGTCGGACTTCGCGCCGGGACTGGTGTCCTCGCTGCCGGCGAAGTCCCAGACGCCGATGCCGCGCTCCACATGCAGGCGTGCGGTCTGCGGGTCCAGCCAGACCGGGGCGGGCTGCTTGCCGGAAACCACCACATTGACCCGGTCGCGGGTGCCCAGGATGTGCTCGGCAACGGCCAGCAGGGTGTTGGCGTCCGGCGGCAGGTAGACCCGGATAACGTCCGCCTTTTTATTCACCACGTGGTCAATGAAGCCGGGGTCCTGGTGCGAGAACCCGTTGTGGTCCTGCTGCCAGACGTGACTGGAGAGCAGGTAGTTCAGGGATGCGACGGGCTGGCGCCAGGACAGCGCGCTGCTGACCTTCAACCACTTGGCGTGCTGGTTGAACATCGAATCCACAATGTGGACAAAGGCTTCATAGCAGTTGAACACCCCGTGCCGGCCGGTCAGCAGGTAGCCCTCCAGCCAGCCCTCGCAGAGGTGTTCGGAGAGCACCTCTGCCACCCGGCCGCTGCGCGCCAGATGCTCGTCCAGCTGATCGATCCGCTGCTGCCAGGACTTGTCCGTGACGTCGTAGACGGCCTGCAGCCGGTTGGACGCAGTTTCATCCGGGCCGAAGATCCGGAAGTTGGACGGGTTCTTCCGGATGACCTCGCGCAGGTAACCGCCCAGGTTGAACATCGGACTGACCCGTTCTGAGCCCGGATGATCAATCTTCACCGCATGCTGCGCGTACTCGGGCAGGTGCAGGTCCTGCAGCAGCCGGCCGCCGTTGGCGTAGGGAGTGGAACTCATCCGCAGGTCACCGGCAGGTGCCAGGGCGGCGATCTCCGCCGCCAACCGCCCCTCGGCGTCGAACAGTTCCTCCGGCCGGTAGGAGCGCATCCAGTCCTGCAACTGGGCCAGGTGCTCCGGCTTCTCATGGATTTCGGACAACGGCACCTGGTGCGCCCGCCAAGTGCCTTCCACGGGCAGACCGTCCACTTCCTGCGGGCCGGTCCAACCCTTGGGCGAGCGGAACACGATCATGGGCCAGCGCGGGGCGTGCACTTCCCCGGTGTCCGCACCGGGCACATCCGGCGGCACCGCGGTGCGCTCCCCGCTGCGGTACTGCGCCTGGATGGCCGTGATTTCGGCCAGGCAGGTTTCCAGCACGGCCGCGAAGTCCTCGTGTGCCTGCTGCACCGCGGCCGGGTCCTCCACGGTGACGACGTACGGCCGGTAGCCGTAGCCTTCGAGCAGTTTCAGCAGCTGCTCCTCGGGCATCCGGGACAGGATGGTGGGGTTGGCAATTTTGTAGCCGTTCAGGTGCAGGATGGGCAGCACCGCTCCGTCCACGGCCGGGTCCAGGAAGCTGTTGGAATGCCAGCTGGCCGCCAGCGGCCCGGTTTCCGCTTCGCCGTCGCCAATGACGGTGGCGGCAATCAGGTCCGGGTTGTCGAACACCGCCCCGTAGGCGTGCGCCAGCGAATACCCCAGCTCGCCGCCCTCGTGGATGGAGCCCGGGGTTTCCGGCGCCGCATGGCTGGGTATTCCACCCGGGTAGGAGAACTGCTTAAAGAGGGTCTGCAGCCCCGCTTCGTCTTTCCCCACATGGCTGTAGATCTCGGAGTAGGTGCCTTCCAGCCACGCGTTGGCCACATTGGCCGGGCCGCCGTGGCCGGGTCCGGTGATGAACAGGACCTTGCGCTGCTGTTCGCGGATCAGACGGTTCAGGTGCGCGTAGATGAAGTTCAGGCCGGGTGTGGTGCCCCAGTGGCCCAGCAGCCGTGCCTTCACGTCTCCGCTTTCCAGGTCCCGGCGCAGCAGCGGGTTGTCGCGCAGGTAGATCTGCCCGACCGAGAGGTAGTTCGCCGCCCGCCACCAGGCGTCGACGCCGGCGAGGTCGCCGTCGTGGTGCGGTTCGGTGCCGGGGATGCGTTCGCTGCCGGGAACATGCTCCGGTCCCGAAGGATGGTCGGTTCCGGGAATGCTGCTGTCGGTCATGGTGCGGGTCCTTTCACTGGTGGGGAGGGCCGCGGCTACACGGTCTCCACCACGACGTCGGACGGTTTCTTATCCGGGCGCAGGCCGCGCCAGACGGGGTGGCGCAGCTTGCCGCTGCCGGTGCGCTCGGAGAAGGTCACTTCGCCCACCAGGGCCGGGCGCACCCACTGGGCATCCGAGGCATCCGCGCTGGGAACATCATCCAGGGGTGGGGTTTTGCGGGACATTTTCTTCAGCCGCGGGCCAATCAGTGCCAGGTCTTTTTCGCTCAGGCCCGAGCCGACCCGGCCGATGTATTTCAGGTCCACGCCGTCCGGAATGGCCACCAAAAGGGAGCCGACCTTCTTCTGCCGGTTGCCCTGCCCCGGGCGCCAGCCCACCACCACCACTTCCTGGCTGAGCTGGTTTTTCAGCTTCACCCAGTGCTTCGAGCGCCGGCCCGGGGAATACGTACTGCTCCGCCGCTTGGCCATGACCCCTTCCAGGCCCAGTTCCTTGCTGGCGGCCACGGCCTCGTCCATGCCCATCTCCAGGGCCGGGGGTACCTGCAGATGTCCGTCCGGGGTGGCTTCCACGGCGGACTCAAGGATTTCCCGGCGCTGCTCGTAGCTGAGGTCCGCCAGGGACCGGCCGTCCAGCCAGAGCAGGTCGAAAACCATCAGGTGCACCGGCGTACGCTCGGCAGCCGCCCCAATTTCGCGGGGTTTGGTGAGGTGCATGCGCGGCTGCAGCAGCCCGAAGTCCGGGCGTCCGGCTTTGTTGAGTGCCACGATTTCAGCGTCCAGCACTGCCCGCTCCCCGAACAGGTGCGCGCTGAGATCCTGCAGTTCCGGATACGCGGCGGTCATGTCGTTGCCGTTGCGGCTGATCAGCCGGGTGCCTTCGGGAGTAACGGTGACGACGGCGCGGACACCGTCCCACTTCATCTCGAACGCCCAGTCCTCGTCGTCGTTGATTTCGGCGCGGGTACCCAGGGTGGCAAGCATCGGCTCGATAAGCGGGACCGAGGCATCCTCCGCGCCGCTGCCGTCCCCGGCCGGGACCGTCACTGCCGTTTCCGTGCCGGCAGCAGCAGCAGCGGCGACGGCGGCCTGGGGCGTAGCGGGCTGGTCCGTCTCCCCCGGCTCTGCTTGGCCCTTCTCGCCGGGCTTGGGCTGGTCCTTCATCAGGTGGATCAGCCAATTGTTGTCGCCTTTGCCGCCGCCGGACCCGGTGTGGATCAGGGCGTAGCGCCGGTCCGCGGCACCTTCCCGGGCCAGGCCGCCGTCGGGCTGGCCGTGCAGCACCGCGATGACTTCCTTGCCGTCGCGCCATTTTTCCCGCTCGTAGGTGCCGTGATCCCAGATGGTCACATCGCCTCCGCCATATTCCCCTTTGGGAATATGTCCTTCAAAGCTCCCGTAATCCAGCGGATGGTCCTCGGTCTGCACCGCCAGGTTGTTCTTGCCGGACGTGGCAGGCGGCCCCTTGGGCAGTGCCCAGGAGACCAGCACGCCGTCGTGCTCCAACCGGAAGTCCCAGTGCAGCCGGCGGGCGTGGTGTTCCTGGATCACAAAGCTGTTGCCCTCCGACGGCTTGGAGGGTTCCTCGGGAACCGGCTCGGGCGTCTTCGCGGCGTCACGCATGCTGCGGTACTTGGTCAACCGGTCCGCGCCGGCCGCGGATCCGCGGCCGTCGGTTCCTGTCCCGGCTTCTTCGGTGGCCTCTTCCAGCGCCTCCTCGTCGAACGCGCCGCTTTCCATTCCCGCCAGCGGGTCCGGGCCGCTGCGGACCCGTTCCATCACCTGCTCGTAATCCAGCTGCGCCAAGTCCGGATCGTCGAGTTCCGACCAGGTCCGCGGGGCGGCGACCGTCGGATGGAACCGTCCGCGCAGTGAGTAGGGGCAAATGGTGGTTTTGTTGCCGTTGTTTTGGCTCCAGTCCACCAGCACCTTGCCCTTGCGGAGCGTCTTTTTCATGTCGCTGACCACCAGGCCCGGGTGGTCCGCTTCCAGTGCACGGGCCAGCTCATGCGCCACGGCGTTGATCTCGTCGGAGTCCTGGCTGCCGTCCAGGGCCGCATACAGGTGGATGCCCTTGGACCCGCTGGTCACCGGGCGGGCATCCAGGCCCATGTCATTGAGGATGGCCCGCGCCAGGCGCGCCACCTCAGCGCATTCGGCCAGGCCCACTCCCTCACCGGGGTCCAGGTCCAGCACCATCCGGTCCGCGGCGCCGATTTTTCCGCGCGGCCCGAACCGCCACTGCGGTACGTGGATTTCCAGGGCCGCGGACTGCGCCAGCCAGGTCAGTGTGGCCAGATCATTAACCACCGGATAGGTGTTCGTGTGGTCCTTGTGCTCAATCGGAAACCGCTTTACCCAGGATGGTGCGGAGTCTTCAATGTTCTTCTGGAAAAACACCTGCCCGGGATGCTCCGGCGTACCCACACCGTGTACCCAGCGTTTGCGGGTGGCGGCGCGGTTGCTCGAATGCGGCAGCATGTATTCGGCTACAGCGGCGTAGTAGGAGAGCACATCTGCCTTGGTGGTTCCCATTGCGGGATACAGCACCTTATCCAGGTTGGTCAGGCGGAGCCGGTGCCCCTCCACACTGACGGTTTCCTGCTTGTTCCCTCCGCCTGTCGCCATGCCCCCTAGTCTTACCGGGATACGGAACAAACGCCAGTATTTCATCAGGGGGCTTACCAATCTGCCACCGGTTCGGGATGGTTTCGCGCAGAGCGTGCCGCAGCCCTGACTATCCGTGGCGGCCCCTGTGTATGTTGGAAAAATGACTGAACGCCAGCATGTCCTGGTTACCGGCGCCACCGGCTACATCGGCGGCCGCCTGGTGCCGCTGCTGCTTGAAGACGGACACCGGGTCCGGGTGCTGGCCCGCTCCCCGGAAAAGCTCTCCGATGTGCCGTGGGCGTCCGACGTCGAGGTGGTCAAGGGGGACCTCTCGGACCGAGATTCCACCGCCGCCGCGTTCGAGGGCATCGACACCCTGTATTTCCTGGTGCATTCGATGGCCTCCGGGAAGGGGTTCAGCGACCAGGAGTCCGCGATTGCCCACCTGGTGGCCGAGACGGCAGCGGAAGCGGGCGTGAAGCGGATTGTGTACCTCGGCGGCCTGCATCCCGAGGGGGAACTGTCTCCCCACATGAAATCCCGCACCGAGGTGGGGCGGATCCTCCTGGAAGGCGAGGTGCCGGCGGTGGTCTACCAGGCCGGCGTCGTCATCGGCTCAGGCTCCGCGTCCTTCGAGATGATCCGGCACCTGACCGAAACCCTGCCCGTGATGCCGGCGCCCAGCTGGGTGCGGCGCCGGATTGAACCGATTGCCGTCCGGGACGTGCTGCATTACCTGGTGCGGGCCGTGGATATTCCCGCCGAAGTGAACCGGACCTTCGATATCGGCTCGCGCGAGGTCCTCACCTACGCGGAGATCATGAACGGCTACGCCGAAGAGGCCGGGCTGCCCCGCCGGCGCATTTACGCCCTGCCGCTGCCGGCACCGCGGCTGGCGGGTATGTGGGTGGCGCTGGTGACCCCTATTCCACGTGCCATGTCCCTGCCGCTGGTGGAGTCCCTGCAGCACGACGCCGTGGCCAAGGAACACGACATCGACCAGTACGTGCCACAGCCCGACGGCGGGCTGACGAGCTACCGCGACGCCGTGAAACGAGCGCTGGGCAGGGAAAAGCGGGGTGAGGTGGAAACCACGTGGGCCAATGCCTCAGCCTCTGCCGACCTGGCCTCCGACCCCCTCCCCAGCGACCCGGACTGGGCGGGCCAAACGGTGTACGTCGACTCCCGGGAGCGCCGGGCCGCGGTGGACCCGGCAGCGGTGTGGCAGGTCATCGAAGGTGTGGGCGGGCGCAACGGCTGGTATTCGCTGCCCATGGCCTGGGCCATCCGCGGGGTGCTGGACAAAACCGTGGGCGGAGCCGGTTTGACCCGGGGCCGGCGCAATCCGACCACTTTGTACACCGGGGACGTGGTGGACTGGTGGCGGGTGGAACTGCTGGAGCGCGGCACGTTGCTGCGGCTGCGGGCCGAGATGCGGGTACCGGGCAAGGCCTGGCTGGAGATGCGGGTGGACCCGGACGGCCACGGCGGCAGTGTCTACCGGCAGCGCGCCATTTACTTCCCCAAGGGGCTGGCAGGGAAAATGTACTGGTGGCTGATCGCCCCGTTCCACGGACTGATCTTTCCCTCCATGGCCAGGAACATCACCCGGCAGGCCGCCCGGTTGGCCCAGCCTGCGGGACAGCCGGCGGGACAGCCGGCGGGACAGCCGGAACCGGCTTAGGCCGCAGTTCTGTAACGCCGGTCCCGGCGGGGCACGGCATCGAATATCATCGGTAGAACAACGGGCACCGGCCAGCCGGGCCATACTTGTTGGCGCCGCCGGTGACACTTTTGAGCTGACGGCTTTTGACTATGAGGGGACCGCCGCAGTGCAGGAACGCGCCGTGCAGGATAAGAAGAGCCGCAAGTGGGTAATTGCAGCCGCCGTTGCCGGTGTGCTGGTAGTAGGTGGCGGCATCGGCGCTGCCTACGCAAACGGTGTCTTCGACCCGTCTGCCGATGAAAGCTCCCCCGCAGCGGAAAGCCCGGCTTCACCGTCCGCCAGTGCAGCACCGGTATCCATCACAGCTACTCCCGCTGACGGTGCGGTTGCGGTCAATCCTGCAACCGCGGCAACCGTCACGGCCACCAACGCCGAAATTGAGTCGGTCAGCCTGAAGCCGGCCGCGGGCGGCCCGGCCATCCCCGGTGTCCTGTCCGGAGACAACACCGTCTGGACGGCGGACGCCCAGCTGGCGTTCGACACCACCTACGCAATGGATGTGGTGCTGACCGACCAGGCCGGCAAGGAAACCACCCGGTCGCAGAGTTTCGAAACGGTCAAGCCCGCTAATGAGGCCAACGCCTTTATGTACCCGCAGAACGCGGCCGACGTCGGCGTGGGACAGCCAATTGAAATCAACTTCAGCGAACCCGTAACCAACAAGGCCGCCGTGGAGCAGGCCATCAAGGTCAGCAGCACCTCCGGACAGGCCGGCGCCTTCTACTGGATCACCGACAACAAGGTCCGCTACCGTCCCGAGGCCTTCTGGGCCCCCAACAGCTCCATCACGGTGGACATGCAGCTGTTCGGCGTGGACTTTGGCAACGGCATGATCGGCAACTTCAACGAAACCCGCACGTTCACCACGCACAACACCCGCCTGGCCGTGGTGGACAACTTCACCAAGACAATGCAGGTATTCATTGACGGCCAGCTGGTCCGTACTTTCCCCGTGACACTCGGCGAACCCACCTGGCCCTCCCCCAGCGGATACCAGGTAGTGGTCAGCCAACACGAGAAGCTGCCGTTCCGGGCCGAAAGCATCGGGCTGAAGCCGGGCGACCCGGATTACTACGAACCGTTCGATGCGTCTTGGGCCAGCCGCCTGACCAACAGCGGCGTCTTTGTCCACCAGGCGTTGAACGGCGCGGTAGGGGCCCTTGGCCGGATCAACGTTTCCCACGGCTGCGTGGGCATGTCCGCCGAAGGCGCCAAGTACTTCTATGACACCTTCGACGCCGGGGACGTGGTGCAGGTGCTGAACACCGAGGCCGGCCCCGTCTCGATTGATGACGGCTACGGCGACTGGAACATCCCCTGGGACCAGTACGCCGGACAGCCCTAGCTCTGAACCCGCAGGCCCAGCTGGGCCGCGAGGAGCGGAGCGAGCTGCAGCAGCTGCTCCTCATCCACGGTGAAGCCCTTCAGGCCGGCCAGCCCGGTGATGCTCCGCAGGGCGGATCCGCGCAGGTCCGCGTCCACAGCCGAGCCGCCGTTGCCCAGCAGCAGGCTGTCGATGCGGCAATCCCGGAAGGCCACGCGGTTCAGCCGGGCTCCGTCCAGGTCCAGCTCACCGATGATGCAGTTGGTAACCAGCACATTGGTCATGGTGCAGCCGCGCAGGTTCAGGTAGTCGATTTTGCCGCCGTCCACCCGAACGGAGTTCCAGCTGCCGCCGTACAGTTCAGCCGAACCCAGCCGGGGGTTGGTCAGTTCCACGTCCCGGAAAGTCGTCCGCGGCGCCCGGAACACCGGGGCATACAGGTTTTCCAGCAAGGTTTCCAGGAAACGGGCCGCCGTCAGGTCCGCGTCATCCAGGGACACCGAGACCAGGCTGCATTCGGAAAAGACCGCCCCGCGCAGTTCCAGTCCCGCGAACGATTCGCCCGTCCAGGCGGTCGCTTCCTGCTGGCTGCCCGCGGGCACGCCGGTACCGTCGGCCAGATCCTGCAGCCGGAGGGGATCCACCAGCGGCGCTTTGGTTCCCGTACCGCTTCGCTGACGCACCACCGCTAGGCCCTGCGCCGGCCGAAGAGGAAATACGCCGCCGGGCCGGCGAAGTTAATCCCGCAGGCCAGGGTCCACAGGCTGCGGCTGCCGCGGATCAGGTCCGCGGGGCGTCGCCGGATGTCCCAGAGTGCCGCCGCTGCCAGCAGGATCTGGACGCCCGTCAGGACGCTCAACCCCTTTTTCTGCCCGCTGGTCAGGTCCTTCAACTTCTTTTTGGCCATGGCCGTGCCTTCCGTGGTTCGGTCCCGCGCAGGCACTTGCCGGCAGGGTGCTGAACCAATTATCCAGCCTTCCCGCCCGGGGTGGGGTTTACCCCAGGGCCGAGTGCGTGCCCAGGCGGTGGTAGGTGCGGTTGTGATAGACCAGCGGTTCCTGCCCGGGCGCTCCGGGGAGGATCTCGAGGACGGAAGCGGCAATGAGGATGGATCCGCCCACCGGGATCCGCCCGTCGATGCGGCAGCGCAGGGCCACGGGGGCCTCTTCCAGCAGCGGCTCCCCGCTGGGAAGGGTACGGGTACGGGTGGCGCCGAAACGGTCCGCCCCCGGCCGGGCGAACAGGGACGCCAGTTCCGCGTTTTCGGCGCCCAGGAGGTGCACGACGACGGTGCCGGACGAGGCAATGACCCCGGCGGTGCCCTGGGTGGAGGCAAGGGAGAAGGAAAGGATGGGCGGTTCGGCCGATACCGAGGAGACCGAGGAGGCGGTCAGCCCCACCGGGCCGCTGCCGCCGTCGGCCGTAATGATTGCCACGCCCGCAGGGTGCGCCCGGAAGGCGTCCTTGAATGCTTCCGTTACATTCCGCTCGCACAGAGCCGTATTCCGCGTCATTAGTGTCCTTCCGCAGACCAGCCCAGCGAGGGCATACTTCAACGGTAAAACCTCAACCAATGTTGAGGTCAAATCGTCAGACGTCGAAGGCCCTGGCGCCGGTGCCGCTGTCGGCTGAGGCGTCCTTGGGGTTAACGAACCGGCACTCCGCAAGGGAGAGGCAGCCGCAGCCTATGCAGCCGCCCAAGCGGTCGCGCAATGCCTGCAGGTGCCGGATGCGGAAGTCCAGTTCCTGCCGCCACGCGGCGGATAGCCGCTGCCAGTCTGCCTGGTCCGGCACTCCCTCCGGCGGCAGTTCCGCGAACGCACGGTTAATCACGGACAGCGGGATACCCGCCTGCTGGGCAGCCCTGATGACCGCTACGCGGCGCAGCACCGAACGGTCAAAGCGCCGCTGGTTGCCCTGGGTCCGCCTACTGGAGAGCAGGCCTTGGCGCTCATAGAAGTGCAGGGCCGAGACGCTCACGCCGCTGCGTTCAGCTACCTGCCCCACCGACAGTTCGCGGCGTTCCATTCCAGCCTCGGGTGCTCCGTTTTCGGGTGCGGGACTTTCCGCCGGCCCGTGGTTTGCGGTCCCGCTACTTGCCGCTCCGTTGTTGGTCACAGCCTCGCCTTCCTGACTGGATCCATTATCCGCCCCCGTGCGCGGCGGAACGGTTACTGGCGCAGGGGTGCCCTGCGTGTGAAAGTATCCCCAACGCGTGAAAGCATCCGTTCCTCCGCTGTCCGCCCGTTCCCCCGCGGGCCGGCGGGGACGGCTGAAGCCCGGCGCAGCAGAGGAGACCGCCATGGACCCCGTCACCGTAGGACCGGCCGAAAAACCCGGAACCCTCGTTTACCTGCCCGGGACCGGACGGACCAATCCGCAGCTGGCGGACCGGATCCGGGAGCAGCTCGCTGCCGTTCCGGGTTTGTCGGACTACTCCGTGCTGACCGTTGACTGGGCAGCCGATGCCGCAGAGGACGTCAGTTCCGTTCCGGCCCTGCCACCGCGGTACGCCGCGGAAGACCCGCCAGCACAGGCCGATGCCACCTTGGCGCTGGCGCTGTTCGGCATGCAGGTGGGCGCCGGGGATCCCCTGCGCCGGGCAACGGTTGCCGGGGCGCCGCCGGCTGCACCGGAAGCTGCCCTGCTGGGACATACACTCCAGGACCTGGTACTGGATGTGCTCACCGATGCTGCGGTGCGGCACCGGATTCGACTGACCGATGCGGCCGGTGAATTCTTCAGCAAAATAGCCTTCTACCTGCGCCGGGGCGAAACGGCGCGTGCCGTCACCGCGGAAGCCCTCGGCAGCGTCAGCCAGGACGCGCCCGTGGTGCTGTTCGCACACAGCCTGGGCTCGGTGGCCGCCGTCGACCTGCTCTGTGCCCCCGAATCCGGCCGCTTCCGGACGGACCTGCTGGTCACTGTGGGGTCGCCGGCACCGTGGTTCTTCCTCCTGGATGCCCTGGCCTATCTGGGGCCCCGGCGCGGCGGCGATGGCCCGGGAATCCCCTGGCTGAATATCTGGGATGAGCGCGACCTGCTCGCCTTTTGCGCCGAACAGGTCTTCGCCGGGCGTGGGATGACGGTCACGGACCGCGAGGTGGGCTCCGGGCAGCCGTTTCCCGAGTCCCACAATGCCTATTTTTCGGACCCCCGGGTGTACCGGCTGATCCGGGAGCATCTTGAGCAGGGACAGCCCGGGCAACCCCGCTCTGGCAACGGCACCGGAGTTTAGTGTTCACTGGACTACATGAGAGCGATCTGGAAAGGCGCCATTGCGTTTGGGCTGGTCAACGTGCCGGTTAAGGTTTATGCCGCCACCGAAGACCACGATGTAAGCCTGCACCAGGTACACGGCAAAGACGGCGGACGCATCCGCTACCAGCGCCGGTGCGAAATATGCGGCGAGGTGGTGGAGTACAAGGACATCGCCAAGGCCTACGACGACGGCGAGCAGACGGTGGTCCTCAGCGACGAGGACCTGGCATCCCTTCCGGTGGAGAAAAGCCGCGAGATCGACGTCGTCGAATTCGTGCCCAGCGAGCAGGTGGATCCCATCCTGTTCGACCGGACGTACTACTTGGAACCGGATTCGAAATCGACCAAGTCCTACGTGCTGCTGCGCCGCACCCTGGAAGACACGGACCGCACGGCCATTGTGCAGTTCTCCCTTCGCCAGAAAAGCAGGCTGGGCGCCCTGCGCGTCCGCGGCGACGTGCTGACCCTGCAGACGCTGCTCTGGGAGGACGAGGTCCGCGAAGCCGCTTTCCCCTCACTGGACGAGAAGGTGCGGATTTCCGCTAAGGAACTCGAGATGTCCTCGGCCCTGGTGGATTCCTTCAGCTCAGACTTCGACCCGTCCGAGTTCACTGACGACTACCAGGAACAGCTCAAGACCCTTATAGATGCCAAGCTCGAACAAGGCGACTCTCTCGACACCGGGGAAACCTTCGGGGAAGAATCCGAAGACGAAGGCGGAAAGGTGCTGGACCTGATGGAAGCCCTGCGCCGCAGCGTGGAGAAAAACCGGGACAAAAAGACCGGCAAGGGCACCAAATCCGACAGTACAAAATCAGCCAGCACCAAGTCCGACGGCGCCGGAAAGGCTCCGGCCAAGGCAAAGTCCCCAACCACCAAGAGCTCTGCTAAAACCAGGAAAGGCGCCTGAATACGATGGCATCGCCCAATTTCTTCACGGATAAGTTCGGCCGGCAGACAGTTTTCGAGGTACCCAACGCTCCGCTGATCGGCTGGGGGGTGTTTGGGCTGGCGTCACTGATGGCGCTGACGCCCCGCAATGCTGATCTGTTCAAGACCCTCAGTAAAGGCAGCCTGGTCCTCTGGGCGCTGGGCGAGGCCCTCCGCGGCCAAAGCGGATTCCGGCGCAGCGTCGGAGCGGCCACCCTGTTCCGGCAGCTGATGCCGGCTTCGAGCGACCATGCGAAAAAGAAGCCGGCTCGCGCGAAGGCCTGAAAGCCTTTACTGCCGGTAGCCCTCAACCTCGCCCACCGGGCGGGCCTGGGCCTCATCCGGGTTCTGCCCGGCGTCGATCTTGGCGCGCCGCTGGCGGAGGAGGTCCCAGCACTGGTCAAGCTGTTCCTCCACCCGGCGCAGTTGCTCGGCGTGCTTCTCCGGTTCTGCGGCGGGGTCCGCTTCGCGCAGGGACTGTTCCTGCTCTACCAGTTCCGCGATCCTGTGCTGAATCTCCAGTGCATCCATGCCCCTACGCTAACCGGCCCGGGCCGTCGAATTCCAGCCCGGACCGGTGCCCGCAAGGGAATAGCGGAGATGCCTAGGATTCGTTGCTGTTGAAGAAGTCCTTGAGGTCAGCGTTGCTCTGAACCGGCTGGCGGTACTCGTCGGAAAGCATCCTCAGGATCGCTTCCTCGTATTCCTCGTTGGTGGAGGCGAGTGCTTCCCGGGCAAAACGGACCCGGAAGTTATTCGCGAAGGCGTCAGCGGCGGTCTGCGCCACACAATTGTGGGTTGCGACGCCGGCCAGCACCAGTGTCTGGACATCCCAGTTCCGCAGGCGCAGCAGGACGTCGGTGCCCACGAAGGCGCTGTCGCGGGTCTTCACCAGCCGCGGCAGGTCGGCGTGATCCAGGCCGGGGACAAAGTCTGCCTGCTCGCTCCCGCTGAAAATGAAGCCCTGGTCATCATCGAGCATGCTCAATGTCCAAGTGGACTTGTCCCGCTCGTGCTCCGTGCAGACCATCAGGACGGGGACCCCGGCAGCTTTCGCCAAGCCAATGAGCTCATTGGTTTTTTCAACAACCCGTTCCTGGTGCTTCTGCAGGGCAGGGCTCTCGAAGTAGGCATTCTGCATGTCAATGACCATTAGTGCGGCGGACAAACCAGGTTCCTTTCGCAACGGGCCGCCCGGTGCGGGCGGTGTCTGCATCCAGTCTGCCAGCACCCCGCCGCCGGGCACCAAATGGCCGCTGCGGTCCCGCCGGGGCCGGTCCTGCCGTTGTCCCTGGGCTGTCCGGATCAGTTCGGGATCGAGCCCTCGCCTGGGTTGCCACTGCTGCGGTACGTCCGGTTGTCGGTCCGCCGGCCAAGGAAGATGCCCAGCAGGATCATCAGCACCGCCAGGATTACGTGCAGCCAGTTGTCCGCGGTGTTAAGGGGGACAAAGTTCGCTGACGTGTCGAACGGAACCAGGAGCCCATAGATAAAGAGCAGGGCGTAGAGGATACCCGCACCGACCAGGTAAAGCTTCGCCGAGGAATTGGACCGGGCCATGGCCAGGCCCGCAAAGCCCAGCAGCATGTGGACTACGTTGTGGAGTACCGACACCTGGAAGATGCCCAGAAGCGTTGCCTCGGAGGTGTAACCGGAAAAGTAGAGCTGGCTGTAATTGGCGGTCAAACCCGGAATGAAGCCCAGGACACCAATCAGCAGGAAAACAATTCCGAAGGCAATTGCCGCTTTCTGCGCGCTGGTCCGGCGGGCCGAAAGACCGCCGCCGGAGCTGTAACTGGGGTATGCCATGATGACTCCTCTGCACCGCGGCACCGGGGACCGGACCGGGAGGATTAGGTAATCAGGACTTTAAACTGTTGCACAATTGGGGCAAGGTGGGAAGCATACTGACTTTCCACGACCACGAGGGGGTACCAATGAGCTTTGAGCCGAAAACGGCCATCGTGACCGGGTCTGATTCCGGGATAGGACGCGCCACGGCTGTCGCGCTGGCCAAAGCCGGAATGGATGTGGGAGTGACCTGGCATTCCGATGAGCAAGGAGCCCGGGACACGGCGGAAGAGATCCGATCGCACGGCCGCAACGCCGTCGTCGCGCGTCTGGACACCACGGACCTGCCCGGCTGCGCCGATGTCGTGGATGCACTGGCGGAGCAGCTGGGCGGGTTGGACGTTTTTGTCAGCAACGCCGGCACCGGTGACGGGCAGAAGTTCCTTGACCTGGCCTATGACGCGTGGCGCACCACCGTGGACACAAACCTCAGCGGGGCCTTTGTGTGCCTGCAGCGGGCAGCGCAGCGGATGGTCGCGGCCGGCAACGGCGGCCGGCTGATAGCTGTCACCAGCGTCCATGAGGTGCAGCCCCGCGTGGGCGCCGCCGCCTACACCGCCTCCAAGCATGGTCTGGGCGGCCTGATGAAAACCATCGCGCTGGAACTGGGCAGCTACGGGATTACCGCGAATTCGGTGGAGCCGGGTGAAATCGCCACTCCCATGACGGATCAGGAAGACACCGATCCGCGGAGCGAGGACCGCCCCGGCATTCCCCTCGGCCGTCCCGGTGATGCCCGCGAAATCGCCGACGTTGTCGCTTTCCTGGCTTCGCCGGCGGCGTCCTACGTCACCGGCGCTTCGTGGGCCGTCGACGGCGGCATGCTCCAAATGGGCCCGCAGGGCGGCTCCCACATCACCTCATCAGAATGGCGGGAAGGCTGACATGTTATCCCTTTGGCTCGACTCCGCACCCGCCATCCCCTCCGGCCCGTTTGAACCCGGGGCCGCCTACGACACCGTGGTTGTAGGTGCCGGCCTGACCGGCCTGACCACCGCAGCACTGCTGGCCCGCAGCGGCCAGAAGGTGGTGATCCTGGAAGCCCGGACGGTGGGCGCCGTTACCACCGGCAACACCACGGCAAAGCTCTCACTGCTGCAGGGGACCATCCTCTCGGGAATCACCTCGCATCACAACGCCGAAATTGCCGGGCAGTACGTGGAAGCTAACCGGCAGGGACAGAGCTGGCTGCTGCGCTTCTGCGACGAGAACGGCATTGGGTACGAGACCCGCGACGCGTACACCTATGCCACTACCGAACAGGGGCGGAAGTCCCTGCTCAAGGAACAGGAAGCCGCCCGGGCGGCCGGCCTGGACGTTGAACTGACCGAGGACACCGAGCTGCCCTATGAGGTCACGGGGGCGCTGCGGCTGACCGGCCAGGCGCAGATCCATCCCCTGGAAGTGTTGGCCGGGCTGGCTCAGGATTACCGCGCGCATGGGGGAACACTGGTAGAGGGCGTCCGGGTGACCGGGGCCAAACACCAGGAGGGGGCCGGAATCACGGTACTGACCGGACAGGGCGAGGTTAGTGCCCGGAACCTCGTGCTGGCCACCGGCATTCCAATCCTGGACCGCGGCGGCTACTTCAGTGTCCTGAAGCCCGAACGGTCCTATGCCGCGGCGCTGCCCGTCACCGGCGCGGTGCCCCAGGGTATGTACCTGTCGGTGGATTCCCCCACCCGCTCGCTCCGGACCGCCGAGGTGGACGGCATGTCGTACCTGCTCGCCGGCGGCAACGGACACACCGTGGGGCGGAAGAAAAACACCCAGGAGCTGGTCGATGACCTGGTGGGGTGGACCGTGGAGAACTTCGAAGTGGGCACCGCAGCGAGCTACGCCTGGTCGGCGCAGGACTACGCGCCGGCGCGGAGCCTTCCCTACGTGGGCCAACTGCCGCTGATGGGCGCCAACATCTATGCCGCCACCGGCTACAACAAGTGGGGCATGACCAACGCGGTTGCCGCCTCACTGGCCCTGAGCGCGGAAATCCTGGGCGGCGAGAACCCGTGGGCAAGGGAACTGTACAAGCCCCGGGTCGCACCGCTGGATGCCGCCTCCACCCTGCGGGACAACGCCGAAGTGGGACTGGAAATGCTCACCGGCTGGGCAGCCGGGCTGGCCCGGAGCACGGACACCGCTCCGCCGGAGGGGCAGGGTGTGGTTGCCCGGGAGAACGGCAAGCCCGTGGGCATCTGCACGGTTCGCGGAGAAACCAGCCGGGTATCGGCGGTGTGCCCGCACTTGAAGGGCGTCCTGAACTGGAACGATGCTGAACAGTCCTGGGACTGCCCGCTGCATGGTTCGCGCTTCAGCGCCCAAGGCGCGCTGCTCGAAGGGCCTTCCGTGAAGGATCTTGACCCGGCCTGACCTGTCCGGCCGGTTAAGCCAAAAACTGCGGATGCCGGACCGGCATCCGCAGTTTTTGTGTCCGGCTAGAAGCCGGCGCGGGGACCGCCCGATTCGGGATCGTCCATGGCCGGATCGGCTTCCGGCGCGGCAGCAAGGCGTTCGGTGCTGGTGGAGGTTGCCGAAGCGGCGGGCGCCGCGGCGGGACCACCGGAACCCGTGGCAGCGTTTCCTGGTGCGTCCACGTTGCCGCGCCAGGAACCGGTCTCTGACCCGCGGCTTTCAATGAATTCCTTGAAGCGTTTAAGATCGGACTTCACCTGCCGGTCATCGGCTCCTACGGCGGAGCCCAGCTTTTCGACCAGGGTTTCCGGGTCCCAGTCCAGCTGCACGGTGACCCGGGTCTGGGCATCGCCCAACCGGTGGAACGTGACGACGCCGGCGTGGGACTTGCCGTCCGTGCTCTTCCAGGCGACGCGCTCATCCGGATGCTGTTCGGTGATCTCGGCGTCGAACTCCCGCTCCGTGCCGCCGATCTTGGTCACCCAGTGGTTGGTGGTGTCCGAAAGCTGGGTAATCGAGATTACGCCGTTCATGAAGTGCGGGAACGACTCAAACTGGGTCCACTGGTTGTAGGCAGTGGTTACCGGTACTGCTACGTCGATTGACTCTTCTACGGTGGTCATACTGTCCCTCCGGTAGTGCGAATCCTGCCTCTGGCCGGGCCCCTTTACCAGCAGCCCCGTTCTCCTCACCGTACACAGCAGCACCAACCGGTTCAAGCGGAAGGTAAGGTTGCTTATATTGGCATCTGCGGGTTCCGCAGGTTCTGGTCCGGCACGGCGGCCCGGGTTAGGGTGGGAAGCGATCCACCCGCCGGCGCACCGGAACCGGAACCGGCAACCGGCATCCCGGCAGGTGCAGAAGTACTCATTTTTCGTCACCATCGGAGGAAAACATGAAGGCATCAGAAGAGCTGGCCACAAACCTGCAGGCGGTCCTGGTCGATATGATCGAACTGCATCTGCAGGGCAAGCAGGCCCACTGGAACGTGGTGGGCAAGAACTTCCGCGACCTGCACCTGCAGCTGGACGAAATCATCGAAGACGCACGTACCTTTACCGACGAGCTGGCGGAGCGGATGCGCGCACTTTGGGCCGTTCCGGACGGCCGCAGCGCAGCCGTCGCTTCGGGCACCACCCTGCCGCCGTTCCCCGCCGGCCTCGTGGACACCCGCGACACCGTGACGCACGTGGTGGCGATGCTGAACGCCGTCGTCAAGACCATGCGCGACGTCCACGACCAGGTGGATGAAGAGGATCCGACCACCGCCGACATCCTGCACGGCTTCATTGCCAAGCTGGAGCAGTACGCCTGGATGGTGGATGCCGAAAACATCTCCGCCACGGCACAGGTGGTAACGCCCGAGGACAGCAACCTCGAGGCCACCCGCTAAGCACTGGTTCGCTGAGGACCCGCGCCGCCGTTCCCACGGAGGTGCGGGTCTTTTGCATTCCCGGCCGGTCAGCCTGAGACGGCCAGGCGCACTTCCTCCAGCAGTCCGGCCATATGCGCCAGCGCAGCGGCGTCGTCGCCGCCGGCAACCGCTGCGGCCACCAGGGCATGTCCGCTCAACGCTTCCTCGGTGGGGTGCGGCGGCATCATTTTGTGGATGGTGCGGCCGGTCAGGACCGCGGCAACCACTTCCTGCAGCGAAGCGAACATATCGTTGCCGCTGGCGCGCAGCAACAGTGTATGGAATTCAATATCAGCCTGCAGGAAACCTTCCAGTTCCCCGGCTTCGCCCAGCCGGCGCAGCTCTGCCGCGAGTTCCACCAAGCGCGCCCGGTCGACGTCGGAGGCCCGGCGGGCGGCGCCCGCGGCAGCCACTGGTTCCACACCCACCCGCAGTTCAGTCAGGGTCCGGAACTGCTCCGTCCTCCCCGGACCCTGCAGCCGCCACTTAATGACGCGCGGATCAAACACGTTCCACAACCCGGGTTCCAGAACCACAATGCCCACGCGGCGCTTGGAGTACACCAGGTTCATCGATTCGAGGATCCGCATGCAGTCCCGAACCACGGTCCGGGAAACACCGAATTCCTGCTGGAGTCCTTCCAGGGTCAGCCGGTCCCCCGGCATCAGCACGCCGGACACTATGTCCTGCCCCAGCACCTCTATGATTCTGCCGTTCAGGACCACCGCTGCTTGGGGAGCGGGTGCGGCGCGTTCACTCATGTCTGCATCATTCCTGTTATATTCCGTACACGGCATCAATTGGCATTGCGGGCTGCACACAACCCCAAAAGACGGATCGATGCCGCAGACCTCGCTTCACCCTAGTTGTCCAGTGCTCCTCCCCATAGCGTCGCGGCGTTTGGTGATACCTTTGTGACGAATTGCTTTCAGCATTCACAAAACCCTCGACAACGGCGTCCTCCAAGGAGTTGGAAATGGCCTCCACCGCTCAGCACCTCGTGATTATGGGTGTTTCCGGCTCCGGTAAAACCACCATCGCCAATCTGCTCTCCAAGCGGCTCGGCTGGATCGCCGCCGAGGCCGATGAATTCCATCCCCCGGCCAACATTGCCAAGATGTCCGCTGGAACCCCGCTGGACGATGAGGACCGCTGGCCGTGGCTGTATTCGATCAGGGACTGGATGGGCACCCAGGCCGGCAACGGCCGGTGCACCATCGTGACCTGCTCGGCCCTCAAACGGACCTACCGCGACGTGCTCGCCCAGGCGCCCGGCACCGTCCATTTCGTCCATCTGGACGGCAGCAGTGAAGTGCTGGAAGAACGCATGAAAACCCGCAGCGGCCACTTCATGCCGCCCTCTCTGCTGCCGTCCCAGCTGAGCACCCTGGAGCCGCTGGCACCGGACGAAGACGGCCTCCGCCTGGACATCACTTCGTCTCCGGCGGAAATAGTGGACACGGTACTGCGGCACCTGGGGTACGCCGTCGCCTGAGGCGCCATCGTCACGGCGGCGTCGCCGTGAACCGCTGCCGCCCGAAACCGTGGAAAAATAGAAAGCTTTCTATTTTTCCGCCCTTTATCACCGGCGCCTGCTCCGCCCTTTCGAAGGATTTCTTACACCATGATGGGTGGCCACCATGCCGCTAGCGGCGCCGCGGCCTGGGTTGCCGTTGCTTCCACTGCCCCGCACGCCCTTGGCTGGTACCCGGTCACACCGCTGGGCGTGGTGACGGGTGCCCTGTTGACGGCCGGTGCGGCACTGCTGCCGGACCTTGACCACCACAGCGGCACGATAGCCCATTCACTGCCGCCGATTACCAAGATCCTGGCCCGCCTCACCGAAACCATCAGCGGGGGGCACCGGCGCGGGACGCACTCGCTCCTGGGGCTTGCCGTGTTTGTTGCCCTTGCTACTGCGTTGGGCAAGGTGACGGCGGACGTACCCGTCTTCGGTTCGGTGGCGCTGGGTGCGGGCATCCTGTCCGTCCTGCTGATGGGTTTCGCTTTCAAGGCCCTGAAGATCGCCGGCGGACCGGCCCGCAGTTGGTTCCTCGCCTTGGCGTTTTCCGTTTTCATTGCCGTGTACGCACCGGAGAACAATGACTGGCTGCCAGTTGCCGTGGGCCTGGGTGTAGCCGTGCATATCCTGGGTGATCTGCTGACCCACCAGGGCGTGATGGTCCTGTGGCCGCTGCGGATCAAACGTCCGCGTTCCCTGGCCCGCTTCCCGGTGGTCAACAAGCTCTGGCGCAGCAGCGGCAGTTTCTCCCTCCCCCTGATCGGAGCGGCCGGTTCCTGGCGGGAATGGGCCATCATGGTTCCGGTCACTGTCTATGCGATCTTCGGGGTCACCATGGCGGCTCTGAGCGCAGTCACCGGCTGGTCACCGTACACCTAGCCGTCCCGGCTGCAGCCTTCCCTGTGTGCAGGGCTAGGGTTGAAGTGTGGAACTGGCTCTCTTCGCAGTAGTAGGCGTTTCGGTGATTGTGACCGTAGCGGCTTTCTCCAAACGTCTCGGCATCGCGGCTCCCATCATCTTGGTGGTTGTGGGATTTGCCCTGTCGTATACCCCCGGCGTGCCGGCGTTCTCCGTTCCGCATGAGTGGATCCTGATGGGTGTGCTGCCGCCGTTGCTCTACGCGGCGGCTGTCAACGTGCCCGTGGTCGATTTCAGGCGGAACATCGGCGCGATTTCCTCCCTCTCGGTGTTCCTGGTGCTCGTGTCCGCCTTCGCCACCGGGACGGTGCTTTATGTGCTGCTCCCGGACCTGAATTTCGCAGCCGCCGTGGCCCTGGGCGCCGTCGTCAGCCCGCCCGACGCCGTCGCCGCCACTGCGATCGGCAAGCGGCTGGGACTGCCGCCGCGGCTGGTGACCGTCCTGGAGGGCGAAGGGCTGGTCAATGACGCCACGGCGCTGGTGCTGCTGCGCTCCGCCGTGGCTGCCTCGGCCGGTGGGCTGTCGAGTATCTGGGCAGGCATCGGAGACTTCGGATTTGCCGTCATCACGGCCATTGCCGTGGGACTGCTGGTAGGCGCCGCCACAGTCTTTCTCCGTTCCAAGCTGCACGACCCGGTGCTGGACACCGCTATTTCCTTTGTGGTGCCGTTTGTGGCGTTCATTCCCGCCGAAGAAGTGGGCGCCTCGGGTGTGCTGGCCGTGGTGGTTGCCGGGCTATACACGGGACACCGCAGCGCTTCAGCGTTCACGGCGCAGGTGCGGATCAATGACAGCATCAACTGGCGCACCATCTCGTTCCTGCTCGAAAACGGCGTATTCCTGCTGATGGGCCTTGAATTGCGCCATTTGGTGGAAAACGTGGACACGGCACTGCTTTCGGTCTGGGACGCCGTGCTGATCGGACTGATCACCACCGGCCTGCTGGTCCTGGTCCGTTTCGCCTGGGTCACTCCGCTGATCTACGTGCTGCGGGCCAAAGTACGGTACCAGGACCTGCGGACCCAGCGGTTCCGGCTGGGCTTGGACCGCATCAAGGCCGGTGGCTTCACCAATGAGCGCAAACGCAGGCGCCATCGCCGCGCTGAGCTGCTGTATCGACGGCGGCGGGCCGACGTCGAACAGTTGCGCCGCGAGGGTCTGGGCTGGCGCGGCGGCGTAGTGATTTCCTGGTCCGGCATGCGCGGAGTGGTGACGCTGGCCGCCGCCCAGTCCCTGCCGGAACAGACCCCGTACCGCGAACAGCTGGTGCTGATTGCCTTTACCGTGGCTGTGGCCACCCTGCTGCTGCAGGGTGGAACCCTGCCGTGGGTGATCCGGGTCCTGGGTGTCCAGGGACGCGACGTCGCGGCAGACCAGCGGGAACTGGCCAAACTCCTGGATGAACTCAGCGGCGCCGGACTGACGATTCTGGAAGAACCGGCGGAATGCCTGGGTGCGCGGGAGGAAGTTGATCCGGATGTGGTGGAACGGGTCCGGCAGAGCACCTTCCTGCGCAGCGAACTGGCTTGGGAACGGGTACGCGCCTTGGGCATGAGCGAGGAGGCGACGCCGCAGCTGCAGTACCGCCGGCTTCGCCGCGCCGTCGTGGAAGCCGAACGTGACCAGCTGCTGGTGGCCCGGCGCGAAGGGCGTTACGCATCCCGGACGCTGGCGGAGGCGCAGCGCCTGCTGGATCTGGAGGAATCACGGCTGCGCCCGCGGCTGGGCGAACGCTAGGACTTCCGGGGATGGTCAGAGCAGCAACATGGCCAGTTCAGTCTTGGTGCAGCTGGATGTAGTTGCCGCAGCCGTCGTCGAAAACAGCCTGCGTGCCCATTGCATCCAGGGTCGGTTCGCCGATGAACTCCACCCCCAGGCCGCTGAGCCGGTCGTACTCCGCCTGCACATCCCGGACACCAAGCACCAGGACCGGGAGCTGCTGTGCGTACAACCCGGCCCGGTAGGCTTCCGCCACAGGATCTTCGCTGGGTTCAAGCAGGAGCCCTGGCCCTCCCGGTTCCTCCGGGGAGCACACAATGAACAGGTTGTACTCCGGCATGGCCATCTGGGGTTCCATGCCGAGGGTCCCCGTGTAGAACCCGTAGGCCCGCTGCGGGTCCAGCACGTGGATACTGCTCATCTTGATTCGCATCCGCGAAGAGTACCGCCAAATCCGTCCGGAGCGGTACGCGGTACAAGTCAGCGGCTGCGACGCGGTTTGCCGCTCTTGCCTGCACCCTTGGCGGCACCCTTGCCTGTGGCTTTTCCCTTGCCGCCGGCGCCCTTGCCTGCCGTGCGGCCGCCGGACTTGGCCGCCGGCTTGCCCTCGCTGCGGGACTGGCGTGCCTTCGTCCGCTGCCGCGCCGTCGTTTTCTGCTCTTCGAGGACAGAAGGCTGGCGGGAACTGTTGGCAGTGCGCCCCCGCACCACGCCCACAAACTCTTCGACGTCATCGCCGTCCCGTTCCTGCAGCCACGCGATGCCAATCCTCGTGGGCGGCACCCCGTTCACGGGGCGGGCCGTGACATCCTTGCGCGAATACAGCCGCGCCACGGACATGGGCAGGATAACGACGCCGCTGCCCGCCGCCACTACTTCCAGGGCGACGGCGGCTCCGCCCATTTCTTCCACGTCCAGGAGGGTTTCGCCGTCCAGATCCGCCAGTTCAACCTCATCAAAGGCCGTAAGGGGGTGGTCCTTCGCCGCTGCGGCAACCGGCTGCTCCTCATAGAGGGGAATGAGGTTCAGCCCCTCCGGACGCGTGAAGCCGGAAGCGGGAAGGCGTACAAAAGCGAGATCGGCGCGGCCGGAGGACAGTTCCTCCACAGCGGCAGCTTCCTCACACTGGAACGTCCTCAGTTCCTGGTCCTTGCGTTCCTGCCAGCGGGTGATCCATTTGCCCGGGGTCACGCCCGGAACATAGGCCACGGTCAGCGGCCGCGGAGTCGCCCCGTTCTGAAGAGCTGAAGTGTCTGTGGGCATCAGAACACCTTAGCCCACCGGCCCGGGCGGCGGCGTGCGGATACCCTTGGAATATGACCACCGAGAAATCCTCCCAAACCATGAAGCCTGCCACGGCAGCCAAGAAACTGGGCATCTACCTGCCCGCCGCGCCGCAGGACTTCCAGGACGGGCCCATTTCACGCGCCCAGTTTGACGAACTCCAGTCCAACCCGCCGGAGTGGCTCAGCGAACTGCGCCGCAACGGGCCGCACCCGCGGCCGGTGGTGGCCCAGAAGCTCAACATCTCCATTGGCGGCCTGACCCGGTCCGGCATTACGGAGCCGCTCACCACAGAGGAAATCAAGGCACTGCTCGCCCAGCCCCCGGCCTGGCTCGTGGAAGAGCGGGCCAGTTTTGCCGCCGTCCGCGCCGAAACCCAGCGGGTCAAGGACGCAGAGGCGAAGAAGGCCGAACGCTCCTAAATACCGCTCTGCTTCCAAAGGAGGGGACCGCCTGCTGCCAGGCGGTCCCCTCCTTTGTGCTCTGCCTGCGGATGCACCGTTTCTATACGTGCACCCTGCTGGATCAACGCACCCGGGCATAAAAAATGACCCCGGCTGGTGAGCCGGGGTCATTCCTAACTGTGCGCGAGGGGGGATTTGAACCCCCACGCCCTTTCGGACACTGGCACCTGAAGCCAGCGCGTCTGCCGTTCCGCCACTCGCGCAAAATGGTTTCCCTCGGAAGCTATGTGCGAATGATCTCAAATCTTCCTGAGACCATCTGCGTTGCGTTTCCTCGGGAACAGCAGAATCAAGCATACCGGCATTTTGGCGAAACACCTAAACGCCCCCTCGACACCCCTGAAATCCGCGTCATTGCAGGGATGTAGGTGCGGGACGGCCCGCAGCCGGCGCCCAGGTGCGCGGTCCGGACACTTCCAATAAATGCACCGCAAAGATCCCGCGGGGGCTTGACGGACACGGAGTACCGGGAGGCGCGGTAAGACATTTATCAGCGCTCCCCAGTAGTATCGAAGTGGACGTATGTACCTGTGACCTGCCGGAACCAGTCCCAACGCAGTCCCGGCGGTTCATTCCGCCCGGCGCCCCGGCGCCGGGAGACGGGTGGCAGGCGTGGCTATTCACCGGACAGGACGCGGAAGGAGACGGACATGGGCTTACTCGACAATGTCGAACGCGGCATCGAAAAGATGGTCCGCGGCGCTTTCACGTCCGGCTCCTCAGGCCGGGTAGAACCGCTGGAACTGGCCATTGCGCTGCGCCGGGAGCTTGATGAGCGCTCCATGGTCCTCGGGCAGGGACGCACCTTGGCTCCCAACGTTTTCACGGTGCGGCTGTCCAGCTCGGACTTCACACAGGCCCAGCAGTGGGGTGCCCCGCTGGCGGAAGAACTGTGCGACGTCGTCATTAAGCACGCGCGCAGCCAGTCCTACAGCCTGCAGGGTCCCGTCCGGGTGTCCTTCACCCGTGACGCCTCATTGAAGTCCGGGGTACTGGAAGTGGATTCCGCCACCGAGAAATCCCCCTCAGCCACGCCCAGGGTTCCGCAGCCGCCGGCACCCCGGCAAGGCCCTTCGGCCCGGGTGCAGCCGGTCCTGGACATTGACGGACAGCGTTATTCCTTGAATGCGCCGTCGGTGGTCCTGGGACGCTCTTCCGAGGCCGACATTCTTGTGGATGACACCGGTGTTTCCCGGCGGCATCTGGAAATACGCACCGAGAACGGTGCAAGCCGCGCCATTGACCTGGGCTCCACCAACGGCAGCTTCGTCAACGGCCAGAAAGTTCAGGGTGAAGCAGTGCTTACCGACGGATCCACCATTGCCATGGGACGTACCCGGATAGTCTTCCGGCTGCTGCCTGTCCGGGCCGGAGGACGTTAGTGCTGGGCGAACTGACCGAAACCCTTTTGCGGTACGGCTTCCTACTGGTCCTGTGGATCATGGTGATCTCCGTAGTGGGCGCCATCCGCCGCGACCTTGCCGTGGGCAGCCGTAACCGGACCGGAACCCCCACCGCCCGGCAGATGCGCCGGAACCCCGAGTTGGAGAAGCGCGCCCCGGCCCCGGCCAAGGTCACGCCGCGGGAACTCGTTGTCACGGAAGGTCCGCTGCGCGGCACCACCCTGGACCTCGCCGCCAGTCCCATCCTGCTCGGCCGCGCACAGGAAGCGACCCTCGTCCTTGAGGACGATTACGCTTCCGGCCGCCACGCACGCCTGTTCCCGCAGGGCAGCCGCTGGTTCATCGAGGACCTGGGTTCCACCAACGGCACCTATCTGGGCGGCAGCCAGCTCACCCGGGCGCTGCCCGTGGAACCCGGCGTACCTGTCCGAATCGGCAAAACGGTCATTGAGCTGAGGCCCTGACCGTGGCTTTGGTCCTTCGATATGCAGCACGTTCCGACGTGGGCATGGTTCGTTTCAAGAACGACGACTCCGCCTATGTGGGGCGGTACCTTGCAGTGGTCGCTGACGGAATGGGCGGCCACGCCGGCGGCAATGTCGCGTCTGCCTCCACCGTGCTGGATTTGGTGCATCTGGACAGCCGGGTCCAGGAGGACGAGCCGCTGACCGTCCTTGCGGACGAAATCCAGGCCGCAAACTCCCTCCTTTCCGAACTGGTGACCACAAGCCCGCAGCTCTCCGGCATGGGCACCACCGTCACGGCACTGCTGCTCCATGACCGGCGGCTGGCCCTGGCCCACATCGGCGATTCCCGCGCCTACCGGCTCAAGAACGGCGAGTTCAGCCAAGTCAGCATCGACCACACATTCGTCCAGCGCCTCATCGACGAGGGCCGGTTGCGGCCCGAAGAAGCTGAGGTCCATCCGCATAAGAACGTCCTGATGCGCGTACTGGGCGACGTCGACGCGAGCCCTGAACTGGACCTGGCCACTTTCGATGTGGAACCGGGCGAACGCTGGCTGCTGTGCTCGGACGGTCTCACCGCCGTGCTCCGCGACTCCGATATCGAGGGCGTCCTGCGGGGCACCTCCAACCTGCAGCAGTGCGTCGACACGCTGGTGGAACTGACCCTCGCCGGCGGCTCCCCGGACAACGTCACTGTTGCAGTGATCGAGATCGACGATGATCCCGACGCCGGGTCCGCTCCGTCCACTGCGGCGATGACAGAGCTTCCTGCCGGGCAGGGCCGTCCCCGTCAGGCAACCATCTCGGCAGCCCCTGCCGTGAGTACCCCGGCACCGGCCGTGACCGAAGGCAAGGACGAGGCCGATTCTTCCGGCGAAGATAAAGAAGACGACGAAAGTCTTCAGGAACGCGCGGAGCTGATCCGGCAGGACCTCTCCTCGCGCCCCCATGTCCTGGTAGGTGCAGCATCGCTCGCCACCGAAACCGGCCAGATTCCCATTGTCACTAAGCGCTCGGCCGAGCGCCGCGCCGCCCGCATGCTGACGCACAAGGCCGACGACGCACAGTCCCCGGGACTCGCTCCGGAGGACACCAAGCGGCCCGGTTGGCGCCGCTGGCTGCTCCCGGCTTTCCTGACCGTACTGGCCCTGTTGCTCGCGGCTGTGATGTGGCTCGGGTACACCTGGACCCAAACCCGTTACTACGTGGGCTCCTATGACAACCGGGTGGCCGTCTTCAACGGTGTTTCCCAGACGATCGGCCCCATCCATCTTTCCCACGTCACGGATATCTCTGACATTCCCGTGGACAGCCTTTCCGAGTACCACCGCAACCGGGTGGAAGACACTCTTCCCGCGCGGGACCTTGAGCATGCCGACCAGATCGTAGAGGATCTGCGGGACACTGCCAAGGCTGTCATGTGTCCCCCTGTGGATCCGGCTCCGGGACCCAGCTCCACGCCGTCCACTTCCACACCGGCGCCCACTTCCACGGCGCAGCCCGACGCTGCGGCCAACAGTGCCTGCGGAGGTAAGCAGTAATGTCTGATCTCCTGACCGTTGCCAAACCCCGCCGCAACATCGAAGCCCTGCTCCTGCTGGTCGCCCTGCTCGTCGGGGTGGGTGCCAACATGATCGTCGGCCTGGATGAGGACCGCGGGTTCGACTCCGACTTCTGGGTGCAGGGCGGCACGCTGATGGCCCTGGTGGTTGTTTTCCACCTGGTCCTGCGCTTCCGGGCGAAATATGCCGACCCGGTAATACTTCCCATTGTCACCGCCCTCAACGGCATCGGTTTGGCAATGATCCACCGCTTGGACATCACCAACGGCGACACCGCAGCGGACCGGCAGCTGCTGTGGAGCACCGTGGCCGTTGCCGCGGGCATCGCCGTGATGTTCGTGATCAAGGATCATCGGATCCTGCGGCGCTACACCTATATTTCGCTGATCGTCAGTGCCATCCTCCTCCTGCTGCCGCTGACGCCGCTCGGAACCACCATTAACGGTGCACGGATCTGGATCAATGTTGGTGTGGGTACCTTCCAGCCCGGCGAAATCGCCAAGATCACCCTGGCTATATTCTTCGCCGGGTATCTATCCACCAACCGGGATCTGATCCTCCTGGCCGGCCGCAAGGTCGGCCCCCTGCAGTTCCCGCGCATGCAGGACATGGGTCCCATGATCGTTGCCTGGCTGGTCAGCATCGGAGTGCTGGTCTTCCAGCGGGACCTCGGCTCATCCATTCTCTTCTTCGGACTCTTCATGGCGATGATCTACGTGGCTACCAGCCGGGTGAGCTGGGTGGTCATCGGACTCGGCCTGCTCGCCGTAGGCGGGTTTGCTGCCCTGCAGCTGTTCGGCCATGTTCAGCAGCGTATCCACGGCTGGCTCAACGCCTTTGACCCCGAGGTCTACAACGCGGTGGGTGGAAGCTACCAAGTGGTTCAGGGTCTCTTCGGACTGGCGAGCGGCGGACTGATCGGCACCGGTTTGGGCCAGGGCCGCCCGGATCTGGTGACCTTCGCCAACAGCGACATGATCATTGCCGCCCTGGGCGAAGAACTGGGCCTGATCGGCATCTTCGCGATTGTCCTCATGTATGTACTTCTCGTATCCCGGGGCTTCCGTGCCGCTCTGGGGACCAAAGACGGGTTCGGAAAACTGCTGGCGTGCGGGCTCTCGTTCACCATTGCGCTGCAGTGCTTTGTGGTCATTGGCGGTGTTACCCGGTTGATCCCGCTGACCGGCCTAACCACGCCGTTCATGTCCGCCGGCGGTTCGTCGCTGCTGGCGAACTGGATCATTGTGGCCCTGCTGCTGCTGATTTCGGACGCCTCTCGGCGCCCGGTGGCCTCCGGACCGGTGTCCACGGACATGGTTCCGGCCATGAGTGAATCCCCGATCGGTGCTTCTGCACGCGGCCGGCGCACCCCTAAGGAAGGAGTCGAATGAACCAGGCCATCCGGAACAGCTGGGTAGTAGCCCTGGCAATGTTCGCGCTCATTCTCGGGTCGCTGACCTACGTGCAGTTCTTCGCGGCTGAGGACTTGAACAAAAATACTGACAACCGGCGTTCCATTTACCGGGATTTCGGCGAGAACCGCGGCTCCATCCTGGTGGACGGCAAGGCCGTTGCCGAGTCGGTTCCTTCCAATGATGAGTTTAACTACCAGCGGGTCTACAACAACCCTGAGTTGTATTCGCAGCTGACCGGCTTCTTCAACCTCAACGGCACCTCCCAGCTGGAAACGGCGATGAATGAAGAACTTTCCGGCAACAGCCCGCAGCAGTTCTACGACAAGCTGGTCCAGGTCTTTTCCGGGGCCCAGAGTCAGGGCGCTTCGGTGGAGCTGACCATTGATCCGGAGCTGCAGCAGCTGGCCTACGACCTCATTCCGGACGGTCAGAAGGGCTCCATCGTGATGATGGACCCGAAGACGGGCGACATCCTCGCCATGGTCTCCAAGCCCACCTATGACACGAATGCACTGGCTGTGCACGACACCGGCCTGATCGAATCGACCATGGCTGAACTCACCTCCATCCCCGGACTGTCTCCGTACATCAATCCGGCCACCGAATCGCTGCTGGCTCCCGGCTCGGTGTTCAAGCTGGTAGACACGGCCGCAGCCCTGGAATCGGGAAAGTACGACGCCGACAGCGTGATTCCGAATCCGCAGGAATTCCTGCTCCCGGGAACCAATACCTACCTGCCGAACTTTGTCACGGGTGCGTGTTCTTCCCGCTCCGAGGCCGACTTCGCATTTGCCCTGGCGCAGTCCTGCAACACGGTCTTTGCCCAGGTGGCCCTTGAACTCGGGCAGGACAACTTGGCGGCACAGGCAGAGAAGTTCGGCTTTGACACTCCGCTGACCATTCCCACACCCGTGGTTCCCAGCCACTTCCCGGATAACGAGGACCAGGCCCAGCTGGCACTATCCTCCATCGGTCAGGGAAGCGTCACGGCCACGCCGCTGCAGGTCGCCATGATCTCCGCTGCCATCGCCAACAACGGCGAGCAAATGACCCCCAATTTGGTCCGCAGCGTCCGTGCCCCGGACCTGTCCGTGATTGACGAGCCGAAGCCCACCAAGCTCAACACCTCCATCAGTCCTGACACTGCTCGGCAACTCACCGAATGGATGGTGGGTGTTGTGGATAACGGCAGCGCCAGTGCCGCCCGTATTCCCGGCGTAAAGGTGGCCGGGAAAACCGGCACTGCCGAGGTGGAGGGCCGGGGCGACAACGCCTGGTTCACTGGCTTCGCACCCGCCGACGATCCCCAAGTTGTCATTTCCGTCGTCATGGAAGACGTGGACTTGACCACCGGTGCCCAATTGACCACTCCAAGCGCGCAGAAACTCCTAGAGGCGGTGTTGAATAAGTGAGGCCTACATCGGGTATCACCTTAGGCGGCAGGTTCCAGCTGACCGACCGTATTGCCATCGGCGGTATGGGCGAGGTCTGGAAGGCACGGGACCTTGTCCTGGGCCGCATTGTTGCCATTAAGATCCTCAAGGAGGAGTACACCGGCGACCCCGGATTCCTCAACCGCTTCCGTGCGGAGGCCCGGCATACGGCGCTGCTGAACCACCCCGGCATTGCCAATGTCTTTGACTACGGCGAGGAAGAGGGCTCCGCTTACCTCGTGATGGAGCTTGTCCCCGGACAGCCGCTTTCCACCATCATCGAACGCGACAAGGTCCTATCGCCGGACCGGACCCTGTCCATCATCGGCCAGACCGCCACTGCCCTGGCCGTTGCCCACCATCAGGGACTGGTGCACCGAGACGTCAAGCCGGGCAACCTGCTCATCATGCCCGACGGCAAGGTCAAGATCACCGACTTCGGGATTGCCCGTATCGCCGACCAGGTGCCCCTGACCGCCACCGGCCAGGTGATGGGCACCGCCCAGTACCTGGCACCGGAACAGGCCACCGGGCAGCAAGCCACCGGTTCCAGCGACATCTACGCCCTTGGCGTTATCGGCTATGAGCTGCTGGCCGGCCGCCGGCCGTTCTCCGGCGAATCCCAGATCGCCATCGCGCTGGCCCAGGTCAATGACACCCCGCCGCCGCTGCCCGAGTCCATTCCCGTGCCGGTCCGCGCCCTAATCATGTCCATGCTCGCGAAGGACCCGGCGGACCGCCCGGCCGACGCCGAGGCCCTCGCCCTGGCCGTTGCGGCCATCCGCCGCGGCGACATCAAGGCAGCTGAAACCGCTGTGCCCGGAATGCTGCTGTTCACATCCGGTGCCGTGACGGCCCCGGTTCCCACTGCGGGCACCGCTGCCACGCGCGTGGTGGACACGGCACCGTCCACGTCGGCACTGCCCACCGTTGCCGGCGCCACGGTAGCGGGCGATGCCTCCACCGGCCAGCTCGCCGCGTCCCGTGAGTGGACCGACGAAGATGACGACGTCGACTACGACGGCGCCGACGATAACGGTGACGTCGAGGAAGAAAAGCGCGGGCGCAGCCCGTGGACCATTCCGCTGATTGCCCTGCTGGTACTCATTTTGGCCGGTGTGGTGGCCTTCTTCGTCCTGACCGGTTCAGACGACAATGCAGACCCGGATCCGGCCGCCAGTTCCTCCGCTGCCAGCCCGTCCAAGAGCGCTTCGCCCTCCAAGTCGCCCTCCAAGTCGCCGTCGGCCACGCCGTCGGAATCTCCCAGCGATGAGGAAATCTTCGTTGACTCCACCGCCTATGCGGGCCGGCCGGTCAATGATGTCTACGCGGAACTGCTGGATCTCGGACTGCAGGTCAACCGGCTCCCGGTTTCCGACGCCGATGTTCCCGAGGGAATGGTCATTGAGGTTAATCCCTCCGGCAGCCTCGTTCCGGGGTCTGCGGTGACCGTCGTCTACTCCTCCGGACCGGAACTTGTTTCGGTACCGTCGCTGACGGGGCTTGACGAAGCGACTGCACGCCAGCGGATCGCCGACGCCGGTTTGGTGGCAAGGAACGGCGGCAGCGAGACGTCAAACGCCAGGGCCGGCACGGTCACCCGCGTGGACCCAAGCGAAGGCGCCGCGGTACCCCAGGGCTCCCCGGTGACCTACTTCATTGCGCAGGCACCTGCACCCGCCCCGGCACAGCCCTCTCCCACCGCCCCGTCACCCTCCACCAACGGCGGCGCCAGCATCGGCGACACCGCCCAGTCCGATCCCAGCACCACGACCGGCAACCAGTAACCATGAGCGCAGATTTCCTTCGAGGGCAACCCACCCTCAACACCGACAACGTCCTGAACGGACGTTACGAGGTCGGTGAACTGATCGGACGCGGCGGCATGGCCGACGTCTACCTTGGCCGGGATATCCGCCTGGGCCGGACTGTCGCCATCAAGGTGCTGCGCCCGGACCTGGCACGGGATCCACTGTTCCAATCCCGTTTCCGGCGTGAAGCGCAGGCAGTCGCGGGGCTGAACCATCCCTCCGTTGTATCGGTTTACGACACCGGGGACCAGGAGTCAGCGTCTACCCGCGACGATGTCCGGCTGCCCTATATCGTGATGGAATACGTGCCGGGCCGGACCCTGCGGGACCTCCTGAAGGCGGACGAGCTCACCATCGACAAATCGGTGGAGTATGTCCTGGGCGTCCTGGCCGCTTTGGATTACAGCCACCGTTCCGGGATTGTCCACCGCGACATCAAGCCCGCCAATGTGATGGTTACGGTCGACGGCGGCGTGAAGGTCATGGACTTCGGCATCGCCCGTGCCATGGCGGATTCAGCTGCCACCATGACGCAGACCCAGGCAGTGATCGGCACCGCCCAGTACCTTTCTCCGGAACAGGCACGCGGTGAAACAGTGGACGCACGCAGCGATCTCTACTCCGCCGCCTGCCTGCTTTTCGAATTGCTCACCGGCAGGCCGCCGTTCACCGGTGACAGCCCGGTGTCAGTTGCCTACCAGCACGTCCGCGAACTGCCCGTGGCGCCCAGCAGCCTCAACCCCGAGGTTTCAACGGCCCTGGACGACGTATTGGAACGCGGTTTGGCCAAGGACCGGAACCACCGTTACCAAACGGCGCGCGAGTTCCGTGAAGCTCTGCTGGCAGTGCGCGACGGCGGACCCGCCACGGCTGCCACACAGGCGATTGCGGTGCCCCCGCATGCCGTACATCCGGCTGATCCGCAGGATGAGGAACCGCGTACCCGCGCCATGGCCAAGGTTCTGGCGGGCGGTTCGCTTACTGCCGAGGAAGACGCGGATCGTCCGGTCCTGAACATCGGTTCCACGGGGGAGCGCGAGCCGCAGCAAAAGGCACGGCGGCGTGCCTGGACCACCGTTTTCGTCATTCTCCTTGTCCTGGTCTTGGGCGCGGCCGGGGTTGTGGGCTGGAACGTGCTTAACGCCAAGCCCGCGGCTCCCACCACGGCCTCGGTCCCCCTTGTGGAAGCGATGTCGCAATCCGATGCCTTCAACGCGATAGTGGACGCCGGTTTCCGTGCGCCGTCCATCAGCGAGGAGTACAGCGATACCGTGCAGGACGGGCTGGCAATACGAACCTCCCCCGCCGCCGGTGCAATGGCCCATCTGCAAGAGGACATCACGCTCTATATCTCCAAGGGACCCTCCACCGCAGAGATCCCGGGCGACCTGATCGGAATGACCGAGTCCGGTGCCCGTGATGCGCTGCGCGAGCTGGACCTCAAGGGCGGGGCCACCAAAACCGACAACAGTTCCACCATGTCCGAGGGGCGTGTGCTGGGGACGGAACCCGCTGTCGGGGAGCGAGTGCCCGTTGGTACCGAGGTGAACATCATTGTGTCCACCGGCAAAGTGGTGGTCCCGGATCTGGCCGGCCTCACACGTGAGCAGGCTGAAGCCACGCTGTTGGATCCCACGCTGCTGCTTACGCCGAAGCTGGTGGAGGTGGAGTCCGCCGAAGCTGCCCCGGGTATGGTGCTCTCACAGAGCGTTATGCCGGGAACCGAGGTCGCGCCGGGGACAAGCATTGTGGTGAATGTAGCGAAGGCCCCGGCTGAGCCCAGCCCGTCCCCCTCGCCGTCGTCCCCCAGCCCGTCTCCGAGCGCCGCCCAGCGCTAGGCGGCGTTCGGTTCCTGCGCCGGTCGGCCGGTGCGGGAGATCAGCGGGCTGAGGGTCGATGCATGGGCGGCGGCGCCGGCCAGGCCGCAGGACTCCAACCAGTTTCCCAGCATCTGGTAGCCGCCCTCCGTGAGGACGGACTCGGGATGGAACTGAACCCCGGACAAAGGCGCCTCGGTGTGGCGCAGGCCCATGATGATGCCGCTGGCGGTGCGGGCGGTTACCTGCAGCGAAGCCGGCACACTGTCCGCTACGGCCGCCAGGGAATGGTAGCGGGTGGCGGTCAGCGGGCTGTTCAGCCCGGTGAACACATCCTCACCTCCATGTTGCACCAACGAGGTCTTGCCGTGCATTAGTTCCGGAGCGTGCGTTACCGTTCCCCCGAAAGCCTCGGCCAGGGCCTGATGCCCCAGGCAGATGCCGAGCATGGGGGTTCCGGTGGTCCCGCACCAGCGGATCAGGTCAATGGACACACCGGCTTCGGCCGGGGTCCCCGGACCGGGGGACACCAGCACGCCGTTGTGCCCTGCCGCCAGTTCCAGTGCCTGTGCCGCGTCCAAGTCATCGTTGCGGACCACCGTGGTTTCCGCTCCAAGTTCCCGCAGATAACCCACCAGCGTGTATACAAAGCTGTCATAGTTGTCGATCACCAGGATGCGCGTGGTCATAGTGCTAGGAACCGCCAATCGTTGACTCCGTGAAGGATGGAAGAAGGCTGGTCTCTGCAAGCCACGGGAAAACAAACTCCATGAGCACCAGCACAGCTGCGGCAATAAGCACCGCGGAAAGGAAAATCCGGACCCACAGCGGGCCGGGCAGGCGTCGGAAGAGCCATGCATACATTTTAGCGACCTCCTTGCACATTAGCGGCGACGGCGTCTGCTATCTCTGCAGGCGGCCCGGCAGACTGAGGCTGCCACGAGTCCATCAGTGCGTAGGCAATGATCCGTTCCTGTGAGCCAAAGCGGGGATTGCAGCTGGTCAGCGTGAGGAACCGTTCCGTGGGGACCGCCTCCGGTTTTGTAGGCACCGGTGCCAAAACATCGACCTGGTCCGGCAGGACAAACTGCGTGTTGCGGTACACGTAGCTGTAGTACCCGTCCTTTGTCTGCACATAGATCCGGTCTCCGGGTACCAATGTGTGGATGGCGTCCAGGGCCTTGCCGTGGCTCTGCCGGTGTCCGGCCACCGCAAAATTGCCAACCCCGCCGGGCATGGCCGTGGCGGAGTAGTGGCCCAGTCCCAGCGTGTCCAGGACCCGGGTACCCACACCCGAGCTGACCGGCACCGCATAGTCCTCCCCGAAGCGCGGAACGTAAACGACCGCGAAAGTGGTTCCCTCATCAGCCGGCGGTTCCATCACTACCGGTTCGCCGTAGCCGGCCGGCGCGGGGGCCGGCGCGTCCTCAGGAGGCAGGTCAAAATCCTTGTACAGGTCCTGCACGGCCTCCTGCTGGGACCTGTTTGCTTCCAGATCCGTCCACCACAGCTGCCAGGCCACAAACAGGCCCAGGATAACCCCCAGGGTCACCAGGATTTCCCCTAGGACGTGGACCACCATGCGTACCGGGCCGCCCGCGGGGGACGGGCGGGAGCGTGGGCGGTGCTCCTCGCGGACTGCTGGGGACTGGTCCATACGCTCCTCGGCGGGATGGTCTTCGAAGCTTAGTGTGCCCAAGGATACTCTGCCCCGGGAATTCGCTAGGATAATCAGGAACGGGAAGCCGTGCCATGCAGCGCCTGCAGCCATGCAGTGTTGTCCCCGCCCCTGAGACCGCCACCAACAAACCGCCGGCATCCGCAGAGCCGGTTCTGCCAGGAGGATCCGTGCCTGAGTCCAAGTCCCGCAAGAAGCCGCCGCGCCCCGCTGCCGAGCCCCGTGTTAATTCCGCAGCCAAGCCGAACCCCGTTTGGTACAAGCCGGTGATGTTCGGCCTGATGATCATCGGGTTGCTGTGGATCATCACCTACTACATCACCCAGGGAGGCTTCCCCGTCCCGTCTCTGGGTGCCGCCAACATCCTGGTGGGCTTTGCTATTGCCATTGTGGGGTTTCTGATGACTACGCGCTGGCGCTGACTCCGTTCAGCCTCGCAACCTTAGGGGCCTTCCCGCTGCCACCCGCAGCCGGAGGGCCCTTTCTGTTGGCCTGAAGTCGTTATCCCCGGTTTTCCTGTTGTTCACAGGTTGTGCACGGAGTTATCCACAGGTGTGGGTAACTCTGTGGGTTACTTCCGCAACTTCCGCGCAAACAAAGGGATCCGGGTTATCCACAGCTGTGGAATTACATGTGTGTAAGTCCGTTCAGGCTATGGATAACCCTGTGGATCGCTGGTCCGGAGGAGAAACTACACGCTTGTTAGTTATTAACACTGTGGGTATCTCTGTGGATAACTTTGCCTTAATGCACAGTGCCCGCCGTCACAAGGACAGCGGGCACGCACGGGCAGGCAAGCGCTACACGGGAGACGGCCAAAGGATGGTTGCCACCACCAGGAGCAGGGCTATGGCCGCCAGCCCCAGCAACTGGACAACCGTCCGGTTCTTACCCCGGGGCGCATAGGCAATGATGGCCGCGCAGGCGGCCCCGGTCACCAGTCCACCCACGTGGGCCTGCCAGGCGATATTCGGGAAGACAAAGCCCATCACCAGGTTGAGCAGGAGCAGGATCACCAGGGAACGCAGTTCACCCCTCCGCTGGCGGATCACCACGAACAGTGCACCGAAGAGCCCGAAGATCGCTCCCGAGGCTCCCACGACAGGTGTTCCGGGGTCGGCAAGGTACATAACGCCCACCGAGCCGCCTACGGCCGAGATCAGATAGAGCAGGGCGAAGCGCGCCCGGCCGAACATCGGCTCCAGCGTCCGGCCCAGGAACCACAGCGCATAGAGGTTGAAAGCAATGTGGACGAAGCCGCCTGCTGAATGCAGGAAGGCAGACGTCAGCATCCTCCACGGCTCATAGTCCGTGTAGACCGGCCGGTACCAGAAGTCGGAGGTAAAGCCGGGGACCGCCAGCTGCAGGAGGAAGGCAGCGGCGCAAATCGCCATGATGGTGATGGTTACTACCGGTTTGCCCGTCCCGGCAGCCGGGGCCGTGCGTCCGCCGTACACGGTGCGGTAGGCCGGCTGCTTCCGGTTCTGTTCGGCAAAGCAATCCACGCACTGCACGCCTACGGCGGCGTTGTGCTGGCATTCAGGGCAGGCCGGGCGTCCGCAACGCTGGCAGCGGATATAGCTGACCCGGTCCGGATGGCGCGGACACACTGGAACCTGCGACGCCGGCGCTCCGGCCGGCACTCCATATGACATTGCTCGAAACTCCCGGATTGACGAAAGGCCCCGGCCGGATAGTCCGGCCGGGGCACCCTTCGAACAGGTTAGAGCTGCTCGACGGTAATGCTGTTGATAACCACGTCTTCGGTCGGCTTGTCGCGTCCGTCGGTGGAGACCGCATTGAGCTGGTCGACCAATGCGCGGGACTCGTCGTCGGCAACCTCACCGAAGATGGTGTGCTTTCCCTGCAGCCACGTGGTGGGCACCGAGGTGATGAAGAACTGCGAACCGTTGGTGCCGCGTCCCATCTGGATGCCGGCGTTGGCCATGGCCAGCTTGTACGGGGTGGCGAAATCAAGGTCGGGGTTGATTTCGTCGTCGAACTGGTAGCCGGGTCCGCCGGTGCCGCGGCCCAGGGGATCGCCGCCCTGGATCATGAAATCCTTGATGATGCGGTGGAAGATCGTACCGTCGTAGAGCGGGCGGCTCGTCTTTTCACCCGTTGCCGGGTCGGTCCACTCGATCTCACCGGTGGCCAGGCCAACGAAGTTCTTGACCGTCTTGGGGGCATGGTTGCCGAACAGGTTGATACGGATATCGCCCATGGACGTGTGGATGGTCGCTTTTGCTGTAGGAATAGCAGTCATAACAACATTCTTCCACGGCGCTTGCGCACAGGGGCGGAAACCGGCAGGTTCAGCGCACAGTGAAAACCGCGGCCTGCCGCGGCCTCCGATAGCAGAGATCAGCTCGAACACGTAGGCTAAGGCTGAAACGACACTATCCCGGGAGGTAGTTTTGAAGAAGGACCGCATCACCCATGACCTTGAAGCCAATGTGGCTGCTGGCCTCGTAACGGCCCGCGACTGGGCTTCGCCCAAGGTGGACGCAGCCAAGGGCTGGGCCGTTCCGCGCATTGAGAAGGGGATCGAAACCGCATCTCCGAAGATCCAGGACGGTATCAAGCGTGCTGCTGACGAGCTTGCCCAGGGCGTAGCCACCGTAACGCCCCGCATCCAAGGCGGGCTTGAGAAGGTTGGGCCGCGGATCAGCCACGCTGTGGATGAAGCCGCTCCGCGGATCCAGAGCACCCTGGACCGGGCTACACCGGCCCTGAACACCGCGAAGGACCGCGTCGTCGACGATTACCTCCCGGCGCTTTCCACCCGGATCGGTGTGGCCGCGGACAGCGTTTCGCGCAGCCTGACGGCAGCCAACGTTCCTGTACAGACCGCGGTTTCCAAGGTCACGGGCAACAAGAAGGCGCTCAAGCGCGCACAGAAGGCTGCAGCCCAGGCTGCCAAGCAGGCCCGCAAGAACCAGAAGGGCGGCGGCAAGGGGTGGCTGGTCTTCGGCATCATCGCCGCTGCCGTCACCGCCGGCGTAGCTGCCTGGCGTGCCTCGCGTCCGGTTGAGGATCCTTGGAAGACCCCCGCACCGAAGCCGGCTGCTGCCACCACTCCCGCCACGGCTCCGGCACCGGCGGCTACCGGGACCTCCTCCGGGGCCTCCACGGCCAAGCCCGCTGAGCCGGCGACGCCGGCACCGGTCGAGGTGCCCAAGCCGAAGGCTGCGGCTGCCTCCACTCCGGCCGAGAAGGCCGGCACGAACGCTGCGGCTGCCTCCTCTGAGACCAAGGAAACGGTCGCCAGTATCAAGGAAGCAGCCGAGCGTGCTGCCTCCCGTTCCGGCGACAAGGCATCCGAAGCCGGCAAGCACAGCAAGGAAGCCGCGGGCGAGGCCAAGGAAGCTGCCAAGCCTTCAGGCGCCCACTCAGATAACAACACCGGCAAGAAGTAACACCGGTTAGAAAAAATACCGGCAAGAAAAAACAGGGAGGTCCCCGCTGCGGCGGGGACCTCCCTGTTTTGGTTCCGGCCTTATGTGCCGGGCTGCTCTCTGAACTAGGGTTGCACGTCTCCGCCCAGGGCCGGTGGTGCCGGGGGGATAGGTTCGGTGCCGGGCCGGCGTCGTGCCCTGCCCTGTCCGGCCACTACCACCGTTAATCCGGCGAGGATAAGGCCCAGCCCGGCGTATGTGCCCGCCGGAAGCTGCTCGTGCAGGAACACCGCCGCCAGGATGGCCGCGCCGGGGATCTCCAGCAGGATAATCATGGAAACCACCAACGGGCTGATGACAGCCAGCAGGTGGTTGAACACCGAGTGGCCCAGGATCTGCGCCACCACGGTTACACCGAGGATCCCCAGCCACGCCGCCGGCGGAAAGCCGACCAGCGGCTGCCGGAAGACCGCACAGAGCGCCAGGAGCAGCACGGCGCATGCTCCGTAGCAGAGAGTGGTGTACGTGCCCGTAGACATGGACTCACGGGCTTTTCCGCCTGCGATGGTGTAGACACCCGCGAGGGCACCGCCGGCCACCGCCAGGACATCCCCGATCAGTGCCTCCCGCGAAAGACCCAGGTCAAAGCCGGAAATCACCACAACTCCGGCGAACGCGGCGGCCAGCCCTGCCAACACAACAGGCGCAACCCGGATACCGCGCAGCACATTAAACAGGGCGATCCACCCCGCTTGGAGGCAGACAAGCGCCGTAGCCGCGGCCACGGACGTCAGCTGCAGTGAAGTGATGAAGCAGGCGAAGTGAAATGCCAGGGCCACCGCCGCAACGGCAGTCCACCGGTACTCGCGTGCCCCAAGCCGTGCGAATTCCCGGCGCCGTCCCAAAGCTGCGGGACCGCCCATGAGTACCGCGCCCAGGGCATTGCGCCAGAAGGCGATGGCAAGGGCGGGGGCAGCCGTAGCGGCCATAATGGGCCCGGACGCGGACACGCCCAGGACACCCACTGCGGCCAGGAAAATATTCACAGGCCAACAGTAGTGCAGCCCCGCTCCTGCACCGGCGCCGGACTGTTTCCGGGAGTCACAGCGGCTTAACGCAGAAGGTCCCCGCTCCAAGGAGCGGGGACCTTCTGTCTATTCTTTCGGTGGAGGCACGGGGACTCGAACCCCGAACCCCCTGCTTGCAAAGCAGGTGCGCTACCAATTGCGCCATGCCCCCGAAATGAGAACCTATCCAGTATAACCCACCATTACCGGCCGGGTTACCAGATTCGACCTTTTGGCGGTTAGCCGACCTTGTCGGTCGATTCCTTCCAAACTGTCTTCTCAGCGGCAGTTTCCTGCCACTTCTTATAGGCGAAGACTCCAGCAGCAGCCGCTGCCATGACCGTCAGCAACTTCTTCATGGAATCCTCCTTGCCGTTCCGGTTCACCTTTTGCAAGGTGTTCCGTGGGCGTACCAGGACTTGAACCTGGGACCTCTTCGTTATCAGCGAAGCGCTCTA
Organism: Arthrobacter sp. zg-Y20; assembly: GCF_030142075.1. Classification (NCBI taxonomy): domain Bacteria; kingdom Bacillati; phylum Actinomycetota; class Actinomycetes; order Micrococcales; family Micrococcaceae; genus Arthrobacter; species Arthrobacter sp. zg-Y20. The sequence goes on along the minus strand of NZ_CP126241.1, from coordinate 11,729 downwards.
ACCGCCTGAGCTATACGCCCCGAACCTCTTCGGGCCGAGATATGACTCTACCGTACCTTTGCCCGGAAGAACAAATCGGGCTGTTTTCCGGTTCCGGAGCGGCTGCAGGAGCGCGTCCGGAACCGGAAAACACTAGTCGTCGGTGAGGGTCACACCAATGCCGCCGACCAGCGTGGAGGCAATGTTGTAGAGCACGGCGGCCAGCATGGACAGTGCCGTCAGCAGCAGCACATTCACCACGGCGATGATGGTCGCGAAGGACACCACCTGGCCCAGGGAAGCGAAGTCCCGGAGGTCGAAGCCGCCGGACTCGCTGCCGGCAATCTCGCCCAGCAGGGTGTTAACCCGGTCGAAGATGCCGGTCAGGTCCAGCACGGTCCACAGCACGATGGCTGCCACCACGGTGACCACGCCCAGTGCAACCGACAGCAGGAACGCCATCTTCAGGACGGACCAGGGATCGATCTTGCTGACCAGTAGCCGGGCCTTGCGGGCTTTGGCCTTGGGTACGGGTTTCACCAGCGGCTGGCGGTTCCCCGCTGCGCTCTGACCTCCCCCAGGGCGCTGGGCCGGCCGTGCCGGGGTCTTCACCCGCGGCCCGGCGCCCGAGGACGACCTAGGGCTTGAGTTGGTCGAGCTCACTCGTTACCTCCATCTTGTGCTGACTGTGCATCGCGCCCAGCCGTTTCGTCTGTAGACAACGGTACTTCATCGCCTGCGGCCCCCACAGGTTCGGTTCCGGCGGTTACCGGTGCCGTGCCTGATGTTCCGTCTTCGGAGTTTTCGTCCTCTTCGACCGCCAAGTCGCGCTCGGAGTTCCGCGCAACGGCGATAATCCGGTCATTCTTGTCCGGCTTGGCGAAGATAACACCCATGGTGTCGCGGCCCTTGGCGGGCACACCGGTCACGGAGGACCGGACTACCTTGCCGCCCTGCATAACCACCAGGACCTCGTCTTCTTCCTGGACCACCATGGCACCGACCAGATGGCCGCGGTCCTCGGCGTACTTGCCCACCTTGATACCCAGGCCGCCACGGCCCTGGACCCGGTATTCGTCCGCGCTGGTGCGCTTGGCGTAGCCGCCCTCGGTCACGGTGAAGACAAAGGAGTCCTCGGTGACGACGTCGGCCGCCAGCAGTTCGTCATCCTCACGGAACTTCATGCCCGTGACACCGGAGGTGGCACGGCCCATGGGACGCAGCGCGTCGTCGGTGGCCGTGAAGCGCAGCGACTGGCCCAGCCGCGAAACCAGCATCAGGTCATCGGTTTCGGAGACCAGCTGGGCGGAAACCAATTCGTCTTCGTCGCGGAGGTTGATGGCAATAACGCCGGCAGAGCGGTTGGTGTCGTAGTCCGCCAGACGGGTCTTCTTCACCAGGCCGCGCTTAGTGGCCAGCACCAGGTACGGGGCGGCGTCGTAATCCGGCAGCGCCAGGACCTGGGCAATGTGCTCGTCCGGCTGGAAGGCCAGCAGGTTCGCCACGTGCTGGCCCTTGGCATCCCGCCCGGCTTCGGCCAGTTCGTAGGCCTTGGCACGGTAAACCCGGCCAAGGTTGGTGAAGAACAGCAGCCAGTGGTGGGTGGTGGTGACGAAGAAGTGCTCCACGACGTCGTCCCCGCGCAGCTGGGCGCCCTTGATGCCCTTGCCGCCCCGGGCCTGCTGCCGGTAGTTGTCACTGCGGGTGCGCTTGACGTAGCCGCCGCGGGTGATGGTGACCACCATTTCCTCTTCGGGAATGAGGTCTTCCATGCTCATGTCGCCGTCATAGCCCATGAGGATCTTGGTGCGGCGGTCGTCACCGTATTTGTCGGCGATTTCCTGCAGTTCCTCGCTGACAATGGAACGCTGGCGTTCTTCGGAAGCCAGGATGATGTTGTATTCGGCGATTTCAGCTTCAAGCTTCGCGTGCTGGTCCTGGATCTTCTGGCGTTCCAGGGCAGCCAAGCGGCGCAGCTGCATATCGAGGATGGCCTGCGACTGGATTTCGTCGATTTCCAGCAGGCCCATCAGGCCGGTCCGTGCATCTTCCACCGTGGAGGACCGCCGGATCAGGGCGATGACCTCGTCGAGGGCATCCAGGGCCTTGAGCAGGCCGCGCAGGATGTGCGCAGCTTCCTCGGCCTTGCGCAGGCGGTACCGGGTGCGGCGGACAATCACTTCGAGCTGGTGGGTCACCCAGTGCCGGATGAAGGCATCCAGGCTCAGCGTGCGGGGCACCCCGTCCACGATGGCCAGCATGTTGGCACCGAAGTTGTCCTGCAGCTGCGTGTGCTTGTACAGGTTGTTCAGGACCACCTTCGCCACGGCGTCACGCTTGAGCACGATCACCAGGCGCTGGCCGGTGCGGCCGGAAGTTTCATCGCGCATGTCGGCGATGCCGGTGATCTTGCCGTCCTTGACCAGTTCGGCAATCTTGACGGCCAGGTTGTCCGGGTTGGCCTGGTAGGGGAGTTCGGTGACCACCAGGCAGGTACGGCCCTGGAGTTCCTCCACGTTCACCACGGCACGCATGGTGATGGAGCCGCGGCCGGTGCGGTAGGCGTCCTCGATTCCCTTGTGGCCCAGGATGGTGGCGCCGGTGGGGAAGTCGGGGCCCTTGACCCGCCGGATCAGTTCCTCAAGCAGCACATCGTTCGGTGCGTCCGGGTTCTGCAGGTACCACTGGACACCGTCCACAACCTCGCGCAGGTTGTGCGGCGGGATGTTGGTGGCCATGCCGACAGCAATGCCGGAGGAACCGTTGACCAGGAGGTTCGGGAACCGGGAGGGAAGAATGGTCGGTTCCTGGTTGCGGCCATCGTAGTTGTCCTGGAAATCGACGGTTTCCTCGTCAATGTCCCGGACCATTTCCATGGCCAGCGGCGCCATCTTCGTTTCGGTATACCGCGGCGCCGCAGCGCCGTCGTTACCCGGCGAACCGAAGTTGCCCTGGCCCAGGGCCAGCGGGTAGCGCATGGTCCAGTCCTGGATCAGGCGGACGAGGGCATCATAAATCGCCGAGTCGCCGTGCGGGTGGTACTGGCCCATGACCTCGCCCACCACACGGGCGCACTTGTTGAAGGAACGGTCCGGGCGGTACCCGCCGTCGAACATCGCGTACAGGACGCGGCGGTGCACGGGCTTGAGCCCGTCGCGCACGTCGGGCAGCGCACGTCCCACAATGACAGCCATGGCGTAGTCAAGGTAGGAACGCTGCATCTCGGTCTGCAGGTCGATTTGCTCGACCCTGTCGGTCAGTGCGGTCCCGGCCAGGGGAGCCGTGTCCCCGGTTACCTCGGGAGTCTCATCACTCATTGGTTCTGCTTCCGTTCTATGTCGCTAAAGTCCATGTTCGCCGGCAGCGGGGGCCGGCTGGGCGAATCCGCTAGATGTCCAGGAAGCGCACATCCTTGGCGTTCTGCTGGATGAAGCTGCGGCGGGATTCGACGTCTTCGCCCATGAGGACCGAGAAGACCGAGTCCACGGCGGCTGCGTCGTCCATGGTGACCTGCAGCAGCGTGCGGTGCTCGGGGTCCATGGTGGTGTCCCAGAGCTCGGTGTAGTCCATCTCGCCCAGGCCCTTGTAACGCTGGATGCCGTTTTCCTTCGGCAGGCGCTGGTTGTTGGCCAGACCGCGGGCAATCACTTCGTCCCGTTCCCGGTCGCTGTAGACGTAGTCGTGGGCGTGGTTGGACCACTTGATCCGGTACAGCGGCGGCTGGGCCAGGTACACGTAACCGCTTTCGATCAGCGGACGCATGTAGCGGAACAGCAGGGTCAGCAGCAGCGTGGTGATGTGCTGGCCGTCAACGTCTGCATCGGCCATCAGCACGATCTTGTGGTAGCGGGCCTTTTCGACGTCGAAGTCCTCACCGATGCCGGCACCGAAGGCGGTGATCATGGCCTGGACTTCGGCGTTGCTCAGTGCCCGGTCGAGGCGGGCCCGTTCCACGTTGAGGATCTTGCCGCGCAGCGGCAGGATGGCCTGGGTCTCGGGGTTGCGGCCGCGGACGGCGGAGCCGCCGGCCGAGTCACCTTCCACGATGTAGATTTCGGACCTGGACGGGTCCTTGGAGGAGCAGTCCTTCAGCTTGCCGGGCATGCCGCCGGATTCCAGCAGGCCCTTCCGGCGGGTGGATTCACGCGCCTTGCGGGCAGCCATCCGGGCCTGCGAGGCCTGGATGGACTTGCGGATGACGTCGCGGGCCGGGCCGGGGTTGCGCTCAAGCCAATCGCCGAGCTGGTCGGTGACCACACGCTGAACAAAGCCCTTGACCTCGGAGTTGCCAAGCTTGGTCTTCGTCTGGCCCTCGAACTGCGGTTCGGCCAGCTTGACCGAGATGACTGCGGTCAGGCCTTCGCGGATGTCGTCACCGGTGAGGTTGTCATCCTTTTCCTTGATGATGTTCTTCTCACGGGCGTACCGGTTGATCAGCGACGTCATGGCGGCGCGGAAGCCTTCTTCGTGCGTTCCGCCTTCATGCGTGTTGATGGTGTTCGCGTAGGTGTGGACGCTCTCCGAGTAAGCGGTGGTCCACTGCATGGCCATCTCCACGGCCATCTTCTTATCCGAATCCTCGGTTTCAAAGGCGATGACGTCGTCGTGGACTACTTCAACCTTCTTCGAGGAGTTCAGGTGCTTGACGTAGTCCAGGAGGCCGTCCGCGTACAGGTAGTCCACCATGCGGTGCTTCGGCGCCGCGTCTCCGGCTCCGTCGGGAGCCTCGGTGATTTCCTCGGTTTCCTCTTCGAGCGTCCGCTCGTCGGTGAGCCGGATCCGCAGGCCCTTGTTCAGGAAGGCCATCTGCTGGAAGCGGGCACGCAGGGTTTCAAAGTCGAACTCGGTGGTTTCGAAGATTTCCGGGTCCGGGTAGAACGTCTGGGTGGTGCCGGTTTCCTCGGTTGCCTCGCCCTGGCGCAGTTCACCCACGGGGTGGCCGCCGTTCGCGAAGCTCTGGTGCCAGGTGTAACCCTGCCGGCGTACTTCGGTTTCCACCCGTTCGGAGAGGGCGTTGACCACTGAAATACCCACGCCGTGCAGGCCGCCGGACACGGCGTACCCGCCGCCGCCGAACTTGCCGCCGGCGTGCAGGATGGTCATAACCACCTGGACGGTGGGGATGCCCTCGGTGGGGTGCATGTCTACGGGGATGCCGCGGCCGTTATCAGTAACTCTGACGCCGCCGTCGGCCTGCAGCACCACTTCAATGTGGTCGCAGTAGCCAGCCAGGGCCTCATCAACCGAGTTGTCCACCACTTCGTACACCAGGTGGTGCAGCCCTCGGGGGCCGGTGGAACCGATGTACATGCCCGGGCGCTTACGGACTGCCTCAAGGCCTTCCAGGACCGTAATTTCATTCGCGCCGTATTCCACGGGGGTGGAGTTTTCCGGGGCGGTGTGGTCCTCTGGTGTTACCTCTGAGTTGTCCATCTCATTGTCGTTAGCCACAGGTGCTGTCGACTCCTCTTGTGTTCGTCAGAATTGAAGCCTCCCCAGCGGACAGGCATCTCCACCGTCAATTCTACCGCGCTGCGAGCCGTAAACCTGCCCAAAACACCCTCTGGCAGGCCACTAATGACGGTTTGCAGCCAACCGCACCGCCCCGGATAAGGCCGGATACCGGTCCGGGGGTCCCAAAGCCCCTGACCGGCTCCTGCAAGGCTTCGAATTACGCTGCCGGAGAAGGGCCGGGTGGCGTGGATCACGGCGGGGCCTGCGGCCGGGATTTATCCGTAGGTATCACGGGGGCCGCGGCCCTTGACGCTTCTCAAGCCCTTGCGCCAGTTGGGTGCCGCGGGTCCGATCACTTCGATCTTGGTAACGACGCCGGGACCCAGTTCGGAGTCGAAGCGGGCAATCAGGGCATCACGGAGCAACCGCAGCTGCGTGGCCCAGGCCGTGGAATCACAGCGGACCTGGACGGTGGTGTCCTGGAAGGACTCGGGCTTGCAGTGGGCACTGACCTCGCTTCCCACCAATTCCTCCCACCGGGAAATCACCGATCCGACGGCAACGGGGGAGTTCCAACCGCGTTCGCTGACGAACCGGGTGAACACCTTGCCCAAGCCCTGCGGGTCCCGGCCTACATATTCGCCCGGGATGAACGGGCCCTGCTGCCGCTTCCCTGTTTTGCGCCGGGTTGCCGGCGTGCGCTGGTTGCCGCGGGCAAGTGCGGCCTGGCGCATGCGGTTCAGCTGTTCGCGTGCGGCATCGGGGCGTTCGTCCGGATTGTCTGCGTCAGGAGACGGGCACACTGATGCCTCCGGGAACCACCGTGATGATGCGCCCCGCCAGCGCCTCCGGAATGTCATCTCCCACCGCTGCGGTGACCAGCACCTGCTCTGCTCCGGCAACGATTCCGGCAAGACGCTGCCGGCGCTGCACATCCAGTTCGGCAAATACATCGTCGAGGATCAGGATGGGCCCGGCCCCGGGCGTGGGATCGTCGCTGGTCAGCAGGTAGTAGGAACCCAGCCGAAGGGCCAGGGCAAAGGACCAGGTTTCTCCGTGCGAGGCGTACCCCTTGGCCGGGGCCTGCCCGAGGATGAGTTCCAGCTCGTCCCGGTGCGGGCCGACCAGCGAAATGCCGCGGTCAATCTCCCGCCGCCGGTTGGCGGCAAAGGCCTGCAGGAAGCGTTCGGTCAGTTCCTCCGTGCCGAGGGCGTACAGCTCATCGGGGTCCTGGGCACCTTCGACCGCGCCGTCGTCGTTTACCGCTCCCTGCAAGGTGGAGCGGTAAACCGCCTTTGCCGCCTTTGAACCGTCTGTCAGGTCCCGGTAGGCCGCCTGCAGATGCGGCTGCAGCCGTTCCAATGCCTGCAGCCGGGCAGCGACCAGCCGTGCGCCCGCCTCGGCCATGTGCTGGTCCCATACCTCGAGCGTGGCTTCGTGCGCTGCAGTGAAACGGCCCGTGGCGCGCGCCGACTTCAACAGCGCGTTCCGCTGTTTCAGCACCCGTTCATAATCGGCACGCGTAGCGGCATGGTGGGGGACCAGGGAAACAATGAGTTCGTCGAGGAACCGCCTGCGGCTGCCCGGATCACCCTTGACCAGGGCCAGGTCCTCCGGGGCAAAAAGGACAGTGCGGCACAGGCCGAGAATGTCACGGGCCCGCACCGGATTGGCACGGTTGATCCGCGCCCTGTTGCTGCGGCCAGGGTTGAGTTCCAATTCCACCGAGGTGGCCTGGGAACCGCGGACCAGCCGAGCCCGGACCAGTGCCTGACCGGCGTCGAAGTTCACCAGCGGCGCATCTGTGCTAACCCGGTGGGAAGAGAGTGTGGCCAGGTAACCGATGGCTTCGACGATGTTGGTCTTGCCTGTTCCGTTTGGCCCGACAAACACGGTGACGCCGGGCTCGAGCCGCACGTCCAGCTGGGGATAACTCCGGAAACCGGTCAGCGACAGATGGTCAACGTACATCGGTTCCGTGCTCTCCCATCCTGTAGGTCTCAGTTGGTTCCGGTCTTTTTACCTTACGCGCTCGGCAGGTCCGGATCCGGGCGGACAACTTTGTGCACCTCATGGCCGCCGAACTGGCGGCGCAGTGCGGCCACCATCCGCATGGCCGGCGCGTCCTGCTGCCGGGAGGCAAACCTGGCATACAGGGCGGCCGTGATCGCAGGAGCCGGGATGCCCGAGGCCACGGCCTCTTCCACAGCCCAGCGTCCCTCCCCCGAATCATCAGCCCGGCCGGCGGTTCCGCTTAGTCCGGGGTCCTCCTGCAGTGCCTTGACCGCCAGCTCCAGCAGCCAGGACCGCACCACCGTTCCCTGCTGCCAAGCCCCGAGGATACCCGGAACATCTTCGATGATGTCTTTGGCTGCCAGGAGTTCATATCCCTCTGCATAGGACTGCATCAGCCCATATTCAATCCCGTTGTGGACCATCTTCGCGTAATGCCCGGCACCCGTACGGCCGGCGTGGACGAAGCTTTCCGCCCGGTCACCGTCCGGGCGGAGGGCGTCAAAGACAGGCATGGCCCGATCCACATCTTCCGCCGAGCCGCCGACCATCAGCCCGTACCCGTTGTCCTGGCCCCGGATACCCCCGGAAACGCCGCAGTCCAGGAAACGGATCCCTTTCAGGCCCAGCAGCCGGGAGGCTTCCCGGTCATCACTGAACCTGGAGTTCCCGCCGTCGATCACCAGGTCTCCGGTTTCGAGTACCTCCGAAAGCTCGGCGAGGGTTCCGTCCGTGGGATCACCGGCCGGAACCATGACCCACACAATCCGCGGAACCGGCAGCTCGGCAACCATTTCCGCCAGCGATCCCACGTCACTATGAACGGGGTCCCTGTCAAATCCTGTTACATCCACATTGTTACGGCGCAGTCTTGCACGCATTCCGTAACCCATTTTCCCGAGTCCGATGAGGCCGATGTGCATTTCTGCTCCTCTGATTGGGCTCCCGGGCAGCGGATCCGGTGACCGAGGCCTTACTGGTTGGGAAGCCGCACCGGCATCAACAGGTACCGGTAGTCGGCCTGGTCCTCGCCGGTGAGCTCTTCCTGGGCCGAAATGACCGCCGGTTTGGGAGGTGTGGTGAAGGAAAAGCGGACGTATTTGCTGGGGAAGGCACCAAGGCCTTCGCTCAGGTAGTGCGGGTTGAAGGCAACAGTGATGTCGTCGCCGACAAGTGCGGCCTCAAGCGCTTCGGAGGCCTGCGCATCCTCGCCGGTGCCGGCGTCGAGTGTCAGCTGGCCGTCGGTGAAGGCCAGACGCACCGGGGTATTGCGCTCGGCAACCAGGGATACGCGGCGGACCGCCTCAACCAGGGCATGTGTTTCCACGGTGGCGTGGATGGGGGTGTTTTCCGGGAAAAGCGACCGGATCTTGGGGTAGTCGCCGTCAACCAGAAGCGACGTGGTCCGCCGGCCTCCGCTTTCAAAGCCGATCAGTTCGCTGTCCTCGGACAACGCGATGTTCAGGTCGCCGGCGCTGCCAAGTGTCTTGGCAACTTCGTTGAGGGTTTTGGCCTTGACCAGCGCACTGGTGGAGATGCCCGGAACCGTAGGCTTCCAGGCCAGTTCACGCAGGGCCAGCCGGTAACGGTCAGTTGCCAGGAACGTAATGAGATCGTCTTCAATTTCCATCCGGACACCGGTCAGGATGGGCAGCGTGTCATCCCGGCTCGCGGCGATGATGACCTGGGAAACAGCCTGCGCGAAGGCATCGCCGTCGACTACGCCGCTGACTTCGGGAAGCGCGGGAAGTTCCGGATATTCCGCCTCGGGCATGGTGGCCAGGTTGAAGCGGCTGTTGCGGCAGGTCAGCGTCACCTTTGCGCCGTCGGTCTCGACCTCCACCGGGGCGGATGGCAGGCTGCGACAGATCTCCGCAAGGAGGCGGCCGGAGACCAGGATGGTGCCTTCTTCGCTGACATCGGCAGGAATCTGCAACCGGGCCGAGATTTCGTAATCGAAACTGGCCAGGCTCAAGGAACCGTTTTCGGCTTTGATAAGCAGCCCCGAAAGGACAGGAACCGGCGGGCGCGGGGACAGGGATCGTGCTGTCCACGTGACGGCCTCTGCCAGGACATCCCGCTCAACTCTGAACTTCACTGAAGGGTGCCGCCTTTCGCAACGTACTTCTCAGTACAACTGAACTTGTTTCAGAACTCGAGGTGAGTTCCGTGGTGGAACATGTGTGGAACTTGGTGGGGTGGCATGTCCGCCACCGCCTGTGTCCGCCCTCATCCCTCCATCTGTGGATGGGTTGGAGGCGGATGCATGCGAATGACAACCATACTCTGTGACAGCTTAGCCCGGTCCTGGCCAACGATGTACCGGGTTTGTGATTCAACAGGCGGCAGCACGGGTGCATGCTCGTCTTTGATGTATTTGAGCTGCCGGATGGCTGGTTGGTCCGAGGGGTCTTGAGCTTAGTTGTTATTTGGTGGAACCGAATTGCTTAAGGTCCGTAGTGTTAATAACTCCTGTGGATACTGTGGATAACCCGCGGTGTCCCCGCATCCCGGCTGTTTAAGCCTGTTGATAACCTGTGGATCCTCTGCAGCGGTTGGCGGCGGGGGTGTTGGAAACTTTTCGAGGGTTCCGCGTATCCACAGGGAAGTGTGGGTAAACACGGGTTGTCCACCGGGTTATCCACACCCTTGTCCACAAATGTTAATTCGAGCCCCTGCGGGGCTCTGTAAACCGGGCGGATCAGGCCTCGCGCTGCTGTTGCTTGATGCGGTTGGTGAGCTCCGTGACCTGGTTGTAAATGGCGCGGCGTTCAGCCATCAGTTCACGGATCTTCCGGTCCGCATGGATCACGGTCGTGTGGTCGCGCCCGCCAAGCTCCTGGCCGATCTTCGGCAGGGACATGTCCGTGAGCTCCCGGCACAAGTACATGGCAATCTGCCGCGCGGTCACCAGGGTGCGCGTCCGCGACTTGCTGCACAGTTCCTCCAGGCTGATCTGGAAGTACGCCGCAGTCTGCCCGAGGATGGACGCGGCAGTGATTTCCTGCGCGCCGTCGTCGGTGATCAGGTCCTTCAACACAATCTCTGCCAGTCCGACGTCGACCTGCTGGCGGTTCAGGCTGGCGAACGCAGTGACTCGGATCAAGGCGCCTTCAAGCTCGCGAATATTGGTGGAGATTTTGGAGGCGATGTACTCCAACACGTCGTCCGGGGCACTAAGGCTGTCTCCGATGGCCTTTTTCCGGAGGATGGCAATGCGGGTTTCGAGTTCCGGCGGCTGCACATCAGTGAGCAGGCCCCATTCGAACCGTGAGCGCATGCGTTCCTCGAATCCGGAAAGCTGCTTGGGCGGCAGGTCGGAGGTGATGACCACCTGCTTGTTGTGGTTGTGCAGCGCATTGAAGGTGTGGAAGAACTCCTCCTGCGTTGCATCCTTGTTGGCCAGGAACTGGATGTCATCAATCAGCAGGATGTCCACGTTGCGGTAGAGCTGCTTGAAGCTGGCGCCTTCGTCGTACCGGATGGAGTTGATGAAGTCGTTGGTGAATTCTTCCGAGTTGACGTACCGGACCCGGATGCCCGTGTACAGGTGGCGTGCATAGTGGCCGATGGCGTGCAGCAGGTGGGTCTTGCCCAGCCCGGAATCGCCGTAGATAAAGAGCGGGTTGTAGGCCTTGGCCGGTGCTTCCGCCACGGCCACGGCGGCGGCGTGGGCAAAGCGGTTGGATGAACCAATCACGAAGGTTTCAAAGACATACTTCGGATTGAGCCGGCCGAATTCCTGGCTGGTGCTGGGCGGAGTAGGTGAAGGGGCGCTTTCCCCGGACGGTACCGGGCTGGGCGCCGCTGCCTCTTCCTCGGGTTCGGGCTCAGCCTCGACAACGGGTGTGAGGTCCGCATCGATAACAAACGCGCACTGAATGTCCGCCTGGAAGACGCCGCGCAGGACCTCATCGAGGATGTTCTTAAGCTGCGTCTGCAGTACTTCCCGCGTCAACTCATTCGGGACGGCGACCAGCAGGGTGGTGCCGATGAGGCCCTGGGCCTGCGCCAGCACAACGAATCCGCGCTGTCGTGGGGTGACCCTGTCGTCGGTCTCCAGGGTCCGAATGACCTTGCGCCAAGAGCTGCCAACATCGTTGATTTCGTCCGTACCCACAAAAACCTCTCGTGACGCCTCGCGGCGGTCTAAGAAAACCAGGGATCCCGGCGGGGATCCCGGCACTTCATCCACAGAGTTATGCACAGATAGTGGATAAAGTACCCGACGCCAAGCCTAGAGGATGATTTCCCGTCGTGGTAGCTGGAATTCCGCTGGTTCA